>CALAZW010000034.1 GCA_937926545.1 uncultured Helcococcus sp. | reverse complement strand
CTGGTATGGCTCTTAACATGGCCATTTGATCTATTGGTTGGTGGGTAGGTCCGTCTTCCCCAACTCCTATACTATCGTGAGTAAACACATAGGTTACTGGAAGTTTCATAAGAGCTGACATTCTAATAGCTGGCTTCATATAGTCTGAGAATACGAAGAAGGTCGCCACATAAGGACTAAGTCCACCATGTAGGGCTATACCATTTGCTATTGCTCCCATGGCATGTTCCCTAACTCCAAAGTGTAGGTTTCTTCCCTTATAGTTCTCCTTGCTAAAGCTTTCAAATGATTTCATAGTTGAATTATTTGAAGGTGAAAGGTCTGCTGAACCACCAAATAAATGACCTACTCTATCAGCTATTCTGTTTAAGGCTTCTCCTGAAGATGCTCTAGATGCCATAGCATCTGCAAATTCATAGTATTCATCGCTGTCTAGATAGTCTGTTGGAACTTCTCTATTTAAGAAGGCATCCAATTCTCTAGCTTTTTCTGGATTATCTATCTTATAGTTTTCATATAACTTGTTCCATTCTTTTTCTTCATCATTTAATCTATCTAAGGTTTCTGCTATATGTTCTTTAACTTCCTCTGGTACAAAGAATTCTTCTTGGTAGTCATAGGATAAGTTTTCCTTTAATAGCTTGGTTCCTTCAGCTCCCAATGGGGCACCATGTGATTTTTCACTGCCTTCCAAGCTTGAACCGTAACCAATCTTAGTTTTTATTTCTATAAATGCAGGTTGTTCTTTATTTTCCTTAGCCTTTTCTATAGTAGCTAAAATCTTTTCTGTATCATTTCCATCTTCCACATAGTAAACATCCCAACCTAGGGCCCTATATCTATCTGATACATTTTCTCTAAAGGCTATATCAGTATTTCCTTCTATGGATATATTATTTGAATCATATAAAACAATTAGCTTGTCTAGGCCTAGAGTTCCTGCCAAGGAAGCTGCTTCATTGGTTATTCCTTCCATCATACAGCCATCCCCAACTATAGTATATGTATAGTGGTCTATCAGCTTATAATCATCTGTATTAAAGTTAGCTGCCAAGTGTGCTTCTGCCATTGCCATACCAACTGCCATTGCCATTCCTTGTCCAAGAGGTCCTGTTGTAGCCTCAACTCCTCTAGTGTGACCAAACTCTGGGTGGCCTGGAGTTAAACTGTTAAATTGTCTAAATCCCTTTAAGTCTTCTATAGTTAGACCATAGTCATATAAGTGTAATAGTGAATATAATAATGCTGAACCATGCCCTGCTGATAATATAAATCTATCCCTGTTTATCCAGTTAGGATTTTTAGGATTGTGTCTCATAACCTTGTCAAATAAGGTATAGGCCATAGGTGCTGCTCCCAAGGGTAAGCCCGGGTGTCCTGAGTTGGCCTTGTCGATCATTTCTGAAGATAATACCCTAATTGTGTTTATTGCTAAAGTGTTTTTATTCATAATGCCTCCTATAATATCGCGCATACTTAGTTAACTATACTTTATCATATTGTTTTTTAATCTTCAATTAAAGCAAAAAAATAAAGGGCTACCCCCTTATTTTTTATTGGCATAACTTGCAGCCTTTAGGCCAGCAATATTGCCTTCTCCAACAGCTTTTCCTATTTGATAAGGTAGACCTACCACATCTCCACAGGCAAATAAACCTTCTATATTGGTCTGCATACTAGAGTCAACCCTAATATGGTTTTCTTCAACTTGAAGGCCTGGAACCAACTGATCAGCACTTTTAGAATCCTTAATTATAAAGAATCCATCTGCAAAAATTTCTGAATTTTTACAAACCAACTTGCTAACCTTGTCCCTTCCTTCAAAACCTAAAGGTATATCTTTAATTACTGTAATATTTTCATTTAATTCTATATCTTCCTTGTATAGGTTAATAAAGATTGTGGTCTTAGCTATTTCACTAATAAAGTTAGCTTCTTCTATAGACTCTTCATTCATACCTATGACAACGACCTTTTTATCCCTGTAAAGGGCTGCATCACAAGTGGCACAGTAACTAACCCCCGCACCTAAAAAGTCCATTTCCTTTTTTAGTGGTTTTTTAACTTCAACCCCACTGGCTATAATTACAGACTTGGCCTGGATCATATCGCCACTTTTTAATTCAAGGGCAAAGAAATCCCCCATTGAATAAACCCTTTGGATTTTTTCATCTCTAATGTCTATTCCCCTATCCTTGGCATGGAAGAGAAAGTTATTCATTAGGTCTTCACCTGAAATGTTTAAGAAACCTAAGTAATTGTCTATTTTTTCAGCTCTTTTTACCTTGCTGCTACCATCTAACTTACCAAATACAACAACCTCTTTATTTCTGGTCTTTGCATTAATTGCTGCTGATAAACCTGCTGGACCAGAACCAATTATTGCCACATCTAACATTTGCTTCTCCTATTTATGACCTTCTAATTTGTCGATTATTCCGTCTTTTGGTTGGAAACCTACTATTTCTTCAACCACTTCACCATTTTTAAATATTTTCATGGTTGGTACAGCCATAATGTCATATTTTACTGCTAAGTTTTGGCTTTCATCAATATCAACCTTATAAACCTTGGCAAAGTCCTTAACTTCTTCTGATATTTGATCTAAAATTGGAGCCATCATCTTACAAGGACCACACCATTCAGCGTAAAAATCCACTAGAACTAAATCTTCACTTTCCTCAACAGATTTTACAAATTCAATTTCATTTAATACTTTCATAATTCCCCCTAAAATTTATTATTAGTTTTCATTTCTAAGTTAATATACCCATCCTGGGTATATTACAAACATCTAATGTTTAATATAGCTTATACATTATTTAAACGCAATTCCATTATATACTATAATATAATAACTATGATATACTAATTCATAATAGATGACAGAAAATGAGGTGATTTTATGAAATCAAATGGAAGTAATGAAAAGAAACCACTATATTACTACTATATTATTGGTTTGATTCTATTAATTTTATTAAATTCTATAGTTAAACCCCTTTTAATAACTGATCCGGTTACAGAGGTTAACTATAATAAATTTATAGAAATGCTTGATAAAAAAGAAGTAATAAAGGTACAAGAAGACACTTATGAGTATAAATTTACAGCTAAAGATAAGGACGGAAAAGAAAAATTATATAAAGTAGGTAAATGGAGAGATCCTGATATTACAGAAAAACTTGTAAGTTCTGGAGCAAACTTTGGCACCGTAATAAATAAGCCAACTAATCCAATTATTTTATTCTTACTTACTTGGATCCTACCTCTAGTTATCATCTTTGGATTTGGTAGACTACTTACCAAGCAAATGATGGGCGGAGGATCAAATGCCATGAGCTTTGGCAAGGCCAATGCTAAGGTATATGTTAAGGCCCAAACAGGTAAGACCTTTAAGGATGTTGCCGGTCAAGATGAGGCCAAGGACAGTTTATTGGAGGTTGTAGATTTTCTACATAATCCTAAGAAATATGCTGAAATAGGGGCTGTTTCACCTAAGGGAGTTCTTTTAGTTGGACCTCCTGGAACAGGTAAGACTCTACTAGCCAAGGCAGTTGCCGGAGAATCAAATGTTCCCTTCTTCTCCATATCTGGTTCAGAATTCGTTGAGATGTTTGTGGGACTGGGTGCTTTAAAAGTTAGAGACTTGTTTAAGCAAGCCAATGAAAAGGCTCCTTGTATAGTCTTTATTGACGAGATTGACGCAATAGGTAAGAAGAGAGACACAGCTGGAGTTGGAGGAAATGATGAAAGGGAACAAACCCTAAACCAACTACTTAATGAAATGGACGGTTTTGATGGTTCCAGCGGAGTTATTATCTTGGCTGCTACCAATAGACCTGAAATATTGGATCCAGCCTTAACGAGACCTGGTAGATTTGATAGACAGGTTAGGGTGGAACTTCCTGATCTAGCTGGAAGAGAAGCTGTTTTAAAGGTTCACGCTAAAAAGATAAAGCACGTGGACGATATGAATTTCAAAAATATAGCTAGGATGACTGCTGGTTCTTCTGGAGCAGACCTGGCCAATATTATAAATGAAGGAGCCCTTAGGGCCGTAAGAGAAGGTAGAAATGAAGTTACAGAGGCTGATTTACAAGAATCTGTAGAAGTTGTTATAGCTGGTCAAAAGAGGAAAAATGCTGTTATTTCAGAAAAAGAAAAAGAAATGATAGCCTACCATGAAGTTGGCCACGCCCTAGTAGCTGCCATGCAAACCCATTCTGCCCCTGTTACCAAGATAACCATCATACCTCGTACTTCAGGTGCCCTAGGTTATACTATGCAGGTGGACCAAGAAGAAAAGGTTCTAATGAGCAAGGAAGATCTCTTCAATGAAATCACTACCCTAACAGGTGGTCGTTCAGCAGAGGAATTGATCTTTAATACCAAGACAACTGGAGCTTCCAATGATATTGAAAGAGCTACCAAGCTTGCCAGGGCCATGGTAACCAGATTTGGTATGACTGATGAATTTGACTTTATTGCTCTAGAGACAGTAACCAACCAATACCTGGGAGGAGATTCCCAATTACAAGCTTCAGGTGGTACTGCAGAGCAAATCGATAATAAGGTTAGGGAGATAATATCTTCAGCCCACAGTAAGGCCATAGATATCCTTAAGGAAAATATCGATAAGCTACATGAGATTTCCAGATATCTTCTAGAAAAAGAAACCATTAGTGGTGAAGAATTTATGGATATCTTAGACAACAAATATGAGATAACCAAGGAAAAAGTGACTAGTGAAAGCCCTTCTTCACCGGATGAAAATCCAGTTGAAGATGCGAAAGATATCACAGACTAGAAGCTTTATACTGAGCTAATTAACAGCCTTCGGGCTGTTTTTTAATTGTATTTATAATATATTAATGATAATATATCAATATTAAGACAAGGAGGCTAATTATGATATATACAGTTACATTGAACCCAACCTTAGATATGATTGTCTATCTTGATGACCTAGATCCTGGCAACCTATTACAGGTAAAGGCCAGCCATAAGTATCCTGGTGGTAAGGCAATTAATGTATCTAGAACCCTACATAATTTAAATATTCCCAGCGTTTCAACTGGTTTTCTAGGTGGTTACCCAGGTAAATTCATCTATGATTGGTTTGAAAAAAGAAAGCTTGAACACTATTTTATTAATGTGGATGAAGATTCTAGAACAAATATTAAGGTTAAATCACAAAATGAAGAAACAATACTTAGAGGGGTGTCCCCATATGTGCCAAAGAAAGATGTGGACGACCTACTTTACTTCCTATCCAGAGTTAGAGAGGGAGATATTATAGTCATGGGAGGATCCATACCTGATTCTATTTCCCACGATATTTACAGGAGAATAATTGAAATTTGCAAGGCCAACAAGGCCCACTTTGTAATAGATATACCTCCTAAACAAACACTTGACGCCCTTAAATTTGGACCCTTGTTAATCAAACCAAATATTGATGATTTAGCTAAAATGTTTGATAAGGATGGCTTTGATGATGAAGATGACATTATAGAACACGGCCTAAAATGTATCAATATTGGGGCTACAAATGCTATAGTTTCCCTGGGAGATGAAGGTTCTTATTTATTTACCAAGGATGGTTCTGTCTATAGGTCCTACGGGGTAAAAGGAAAAGTAGTAAATACTTTCTCATCTAGAGATGCCATGATAGGTGCCTTTATAGGTCTATACATGAAGCAAAATAATCCGGTATCAGCCTTTAAGATGGCTTCTGCATCAGCATCTGCTACAGCCTTTGTTGAAGATATAGCCACCAAGGAAGAAATCGAAGATATATATGAAAAAACAATAGTTAAAAAAATAAGATAGGGTTTAAACCCTATCTTTATTATTGTATAAAATATTATTTTTTCTCCTGGCCCAAAGAAAGATATAAAAGATAAAAAGGCTATAAAGAGACATTAGTCCTATAAAGCCCCAGGCAAATCCATCTAGGGACCTGTAAAGCTCTAGTAAAAGCCTATAGGGTCTAAATATATCCCAGGAATTAAACCTTAAAAATCTTCCTATATAAATAGCTATGCCAATTAAAAATGATACCAGGACAAGTAGGCCTGTGGCCCTGGCCTTCCCCTTCTTCTCTTCCTGGTCGTAAACCAGATAAAGCGACTCCAAGCCCAAGTAGCTGGATAAAATAAAACCAACTACTATTGATATAAGTCTGGCCCAGATAAGTAGGTCTCTTTTATAAATCACTTGATAGGGCTTATTTACATAAAAAACTTCCCCTGACAAATGAATAAAATCAGTCACCATATAAATGGCATTGGGTAAAAAGGCCAACCAAAGGATTAAAAACACCCAGCCAAGCCCTCTAGACCTGGTCCCCTGGTAGAGCTTTATAAAGATCAAGGGCATAAGTCCCAATAGTAGATTCCAATTTAACCAAATCAAAAGAAAATCAAAACTATAAAAGAAAAACCCAAGATTTGTCAACCAGTAAAGTCCTATTAGAAGTAAAATTCCACCATATTCTTTTCTAAAATCCTTCAAAATTCTAGTCATCAGTAGATCTTTCAAAGTTTACTATGGATACGAATTTGCCATTTTCATCCTCTATTTTTCTAATTCTCTTATCGAAATCAAGTCTAGTCAACCAAACCTGCCTATTACAACCTAGACACTCCAGCTTAATATCTACCCCTGTCCTTAGAATCTTCCATTTATTTTCCCCACAAGGGTGGCCCTTTTTTAATTTAACAACATCATTTACCTGATACTTTTTCATCTTCTTCCCCTAAAATATTTGTTCTTATCTTATTATCCTGTAAGACTGACAGGACCTTATTTCTTAAATACCTTTGTCCATCAACTTGTTGACCAGGTATTGTATAGCCTGCAATAGTTACTGTGTAACTAAAGTCAGTCATATTATCTATTCCTATGGTTGTTGGTTTTTCAACAAAGTAGTCCTTGTCCTTCATAGCCTGATCGTATATGCTACTTAAAATACTTTCCAACTCTTCATAGGCAAAAGCAGTTGATACAGTGAATTTCACCTCAGACCTCATAGGATTTTTGGAGTGGTTAATCACCTTGTCTATAACCCCATTGGGTATTATGTGAACTGAACCTGTAAATTCCTTAAGAGTGGTTGTCCTTAAGTTTATATCTGACACATTTCCAGTGGAGCCTGAGATGGTAACTAAATCACCTATATCAAACTGGTTTTCTAAAAGAATAAAGGTTCCATTGATCACGTCCTTAACCAAGGATTGGGCTGCAAAGGCTATGGCTATACCTCCAACTCCTGCTGCAGCTATTATAGATGAGGTATTAACTCCCACCTTGTCTAAAATCATGGTTGCAGCTATAAAGTAAATAACTATTCTCATAAGATTTCTAGTTAAATTCATAATAGTTTTAGCCTTGGCCTTATTGGTGGTTTCTGGAAATCTATTAACTATTTTATCGCTAAATAACTTATTTAACATACTTATAAGAATCTTGGCTACTACTATGGTAATTCCTATAAAAATTAGTTTTCCCAACCAGGGAAAGTCAACTAACATTTCCTTAAATTTTATCATCTACTCATCCTTTCTACACCTGTCTCAAAAATTACATAAACTCCACTATCATCTATAATACTTGATAGAACTTTTTCAACATCCTGTTCCAAGATATTGTCATTCTCATAGATTCCAATCTTCTTGTCACCTATAAGAACTGTGGAGTCCTTTCTCATACTTATTTCCTTAACATCAAATCCCAATTTAACGGACTTTATTAAATCCAAGTTATTGTCTAAGATTAATAACTGATTTCCATCTACCAGGCTGATTCTATCCTCCCTAATATCTAGGGTCCTAAGCTTGTGGATTAGTTTCTTAGTAACTATATTATCCCTATCCATTAAGTAAATATAGCGATTGGTAACTACTATATTCTTGTTTTCTCCCAGGTAATAGGACTTGATAAATAATTCGTCTGCTGACTTTAACTTAAAATAGTTTTTTCCCTCATCGTAAAGATAGAAGGAAGAGGTTAAGATACCTGAATTCATATCCATACCTATTATACTGGTAAGCTTATTATAGCTATCAAAGCCAACTATATTTTCTTTTATTTCATACTCTTCAACCAGCTTAAAGTTTTTATCATATATGTAGGCCAACTTATTGGTATAGATTAAATAATTTTTACCTAGTTTTTCCACCTTGTTTATCTTGGCCTTGGCATTAAAGGTGTCTATGGTCTTATCTGAATCTATACTATAGATATTTAATCTATTTTTTATGGATGTATAGACCTTACCATCATCATAAAAATGAACTTTTTCATCATCTTTTAAAGTTCTTTTAAATATTTCCTTTCCAGCCTTATTGTAGCTGATCAAGGTATTTTTCTTTCTGACTATAAACTGACCCTTGTCCAGGCCAAAATCACTACTATCCTTGTCCAAAGCTATATCCAAGCTAATATCATAGGATTTAGGATTTTTATCCCTATATAGTTTATAGGCTAAAAAAATTAATACTATCAAGCCTACTATTAGGAAAATCCTACCTATGTTTTTTTTGTTTTTTCTTTTTCTCACCCTTTTATTTTTAGTCTTATCCATCTTTTTTCCTTGTGTTTTATTTGCCCTATAAAATAATAGGATGGCTATCCATCCTAATTATATTTGCATTTTTTTGTCTATTTCTATTAAATCTATTTCTCCAGCAAGTTTTTCAGCTTCCAGAAATAAATACCTATTTAATCTTTGTATATCTCTAATCTGCCTTTGTTGGCTAATTTTTTGTTCTCTCATCTTCAAATCTAAGTTTATCCTATACTTGGGTTTTCCTATAGGGTTTGTCTTGGTTAAGCCCCCATTCAACAATTTGTTCAAGTCTAAATATTTCCTAGCCTTTAGTAGATAGGCCTGATAAAGGTTATTTATTCTCCTATCATCCAGGTTAGACTTTGAAGATAGTATCTTGTCAGCCAAAGATGCCTTCTTATTTACCTTTCCATAGGATAGCATATCTATTTTAGTGGATTTCTTTCTAAGGTTGTCTTCCATTTCAACTATTAGGTCCCTTCCACTATCTATAATCGTTAAAATCTCATACCTGTCTTTTTCTAGTTGGTCTATTTTCTCCATAATATCCCCCTTTAATAGATTATATCATAAGAAAGAAATAAAAAAACTACTCAAAAGAGTAGTTTCCTCGATGTATTTTACTTAAATAAACTAAAGTATAAAAGTACTAATAAGCCTAAAATAACCCTATAATAACCAAATACTTTAAAGTCATTGTTTTTAATATAGCCTAAGAATTTCTTTATTACAAAGTAGGCAACTATATAAGAAACAATAAAGCCTAGAAGGATTAATCCCCATTGGTTTAGGGTCAAGCCCTTGGCTTTAACAATCTTTACTAGAGTCGCTCCCACCATGGTTGGTATAGCTAAGAAAAATGAGAAATCAGCTGCAGCTGTTCTATTCAAACCTAAAATCATAGCTCCAATTATTGTTGAGGCCGATCTTGATGTTCCTGGTACCAAGGCTAAACATTGGAAAAATCCAATTCCCAAGGCTGTTGAGAATGGTATTTGAGAGGCAGATTCATATTTGTAGTCTGTCCTATTTTTATTTTTATTTTCCATAAGAATAATTACCACACCATAAAAAACAAGGGCTATGGAAACTGTAATAGGATTCATCAGTTTTTCATCTATCTTATCGTCAAATAAAACCCCAATAATTCCTGATGGTATGATGGCAATAATAATTTTTAACCATAGGGTAACTGTTTCATTGTGGGTTAGCCAATAATAAAACTTCTTTATCCATCTGTGTTTGGTGCCTTTTTCTTCCAGTTGTTTAGGGTACTTACCATGGTCTAGTTTGGCCTTGGGAAAAGGGTTTAATCTTTCAAAATAAATAACCACAACAGCCAAGATGGCTCCCAACTGAATAATTACATTAAAGGCATTGGCAAAGTGTTCCGGTTGTAACTTTACAAATTCATTAACTAAAATCAAGTGTCCTGTTGAACTTACTGGCAAAAACTCTGTCAGTCCTTCAACTATTCCTAAAATAATTACTTTTAAAACTTCCAACATATTAATCTCCTCAATACTCTTCTAAAAAGCTGTGTTTTTCACCATCTATTGTATAGCCTAATATGGCATCTAGAGCCACATTTTCTGCCGATCTAAATATATTGTGCTCTATATTTGGATTGTCTTCTTTAAGTTGATCTATCAGCTTTTTAATATTTTTTCTTTGACTATCATTTTTTTTCTTATTGATAGGACAGGCACAGTCCAGGGCTATAATTCCTGTGTTATTCATCCACCTAATAATATCTTCTTCCTCTACCAGGTATAGGGGTCTAATCAATTCCAGGCCCTCAAAGTTTCTACTCTTTAGCTTGGGCATCATGGACTTATAGTTTCCTGCCCATAAAACATTCAAGAGGGTTGTCTCTATAACATCATTATAGTGGTGGCCCAGGGCCAACTTGTTACATCCTAATTCCTCTACCTTGGAATAAAGAAATCCCCTTCTCATTCTGGCACACATATAGCAAGGATTTTCCTTGGCTATTCTCTCTGTTACTTCAAATACATCTGATTTATAGATTTTCACTGGTATATCTAAGTATTCACATATATCTTCCAACTTCTGTCTATTTTCCTTACTATAGCCTGGATCCATAGCCAAATACTCTACTGTAAAATTCACCTGACTATACTTTTGTAGGGCCTGTAGCATCTTGGCCAGTAAAAGGCTATCCTTGCCCCCAGATATTCCAACGGCAATCCTATCCCCTTCTTCTATCAGCTCATACTCAGTTATGGCCTTCATAAATCTAGCGTATGTATCCTTTCTATACTTCTTTTGTATAGATCTTTCAATCTCAAGCAAATCTATAGCATTAACAAGATAATCCTTCTTCAAAATATCACTCCTAATTTTCATTATAAAAGAAAATATACATCATATGATGTATATTTCTTAAGAATCTATTATATATTATAACTTAAATTTGTGTAAAGATTATTAATATTTTGTAAGCTTAGGCCCAAATTAAATATAGGTTATCTCCAGACCGGCAAAACTAATATTTCCATATATATATAGTTTTTTATTGGACAAGCCTTCATTTCTTCCCTTTTCTTTTATATTGGAAAAGGATAGGTCATTGTCCATTACAAGTTGCCAGTTTCTAGGAACATAAAGTTCTACTGTTGAAAAAGAGGCGTCAATATGGATGGATGCTTCCTCTTCAAAGTTTACATTGTCCAAGTAAACTCTCATGCTGGCAAAACTACTATCCAAATAGCAGGCCTTAAAGTTTTCTGATGAAAGATACTTTATGGTTTCAGAAAATGATGCCTCTATATTAAATACTCCATCTTCTTCCTCATAGGACTGGCTACCCAAGTTTTTCTTCTTGCCAAAAGTCCCCATCCTAGTCTTTTTAAATATCATGGATAGACCTATGGATAAAAAGATAGCCGCCATAATTATAGTCCAAGAACTCAGTTGATTTATTCCCAACTCCTTGGAGAAAATAATGGTTATTAGGGCCAAAGGAAAGATTGTAGCAAATATATTCCTCTTTATTAAACTATCTAAACTTGTATATAAAAGTAGGCCTGATAATATTATTTTTATCAACTTATAGTTTTCCAAATAACCCAAGCCCTTTAGTAGCATGCCCAGGGCAGCTAATATAAACATAAGTCCTATAAATACACTTTTTTTATTTTTCATAAAAATCTAATCTCCTCTATTTTTTTCTTAAGTTCTCTATAGTAAAATCTAGAAACATAGGTAGACTTGTAGCTATTCCTAAACTCTATCAGGCTGGATGATCTTATATTCCTCTTTATTGCCTCTATATGGTAGATGTTTACTATAGTCGATTTTGAAATCCTTATGAAGTAGTCTGGTAGTCCCTCTTCTAATTCATAAAGTCTATAGCTTACCTGGTATAGTTGTTTGTCTGTGTGGGCCTGGACCTGGCCTCCATAGGTTTCAAAAAACAAGATTTCATCCAGGTCTAGATAGTAACTTCTATGATCCTTATAAAGAAGGACTAGTTTGGTTTTGTTTAGGGCTTTTTCAATATCATCCTTTAATTGATAGGTTTTTTCATCTAAACTAGATGATCTAATAACAAGTTCATCTTCAGTTAGGCTGCTATCTAGTTCTAATCTTATTTTCATATCCCCTCCTTCTTTTATTATAAGTCTTTATATAGGTTTGTAAATCATAAGGCTCAAGTGGTCACTTATTTGACCTAATAGGTAATAAAAAAGACCATTTCTGGTCTTATAATGATTTATATATATCTTGTAAGTATCTTTGAACTTCGACCTCCATGGCCCAGTCCCCAATACCCCTATCATATTCTTTTTCTATAATACTACTTAATATTTTTGTAGCATAGGCTATAGCCTCTTCAAGATTGGATCCTCTTTGTAGTTTTCCTATTAAAAGGGATGAGAACACATCGCCTGTTCCCCCCATCAAGATTGGTATATGTCTATACTCTACCCTAAATATTTTTTTATCTTGATCAAAACCATAAACATAGTGGCTATCTCCAATGTGAACACTTGTTACTGCTGCACTCTTGGCCCCCATGGCTATTAATTTTCCCAACCAAGCTTCCATAAGCTCTTCACTGGCTTCTTTAGGATAGTCTTCTTCCAACAATAAGGAAAGCTCTGTAAGATTGGGGACTACCAAATCTGATAGTAAAATCATTTTTTTATAAGCCTCAACCATATCCTTGGAAAGTCCAGGATATACTTCCCCTCCATCTCCCATAATAGGATCTACAACTATAAAGGGTTTTTTCTCATGCCAGTCAATTATTTCTTTTACTATTTTTACCTGGTCCACATTTAACATGATTCCTGTAG
Source organism: uncultured Helcococcus sp. (assembly GCA_937926545.1). Lineage (GTDB taxonomy): Bacteria > Bacillota > Clostridia > Tissierellales > Peptoniphilaceae > CALAZW01. The sequence continues at coordinate 165,625 of CALAZW010000034.1, read as the reverse complement.
ATATTAAATCAAAGGTAAAGTTATGCGCCTTCCACATATCCCTGCTATCAGCCATAAAATCTGTCAAGTCCTTGACTACAGCCTGGCCATAACCAAAGTTATTTGATACTACAGCCGTTGGCAAATAGTTTAACTTGCTTTCCATGGTAGATAGGATAGGTATCATGGCAGATAGGGCCACCTTGCCCACTCCTACAAAATCTGATACTAACAATATTTCTTTCTTTTCCAACTCAGTCACCTCTCTAGGTCATTATAAACGATTTTCATATATAAATATACTACATAGACCTAGATTTTTTCAATAAAAAACTCCCCTTAAGGGGAATTTTTAAAAGGCTGTCCAGCCTCCATCAGTCTTTATAACACTTCCATTTATAAACTTAGATTCATCTGATGCTAGGAATAAAAATAAGTTGGCCACATCCTCCCTTTCACCTACCACTGGTAGAACTTCAAAGCCCTTCATTAACTTGCCTAAAACTTCATTATTAGGATTTTCAACCTTCTTACCTATATCTGTATTAATACTGCCTGGAGCAACCGCATTGCATCTGATGCCCCTGTCTTGATAAATGAATCCTATATGCTTAGTCATACCTACTAGGGCGTGTTTACTAGCCACATAGGCCATACCACCCCTGCCCCCATACAAGCCACCTACAGAGGCTGTGTTTATAATGTTTCCTCCTCCATTTTCTATCATATGAGGAAGGATTTTTCTAATTAATTTCATAGGAGCATTAACATTTATATTCATGACCCTTTCCCAAACCTCATCAGTCATATCTAGAGCTGATAGATAGTTATCTAAAACACCTGCATTATTTACTAGAATATCTATTCTTCCAAACTTATCCAGACCACAGGAGACTATCCTATCTATGTCCTCTTCCTTGGAAACATCTGCTGCCAAGGGATAAAGTTCACCTGGTAGATTTTCAGCCTCCCTGGCCAAGTCTTCCAGTCTATCCAACCTTCTAGCAACAGCTATTACCAAACCACCTTCACCTACAAATTTTAGGGCTGTATGCCTTCCTATTCCAGAGCTGGCCCCTGTCAACACTATTACCTTGTCTTTTAGTTTCATACTTCCTCCTTTCCTATTACCTATTTCATACCCATAATAGGCTAAAGAATTAAGTTAAAATAAAAAAAAGAAGATAAAATCTTCTTATTTGTGGTAGGGCTCATTTCTATTTATTTTATAGGCCCTATATATTTGTTCCAGTAAAACCACCCTCATCAGTTGATGGGGAAAGGTCATTTTGGAAAATGATAATTTGTAGTTGGACCTTTTTTTCACCTGGTCACTTAGACCATAGGAGCCTCCTATTATAAAAACAAGATCTGAATAGCCCTCCAGGGCTATATTTTCCATATGCTCTGATAGTTGTTCACTACTTATGTTTTTTCCTTCTATACAAAGGGAGATAACATAGGACTTATCTTTTATCTTGGCCAGAATCCTTTGGCCTTCCTTATCCTTAACATCTTCTATTTCCCTGGCAGCCAGTTTTTTATTCTTGCTGGTCTTTTCTTCATTTACCTCTACTATTGTCAAATTTGCAAAAGGCTTCATTCTTTTAGAATACTCTTTTATGGCATCTATAAAGTATTTTTCCTTTATAGTTCCCACACTGATAATAGTTATATTCATTTAGTGTACTTTCCCCCAATATCAAATATTTTACTAGGCTTTAATTTTGGTGCCGTAATTAATTCTATTTCTTTTTTAGTGTCTATCCCCAGTTGGGACAAGTGATCCTTTACTGTAGAATAGGCTATCTCATCTAGATTGTTCTCTTCGCTTAAGTGGGCTAGAATTATTTTTTCATCCCTGGCCTTTATAAGGTCTGCTAAAATATCCTTGGATACTTCATTGGAGATATGGCCATGACTGGATAAAATCCTATCCTTTAAGTGCCTAGGATAGGGACCATTTTTTAACATTTCTATATCGTGATTGGCCTCTATATAGTATATATTAGAATCCATAATTGTATCTTTCATATCCTGGGTTATAACCCCTGTGTCTGTTAGAACTGTCACCTTTTGCTTGTCCTGGTAAAACACATAGGCAACAGGGTCTGCTGCATCATGATGGGTGCTAAAGGCATGAACATCAAAATCTCTAAAGGAAAAGAAGGTATTGGATTTAAATACCAAGATGTTTTTAGGTTCAATATTTCCTATATTTCTTCTCATGGCCAGCCAGGTCTTTTCATTGGCTATAATTGGTAGGTCATATCTTCTGCTTAAAACTCCAACTCCCTTGATGTGGTCTGTATGCTCATGGGTTACAAAGATACCATCCAGATCCTTGGCCTCCTGGCCTATTAACTTCATAAGTATCTCTATTTGCTTGCCACTATGGCCTGCATCTATTAATATTTTTGATTTATCTGTTTCTAAAAAGACACTATTGCCCTTGGAACCAGATGACAATGAACATATTCTCATATCCACCTCCATAAATACTACCCTATTCTAACATATTAATATAAAATTACATAAAAAACCCTATAAAGCTTCCTTTATAGGGTCCTTCCTATTTCTTTGTTCTTTCGTGAACTAATTGGTAGTAGTCCTTGGCATATTTGTATTGTAGATCACTGTATCTAGCAAACTTACTCTTATCCAATTCTCTAAACTCACACCAGTTACTCCACAAGAATCCTGCTAATGATATGTAGGCATATATTTTAGTTCTTAGTTCCTCACTACACTTACCTTCAAAGTAAATGTCTATGATTTTATCCGCCTGTTCCCTTGAATAGTCACTGTATACAATAAACATGGCTATGTCTAAATGTGGATCTTGCATTCCAGCATATTCCCAGTCAATCAAGTATATCCTATCATCTGTAATTAAGAAGTTATCAGGTACTGCGTCAATATGGCATAAAATATGTTCCTTGTCATAACTATCTATTAGTTTTTTTAGACTCAAAACATTTTTCTTGACCTCTTGATAGTCTTCGTATTTAGATTGGGCTCCATTTCTCAAATCTTCATAATATTCTATTAGATAAAATATATCAAAGTCATGATTTACAGAAAGTCTTTTACCATGAAGTCCCTTTAATACTTGAAAACATTTTTCGATATCTTCAAAATCATATGGATCACAAAGTCTAACATCATCTATGTACTTTACAATCTTATATCCTTTATAACCAGAAAAATATACTGTAGGATCAGATATTTTCAAGTTTCCAATCGCTATATAACAATCGGCTTCTTGAAGTCTATTAATGAATTTATCAGTCCCCTCCCCTGGGAACCTTATAATATACTTCTCTCCTCTTAAAGTAAATACAAATGAAACATTTGTCATTCCTGCTTTTAAAGGATATATATTCTCAAATTCATCTTTATCGGCGTCAAAAATCTTTTTTAATAGATTAAATAAATCATTATTAAAATATGTTTCCAATGCGCCCCCCTTTCGAAATATATATCCATTATACAACAATTGTCTATCTATTTATATTTTTTTATAAATTTCTAAATTTTTCCAACTTGTCTAATTTTTCCCAAGGAAGATTATATTCGTCTCTTCCAAAGTGTCCATAGGAAGATATTAGACTATACCTAATATTTTCCAAGCCAAAGGTATTTATTATTCCTTGAGGAGTTAGATCAAAGCTTTCCATGGCTATTTTTTCTAATCTTCTCTCATCTACCCTGGATGTACCAAAGGTATTTATATTTATGGATGCTGGTCTAGCTACTCCTATAATATAGGATATAGCAACCTCACACTTATCACAAACACCTGATGCCACTATGTTTTTAGCTATATATCTGGCCATATAGGCACCAGACCTATCAACCTTAGTTGGATCCTTGCCTGAAAAGGCTCCTCCACCATGTCGACCAACTCCGCCATAGGTATCAACCATAAGCTTTCTTCCAGTAACCCCAGCATCAGAGTTTGGTCCTCCCTTGCTAAATTTACCTGTTGGATTTATTAAAACATTGGTGCTTCCATCTAAAAGATCTATAGGTATAACCTTTAAAATTACATTTTTTAATATATCATTTTCTATTTGTTTTTTACAGATATCTTCATGGTGTTGGCAGGAAACTATAATAGTATCTACCTTGCCACTAAGTTCATCAAAGCTCACTAGACTCTTACCATCTGGTCTTAGGTAGCTTAATTGGCCACTTCTTCTAACAAATTCCAATTGTTTGGTCAATCTGGTAGCCAGGTTGAAGGCTATTGGCATGTAGTTTTTGCTTTCATTACTAGCATAACCATAAACGATCCCTTGGTCACCTGCTCCTAAAGTCTCCCCTAGGGCCCCTTTTTTCGATTCTAAGGCCTTATTAACCCCCATGGATATATCTGGTGATTGAGCTTTTATATTTACAACTACTGAACAGTTTTCAACGTCAAATCCACTGGCCCAGTCTGTATAACCTATATCTTTTATCGTGTTTTTTACAAGATTTATATAATCTGGTTTATATTGGGAGGTAATTTCTCCCATTACCATAACAATTCCATCACTTATAGCAGTTTCACAAGCTACTCTTGCCTTGCTATCATGCTCTAATATCTCGTCTAATATGGAGTCTGAAATTTTATCACATACTTTATCTGGATGTCCAATTGTTACTGATTCACAAGTAATCAATTTTTTCATATTACATACTCCTTAATTTATGTATATTATCTTTAGTCACTCTATTTGATAATTTTTCTTCCCTGTATCTATAAGGGGTTATGTTCATAAGCTGTTTAAACACCCTATTAAAATAGGAAACATTGTTAAATCCCGCCTCTATAGATATGTTATTTATTGGCCAATCTGTAGTTATCAATAGGTTGCAAGCATGGTTTATTCTCAGCCTATTTACATATTCTGAAAAACTTATGCCCAGGGTCTTTTTAAAGACCTTGCTAAAATATTGAGGATTTACAAAGACAGCATTGGCTACTGAATCCAGGTCTATTTCCCTAGTGTAATTTTCCTTAATATAATTCAATGATTCATCTACAAAATCTACTTTTTCTTCCTTGTAGCTATCATATTTATTACTGCCTTCAACACTGGCCATGGTATCTAGAGCATTGTTAAAGGACTCTACTACCTGGTTGGGATTCAAAGGTTTTATCAAATAGTCATTAACCCCATGTCTCATTGATTTTATTATACTATTGTGGTCTGAATAGAATGACGAAAAAATTATGTACATATTAGGATTTACATTTTTAGCTAACTCCACAATATCAAAGGCCTTAATCGGTCCATCTGAGAAATCTATAAGCAGCAAGTCAACCCTGTATTTCATTATGGTCTTCTTTGCTTCTTCCTGATTATCCGCATAATAAAAATCTAATGGTTGACTAAATTTGGTATTTTTTAGTATATCATCTATGTATACTTGATTAAGTTTTATACTGTCAGCTATTAAAATATTCATAATTTCCTCTCTACTCTGTAGGTATAATAAATTTGAAGAATATCTCCTTTTTAGTTGTTGTATCAATAGAGTATTCTTCAAACTCATTAATTGTAGACATTTTTCTGTTAATATCTTTAGTTACTTCTTCTATATCCTGGTCCGAAATGTCATCTGAATGATAGACATTTATACTGAAAAATATATTATCTAAATCTCCAATCTTACTTATATTTATATCTAAAAATACATTGGAGCTTAATTTATTCATCAATGATTCCACTATTATATGAGTAGCCATATATAATTTATCTTTTTTAATATACTTATCCATAACATCATGAGATAAAAACAAGGAATGTTTTAACCTGTCATTTCTCATTACCTTTTGAATCTTAAGATAGCTTTTTACCCTGCTAACTTCACATTTTACCATCTCTAAATCAACATCACACGTGCAGCTTCTAAACATATCTATATAGGATTCCAATAGATCTAGTGTTTCTCCTGCTCCTTCAAAATAAGCAATTTGGTAGATGGTATTCAAAGCCTCAAAGTTAAATTTTTCTTTAATTCTGTCTATCTCATATAATTTGTCCATTTCTATTTCCTTCTATACACCTTGGTCTTATTTCTATTTATATAATCCTTAGCCATATCAGTAAGTTGGGCATTGTCTTCCAAGTATACTTCTTTTTTATTTACTACCTCGGAGTATGTTATAGGTCCTCTCAAGAATTCAGAACTTTCTTCTTCATCTTTATCGACTTCTACAACAGCCTTTTTTTCTTGTTCTTCTATGACGATTTTTTCTAAAAGATTTATTATCTGATTCAAGTTATTATCTTTCTCTTCTTCTTTTATAAAATTTTCAAAAAAGTTTTTAAAGTCTAATAAATTATAAAAATCAACACCTAAATCTTTTAATTGGTTTTTTCTCTCATATATATAATTATTGTAATTCTCATTTTTGTCAATATTTATATATTGAAAGTATTGAGATTTTGGATTAAATGAGCAATCCAAAGATACAATCTTCTTTTCTTGCATAAGGCCAAATTGTAAGGCAGTCAATAGATCATTGTCAGTAAAGCCCATACTAGCCTTGAAAAGAGTATTTCTAGTAAGGGTTGGAAGAACAATTAAATCTGTTTCTTCCAGTTCATTTAAGATGTTTTCTATTCCTATAACCTCTTCTCCCAAGGAGTAGAAGCAATCAAGAGCACTAACGTTTTTAGTCGCTTCTGATTTTATGTATTTATAGTCTACATTTTTTGCCCTGTCTAATATGGTGAATATTTCTTTTACATCTATTGATCCTGCTGTTATTAATAATAGAACTTTTTTATTTTCTTTTTTACCTTTTAATAATTCTGGAAATAATAATTCTATTAATTTATCTTCCATTTCTATCACCCTATATTATTTCTATTTCACTTGAATTGCTCAAGCCTGCTGCATTTGCCTCATCTGTATCTATGTGGTACTCTAAGGCGTGCTTTTCTCCCACTCTAACTAGTACATTTTGAAATATTAGTCCTTTTTCTCCATCTGTTTTAACACTTACTATATCCTGATCTTGTAAACCATATAGTTTGGCCTCATCTGTGTGCATGTGAATATGTCTTTTGGCAACAATCAATCCTTCTTCTAAGGCTAATTGCCCTTTAGGACCTATTACTATGGCCCTTCCACTTCCAGCCAAGTCTCCAGATTCTCTTACTGGAGCCTTTAAGCCCAATTTAAATAAATCTGATTGGGAAACTTCTATTTGTGTTTGTGGCCTAACTGGTCCCAAGATTCTAACTTTTTCAAAGCATCCCTTAGGTCCAGCCAAAACTATGGTTTCTTTACAGGCAAACTGTCCTGGTTGTTTTAAGTCTTTAATAGGTGTTAATTGATAGTTGGGGCCAAAAAGAATATCAAGATCTCTTTGTGATAAATGTATGTGTCTATTTGATATACCAACTGGAACTTTCTTATCACTACTAGCCTTTTTTTCTTCCAAGTTCAAGTCATTTATTGAACATCCACTAGTCGAACAACCCTTTGATATATCTAAATTTATACTATCATTTACATCGATTACGGTAGTGTCACAACTACACTCATTTCCGTAGCCACCTACCAACCCCTTTAATAATTCATCTAAATTTAAATAATCCATATTTAACCTCTATCTATTCCTATTTTTTCTTTTTGTTTGTTTTTGTGTCTTTCTTTTTAGTTTCTTTTTTTACTTCTTCAGCTTTTTTAGCTTCTTCGGCTTTTTTTGCTTCTTCGGCCTTTTTTGCTTCTTCAGCTTTTTTTGCTTCTTCGGCCTTTTTAGCTGCTTTTTTTGAAACAAAGTCGTCTCCTTCTTGTAAGAATTCGAAAACTTCTTTTAAAGAATCATTAGGTTTAGCTATAACGTGATATCCTCTTACTTCTCCGATTTCAGCAGCCCTTCTAGCCCCTATTTGAACAGCGACTCTAACAGCTCCCACATCACCTTCTATAAATACACTGTTAAAACCCTTACCTACTTTTCTTCTTCCTATATACTTAACATCTGCTGATTTTAACATAGCGTCTAAACCTTCAACAGATGCAGTAAATCCTCTTGTCTCTAGCATTCCCATTGCAAGACCCATACTTACCTCCTACTTATCTCTCCATTTCGATCTGAATGGACTTTCCTCGGCCTATTTGCCTCTTCCTTACTTTCCCACGGAAGGACATCTCCTTCTTCTTTCAAGTATTCATATAATTCCCAAATTCCATCACCTTCATAGGAACTAACTTTAAATACTTTTTCCACCCCTGCATTCAATAACCAATTTTCCACAAGTTCTGTTCTTGCGTCTTCATGGTCTATCTTGGTAATAATACCTATCACTGGCCTGCAGGCCATAGCTGAAACTGCTGGTGGAAATAAATTATAGGGTTCTGTTGCACTGGCCAATAATCCTACTACATCTGCCTCATAGGAGTAAACTGCCAGGGCATGGCCTAAATGTTTACTTTGTACATACTCCCCTGGCGTGTCTATAAATACATCCAGATGGTTTACATACTGTGTCTTATCATACTCTAATACAGAGCCCTTCATAGCTTGTTTTAAGGTTGTCTTACCACATTCACTTCTTCCGACTAAAATTATCTTTTTCATATCACTAAGTTCTTGTTATTGGACAAATACTAAAACCTAGGGTATCTCTGGTGTATTCCACTATTTCCCTAAAGGCCTCTTCAACTTCTGATATTCGTCCTGTTATTATTAAAGTTCCACTAAATCTATCTATAAAGCCCAGCTCCACATTGGAAGCCTTGCTGGCTATATCCCCTGCAATTATGGCCACTTCAGCAGGCGTTACACTAACTATACCTATGGCTGATTTTCCATAATCCAACCTGGGATCCAAGCCTAATTTTCTATATAAATCTTCGTCAGGTCCAGCTATTAAATGTAATAAACTGATTTGATTACCTGGAACAATTTCTTGTATTATCCTAATCTTCTCATCATTAGGAGTTTGCAATACTTGTTTTAATTGATCTTTCATAATAAACTCCTATAATAAATATTTTAATGTTTCCTTCATAGGTGAAACAACTGATGATGTTCCAACAATCTCTCTTGTATCCATATAATCATATTCTACCGAATCAATAGCGGATACTACTGATGATATTTCACCTGCAAATACTACTTTTCCCTTACCAGATGCACATCTTCCTATATTAATCTTTATTATTTCAATATTGTAGCCCTTGACTATCTTGTCTGAAATTTTAATAATATGGGAAACTGATCTGGTCTCTATGGTGCCTATAGCCTTAATGCTTTCAACTTCATTCTTCTTCTTTATAGCCTCTATTACCTTTTCATCTATATTGTGAATTTCTGAAGTTGCAAAAATATGTTTTTCATATCTTTCCCTAATATACTCATTGGCTATTAATACATCTGAAACACTACCAGATGTGATTATCAGCGTTCTGCCCGGGCATATTGTCTGGTAAGATACAATTTCAATAGGGCTTGATTTCAATAATTGATCTAATACTTCTAGTCCATTAAATTGATTTCTTAGTTCAACAATTCCCACAGATGCATCCATTTTTTTACCTCATCTCCATAACCACTTGGTTTTTAATTATTTCAAATGGTATATTCACTCCCTCTTTACTCTTTAATAAATAATATTTAAGTATCTTCCTAAGGGTTTTTTCACTATAGGTGTTAAATTCTCCCCTCATATAGGTTTCAACTGAAGTGTTGTCGATCTTATCTTGTAGACTTCCCACTTCCCTACTATACTTAATTGTATTTGGCAATTCCCTGGTTATATGGGAATACCAATACTTATTAATAAGTAAGATTGCCTCTATCAATTGCTGCTTTTCTTCACTTACCGGCCTTAGGAGATGTCTTATGGTAGAAAAGTGCTTGGGTTCTGTTGTCTCCATCATCCAGGCGTACTTTTCAGCCACAATATTTCTACCTTCACTGGTAAAGCCATCTATATCATCTAGATAGGATTTTAAGATGTCTTCATCATAAACCATCCATTGGCTTAAGCGAACAATTGTAAATTCTCTTTTATTATTAAGACATGGGGCATTTTTATTAATGGCATTTACACTAGTAAACATGTCCCATTCTTTTTCAATTATTTCACTTAGATATTTTTCTTTCATTGTATTGACCATATACTTTCTTTACGCAAAGTCTCATCTTCTACTTTATCTAAAATATTAAATCCACAATTGACTAGGAAATTATCTCTTGTTGTCAAATAGTTATCCTTTCTCAAGTAATCAGCTATTAAAACGCAAATTTCCTCAATGATTCTTTCCTTCTCTTCATAAGAAGCCATATCCAGACCTAGGAGCTCTTCCAACATTTGAGATACTCTTAGTCCTAATAAATCCAAGTCCTTAAGACTTCTATGCTTCCACTTATAAAAAGGCTCATAAACCTTATTTATATGGTGGACCAAACTAATTGTTTTATTTACAAATATATTTAGGCTTATGCTGGCAGCTACTATATCCTGCCTTCTATTGGCTCTTAGATAATTGTATTGGCCTGCCTGGCCCATTTCAAAAAGATCCAAGGCCATAAACTTTATCCTTAAATCCTCTGGATAATAGTCTTTTAAGTTTTTTCTAATTCTTGTAAATTCTTCCAAGTTGTTTTCAAATACTAGGCCATTGGTAGCATTGGCCAAAAAGTGCGAAGGAATATGTCGCCAGTCTTCTATGGTATTGGGTCCCTTGGTGAACTTGGTATAGTTAAAGAAAAACTCTTCCATTGGTTGGATAATAAAGTTTGTTCCTTCTATCTTTTGCAAATCAGACCTTAAGCTATCTATTATCTGATAGGCAGGCCTGTCTATAATTATATTTACTCTAGGTTCAAAGTTATGGTCTTGTGATATTTGATCATCGTAACCAAGGCACTCTGAGCCTTCTCCAAACAATCCAAAAGTCATATATTTTCTATAGGATTTATATTTTTTATCAATTATCGGACTTAATATGTTTTTATATAAATCATATGATTGTCTTTGTCCATAAGTTAAATTGCCAGGTTTTTCTTCTTTCAAACCACTATTTTTTATGTAATCTATATTGGCCACTACCCTCTTGTAGTTACCTGATTGCCTACCAAAGGTATTTTCTAAAATATCCTTAGATTTTTCAAATAGTTCCAAGGCTTCTTTCTCTTTTCCCAACCTAAAGTATAAATCAGCCAGGTTATTCAAAATATTACTATAAATAGGATGGTTTTCACCTAGTTTTTTCTCTATAAATTTCATGACAAAATTTAAGAGTAAAAGGGCCTTTTCATAGTCTTCCATAGCCTTATAAACATCGGCCAAATTCATAATACTTATGGCTATCTTTACACTTGATCCATCGCTTTCGCATATGGATGTCAGGTTCTTAAGCTGGTAGCTTAAGGCCTCTTGATAGTTACCTGTCTTCATATTTAGGACTGCCAGGTTATTGGCTATACTTGCATAAACCACAGACTTGTCTTTTGTCTTTTCACAAATCTCCATGGCTTCATTAAATACCTGTCTGGCTTTTTCATAGGCTTCCATCTCTATATAGTTGGTCCCCATGTTCAAGAGGATGGTGGCATAAGAAATACTATCCCTAGGATAAAGACTTAAATATAGTTCCTGTGATTCGAGTAAAAGTTTTTCAGCCTTTTGATTGTCGCCAGTCACTCTTAGGACTCCACCATAGTCATTTAATAGTTTTAATACCAGGTTATTGTCCTTTTTCTGTCTGGCCATTTCCAAGGCCTCTTCCAGTAGGGGGATCATCTCCATGTCCCTTCCCTGCCTGCCTAGCTCATTTATTTTATCTAAAAGATTATACATACTATCTCCTAATGTTTAATAAGTCTTATCTTCCTATTAGTATTTTCCTTAATTAGATTTTCTATAGCATTTAATTCTTCATCTGTATAATCTATATCATCAGGTATAGGATAGGTCATATCCAATTGTCTATACTTATTAACACCCAATTTATGGTAGGGTAATAAGTTTATTTCTAATAGGTTATCATAATCCTTATATCTGTCTAAGTATTGCATGGCTGCCTTTAGTAAAATCTTAGAATCATTATAGCCCTTGATTATTGGCATTCTCACGATGACATTGTTTCCATTTTTAATTAAAAAATCTAGATTTTCAAGTATTAACTCATTTGGTACTCCCGTCAAGGCTTGATGGGTCTGGGAATCAATACATTTCATATCATATAAGAAAAGATCCACATAGGGTTCTATTGATTGATATACGCTAGGATTAGCATATCCACATGTTTCTATCGCTGTATGTACTCCCTTGTTTTTACATTCATGTAGCAGGTTCATGGCAAAAGTCGGTTGACTTGTAACCTCTCCACCGCCCAGGGTAACTCCCCCTCCTGAACTGTAATAAAAAGATGAATCTTCCATGACAATGTCTACTAATTCATTTACTGTGTATTCAGAACCAGCCACTGATAGAGCTGTTCTTGGACAACTCATCTCACACTTTTTACAACCTATACAATCTTTACTCCTGTCTATGTAGTGTTGTCCATTTGCATCCATTTGATGGATGCCTACTGGACAAACTTCAGCACATATCCCACAGTTTACACACATGTCTTTTTGAAACATTAGGCTGTGCTTATATTCTAATCCTTCAGGATTAGAACACCACTTACATCTAAGGGGACATCCCTTAAAAAATATTAGGGTTCTAATCCCAGGACCATCATAGATAGAATATTTTTGTATGTTGAAAATGCGAGCTGTTCTCTCTTTTCCATTTACAACATTTTCCATTTTATTTTCTCCATGCTTTTGGTAAATAATTTTTTAATAAATCCTTTCCTGCATCGGATATTTTATAGTAAGAATTAATATCGTCAGTTCCCTTTAATTCAAATCTTGTCTCTTCTACTAATCCATTTGCTTCTAAGGTTAAAAGGTGGTCTATAAACTCTTTTTCATTAAAGTGTTTTTCGTTTCCATATTCTTCCTTTAACTTATTCATTAGGGTTGTGATATCTTCTTCTTTTCCTTTTCCCATTTCATGTAGGATTCTAAATCTAACTGGTAATAACTCTCTCATCTTAAGCCTCCTTCTTGAATAGTTCTTTTGGATCTATAGAAACTAAAACAGCTCCTAATAAAACTAATATTGAACCTATTATTAAGTTTGTTGTAGCCTTTTCACCTAGGAATATAATTGGTAAAATTACTCCCCAAGCAACATAGGTACTATTTAAAGCCATACCCTTTGCCACTCCACAAGTACTATTTGCCTTATACCAAGATAGGAAGGATGTAGCTGCCATTGCTGCTGCTACTGCAAAGTACATAACAGCCTTAGGCATAGCAAGAATTTCCTTCATTGCTCCAAAACCTTTAACTATTGGTACTACAACTACCATAAATGCTAAACCTGAAACTATGTCTCTTATTGATATTGCCACCTTAGGATCCAGTACAGAAGAACCAAATGCTCCTAGAACACCTTCAGCTCCCCAACCTACTGCTGCTACTATTGCTGCTATGATTCCTAAATAAAAGTTAGGATATGTATCTCCTGTTGGTGGTGTGTATGATATAACAATTGCACCTATAACACTTAGTAATAAACCGCCCCAAACTCTTGGAGTTATTTTTTCTTTTAAGAATATCCATGATAGTAAAGCACCTATTGCTGGACATAAAGCAGAAATTGGCACTGCATATGCTGGTCCTGCAAAAGCTATTGCTAATAAATAACCACCTTGGGCTATAGGTCCACCTAATAAGGCTCCTAAAGCAATCATCTTACCAGGGAAGGTTTTAAAACTTCTCTTAATTTCTTTTCCTCTACCTTGTGCAATGTTGTAAATTAACAACCAGATTGCAGCGAAAGTATCATTTAGTGCTGCTCCTACTAAAGGTAATACATATATAGTTTTTCCAAGTTCTTCTGGTATTAGCGTGAAGGCTAATGCTAGGAAGAAACTGTTTAATCCAAAGGTAAAACCACTAAATAAACCTGTTCTTGTACCCTTGCTATCGAATTCTTTCTCTTTTTGTTTTCTTATTTTTAAAGCTTTTTGATCTACATTAATATCCATAATCCACCTCTTTTATTAAATAGGATAATCAGAAAACTGATTATCCTACCACATCACTGACTAAAACTTTTCTAATACTGTTCTACTTATGATCTCATCTTGTACTTCCTTACAAAGTTCTACGAAGTAAGCACTGTAACCAGCAACTCTTATTATTAAGTCTCTGTAGTCATCTGGACTTTCTTGAGCCTTTAATAATACGTCGTTGTCAACGTAGGAGAATTGCATTTGACCGTTACCTAATATGGATGCTGTTCTTATTAAGTTGATTAATCCATTTTCTCCTTCTGGAGTTTCTAGGATACCTTTTAATAACTTAAAGTTGTGAACAATACCTATATTCATCATGTCGTTATTCATTTTAGAAACAGATTTAATTATAGCTGTAGGTCCTAATTTATCAGCACCTTGAGATGGACTGATACCATCTGATAATGGTGTCCAAGCTAATCTTCCGTTAGGAGTTGCACCTGTTACTTCACCAAATGGTGTGTTGTTTGAAATTGATAATGTACCATGTGAGAATTTAGAATATAATGTGTCGTATTTTCTACATTCTTTTTCTGTATAGTTAACTAGATCTACTGCAAATTGGTCAGCTGAGTCATCATCGTTACCATATTTTGGTGCGTTTAGACAGTCAACTCTCATTTGTTCATATCCTTCAAAGTTAGCATTTAATGCATCTCTCATTTCTTCAAGAGTATATTTCTTTTCATCAAATACTAATTTTTTAATTGCTGCCATAGAGTCTGCATAAGTTGCTAAACCTGAGAAAACAAGTCCTGGACCTGAGTTAACAGTTGCATTTCCTTGCATAACGTCTCCACCTTTTTCAATACAACCTTCAACAAGTAAACTCATTAATGGCTTTGGAGCGTAGTCTCTGTGTACTCTTTGACTTATTACAGTTCCCACTGCAGATTGTTTTACTATAAAGTCTATTTGTTCCTTACAAGCTTTATCAAATTCTTCAAAAGTTGTAAATCTATCTAATGATCCTGTATCAATACCAGCTTTTTCATTTATCCATGTCATAATACCACGGTTTAATACCATTTCAATGGCGATTGGCCAGTGAGTATAACCTGTTGATGTCCATTGGTAAATTCTACCAGCCTTTTGTGGCTCAACACAACCCATCATACAGTAGTCTCTAGAGTCTTCTGGTGAGAATCCTTTAGCTAACATCATCTTGATTGAAGTATCGTCAAAGTGAATAGCAGGGAAACCTAAACCAGCCTTAACTAATTCAACAATTTTTCTCAAGTATTTTTCTGGAGATTTGTTGTGAACTCTTGTAGCTATAGATGGTTGATACATCTTAGTTAATCTTTGAGCATCCATGATAAGGTAAGTTAATTCGTTACAAGCATCTCCACCTTCTCTCAATTGTCCACCGATTGTACAGTTGATAAATGGTTGGTAACCTGCGAAGTATTTAGCTCCACCTTCAGATGTGATCCACATGTATTCTGAACATTTTATAAATAAACAGCATAGCATTTCAAATGCTTCAACGTCTGTAATTATTCCTTTTTCTATATCGTTTTTATACATTGGGTAAATATATTGGTCTAATCTACCTAAAGAAATACCAGTTTGGTTTTCTTCTATTACAAATAGTGATTCTACTGTCCAAATTGATTGGATAGCTTCTTGGAAAGTTGTAGGCGCATTAGCTGGAACTCTCTTTAAGATGTTGGAAATATTTAATAATTCTTCTTTTCTTCTTGAGTTAGTTTCCTTCATAGCTAATTCGTAAGCGTGTTCTGATAATCTTCTTGAGTAAGCTAAGATACCTTCACATGCTTCTAATTCAGCCTTGTAGAAATAAATTTTATCCATATCATCTGGATTAGTCATTGATAATTTTGATAATTGTTCTTCTATTTCTTTTTTAACTTGGTTAATACCTTTCTTTATTAAGATAATGTCATAACCTGGACATGTGTCTCCACCACCGTTTATTTGGTGATATGATAAGTCACTAAGAGCTTGATTTGATGTTTCTAACACGCCAGCTTCTTCATATTGTTTTTCACAAATTTCATCTATTGATCTATTTTTCCAAAATGGAAACATGTCTCTAAGTATTTTCTTATCTTCTTCACTAATGTATAATGGGTCTTGTGGTCTTGTTGAGATTGTATCTAGTTCTTCTTCAAACCATCTCCAAGCAATGTCTGGAGCAGCGGCACCTGCTCTTGGCTTACCACATGGATGTCCTACTATTAATTCATCTTCTTGAATTAATAAAGGTGCTGTTTCACAAGCTTCTCTGAATCCTTTTGCCCTTAGCATAATAGCTGGCATTCCTAAATTTTCTTTGTATACTTTTGTATAAGCTTGAGCTCTATATGTTGATATGCTTGGCACAGCATTCAAATAATTTTCTCTAAGTCTTTCAACCCTGTCAGTTAATCTAACGAATTCTCCGTTAGCATCCCTAACACTGTTTCCACTTGCTCTATATGTACTACTTGCCGCACATGTTTGTTCATCATCTAGTTCTTTAGAGATGCTAGCAAATAACTTTAATATCGCTTCTGATTCTTCTCTTGATAGGTTTTTAGTAGCATCTCCTATCATGTCTGCTAAATTTGTCATCTATATCCTCCCTTAAAATGCCTCTGTGTAAATTTTCTTAAGATCTTCTGCTTTTGGTTGTTTTGGATTGGTTAAGGTACAGCTGTCTTTTAATGCTGTCCTAGATAGTTGGTCTAATTTATTTGCGAAGTCTTCCTTCTTTACTCCAGTTGACATTATACTCTTTGGCATATTCATTTCTTTTTTCAGTACCATTATTGCCTTTATTAGATTATTGGTACTTTCTATATCATTTCTACCTTCAATTCTCATCATCCTTGCCAGTTTGGCGTATTTACTACAAGCTCTTTCATCTGCCATATTATATTGAATAACATGTGTTACCAGTAGTGCATTTGCCCTTCCATGTGGTACGTGGAACAAGGCTCCCAAGGCATGTGCTAGACTGTGGTTTATTCCAAGTCCTGCATTTGTAAAGGCCATACCAGCCATACAAGATGCATTGTGCATTTTTTCTCTTGCCACTGTACAAGATCCGTCCCTATAAGCATCTAATAGATAATTGAATACTAAAGATACTGCTTTTTCTGCCAGCGCATCTGTGAAATCATTTGCATCTGGTGATACATATGCTTCTAAGGCATGTACTAAAGCATCCATTCCCGTATCTGCTGTTACGTTTTTAGGAACACTTTTTACAAATTCAGGATCGAGAATAGCCACATCTGGACACATCCAATCGTCGACTAGGCATATTTTTTCACTTTCCATCTTTATTACAGAAAATGATGTTACTTCTGATCCTGTACCGCTTGTTGTTGGTATTGCAGCAAATACTGGTTTAACAAAATTTTCCTTGCCACATGATTTATAAATGCTATACATAATTGCCTTTGCTGTGTCTATTACAGAGCCTCCACCTAGTGCAACCACCAAGTCAGGTTCTGATTTTAAGTATTCTTCCATTCCTTTAGTCACTATGGCAACTGACGGATCTGGTAGAACTTCATCAAAGACCTCTATATTATTAGCCTTCTTTTCTAAGACTTTAATTAGCTTGTCAACCATGCCTATTTCTCTCATTACCTTATCAGTAACAACAAGGGCATTTTTATATTCATAATTTTCTAATTGTCTTAGAGCTTCTTGTTGAGAATATATAGTAGGTATAACACTATATCTATTCATTAATTCCTACTCCTCTAATTGTACTTGTTCAATTATGGCCACTATTGCCATATTGTCTTGATACATATCTCTTCTTAAGGTGGAATTGAATTCGCCCAGTAAAACCTTATCGTTTACCCCTGCACCTACTTTATCTATAGCAACATAACTTTTATCTTTTTTATTACCGTATTCATCGATCTCTTTCACCAATAAAAGTTTACTTCCTATAAGCTCAGTACTTTTTTGATTTGAGATAACTTTTCCTATTACTTGACCTAATATCATTCACATCCACCCCTATTATCTTCTATTTAACTTCTTGTAATAATCTAGCTAAAACAAGTTTTAAAGTTTCTTCATCTAAATTTTTAAGTGCTTCTGCTGCACTGTTATTACAATTGTCTTGCACACATTGGTTGGAAACTTCTTCTTTTTCATCTCTGAAATAACTTAAGTCCCTAACTCCATATCCAACTCTTCTTACGTTGATTAGATTCAATGGTGAGATATTGTCTGATGCTGATCCGCCACCTAAAGCTCCACATCCTAAGGTTAAGGCTGGGAATAGGTTGGTTGTTGCACCAATTCCTCCAATTGCTGAAGGTGTATTTACCAATACTCTAAATACTGGTTTTTTAAGGGCAAACTCTCTTATAACCTCTTCGTTATTTGAGTGAATTACTAAAGTGTGTCCTTGTCCTTCATTTATTAATAACTCAATACATCTTTCACATGCATAATGCCAATCTCTTTCAACATAAAATGCTAGTACTGGACATAATTTTTCTCTTGAGTAAGGGTTGTTTCTTCCAACACTATCTTGTTCTGAAAGTAGAACTGTAGTATCTCTTGGAACTGTGAACCCTGCCTTTGATGCTATGTAGAAAGCGTTTTTACCAACTATTGCTGGGTTTATTGTACCGTTGTCTCTAAGGAAGAATTTACTTAACTTTCTTGATTCTTCTTCGTTTAAGAAGTAAGCCTTGTTTTTTATGAACTCGTCTCTTACTTGTTTAGCAATTACTTCTTCAACTACAACAGATTGTTCTGATGCACAAATTACTCCATTATCAAATGTTTTACTTGTGATTATGTCTTTTACAGCCTTTTTAACATTAGCTGATCTTTCAATAAAAGCAGGTCCGTTTCCTGGTCCACCACTTATGGCTGGAGTTCCTGAGTGATAAGCTGCTCTTACCATACCCGGTCCACCTGTTGCCAATACTAATTTAGTCTTTTCATTGGACATGATACTTTGAGTACCTTCCATTGTAAGTGTTCTTAGGTAGCCTATAGATCCCTTTGGTGCTCCAGCTGCTTCAGCTGATTTAATTAGGATATCTAAGGTAATGCTACTACACTTAAAAGCCTTTGGATGCGGTGAGAAAACTATTGAGTTTCCTGATTTTAATGCTATTAATGATTTATAAATTGCTGTTGATGTAGGGTTAGTTGATGGTACTAGTGCTGCCACTACTCCTAGTGGAACTCCTATGTCCATTGTCTTCATTTCCTTGTCTTCAGAAATTACTCCCACACACTTCATATCTTTTATAAAGTTATAAAGGTATTCACTTGCAAATTTATTTTTTATTATTTTATCTTCCCATTTACCAAATCCAGTTTCTTCCCAAGCAAGTTTTGCTAATTCTTCACTGTATTTGGATACTTCAGTGGCCATTTTACATACGATTTGGTCTAATTGTTCTTGGGAATATGTAGCTAGTACTTTTTGAGCTTCATAAGCTTCATCTATTAAAACCCTAGCTTCCTGAATAGATTGTAAATCTACATCTAATCTTGCCATTTCCTCTATTCCCCCTTATTAATATTCAATGCTTGCAATTGATACTGGATTTTGTCCCATTGATTTCAATACATTAATTCCTACTTCTTTAGATGCTACTATTGACTGTCTTACAGCACCTGAATCTCCTGTAATTGTAATACCAATTTGGTTTGCATAACTTGATTTATCTATGTCTAAGTATTTAACCATTTCAACACTTGCTGTCTTTAATGCAGTATCTGCCATTACTAGACCTATTGATGCTGGCGCTCCAATAATAATTCCAAATGATTTTCCTGGTTGTGCTCCATAAGCAACTTCTAAAGCCTTGTCAGCTCTTGCTGTATAGTGTAATTCTAAGTGGCCTGCATCACATATAAAGATGTTTTTATAGTGGTTTTCCATAGCTTCTAACATTGTTTCAACTGCTCTTCTAACATCTGATACGTCATCTGCTCCAAATATTACAGTTGCTCCTCTTCCAGATCCACCCTTCATATCTCTTGGGAATTGGATAGTAACTATTTCAGTGTTTGTTGCCTTAACAGCATCATCAGCAGCCCATATTGCAGCAGCAGCACCTACTCTTGTACTAACAAATCCTATAGATCTGTATTCGTTGTTCATTCCTATGTTTTCTCTTAATTGTGGGTCTAAGTTTGCTATAACTAAACCTACTGTATTACCAACTGCTGTTCCTACATATTCAGTAATTGGTGTAACTCTTTCAATCATGTCATCATTCATTACTTGTGAAAATATTTCTGAATTCATAATATTATCCTTTCTCTCACTTCTTTTTAATTGTTATTAATCTATTATGTGTTTTAATACGATTTTATCAACGCCATTGTGTGGTCTTGCTATTACGTGGAAAGATACTACGTCACCTATTTTTTTTGCTGCTGCTACTCCATTGTCAACTGCGGCTTTTACGGCTCCTATATCTCCTCTTACCATTGCTGTAACTAAACCTGAACCAACGTTTTCGAAACCTTCAAGTTTTACATTGGCAGCTTTTAGCATAGCATCTGCTGCTTCTATTGCCGGTACTATACCAACTGTTTCGATCATACCTAAAGCTTCTTGTTCCATATAAGTTTTATCCTCCCTTCTTTTTACATACGATATTCTGCTAGAATTTTTTCTATGTCTGGATGAGGTCTTGCTATTATATTAAATGAAGTAACTTCTTCAATTCTTTTAGCAGCAACGACTCCCGTATCAACTGCAGCTTTTACGGCTCCTATATCGCCTTTAACAAAAACAGCAACTAAACCAGATCCTACGTTCTCGTAACCTATAAGATCAACATTTGCAGCCTTTGTCATAGCATCTGCTGCTTCAATTGCTCCTACCAAGCCCCTAACTTCAATCATTCCTAAAGCTTCTTGGTTCATAAACGTCCTCCCTTCACAATTATTTCTTACTTTATATTTTATGCTACTTTTTAGCCCTACAATTTAAAAAATATGACATAATAGTTTAAGTATTTAGATTATTTTTTAACAAATTTAATTATTATGTAAAAAATTAGTCATTTATGTCAAAAAATCTCTAATTACTTCAAGGGGGAAAATGTTTTCATTTTACTTTTTTGTACTTATTTTACTTTTTATCTTAGTTTTATACTTATTATTACTATAAAAGTATAACTTCTGAAATTTCTATTTTTCTCTCTTATGTATTTTTGTTATTTCTTTCTTTATTTTCCAATACATACTATAATTAGCTTAATAAGGAGTATTTTATGCAAATATTAGTAATTTCATTCTTTGCCTGGTTTATAGCCCAGTTTAGCAAGGTTATTTATTTTTACTATTTAAATAGAAAATTAGACTTTAGAACATTTTATGCATCTGGTGGCATGCCTTCAGCCCATTCGGCCTTCATATCGGCTGTATGTACTCAAATAGGGCTTATTGAGGGCTTTCATTCTACCACCTTTGCCCTGGCTGCAGCCATAGCTGGTATTGTTATTTACGATGCCATAAATGTTAGAAGGGCAGTGGGCCTTCAGGGACAAACCATAAATATGCTCTTAAACCAAATGGAAAGTGACGATAAACAGGCAATAAAAAAATTGAAGGACGTTATGGGACACACCCCACTACAGGTAGCAATAGGAACTATACTTGGGATATTGATAGGATATATTGGTTACACCTATATATATTAGTTGATTATTTATTTTTGTAATTGTATAATATATAGGAATTAGGGGAGTAGCTAATTAATATTTAGTCGTCATTACGGATTATTCCCGGCTAAATACCGCAGAGGAAGCAAGACCTAAGTTTAGTTTATCTAGACTTAGGTCTTTTTTGTATCTATTATGGAGGGATATATGAATTGGTATAGTAAAACACCAAAGGAAATTGAAAGTGAATTAAAGACCGACCTGGAACTTGGTCTAACTAGTCAAGAGGCTGAAAGCCGAATTGAAAAATATGGAGAAAACAAGTTAAGTGAAAGCAAGAAGAAACCTTTTTATAAGAAACTATTGGAACAATTACTTGATCCTATGGTTCTTATCCTAATTGTAGCTGCTATTCTTTCTTCTATAGCTGGAGACCTTATAGAAACTATAATTATTATTGCAATTGTTATTTTAAATGCCACCATGAGTTTGATTCAAGAAGGAAAGGCAGAGGATTCTGTAGCAGCCCTACAAAAAATGTCCTCACCTGATGCCAAGGTCTTAAGAGATGGCAATAAAACCTTCATAAAATCAGACCACCTGGTTCCTGGAGATGTGGTCTTCCTTGAAACTGGAGACATTGTACCAGCAGACCTAAGACTGATAGATAGTGCCAACCTACAGGTTGACGAGTCCTCTTTAACAGGAGAGTCTGTCCCTGTAAACAAGGACTTTCAAGTTACCTATGATGGTGATGTTCAAATTGGAGATAGAAAGAACTACTGCTATTCATCAACCATAGTAACCTATGGTAGGGCCATGGGAATTGTCACAGAAACAGGACATGGAACTGAAATTGGCCATATAGCCACCAAGATCCAATCCTATGAAAATGAGCAAACTCCCCTACAAGAAAAGCTTAATAAGCTATCCAAGATCCTTGGTATTCTTGTAATAGCAATCTCTATCCTGGTTTTTGTAATAGGACTTTTAAGACCAGATATGGATATTTTAGAAAGTTTAATGACTGCTGTTTCCCTATCAGTTGCAGCCATACCAGAAGGTCTAGCTGCTGTTGTTACCATAGTTTTATCTATAGGTATGAATAGGATGGCCAAGAAAAATGCCATAGTAAAAAAATTATTGGCAGTTGAAACCTTAGGAACTACCACTGTTATATGTTCTGACAAGACTGGTACCCTTACTCAAAATGAGATGACTGTTACCAAGGCCTTTGTAAATGGCAGGGAATACGAAGTTGATGGAAGTGGTTATGATCCCAATGGTCATATATCCCATAAGGGAGAGGAAATAGTCCTTGAAGACCATCCAGAAATGACTAGTTTAATCCATGCCTGCATGTTAAACAATGACTCTAAATTAATAATTAAGGATGGGGTTTATGACATAGTTGGAGACCCTACTGAAGGGGCCCTTATTAGTTTTGGCGAAAAGGCCAAGCTAGGCCATGAACAACTAAATCAATCTTTTGAAAGGGTAAAGGAGCTTCCTTTTGACTCTACTAGAAAAATGATGACCACCTTCCATGACAATTACTTTGATGGGGCCAAGGTTGCCTTTACCAAGGGAGCACCTGATATTGTTATTGACAGGTGCAAATATATAGTAAGAGATGGAGAAATAGTTGAATTTAATGATCAATTAAAGAAAGAGGCCTTGGAAATGAATAGTAAGTTTGCCAAGTCTGCCCTTAGGGTTCTAGCCTATGCCTTTAAAAAGCATGATGAGCTACCAGAAGTTATGGAAAGTGAGCTTATTGAAAATGACCTGGTATTTATAGGACTTACTGGTATGATTGACCCACCAAGACCTGAAGTTAGAGAAGCCATAAAAGAATGTAAGAGCGCTGGTATCCTACCTATAATGATAACTGGTGACTATCTGGATACAGCCCTAGCCATAGCCAAGGACCTGGGAATTGCTGAAAAGGATGATCAGGCCATGATGGGTAAGGATCTAAGTAGACTATCCGAAGAAGAAATTAGAGAAATCGTCAAGTATAAGAGGGTCTTTGCCAGAGTCTCTCCTGAAAACAAGGTGCAAATTGTAACAGCCCTTAAGGAAAATGGTGAAATTACAGCCATGACAGGGGATGGAGTTAATGATGCTCCTGCTATAAAGAAAGCTGACATTGGTATAGCCATGGGAATAACAGGAACTGATGTGGCAAAAAACACAGCTGATGTTATTCTTACAGACGATAACTTTGCAACCATAGTTGAATCAGTTGAAGAAGGTAGAATAATCTACTCTAATATAAAGAAGTTTGTTTCATTTTTACTATCCTGTAATATGGGAGAGGTTATAGTTATGCTAGTTGCCATGCTGGCAGGGGCTCCAGTTCCCCTAACAGTTATCCAACTACTTTGGTTGAACCTGGTAACTGACTCCTTCCCAGCCCTAGCCCTAGGTGTAGAGCAAGGTGAAAGGGATATAATGAGTGAAGAACCAAGAAATCCAAATGAATCTATTTTGGACAAGGACATGAGAAATAGTATAATCGTTCAATCTATAGCCATAGGAGTAGCCACACTGGCAGCCTTTTTCCTAGGCCAATATGTCTTCTTCCCTGTAGATGAAACCATGACCAAGGCGGCCCAATTATACGCTTTAAATGGGGCTAGAACCATGGCCTTTGTAACCCTAGTATTTGCTGAACTACTTAGGGCATTTTCTGTAAGATCCAACAAGTATACAGTTAAGGAAATTGGCCTATTTACTAACATGCACTTGGTTAAGGCTGTAGGTCTGGCAGTTGTCCTAATGGTTATTATACTTTATATACCAGCCTTAGAAGTAATTTTTGAAACTGTTAATTTGGGTGTTAAAGAATGGTTGGTTGTACTTCTACTTGCCTTTGTACCTTTCACTGCAAGTGAAGTTCACAAAATAATAAAAAGATAATCTTAATAGAATATAGTATAATCATTATTATCTAGGAATCCTAAGTCCACTTAGGATTCTTTTTATGGAGGTATTATGGAAAATTTAATCTATACAAACTTAGAAAACGCATCCTTTATTATGCTTTTAGCGGCCATCGCCCTAAGCTTATATGTTCTTTCCAAGGGAGCTGATCTATTTGTAAATCAAGCAGTTGGTATATCTGTAAAATTTAATATACCCAAGGTAATTATAGGGGCAACCATAGTGAGCCTGGGAACCACTCTGCCAGAAGTTACTGTATCTTCAGTTGCAGCCCTAAAGGGAAATGCTGATCTGGCCATAGGTAATGCCATAGGATCAATTATAGCCAACACCGCTTTAATCATCGGGGTGGCAGCCTTAATTGGTGATATGAAAATAGACAAAAAATCTGTTATGTTTCAATTTATCACCCTATTTATATCTATGATAGTCTTTAGTATTATGGCTATAAATAAAGTAATAAGTCCTTCCATGGGGATAGCCTTACTGGTTATTTTAGCCATTTATTCTTTCATCACCACTAAAAGAGGTAAGGATCAAGCTTCAGAAGTGGATGACATGGAGGTAAATAATTATCCCTTTATCAAGCAAATAATTCTTTTTATAGTTGGTATAGCCCTGGTTGTTCTTTCATCTAAGGTACTTATTCCTACCATTGAGATTACAGCCTTAAGAGTGGGGATTCCCCAATCAGTTATCGCAGCAACCCTGGTTGCCTTTGGAACCAGTCTTCCAGAACTGGTAACAGCTATTACAGCTGCTAGAAAGGGCCATCCTGAATTGGCTGTTGGTAATGTTCTTGGAGCCGATATTTTAAATATTTTATTTGTTATTGGTCTATCTTCAATCTTTAGTAAAACTGGACTTATAGTTCCAGCTCAATTCTTTAGACTGGATATGCCTGTAATGTTTCTATCAGTTGGTATCTTTTTTATAGCTGCCATCAATAAGGGAGAAAAGGTTTCTAAGTTGGAATCATTTATCCTAATAGGCCTGTACTTTGGCTATTTAGTAATAAATTATATATAAAAAAAGGGAGGCTAGCCTCCCTTTACTTTATCTTATATAACTATACCTATCTTTCATTCAAACTATGTATAACTATATTATTTTAATTCTTTTTCCATTATTTCCAATTCTTTTCTAAATTTCTTTAGAATTTTCTTTTCCATTCTAGAAACAGTCATTTGACTAACATCCAGCCTTTCAGCTATGGCTATTTGGGTCATTTTATCAAAATACCTATAGACTAAAATCTGTCTTTCAACCTCATCTAGTTTTTCCATGGTATTTTTTATAAAGTCCATGGTCTCTACTGATTCATAGTTCTTATCTTCTATTCCCAGTAGATCTCCCATATTCACATCCCTATCATCATTGTTTGGATCCAAGGTCTTATCTAATGATTGGGGAGCATATACTTGAGATGCCTCCATGGCCTCTATAACCTCTTCTGACGATATTTCCAAATGTCTTGCTATTTCATCTACAGTTGGAGTTCTTTGAAGCTCTTGGGCTAAATCTATCTTTGCTATATTAACCTTCTTGGATAGTTCTTGTATTCTTCTTGGAACCCTAATGACCCAACCTTTATCTCTAAAGTATCTTTTTAGTTCTCCCACTATGGTTGGAGTGGCAAAACTTGAAAACTCATAGCCCTTGTCCACGTCAAACCTATCAATGGCATAGATTAATCCAATAGATGCTACTTGAAAAAGGTCATCATATTCTATTCCCTTGTTAACATATTTTTTAGCCAAAATTTCAGCTATATAAAGGTGATGTTCTATTAATCTATCTCTAATTTTTCTATCTTTCGTGATGCTATACTCCTTGAACAAATCCTTTATGTCCTGGTTGCTAAGCTCCTCACGATTTTTCTTATCAAGATTAGTCATATAAATTCCTTTACTTATTTTTTACTATTGTTATAGAATTCCCTTCTGTTCTAATGTCATCTGTTAAACATAAAAGTATTTGTCTTTTTAACTTTAATTCCTCTGTTAAAACATAGTGTTCGAATATATCCTTATCTGCCTCTACCTTTATTTCCATCTTATCCTCAAACAGGTAATATTCTATTTTTACCTCTTCTTCATTATAAGGGATAATATAGTTAACAACTTCTGAAATGGAAACTTTTAAATCTTCTACTGCTTCCAAATCAAAGTCTAGTATGCTGGCTAAAGATGACGTTGCCAATCTTACTGTCAATAAATATTTTGGGTTACACGGTATCTTAATTTTTACTTTTTCCATCTTAATCCTCTAACTTAAATATTTGATCTAGTTCTGTTATATAAAATAGCTTTTTAATATTTTTCTTGGCATTTTTTATATAAATTTGATTGTCTTTTTCCTTCACTCTTTTATAAACTGAGATTAACACTCCCAAACCGGTTGAGTCTATATAGTCCAGATCAATAAAGTCAAAGACAATATCCTTGTCTATGTCTTCATATTGAACTAAAACTTCTTCCCTAAGCTTGGCTATGTTATTAATGTCTAAATCTCCTGATACCTTTACATATAACTTGTCAGTTTCATTAAACTCGATGTTAAATAGCATTTTTTACTCCTAATCAATATCTTCAATGTATTTGGTCATAGCGACAATCTTATCATCGTCGGCCTTTACATCCTTTAATTTTACTCCTTGAGTATCTCTACCTTGAGTAGATACATCTCTTACCTTTAATCTGATTACATCTCCCTTGGCTGATACTAGGATTATTTCATCTTCCATGTTAACCAATTGTGACGCTGCTACCCTACCTGTTTTTTTAGTTATCTTATAGGTCTTAAGTCCCTTACCACCTCTATTTTGAACCTTATAATTGGTCAAAAGGGTCTTTTTACCATAACCAAATTCAGATACTACCAAGACATATTTATTTTCATCCACAAGTCCCATGGAAATAACATTATCATCTGGATTTAATCTTATTCCTATTACTCCTTGGGCTGATCTTCCCATAGGTCTAACATCCCTTAAGTCAAATCTAATGGATTGGCCTTTTTCTGTTACTATTAGGATTTCTGTATCTTCCTTGGTATATTTGGCAGCTACTAGTTCGTCATCATCTACTAGGGTTATAGCCCTTACTCCAGTGGTTCTAATGTTTTCAAACATGGAAGCCTCTGTTCTCTTAATTGTACCATTCTTGGTTAACAATACAATATAATTATCTTCATCTATTTCCTTGATTGGAAAGACTGCAGTAACTCTTTCATCGCTTTCCAATTGTAAGATGTTTATTATAGCCTGTCCCTTGGCAGCCCTTCTACCTTCTTGAATTTCATAGGCCTTCTTACTGTATACTCTACCAAAGTTTGTAAAGAATAGTATATTGTCGTGGGTTGAGGTTATAAATAGGTTTTCAACAAAGTCATCTTCCTTGGTTGTAAGTCCCATTACTCCCTTGCCCCCTCTATTTTGAACCTTATAGGTATCAGCTGGAAGTCTCTTTATATAGCCATCTCTAGTCAAGGTAATTAAAACTTCCTCTTCTTCAATTAGGTCTTCTATATCTATTTCTCCCAGGTCTGGTTTTATAACAGTTCTTCTCTCATTATCAAACCTATCCTTAATTTCTAAAAGTTCGTCTTTTATCAATTGAAGTAGAACCTCTTCATGGTCTAATATTTCCCTAAGTCCTTCTATAGTTTTTAGTAGTTCCTCATATTCATCATCTAATTTTTCAATTTGTAAACCAGACAATCTCTTTAACTGCATGTCTAGAATAGCTTGACCTTGTAGCTCACTTAATCCAAATTTTTCAGTAAATTCTTTTTTAATTTGCTCATCGTCATAGTTTGATCTAATTATTTTTATTATCTCATCTATGTGGTCAATGGCAATTCTTAAACCTTCAACAATATGGGCTCTAGCCTCTGCCTTGTTTAGGTCAAATTGAGTTCTTCTGGTAACAACTTCTTTTTGATGTTCTATATAATAGGAAATCAACTCCTTAAGATTTAATACCCTTGGCACTCCATCTACTAGGGCCAGGTTTATTATTCCAAAGGTCGTTTGCATTTGAGTGTATTTATATAAATTATTTAATACCACATTAGGGTTGGCATCTCTTTTTAATTCTATTACAACCCTGATTCCCTTCATGTCAGATTCATCTCTAATATCTGAGATTCCCTCTATTCTCTTATCCTTAACCAAGTCTGCTATCTTTATAATAAGATTAGACTTGTTTACCTGGTAAGGTATTTCAGAAATAATTATTCTATGTTTGTTTTTATATTCTTCTATGTTGGCTACAGCTCTTAGCTTAACCTTTCCCCTACCTGTCTTATAGGCGCTTATAATTTCAGATTTCCCTCTGATTTCAGCCCCTGTTGGAAAGTCTGGTCCAGGTATATATTCCATAAGTTCATCTATACTTATATTTTCATTATCCATATAAGCTATACAACCATCTATTACTTCTCCCAAGTTATGAGGGGCCATATTAGTGGCCATACCAACTGCTATACCTGAGGATCCATTTACCAGTAGGTTGGGAAACCTGGCTGGTAGTACAACTGGTTCAACTTCTTCTTCATCAAAGTTAGGTTGAAAGTCAACTGTATCCTTATTTATATCCTTTAGCATTTCTTGGGCAAGCTTGGTCATTTTAACTTCTGTATAACGCATGGCTGCTGCCCCGTCTCCGTCTATGGAACCAAAGTTACCTTGACCATCTGCCAAGGGATATCTGGTGGAGAAGTCTTGGGCCAATCTTACCACTGCTTCATAAATAGCACTGTCACCATGAGGGTGAAAACGTCCCATAACATCCCCTACTAGTCTGGCGGATTTTCTATGGGGTTTATCTGGCATAAGTCCTAATATTTGCATTCCATAAAGGATCCTTCTATGAACTGGTTTTAGTCCATCTCTAACATCTGGAAGGGCCCTAGATACAATAACAGACATGGAATAATCCAAATAGGAGCTTTTCATTTGTTCTTCTATATCGGTCTTTATTACATTTGTATGTTCTTGATTAATTTCTGTCATATTTCACTCCTATGCATCTATATTCTTAACGTACTTGGCATTTTCTTCTATAAATTGTCTTCTTGGTTCTACCTTATCTCCCATAAGAGTTGAAAATGTTTCATCTACGGTTAAGGAGTCTTCATCTATTTTTACTTGCAATAAAACTCTGTGGTCTGGGTCCATGGTTGTTTCCCAAAGCTGTTTAGCATTCATTTCCCCTAGCCCCTTATATCTATTGATCTTGTATTTTTCACCTTCAAGGGATTCGAGTACTCTTTCCAACTCAACTTCATCATAAACATATCTTTCCTTCTTACCCTTGGACACTTTAAATAAAGGTGGTTGGGCTATATATACGTGACCATTTTCAATTAAAGGTCTCATATATCTGTACATGAAGGTTAAAAGTAGGGTTGCTATATGGGCTCCGTCCACGTCCGCATCCGTCATTATTATTATTTTTCCATACCTTAGCTTGGACAGGTCAAATTCTGGACCTACTCCTGTACCAAAGGCTGTTATCATGGCCTTTATTTCATCTGAACTTAAGACCCTATCCAATCTGGCCTTTTCAACGTTCATAATCTTACCCTTTAATGGTAGGATGGCTTGGGTTCTATTGTCCCTTCCCATCTTGGCTGAACCACCTGCTGAGTCCCCTTCGACTATAAATATCTCATTTACTGCTATATCTGTCTCCTGGCAATCAGCTAGTTTGCCAGGAAGGGTAGTATTGTCTAAAACTGATCTTTTCCTGGTCAGGTCTCTGGCCTTTCTAGCCGCTTCCCTAGCCCTTTGTGAACTCAAGGCTTTTTCCAAGATTGTCTTGGATATTTTTGGATTTTCTTCCAAGAAGTTTTCCAAGTTTTCTGAGAAGAAGTTATCTACTATCCCTCTCATCTCACCATTTCCCAATTTGGACTTGGTTTGTCCTTCAAATTGAGGATTTTTAAGTTTTACTGTAACTACAGCTGTAAGACCTTCCCTGGTATCATCTCCAGATAGGTTGTCTTCCTTTTCCTTGATAATATTATACTGCCTACCATAATCATTTAGAGTCTTGGTCAAGGCTGATCTAAAACCAGTCAAGTGGGTTCCCCCTTCTGGCGTATGAATATTATTGGCAAAGGTAAGGACATTTTCTGAGTAGGAGTCAGTGTATTGGAAGGCTATATCAACGATAGATCCTTCTACTTCTCCTGTAAAATGTACCACCTCTGGTGTCATGGCTGTCTTTTTTCTATTTAAGTATTCTACAAAGCTCTTAATTCCACCTTCTGCATAGAATTCTTCAATAAAGTCTTCTCTTTTATCTTCAAGAATTATTTTAAGTCCTTGGTTTAAAAAGGACATTTCCCTAAATCTAGTTTCCAGGGTCTTTCTACTAAAAATTGTAGTGTCAAAGATTTCTTCATCTGGCCAAAATCTAATAACTGTCCCTGTTGTATCTGTCTTTTCCACCTTACTTAACTTACCAAGGGCCTGTCCCCTTGAGAATTCTTGCCTATGGATATAACCATCTCTTGATATTTCGGCAACCAACTTACTGGAAAGGGCGTTTACTACTGAAACCCCTACCCCGTGTAGTCCTCCGGAAAAATTATAGGCATCCGCATCAAATTTTCCACCTGCGTGAAGAATAGTTAGTACTGTTTCCAAGGTGGACTTACCTGTTTGGTGATGTTTTTCAACTGGAATACCTGAACCATTGTCCTCTACTTGACAGGAATTATCATCAAATAGGGTTACCTTGATAGTGTCACAACGACCTGCCAAGGCCTCGTCCACTGAGTTATCTACCACTTCGTATACCAGGTGATGTAGACCTCTTTCATCAGTTGAACCTATGTACATACCAGGTCTTAATCTAACGGCCTCCAGGCCCTCTAGAACCCTGATATTACTTTCACCATACTTTTTTTTGTTTTCTGACATATATTTATCCTTTCTTGATAACTATCTATAATCTTTTATCCTACCATTAACTATTTGTAGGACCTGTCCATTGAGTTTTTCCAAGTCTAAATTATCCAAATTATTAGTTGTTATTATATTCTGATAACCTTCAATGTTTTTTACTAAGGATGAAGCCCTATAATTGTCCAGTTCAGAAAAAACATCATCCAGTAGTAATATGGGCTTACTTTTGCTTAATTTTTCAATCAGGGCCATCTCAGCCAGTTTTAATGACAACATGGTAGTCCTTTGTTGCCCCTGAGAGGCATACAATTTTACATCCATCTCATTTATATATAAATCTATATCATCTTTGTGGGATCCTATATAGGTATTTCTATATTCCAGATCCCTGGCCAAGCTGGCCTCCAGATTTTTATAGTAGTCTTTTTCTATTTGAGATAAACTGCTTAAGTCTTCCCCTACATTGGTATCATAGTTGATAGATAGTACTTCTTTTTCATCGGTTAATTTAGAGTGATAGTCAATGGCCAATATTTTTAGCATTTCTATATATTTATACCTATAAATAACTACTTTTGCCCCATAATCTACCAATTGCTTGTCCAAGGCCTTAAGCATTTGTTCAAAATACTTGTCCCTGCTTCTCTTTTTCAATAAATTATTTCTTTGGTTTAATATCTTAGTGTACTTGTTTAGGTATCTCCTATAGTTAATGTCGTTATTAGCTATTATATCATCTATAAACTTTCTTCTAAGAACTGGGCCTTCCTTAACTATCTTTAAATCTTCAGGTGAAAATAAAACAACCCCAAACTGACTTCTCAGTTCATTAAGTTTTTCTATTTCCACCTCATTGATCCTTATTCTCTTTTTATCACTTTGGGAGAATTTTACTTCTACTGTCTTTTTTCTGTTTCCATTTAAAATATCTGCCTTCACATAGGAGTTTTCACACTCAAATCTAATTATATTATTTTCCTTAACATTTTTAAATGTACTTCCCCTGGCTAAAATATAGATACTTTCCAATAAATTGGTTTTTCCCTGGGCATTGTCCCCAACCAAGATATTTGTATTTTCATGAAAAACAACATTTTCTAATTCATAGTTCCTATGATTTATTAATGTTAGATTTTGGATAATCAATTGACTAACCTCTGATTTCTATCAAATAATCAAAAAGTTCAACCTTGTCGCCTTCTCTTATTTTTTTTCCTCTTTGAGTACAAACTTCCCCATTTACTAGGACTTCTTCATCCTTGATAAACATTTTTGCCTCAGCTCCTGAACTGACAACTGAAGCGTATTTTAATAATTGATCTAGTTTAATAAATTCTGTTTCTATTTTTACATCTATTTTTTCCATTATCTTCCCACCCTTACTGGCAATGCTAAATAAATATAGCTATCTTCATTTTTAGCTGGATGCATTTGCATAGGATTTAAAGATTCATTAAAGTAAAGAACTAATTCTTCCTCACTTTGAACCTTTACACCATCTATCAAGTATCTGGCATTAAAGGCTATTTGAAGGTCTTCTCCCTCTTGCTTGCAAGATATTTTTTCATCCACATTACCGATTTCTGTATTAGATTGTATTCTTATCATATTGTTTTCTATTGTTAGGACCACCAAGTTTGCTTTTTCTTCCTTGGCTAAAAGAGATGCTCTATCCAATGATGCTAGAAAATCATCCTTGTTAACTGTTAATTTAGTCCTATAGTCTGAGGATATTATTTCCTTATAGGCTATATACTTCTTATCTATTAATCTTGAAAATAGTTTGGTATCCTCATTTTCAAATACTATGTGGCCCTTAACTGTTCTTATAGTTGTTATTCCTTCTTCAATTATCTTGGATAATTCCAACATAGCTCTTCTAGGAACAATTACTTCTTCTACTTCTGTATTTGAATAAGCTATCTTCTTAACAGCCAATCTATAACCATCAAGACCTACCAAGTTTATACTCTCAGGTGTCTTTTCTAAAAGAAGACCTGTTAAGGCTAGTCTAGTATCTTCAGTTGAGGCAGAAAACTCTGTCTCCTTGATTGCTTGTTTTAATTCTTCATTATTTAAGCTTATGGTAGTTGTATTGTCAACTTCAGGTAGGGATGGATAATTGGAAGCATCTTGTCCCATAATATTAAAAACTGACTTTTGACACTTAATATTAATATTATCATCATTAACTGTAAAGCTTATTATGTCATCTGGAAGTTTTCTTACTATATTTCCTATAATGCTAGAATTTATAACTACAGATCCTTCTTCAACAACATCACATTTAACCTTAGTTTCCACTGATAGTTCTAAATCTGTTGATATTAAGGTCAAGTAGCCTTCTCTTACATCAAATACAATTCCTTCTAGTATTTGCATAGTAGATTTTGAAGAGATTGCTTTCTGAGCTATATTTATATGTTTTATTAAACTTTTTTTATCGATAGTAAATTTCATTCTCGTCTCCTATTCGCTTATATATATATTTAAAAACTTAGTAATAATAGTAGTAGGGCCTGTGGATAAGTAGATAATCCACAATGATTATAGTAAATCAAGAAAAAAGCCCTTGATAAACATGTGGATAACTTAAGAATAAGTTCATAAGTTATAAAAGTTATACACAATTACTGTTTTTTAATCTTTTCAGAGAGTTCTTCAATTTCCTTTTTAAATTCCTCATCTTCAATTTTCATTTT
The DNA here is from genome assembly GCA_937926545.1 of uncultured Helcococcus sp. Lineage (GTDB taxonomy): Bacteria > Bacillota > Clostridia > Tissierellales > Peptoniphilaceae > CALAZW01. The sequence continues at coordinate 131,357 of CALAZW010000034.1, read as the reverse complement.
TTCTATTTTTTCATCCCCATGCATGACTGTTGTATGGTCCCTATCAAAGGAATTAGCTATCTTTACCAGGGATAGGTCCGTCATTTGCCTAGATAGATGCATGGCTATCTGCCTAGGTAGGGCTATATTTTTTTGCCTGCTCTTGGATACAAGATCCCCAGCATTTAATTTATAGTAGTCGGTAACAACTTCCTTTATAAGGTCCAGGGTCACTGGTTTTGCTTTTTGCTCTTCAATTGCCAGGGCCTCTTTGGCTATTTCTAGGTATTCTTCATCACTTATGTAGTCCCTAGATCTCTTCTTTATATTATAGAAGGCAACTACCTTTATTATAGCACCTTCCAGCTCCCTTATATTAGAAGTAATATTAGAAGCTATAAATTCTACCACATTGTTTGGAACCTCTATTTTATCTGCCTGGATCTTATGGTTTAAGATGGCAACCCTTGTTTCATAGTCAGGAAGCTGAATATCAACAAGCATCCCCCCTTCAAACCTAGTAACTAGCCTTTCTTCCAAGTTTTTTATTTCCTTGGGTGGCTTATCAGATGTTAGGATTATCTGTTTTTTTACCTCCCTCAGAGCATTGAAGGTGTGGAAGAGTTCCTCTTGGGTTCCTTCCTTGCCAGCTATAAATTGAATGTCATCAATCATTAGTACATCAGCATTTCTGTATTTATTACGAAAGGCTTGAGAGCTCGTAACACTGTTGGTCTTATCTGTTATAGTTGAAATAAATTCATTCATGAAATTTTCACTGGTTATATATAAAACCTTGGTTTCAGGCTTGGTCTTTAGGATTTCATGTCCTATGGCCTGCATCAAGTGGGTTTTACCTAGTCCAGATCCTCCATAGATAAATAGAGGGTTAAACTCCACTCCAGGATTTTGTGATACAGCTGTTGCTACCGCTAGGGCGAACTCGTTACTTTTCCCCTTGACGAAGTTGTCAAAGGTATACCTTGGATTAAGGTATTTCAAGCTGTTATTCACATTATTTTTATTGATTTTTTTATTTAGTTCCTTTTTTTGTTTTTCAATTTCTTTCTTCTCTTCAATCTCTGCCTCATAGTTTAATGAGACTTGCCCGTCACTTTTAATCTTTACCTTGTTCATGATAAAGTTAAAATCATTCTGACCAGGCTCAACAACTACAACCTTCATTTTTTTGTCCATTAAAAAAGATAGGTATTCTTCGATCATATCCAGATACTTTTCGACGACTATTTTTTTAATAAAATTGGTAGTTGCGTTGAGATAGAGAGAATCATCTTCAATTTTTATGGGCATTAAAGGTTTGATCCAAGTATTAAATTGAAGCTCATTGGTATTTAGCCGAATAATACTTTTAATCTCATCCCATATCATATTTAAATCTTCCATAATTCCTCCACTTATCCACATAGATGTCCACAATATAAAGTGCTAGAACAATTGATAATAACTAGTTTGTAAAATAATAATAAAGTTATCCACACAACTATACAAGATATGGTAAAACTTTAAAGTGGATTACTAAACTAGCATTTAGCAATGAACAGAGAACAAAAACTAAATTTTATCCACAATAAATCCACAAATGTGGATAAGTTTGTGGATATCTATTTCTATATGTGCTCTTAATATGAAGATTATAACAAGTAGAGGCCTAAATTACAAGTTATCCACAAATGTGGACTAAAAAAAGCCTTCCTTAAGAAAGCTTAGTTTTTAGGATGAAAACCTTCAAAGATTAGTAAATCGAAGAAATCATCATTATTATCATAGTCAGCCTGAGTTTTTATAGTATAGGCTACCATGGGTAAATTGTAAACAGTTTTTAATATTTTTAAGGACAGGTTGTCTCTATCCTTATAATTAAAGGCTATAAAGTCGGGCCTGGTTCTAAAATTAAAAAGCAGCGCTGTAAGTGGAAAATACTTGATTGAATCAAAGCCACTTTTCCTGTAGTTTAAGGATAGTTGCCCCCTGGCAACTTCTGGTCTATTTTTCCTATACCACTTGAGGATCAAAGGATTAAAAGATTCAATACAGTATAGTCCTTTATAGCTTTTCAAGTAAGGATCAACCACGTCACATATAGTAGTATCAGTACTTGCAGATAGTTTATATTCTATAATTAAAGGGACTTTACCATCTACTATACCAAGTAAATCTTCTAGTTTAGGGAGCTTTTCCTGGCTATCCAGGATGGTAAAGTTTAGTAACTCTTCATAAGTATAACTATCTATAGTACTATCAACCCCTACCAGTCTTTTCATATTGTCATCGTGAAATACTACAGGGATATGATCCTTAGTTATCTGAACATCAAATTCAATGCCGTAGTTATTGTCTACAGCGTGTTGGATGGCCAAGAGGCTATTCTCAACAGCCTGGCCTTTATTGTCATGGAATCCCCTATGGGCATAGTCCCAATTGTAGAATTCCTTCATTCTTTCTTTAGCATTTCTATTAGGTATAATTAGTATAAAGTAGCCAGCTACTAGAACTAAGAATACAAGTAAGATCTTCATTTTACACCTCTACATCAAATGATTCTAATTTATCTTTTTTATCAGGTTTACTATCTCCGTGCTTAACCATGGACATGGTTATAAAGGAGCCTATGGAAAATATTAGGGCATAAGGAAATAAAATTTGATAGCCCACATTTTCAAGTAAAAACCCAGAGAATACAGGGGTAAAGATTTGAGCTGCCATGGAAAATGTGTAGTAAAGTCCAGTATACTTACCTATATCTCCACTTTTACTCATTTCAACTACCATTGGGTAGGAGTTTACGTTAATCATGGCCCAGCCTATACCCATAACCGCAAATACCAGGTTTATTAGGGGAGAATAGTTTTTGAAAAATACTCCAGCTAGATAGGACAGGGTGACCATGGTAATTCCCATTAGGACAGTTTTTTTCCTTCCCAGTTTAGTGGATATAAAGCCAACTGGTATAAAGGATATGATGGCTGCTATAGTTGCTACCAAGATAGCCTTGGCAAAGCCTCCACCAGTCAGACCCCAAACCTTTATTGCATATCTTGAAAAGGCTGTTGTTACAGCGTTGTAGGCTGTAAACCATAGAAAGATTGAAGCCAGGATAAAGTATAGACTTCTTTTAACTTCCTTGGGCATGTGGCCCTTTTGATCAGTTAGACTATCATCGTCTTTTTCTATATGGACTTCTTTTTTTATCTTATTTTCATCTATGGTTATAGACATTAATAAAACAGATACAAACATAACCAAGGCTATACTTAAGAAAACCATGGTATAGTCTGGATGGTCAGTTTTAGGTACCAAATAAAAAATTGCCAAGAGTGATAAGGTTCCACCGACTGCTCCCATAAGGTTTATTACCGCATTAGCCTTGCTTCTAAGGGGCTTAGGTGTCAAGTCGGGCATCAAGGCTACAGTTGGAGCCCTATATGTACTCATGGACAACAGGACGATTGTAAGGGCTGTAATAAAGATAGGGAAGTTAAATTGGTTATTTGCATAAGGTATAAAAACCATAGCTATAACAGTTATTAAGGTTCCCACTATAATAAATGGTTTTCTCTTTCCTATCTTGGTATATGTCTTATCAGAAATACTTCCAAAAATAGGAAGCAAGAATAAGGCCAAAACGTTATCTGCAGCCATGATCATACCTGTTTTTGTCTCACTTAAATTAAAAGTATTGGATAACATAAGTGGAATAAGGTTGTCATAGAGCTGCCAAAAAGCTGATATGGACAGAAAGGCAAGTCCTATAAAAAATGTTCTTTTGTAATTAAGTTTCAATTTACACCTCCGCATATTTGTGTTAACTTAATAATATCATAAATAAGATGGCATTATAGGAGTAATTTCTTGTACTTCTAAACTTGACAATTACTCACTTAAAAATTATAATGTATGTTAGAATTTTATTTAAAATATAAGCAAGGAGGGATGAAGATGAAAAGAACATTTCAACCAAATAGAAGAAGAAGAGCTAAGAAACACGGATTCAGACAAAGAATGGCATCACCAGGCGGAAGAAGAGTTTTAAAAGCTAGAAGACAAAAAGGTAGAAAAAAACTATCAGCTTAGATCTATGAGCAATCTTCATAGGTCATATTTTTTTTAGGATACTTTATGGAAAAGAAACAAAGGTTAAGAAAGAGTCAAGAATTTACAAGGGTCTACCAAAACGGAAAAAGATTCTATAATAGGGACTTTAAGATACTTGTAGTAGACAATGGTCTAGAACATTCTAGATTTGGTTTTTCCATCTCAAAAAAGTACGGAAAGGCCAACAAAAGAAATAAGACTAGAAGAAGGCTTAAAGAGATAATTAGGTTAAATATTAATTTATTTGAAAAAGGAAAAGACTATGTGATTATTCCAAAAAATAGCACTGTAGATCTTGACTACCAAGAGTTGGAGAAAACATTTTTGCACTGTATATCCATATCGAAAAAGAGGAAAAAGAAATGAACAAGTTATCTATTTTCTTGATAGGGCTGTACCAAAAATATATCTCTCCACTTCTTGGACGGAATAAATGTAGGTTTACTCCTACATGTTCCAATTATGCAATAGATGCCTATAAGAAACACAATTTCTTTAAGGCAACCCTATTAACTATTTGGAGAATCCTTAGGTGTAATCCTTTTAACAAGGGCGGATACGACCCTGTAAAATAGGAGGTAAGAATTGCAAGCATTATCCAATATATTAGGGAAACTATTTAAGTTTATATATGAATCCCTAGTGAATATAGGCGCAGAGCCAGAAAATCTATCATATTATGCCATAGCTCTATTGATTATGGCGGTAATATATAAATTGATTACTATTCCATTGACCTTACAGTCAACCAAGGCTCAAAAAAAGACGCAAGAGCTTCAACCACAAATTGAAGAGCTTAAAAAGAAATATGGATATGATCAACAGATTTTAAATCAAAAAATACAAGAGTTCCAAAAAGAAAATAATGCTACTGCAGCTGGTTGCTCAGGGTGTCTAATGATGGTATTACAGTTAGTAATTGTTATCGCATTATTTGCAGTTGTTAGAGAACCAGGTAAATACCTATTTGATAATCCAGCAGATATAGAAAAGATTAGAAGAAATTTCTTTTGGATAAATGATTTATCTACAGCAGACCCAACAGGTTTTGTACTAGCTTTATTAAACTCATTAACTCAAGTGGCTGTTTCTTTCTTATCACAAGTAAGTACTGGTGCTGAGTCAGCACAGGCAGAGCAAACTCAAAAGATGATGATGTACGGTATGCCTATAATGTTCTTCTTTGTGTTTAGAACAATGCCAGCAGGTTTGGTTTTATATTGGGTTGCAGGAAATATTATAGAGATATTATTTAAGGGAATAACCAGATTGGTTAGTCGCAATAAATAAGAATAGTTTAAGGAGTAATAATGAAGTCTGTTATTAAGACGGCTAAAACTATAGATGAAGCCATTAGATTAGGTCTAATGGAGTTAAACTTATCTGAAAAGGACTGTGATATAGAAATTCTTGAAGAACCTAAATCAGGTGTATTTGGAATTTTTGGTGCGAAAGATGCCATGGTTAAAATCACAGAAAAAGAAGACTTCACAATAGATATACATAATATCTACGGAGAAGAAACTACAAAAGAAACTAATAACTCCATTAAACCAGAAGAAGTAGTTAAAGAAGTAGAAAAGAAAGAAGTTAAGGAAGAAGTTAAAAAAGACAGACAAGTGGTAAAAAAATCAACAGATAATAAGCCACAGGAAAAAACAGTAGTAAAAGAAAAATTGGAAGAAACAGTATTGGTAGAAGAACCATCTGAGCAAGGGGATCTTTTGGATATTGTTAAGGATAGATTAGAAAGTATTATAGATGATATGCATATAGTTGCCAAGGTAAGAGTCTCTGAAGAAAAGGGGAATATCGAAGCTGAATTATATGATATATCAGAATCTGATACGGGAATCGTAATCGGTAGAAAGGGTGAAACCTTAGATGCGCTACAATACATTATAAGTATTATAGCCAACAAGTATTCCAAGGAATATGTAAGGGTTACTTTAGATGTTGCCGACTACAGAGGTAGGAGAAAAGAGTCTATAGAAAACAATGCTAGAAAGACAGCCTATAAGGTTATTAAACATAAAAAGGCTATGGCAATGGAACCTATGAACTCCTATGAAAGAAGAATTGTACATTTTGTTTTACAAGATTACAAGGAAGTGGAAACCATATCTCAAGGTAAGTTCCCAAATAGAAAAGTAATTATTAAATATAAAGGTTAATAAACTCCCCTAGATTTAGGGGAGTTTTAATATAAATAAAAGTATACAAAGATAGGGTAAAGTTTGTAAAAGAACTTTACATAAATATATAAAGAGGTGAAGTATGGATACAACAGTTGCAGCTATATCAACTGCTATAGGAGAGGCTGGAATCGGTATAGTTAGAATGACCGGACCCAGATCCCATGATATAGCCAAGATGGTTTTTAGAAATTTTAAGAAAGAAAAAATAGAAAAGGTAAAGAATAGATACCTACAGTATGGTTTTGTCTATGATGATGATTTAATGCTAGATGAAGTTTTAATAGCCTTTATGGCAGGACCTAGAACCTATACTAGGGAAGATATGGTGGAAATCTATTGTCATGGAGGAACCATAGCCGTAAAGAAGGTATTCAATGTCCTATTAAAGAAGGGAGCCATGGTGGCGGATAGGGGAGAATTTACCAAGAGGGCCTTTTTAAATGGTAGATTAGATCTGTCTCAGGCTGAATCAGTAATAGATTTAATCCATGCTAAGACAGACAAGTCCTATGAAGCATCCTTGAATCAATTGGAGGGTGGTCTAGGTTCTGAGGTAAAAGAACTTAAGGATATGATTCTTGATATGTTAGCTAGAGTTGAGTACTCTATAAACTTTATGGAAGATATGCAAAATGAGTTACCAGTTGAACCCTTATTGGAAACTGGAGATGAGGTTTTAAGAAGACTTGATAAAATGATTAATTCTTCCAACAAGGGCCGAATCTTAAAAGAGGGTATAAATACTGTTATAATAGGTAAGCCTAATGTGGGCAAGTCCTCTTTACTAAATGCCCTTCTTAAAGAAAATAGGGCAATTGTAACTGACGTACCAGGAACGACAAGAGATACCATAGAGGAATACCTTGATTTGGGCGGAGTATCCCTAAAAATAACAGACACAGCCGGCATTAGGGACACTGAAGACCTGGTAGAGTCAATAGGTGTAAACAAGAGTATAGAGCTTATAGATGGGGCTGATTTGATAATAGCTATCTTTGATGTATCCAGAGAGTTTGATGAAGAAGATGAAAAGATAATGTCCTTGATAAGGGATAGAAAGTCTATTATCTTATTAAACAAGAACGACTTAGGAGCTAGGGCCGACAGGGGCCAACTGGAAGAGAGATTTAAGGATGTTAAGCTTATAGATATGTCTATAAAGAACCACAAGGGTGTGGAGGAGTTGGAAGAGTCCATTATGGATATGTTCTTCGATGGGGAAATAAATATAACAGACGATACAATTATAACCAACCTGAGACATAAACATATTATTGAGCAAGCCTATGAATCCCTTAAAGAATCAATTGAAGATGTTAGAAATGGTTATCCTTTAGATGCTATTGAAATAGATCTAAGAAATGCTTATACTCTTTTAGGAGAGATAACAGGAGAAACCATTGAAGATGATGTCTTAGACAAGATCTTTAAAGATTTTTGTATAGGTAAGTAAAGGAGAATTATGGAAGTTAAATCATATATAGATAAGGAAGTAGATGTAGTAGTTATAGGGGCTGGCCATGCTGGTATAGAAGCAGCCCTTGCAGCTGCTAGAATGGGCAAGCAAACAGTTATTATGACCATTAGTTTGGATTCTATAGCTGATCTACCTTGTAACCCTAATATTGGGGGAACAGGTAAGGGACATTTGGTAAGAGAGGTTGACGCCTTAGGGGGGGAAATGGCCCTTAACATAGATAAGACCTTTATCCAATCAAGGATGCTTAATACGTCCAAGGGACCGGCAATACACTCTTTAAGAGTACAGGCAGACAAGAAAAAATACCATACTGAAATGAAGAAGGTATTAGAGGCCCAAGAAAATCTTTATTTAGTTGAGGCTGAGGCCAAGGACTTGGTAATAGAAGATGGAAAAGTAGTAGGAGTTATGACTATTCAAGGGGCTATTTACAAGGCCAAGGCTGTAGTAGTAGCCACAGGAACCTATTTGAACGGTCTAATTTTAATGGGAGAATTAAGTTATACCTCAGGCCCTCATGGAATGAAGGCATCAACTGAGTTTTCCAATACCCTACTTGATAACGGTATAGAACTAAGAAGATTTAAAACAGGTACTCCAGCCAGGGTTCACAAGAGAAGCTTGAATCTTGAAGTTATGGAGATTCAATCGGGAGATGAACATATAACTCCATTTTCCTTCCTAAATATAGGAAAGAAATTTGATATGGAGCAAGAGGTTTGCTACTTGACCAGTACAACAGAAAGAACCCATGAAATAATTAGGGACAACCTTCATAGAAGTCCCATGTATGCTGGTATAGTAAAGGGAGTAGGACCAAGATATTGTCCTTCCATAGAAGATAAGATAGTGAGATTTCCAGACAAGGGAACCCATCAGGTCTTCATTGAACCAGAAGGCCTAGATACCCAAGAGATGTATGTTCAAGGAGTGAGCTCAACCCTACCAGAAGAGGTGCAAAAGGAGCTTTATAAGACCATAATAGGCTTGGAAAATGTTGAAATCATGCGATCTGCCTATGGTATAGAGTATGACTGTATAGACTCTACTATACTTAAGTCAAACTTGGAAAGTTCCCATATAAAGAATCTTTTCTTTGCTGGACAAATAAATGGATCTTCTGGCTATGAAGAAGCTGCAGCCCAAGGCTTGATGGCAGGTATCAATGCTGTTCAAAATATAGATGGTAAGGAAGCCTTTGTCCTTGATAGGTCTGAAGCCTATATAGGGGTTTTAATTGATGACTTGGTAACCAAGGGGACTGATGAGCCTTATAGGATGATGACATCTAGAGCTGAATATAGACTAGCCTTAAGACAGGATAATGCTGATTTAAGACTAACTCAAAAGGGTTATGATTTAGGCCTGGTTAAGGAAGATAGATATGAGGTAATGTTAAATAAAAAGAATATAATTGAAGAAGAAATAGCCAGGTTAAAATCTATTTCCATTAATCCAAAGGAAGAAATTAACAGTAAGTTAGTGGATTTGGGTTCAACACCTTTAAAAACTGGCTTAAGTCTTCATGACCTTTTAAGAAGGCCAGAACTTACCTATGAAAACACGATCATACTGGACGCAGAAAGACCGGAGATTCCAAGGGAGTTTTACCTTGAAGTTGAAACTCAAATAAAATATGAAGGCTATATTAAAAAACAAGAAATGCAAATTTCACAATTTAAGAAATTAGAAAGAAAAAGACTAGACCATATAGGAGACTATAAGGAAGTAAAGGGCTTAAAAAATGAAGCCGTTCAAAAATTAAATGCAATTAAGCCGGATTCTGTAGGTCAGGCCTCACGTATATCAGGTGTAAGTCCTGCTGATATAAATGTAATCTTAATTCATTTAGAAACCATGAGAAGGAAAAGCGATGACTAAATTAGATGATATAATGATGAAAAAAGAATTTAGCCTAACCAAGGTTGAATTGGATATGTTTGAAAACTACAAGAATTTACTACAAGAGTGGAATGAAAAAATCGATATCACCAATATAATAGAAGATGAAGATGTTTATGTTAAACACTTTTTAGACTCTCTTATGATTTTTGATTCAGAACTTGTAGATGACTATATGAAGGTTATAGATATAGGAACTGGGGGAGGCTTCCCAGGTATACCTATGAAAATCTTTAATGAAACCTTAGAGATCACTCTTTTAGATAGTTTAAACAAGAGAATAACTTTTTTAGATGATGTTATAGACAAGCTTGAACTGCAAGATGTAGAAGCCGTTCATGGCAGGGCAGAAGAGTTGTCCAGGAAAAAAGAATATAGGGAAGTCTACGATATAGCAACATCTAGGGCCGTAGCAAACCTAAGAACCCTAACAGAGTACTGTCTACCTTTTGTAAAGGTTGGAGGCTATTTTATAGCTATGAAGGGACCAGATCCTCATGATGAGGTAAAGGAAGCCCAAAATAGTATTAACAAGCTGGGGGGAAGACTGGTTAAGGTTATGGAATTTAATCTACCTGTAGAAAACTCTGGCAGATCCTTGGTTATAATTCAAAAGACCAATAGGACAGATAAAAAATACCCTAGAGGACAAGGAAAACCAAGAACTAAACCATTATAAGCTGGATTATCCAGCTTTTTTTATGTTTCATATGAAACATTTGATATAATATAAGAAAGTTTCATATGAAACATAAAGGAGAAAATCATGAGACTAGCACTTATAACAATAGGAAAAGAACTATTAGATGGAAGAATTAGAAATACTAATGCTGAATTTATTATGAGTCATTTAAATACTCTTGGCTATGAAACGCAGCTTCACCTGACTGTAAATGACGATTATGGCAAGATTGAAGAAGCCTTAATTTATTTAGATAAGAAGGCAGACATCTTTATACTGACAGGAGGCTTGGGCTCTACCAATGATGACATAACCAAGGATGTGATTGAAAATTATTTATTGGAGAGAGACTATAGCTTGGAGCTTTTAGAAAATAGATTTGGTATAGCCAAGGGAAGGGTCTATAACAGTAAAGATAAGAAGTATGTTCTCTTTCCTGGACCACCTAGAGAATTAGAACCCATGTTTATAGACTATATCTATAAGGAAATGGAAAATAAAAATGAAATTATAGTAAAAAATAAAATATACAGAATTTCCTTTTTGACAGAGGGACAGACCTTTAGACTTATAGAAAAAGAAGGTTTTGATAGCTTAAATGAAGTTACGACTTATATAGACAATGAAAACAGTGTCTATATTCAGTTAAATCTTAAGGGGCATGAAGAGGTTGAAGATAGGTTTGAAGAAATTGACAAGAAAATAAATAAGATCTTTGGGAATTTAATCTATTCCAATGACCACAGAAAAAGAGAAGAGATATTTGTTGAAAAAATGATAGAAGAAAATTTGAGTATTGCCAGTGCAGAATCCTTTACAGGCGGCAATATAGCATCCAGTCTTATAAAGATAGCTAATGCATCAAAGATAATTAATAAATCCTTTGTAACCTATTCCAATGAGGCCAAGATGGAAATTCTAGGAGTTGATAGTAGAACTATCCAAGAATTTGGAGTAGTATCCAAGGAAGTTTGCCAGGAAATGTTAGAAGGACTCTCTAGGATAAGCGGAGCTGACTTATCTATAGCAACTACAGGCTATGCAGGTCCAAGTGGAGAAGAGGTAGGTAGGGCCTATATAGGACTTAGGTATAGACAAGTAAATTATATCTTTGAACATAAGTTTATAGGAACTAGGGATATTATCATTGAAAAGGGAAAAAATGCTGCCATAGACTATGGCCTACTTTTACTTAGGGGGAAAATAAATAATATAGAGATACCTATGTTATAATAAGTTCTTAAGGAGTAGAGATGAAGATAATAAGTATTTTTAATCAAAAAGGTGGAGTGGGTAAAACCACAACTGCTATAAATTTATCTGCCGGCTTGGCAGAAAAGAATAAGAAAGTACTGCTTATAGATATGGATCCTCAGGGAAATACAAGCTCAGGATTAAATCTGCAAGAAGAGGCTGAAGGCCTGGGACTTTACCATGTCTTGTTGGAGAATCAAGAGCTAGGTAAAGCTATACAGACTAGTAGTATAGAAGGTGTAAAGCTTATACCATCTAGTAGTGACCTGGCAGGATTCGAAATAGAAGCTGTAAATATAGAGGATAGAGAGACTATCCTTAAAAGAAGACTAGATGATGTAGATGGATATGACTATATACTAATAGACTGTCCGCCATCAATTAGTATACTAACTATAAATGCTTTAACAGCAAGTGATTCGGTTATAATTCCCATACAAGCTGAGTATTATTCCCTTGAGGGACTGGGATCCATGCTGAAAACCTTGGACTTGATTAAGAAGGGACTTAATAAGGAGCTTTACATAGAAGGTATTCTAGTTACCATGTATGATGCTAGAAATAATTTATCCAAGGAAGTATTTAGTGAGGTTAAGAATTATTTTTCCAGCTTGGTATATGAGACTGTTATACCTAGAAATATTAGATTGGCAGAGGCCCCCTCACATGGTCAGGATATTTTTACCTATGATGGTTTATCCACTGGGGCCAGAGCCTATAGAAGGCTGGCAGAAGAAGTTATTACAAGGAGTGATAAAGATTAAATCAAAGGGATTGGGAAGGGGCCTAGCGGCTTTGATACCAGATAATATAGAAGTAAATGAAGAAAAGAATAGGGTGGAAATGATTTCTTTGGACCAGGTTAGGCCAAGAAAGGACCAGCCTAGAAAGACCTTTAATGATGAAGCCATAGAAGAATTGGCCAGTTCAATTAAGGAGTATGGCTTAATTCAACCAATTATAGTGGCCAAGTTAGAAGATGGCTATGAAATAATTGCTGGCGAAAGAAGGTTTAGGGCCTGTCAAAAGCTGGGCATGGATAAGATAGCTTCTATAGTTAGGGACTATGACAAAGAAAGCCTTGATATAGTAGCTGTAATAGAAAATATCCAAAGGGAGGATCTAAACCCTATGGAAGAGGCCTTGGCCTATAGGTCTATTATGGATGACTATGGTTTAACTCAAAAGGAGCTGGCAGATAGGCTGGGTAAGTCCAGATCCTATATAGCAAATAGTTTAAGACTTATTAACCTGGATGACTTGTCCAAGGAGAAACTTTTAGATGGTAGTTTAACCTCCAGTCAGGCTAGGGCACTTTTAGGAATAAAGGACCTGGATGACAGAAAGAATTATCTGGATAAAATTATAAATAAAGAATTGACTGTAAATGAATTGGAAAAAAAGGGAAAAAAAACCAGGGACAAAAAGGAAAAAGATATCTACCTTCAAGAGATAGAGGATAGATTAAAAGAGACCCTGGGAACCAAGGTAAGTATTTTGAAAAAACAAAATAGTTGGGATTTAACTATTGAAGCATATTCAGAAGATCAATTGGAATCATTAATAGAATATTTGATAAATGGGAGAGAAGTATGAGTGAAAAATTAATATCTATTTTTATGGTAGTAGTATCATTGTTGGTTTTATATTTAAGCTATAAGGTAATCAATACAAATCATAAGTTAAATAGACTAAGTAAAAGATATGACCTACTTTTGAGGGGCAGGGGAGAATTAAAACTTGAGGACCTATTAAAGTCACACTCCAAGGACCTGGAAATAGGGGTTAAGAAGATAAAGGCCCTAGAATACAACTATACAAAGATGAGTAAAGAGAGTAAATCAAACTATACCAATCTTAATAAACGACTTGACAACTCTAATGAAGAGACTGTTAAGATGTTGCAAGATAAGATCCAAGAGGAAAACAGCCAGCTACAAGCGGACTTTAATAGTTTTAATCACACTATAAATAAAAGGGTTGAAGAACTAGGATCAAACTTAAACGAAGATATAAGACAGTTGGAAAAGACCAGCTTTGATAGTTACAAGACCTTGGATGATCAGTATACCGACTTAAAGAATAAGATGGACCATAAAATAAAGGTGGAAAATGAAAGAATAACTGATAAAATAGATAGGGAGATAAAAAACATTAGAGAAAATGTGAGTTTATCAATACAAAAAGTATCCCTATATAAGTACGATGCCTTGGAAAATCAAAGTGGAAATTTATCATTTTCTTTGGTATTGTTAGATGGGTTTAATAGTGGGGTAATAATAACTAGTATAAATGGAAGGGATGCCTCCTACACTTATTCTAAGGAAATAAAGAATGGAGAGCCCTTGGCAGATTTATCCCCTGAGGAAACAAAAGCCTTGGATAAGGCTGTAAATAATATTTTATAAGGAGAGTTAAATGAAAAATTCTGTAATTGAAGACTTATCAAAAAAAATTGAGGGAAAAGATAAGGTAATAGTTTTCCCTGAAGGACATGACATTAGAGTTTTATCAGCAGCGGTAAGACATTATAATGAAGGCTTAATCAAGCCTATAGTATTAGCCAACTTGGATCATGTTAAAGGTTTGGCTAAAGACAGTAACCTGGACTTGGAAGATATGGTAATAATAGATCCATCCAACTATGAAAAAGAAGATGAGATGGTTGCTGAATTGGTTAAGATTAGAAAGGGAAAAGCTACAGAAGAACAAGCTAGAGAATTAATAAAACAACCTAACTATTTTGGAACCATGATGGTTCAAATGGGTTTAGCAGATGGTATGGTTAGTGGTGCTATCCACTCAACTGGTGATACAGTAAGACCAGCTTTACAAATTATCAAGACAAAACCAGGAGTTTCAAGAACGTCAGGTGCCATGGTAATGTTAGGAGAAAATGGTGAAAGATACTTATTTGCTGATATAGCTATAAATATAGATTTAACTGATCAACAAGTTGGAGAAATCGCAATTGTTTCAGCTGAAACAGCTAAAACTTTTGGAATAGACCCTAAGGTTGCCATGTTGAGTTTCTCAACTAAGGGATCAGCAAGTGCTCCACAACAAGAAAAGATGGCAAGTGCTACTGTAATAGCAAATGAATTAGCCAAAGAACAAGGATTAAACCTACCTATAGATGGTGAGTTACAATTTGATGCAGCTATAGATCCAACTGTTGCAATCTTAAAGGCTCCTAAATCAAAGGTTGCAGGTAAGGCAAATGTATTTATATTCCCTGAACTACAATCAGGTAACATTGCTTATAAAGTTGCTCAAAGACTTGGAGGTTTTGAAGCCCTAGGCCCAATCCTACAAGGTTTGAACAAGCCTATAAATGATTTATCTAGAGGCTGTAGTGCAGAAGATGTATACAAGATTGGTATAATAACAGCAGCTCAATCCTTAGACTAGAAAGAAAAAAATAAGTAAAGGTAATAGGTGAAACTATTACCTTTTTTTAATACTCTTTTAAATAAGTAACTATTTTGTAACTATTACATATATAAAAATTGACAAAGCTTTACGAAGAAGGTATATTATATTAAGAAATATTACAAAGAGGTTACAGAGGTGTATAATGAAGGAAAGTTTTAAGAGGCTAGTAAGAGCCTCACTATTAACAGTAGGAGTGCTAACTATAAGTGCTAATACAGCTTACGCTAAAGAAGAAATAAGTAAATTTGAAATCGTACAAGAGGAAAATAAGTACATAGATGTAAATCAAGCTATAAAAGAAGACCAGGTTCAAGCTAGGCTTATGGAAATGCCTATAGCAGAAGAACTAAGAATACTAGAAGCCTATGAATTAACAATAGGTGAAGAGTTTATAGGAAACTTTGAAGACTCTCAAGAAGTTATTCAAGAAATAAGAGATATGGTCGAAAAGCTTTTGTATGATAACCAGTTGGACTATGATTTAATACCTGAGATAAGATTGGAAAAGAAATCTGTATTAAAGGATGAAATCACAGATATTAAAGACTTAAGATATAAAGTTCTATATCAAGAAAAAATAGAAGAAACTATAAAAATAGATCAAGATATAAAAATAGATGATTTTATAAGTAAGTATAGTATTGATAAAGATGAATTTATTAAATTAAATGAATTGGAAGAAAAATCAGAAATCTTAAAGAAGGATATGGAAGTAAAAGTATATGAGTTTACTCCTAAAATCTTAGTAAGACAAATAGAAGAAAAATCCCATGTAAAAAAAATAGCCTTTAAGACAAGAAAGGTTAAAACAGATAAACTTTATATAGGGGAAAGCAAGGTTAGCCAAGAAGGTATAAGTGGTAGAGAAAAAATTAATACTAAATATATTTACGAAAATGGAGACCTGGCTAAAAAGTACGTTGAATCTAAGGAAATATTAAGAAAAAAACAAGACAAGATAATTTTAATTGGAAATAAGGAAAGACCCAAGGGAATGGCAACCAATAGTTTTATTAAGCCTACAGTTGGAAGGTATACCAGTCTATTTGAATATAGATGGGGAAGTTTCCACACAGGGGTAGATATTGCCAATGGTATGGGAACATCCATTGTTGCCTCTGATGGAGGTAGGGTAATAGCTGCAGGATGGAATAGCTATGGCTTGGGAAATCATGTGAAAATAGATCATGGAAATGGATACGTAACACTATATGGTCATATGGTGGGAGTAGATGTCAAGGTTGGAGATAGGGTTGATCAGGGAGAACACATTGGAAGAATGGGTTCTACAGGATTTTCAACTGGTCCCCATGTACACTTTGAAGTTATTAAAGATGGAGTAAAATTAAACCCCCTTAATTTTATTAAATAAGAAAGACTATCTCTTAGAGATAGTCTTTTATTTTTGTCTTTTTATTTTATTTCATTAACTTGTTTTTTAGCTTCTGCAAGTAAGTCATTTTTAAGATTCCATAGTTTTTCACTAAGGTCAACCTTATAAATTTGTGGTCTATCAAATCTTTTATATTCTTCCCAAAGAGAATCCACTTCTGCTAGACAGTAGTCTCTTACTTCTTCTAAAGAAGGATTGTCATAAACGAGTTCCCCCTTCTCATATACAGGAACTAAAAGTTTTTTATAGGTAAAATTATAAAGAGTTTTCTTCTTCCAAGTGTAAAGTGGATGGAAGATTGTAAGAGGCTTATTATCATCAATTTCTTCTTCATTGAGGATAATAAGATCAGCCTGGGCCTTACCAGTCTCCTTATCATATAGTCTAACCACATTCTTAAAACCAGGAGTGGTTATTTTTTCTATGTTTTCAGAAACCTTAATCTTAGGAATAAGCTTGCCATCTTGTTCTATGGCTACCAGCTTATAAACCCCTCCAAAAACAGGACTAGATTTTGAAGTTATTAAACTTTCACCAACGCCAAAGGAATCCAATTGGGCTCCTTGTAAAAGAATATCTCTAATCTTATATTCATCTAGGGAGTTGGAAGCAACTATACCACAGTCTTCATAGCCAGCAGCGTCTAACATCTTTCTAGCTTTTTTAGACAAATAGGCTATATCGCCTGAGTCCAATCTTATGGCCTTAGGTCTAATTCCCTGAGGTTTTAGAATATTATCAAAGCACTTTATAGCATTAGGTACACCAGACTTTAAGGTATCATAGGTGTCTACAAGGAGAACACAGTTGTCTGGATAAATCTTGGTATAGGCTTCAAAGGCTTCTAATTCACTAGGAAAAGATTGTACCCAAGAATGAGCCATGGTTCCAAGGGCAGGTACTCCATAAAGATAGTCTGTCAAAGTATTGGCCGTACCAGCAGCTCCAGCTATATAGGATGCCTTGGCACCTAGAGTAGCAGCATCTGGACCTTGAGCTCTTCTAGAACCAAATTCCATGACAGGTCTGCCGTCAGCAGCCCTTACCACCCTATTGGTTTTAGTAGCTATCAGTGACTGATGGTTTATTGTTAGTAAAAGCATGGTCTCAAGTAATTGGGCCTGAATTATAGGTCCTTTTACTGTTATGATAGGTTCATTTGGAAATATAATTGAACCTTCAGGAACAGCCCATACATCACATTCAAACTTAAAATCTTCCAGATAGTTAAGGAATTTTTCATTGAAAATCTTTTTAGATCTTAAGAAATCTACCTCGTCTTCACTGAAGTGTAGGCCTTCGATATATTCAATAACTGATTCTAAACCAGCAATTATAGCAAAGCCACCATCGTCTGGAACATTTCTAAAGTATAAGTCAAAATACGCTATAGTATCATGATAGTCATTTTCTAAGAAACCATTTGCCATTGTCAACTCATAGAAGTCCATCAACATTGATAGGTTTCTCTCTTTTCTAGTAATCATTTCTCCTCCTATGTTAATATATTATTATAATTATAGCCTTTAATGGCTAATAAGTAAAAGGAAAGTGGCATATTAAGGCCATA
Source organism: uncultured Helcococcus sp. (assembly GCA_937926545.1). GTDB lineage: Bacteria > Bacillota > Clostridia > Tissierellales > Peptoniphilaceae > CALAZW01. Next base: position 113,351 of record CALAZW010000034.1, on the reverse strand, counting down.
GTAGTATAATAAGAAAGTGAGGTAGACTATGGAAAAAATAAAAAAATATACTAAAAAAGTAAGTTATTCATATACTCTAGGGGCTTTTCCTACCATAGAGATGATAAATAAAAGACCAGATCTAATTAGACAGGTCTATATAAGGGAAGATTTTAATGACAAAAAAAAATTGATAGATCTATTGGAGTCTAAGGGACTTAACTACTCTATTAACAATAAGATGATAAACAAGTTATCCAATAAAGATAATGTCTATGTAGTTGGAGTTTTTAATAAATTTGACAGCCCTTTAAAAGATGGTAATCACTTGGTTTTAAATGAAATATCAGACATGGGAAATCTGGGAACTATCATAAGGACCATGAGTGGTTTTAATATGTTAGATTTGGCCCTAATAGGAAATGTTGCAGATATTTATAATCCTAGGACCATAAGGGCATCCATGGGATCGATTTTTAATATTAGATTTAAACACTTTGAAAATATTGAAGCCTACCTGGAAGAATACCCAGATAGAAAACTTTATATGTTTATGCTATCCAGGAATCAAAACGATTCTATCTATAGGCAGAAGGAAGAGGGAAAATACTCCCTAGTTTTTGGTAACGAGGGAAGTGGGCTACCAGAATCCTATGAAAAATATGGCCGTAAGGTTTTCATTCCTCAAAGTGATTTAATAGATAGTTTTAATTTGCCTATAGCTGTTTCTATGGGGTTATATGAATTCAATAGGTATATAAAGGAGGGTATAGATGAGTAAAGCAGTGATATTTGATGCAGATGGGACTATTTTAGATACAATAACCACTATTTCCTATTATGTAAATGAAACCTTAAAGGAGTTTGGTCATTCTACTATAGAAGAGCAAAGATATAATTATCTTTTAGGCTATGGGGCAAATCACCTAATCAAAGAAGCCCTAAGAGAAGTGGGGGCTCCACTAGATGATGCTTACGTGGAAAAAGTATTAAATAGATATAATGAAAAATATAATGCCAACACCAGTTACTTGACCAAGGCCTTTGATGGGGTGGATGAACTTTTGGTTAAGCTAAGAAAGAAAGATTGCAAGCTGGCAGTACTTTCAAATAAGCCAGATCCTACCCTACAGTTGGTAGTAGAAGAAATATTTGGCCAAGGTGTCTTCGATATAGCTATGGGCCAGATGGAAAATATAAGAAAAAAGCCAGATCCTGAAGGAGTTAATTTAATATTGGAAAAATTGGGTATAGATAGAACTGATACTTATTTTATAGGGGATACAGAGGTTGATATAGAGACAGGAAAAAATGCCCAAGTAAAGACAATAGGAGTTACTTGGGGATTTAGGACAGAAGAAGAAGTAAGAAGAGAAAAACCTGATTATCTAGCAAGAGAAGTATCCGAAATATTAGATATAATTGGAGGATAAGATGGCAGAAAAGAAAGTATTAAAAATTATGGAGTTTTCAGACCCTTTATGTACTTGGTGCTGGGGAAGTGAACCAATGATTAGAAAGATCGAAACCAGGTTTGACAATGTGGAAATAGAATACGTTATGGGCGGTATGATGCAGGACGTGAGAAGTTTATTTCCAGAAAGTGAAGACTTGGCAGCTGATATAAAGGAATATAATAGTAAGGTTGCAGAGGCTTGGAACGATTCAGCCTTAAAGCACCATATGCCTAATAATGGCCACCTATTTAATTTATTTGACGAAGAGAATGTTTCCACCTTCCCTATGGCTAGAGCCTATAATGCAGCCCAAATGGAAGACCAGGACAAGGCATTTTTCTTACTTAGAAGGTTTAGAGAGATGATCTTCTTAGAAGGTAAAAAGCCTAATGCCAATGCTGATATGATGCAGGCAGTTCTTGAAGCAGGTTTGGACTTGGGTAAATTTATGGAAAGAATGGAAAATGGGGAGGCGGAAAAAGCCTTTTTAGATGATATTGAGATAGTGAAGAAATATCAAGTAACAGGTTTTCCAGCCTTCAACTTTGTCTATGATGGCCAAGAGGTCCTAGTTAGGGAATATATGTATTATCAAACAGCTGAATCCTTGATCAAGGGATTATCAGGTGGGAAATTATTAGAAAATGAAATTAGTATAGATGATATACCAAAGGTTATGGAAAAGTATAAGACCATGGCTGTTTCAGAATTGGCCTTTATTTTTGATTTGGACTATCCAACTTTAAACAAGGAATTAAAAAGATTAGAGGAAGAAGGACTTATCCAGATTGTCATGTATGGAGATAATAGATATCTTAAACATGTAAATAAGGGTTGCAATAATGGGGTTTGTGGCATAGAATAATGTAATACAAAGCTTTAAAGTGGATAAAAAGTGGATAAGTCGATACTTATCCACAGAGTTATCCACATTTTATTGCAATATTTTATAGGAGGGGATAAAAATAGAAAAGAGTGAAAAATATAGTTCCAAGTTTATTTTAAATGAAAAGCCTTTAAAGGTTCTATTGACTCTTTCCTTTCCATTGGTCATAAGTAACGTTATAAATACACTTTACAGCTTGGCTGATGGATTATGGTTAGCTCAATTGTCCTCTACACAATTCGCTGCAACTAGTTTCGTTTGGCCAATCTTGTTTTTATTTATATCGTTGGCAATAGGGATGTCCATAGCAGGTACATCCATAATAGCTCAGTTGATTGGTGCAGAGCAAAAGAAAAGGGCTTCGGACTATGCAAATCATTTAATAGTAATGTCAATTATAGTTGGTATAGTTGTAACTATTGTCGGTACACTAATAACGCCACATATTTTGACCTGGATGGGGGCTGGAGAGGACCTATATGACTATTCTTTGGATTATGTGAGAATAAACATATTTGGGTTTGTTGTAGATTCTTTATTCTTTGCCTTTCAAGCAATTTTAAATGCCCAGGGAAAAACCAAGGATACAACTATAATAGGTGCCCTATCAGGTATAGTTAATATAGTTTTAGATCCTATCTTAATCTTTACCAACATTCCTTTTATTAATTTACCAGGTTTGGGCTTGGAGGTTAAGGGGGCCGCTATAGCAACGGTTATTTCCAAGGTGGTTGCGGTGGCAATAGGTGCCTACAGGATAAATCATGACAAGAGTGAATTGGATGTTAGCTTAAAAGGATTTAAGTGGAATAGGAATATGGCTTCCCATATAATGAAGGTTGCATTTCCAACGGCTATAGGTAGAAGTAGTTCGGCTTTAGGCTTTATAATAATGAATGGTTTTATTATTTCTTATGGTCCACAAGTTGTAGCTGCCTTTTCCATGGTAAATAGAATAACAGATTTTTGGATGCAGATTTCTATGGGTATAGGAGCTGCTATGACATCAATAATAGCCCAAAATATTGGTGCCAAACAGATAGATAGGGCTAAGGAAACCATTAAGGAGGCCAAGGTTTTAGTTTGGATAACCTCTCTTATAGGTATACTAATTTTGGTATTCTTCACAGATGGAGTTTTATCAATATTTGTAAACAAGGCCAAGGAGCCTATGGTATTTGCCCATGCCCTAGACTATATGAAATATGATATCTTTATGATTCCACCTATGGGATTATTTAATATCTACCTGGGTATATTCCAAGGAACAGGAAAGACTAGGTATTCAATGAATATGTCCATGGGAAGGTTGTGGTTTATAAGAATTCCTATGGTTTTAATATTTAAAAACTTTACAGGTCTTGAGCAAACAGGAATATGGATTTCCATGTTGGTTTCCAATATAGTGATCATACTTTATGCACTGACCATATTTAGAACAAAGAAGATAATAGAGGATTAGCATGTTAAAAATTTTAATGGATAAATATATTAAGTCTGACGATTTGAACAATCCAGACAATAGAGGTAAATTAATTTCCCTGACAGGTTATATGGGACTTTTCATCAATGCCCTTTTATTTATAGTAAAGCTTATAGTTGGAATAATGATAAACTCCATAGCTGTAATTGGGGACTCTTTTAACAACCTATCAGATACATTGACCAGCCTAATAGCTGTTTTTGGATCCAAGATATCTTCCAAACCTGCCGATGAGGATCATCCTTATGGCCATGGAAGAGGGGAATATATAGCCAGTCTTTTGGTTGGTATAGTTATATTAATGGTAGGAGTCCAGTTGTTTAAGTCTTCTATAAAAAATATAATGAATCCAGAAAAGTTAAACTTCAATGGTGTTCTATTATTGATCCTAGTGATTTCTGTCCTATTTAAGGTCTATATGTACCTTTATAATATTAAGGTTTATAAGATGATAGACTCCCCCTTGAACTATGGGGTGGCTATAGATTCTAGAAATGATGTTATAGCAACCAGTGCTGTTATTTTATCAATAGTTGCCGGTAGGGTATTTAAGGTAAATATAGATGGTTTTGCCGGTATGGCCGTGTCTTTAATGGTCATGTATTCAGGCTATGGGATTTTAAAAGATATGGGAAATATCCTTATAGGTAAGGAAGTTGAGGGAGATCTAATAAATAAAGTTAGGTCAACCCTATTAAAGGGTAAGTATGTTAGAGGGGTTCATGATATAGAACTTCATGAGTATGGAAAAAATAAGGTTTATGGGACTGCCCATGCGGAGGTTCCGGCCAATATAGATGTTTATAGTATGCATGAAATCATAGATTCCCTAGAAGACCAGGTCTACAGTGACTTGGGTATAGAGTTATCTATCCATATGGACCCAAACTATTGCCTGGAAGAGGACCAATTTAATCAAGTGAAATGTAGAAATAGAAATTATCAGGGGGAAAAAGGCAATTAGTCTTTTTCTTTTTTTGAAATAAATACAAAAACATATAAATTATGTTATTATATTCAAGAGGTAAAAATGAAAAACACAAAGATATATAGTTTATTAGATGAAAAAGAATATGAAAATAGCTTGAATAAGGCTTCCAAAATCATAATTGATGGAGGAATAGTAGCCATACCGACAGAAACGGTTTATGGGCTAGCTTGTGATGGTTTAAACCCATCGGCTGTCCACAAGATATTTGAAGCAAAAAACAGACCCTTGGACAATCCATTAATATTACATATATCAGACTTTAGCTGGCTGGATAAATTGACCCAGGGGCTGGAGGCTGAGGATAGGAAGATAGTTGAAAAATTGTGGCCAGGGCCCCTAACTATAGTTCTTAATAGAAAGGATATAGTACCTGATGAAATTACCGCTGGAGGGGATACAGTGGCTGTTAGAATGCCTAAAATGAAGAGTACCAGAGACTTTATCGATTATTGTCAAAGTCCACTGGCAGCACCTTCTGCTAATTTATCAACTAAACCTAGTCCAACCAATGCCCAGGATGTCTATCAAGATATGCAGGGCAGAATTGAAGCCATCTTAGACGGTGGAGAATCCAAGATAGGTTTGGAGTCAACTGTTTTGGATTTAACATCTGATAGGCCTACTATCTTAAGGCCAGGTTTTTATACCCTGGAATATTTAAGAAACTTTTGGCCTGATGTGGAATTGGACTTAGCCTTGAAAGATCAAGCTAAGGTTCCCAAATCTCCTGGACAAAAGTATAAACACTATGCTCCCAAGGCCAAGGTAACAGTGGTTGTTGGTCAGATGGAGAAAGTTCAGGATCAATTTAGTCAATATATTAGTAAAAGTAAGGGGAAAATTGGTATAATGACGTTTGAAGAAGACAATGGAAACTATCCCGTAGATGAAGTAAAATATATGGGAAGCATTGATAATCTTGAAGAAATGGGACGACATTTATTTACCTATTTAAGGGACATGGATAAGTTAGGCGTCGATGAAATACTCGTATATGGAGTAGAGGAAGAGGGATATGGCTTATCCATTATGAACAGACTTAAAAAGTCTGCTTCAGGCAATGTAATATATTTATAGGAGGGTTTTGTGAAAATATCGATAACATCAGACCATGCAGGAGTGGAATTAAAAGAAGAGTTAGTGGAATTTATTGAGTCTATGGGCCACAGTGTTAAGGACCTGGGACCTTTTAATACAGATTCAATAGATTATCCAGACTATGCTCAAAAAATGTGTAAGACAGTAGTTGATAAAGAATCAGATTTGGGTATAGCAATTTGTGGTACAGGAGTTGGTATGAGCATGGCTTGTAACAAGGTACCTGGTATTAGGGCTTCCCTATGCTCAGAATCCTATAGTGCCAAATTGACAAGACAACACAACAATTCAAATGTTTTATGTCTAGGAGCGAGGGTAATTGGAGTTGAGCTTGCTAAGGATATTGTAAATGAATACTTAAAAGCTGAATTCGAAGGTGGAAGACACCAAAGAAGAATAGATAAGTTAGAAAACTTTTAGGGGGTAAAAATGAGCAAAGTAGTAGTATTAGATCATCCATTGATTAAACATAAGGTAACCTTATTAAGAGACGTAAATACAGGTACAAATGAATTTAGAAGTTTAGTATCTGAAGTTGCCATGTTGATGGCATATGAAGTAACAAGGGACTTGGAATTACAAGAAATTAAGGTTCAAACACCAGTTCAAGAAGCTGTAGGATACCAATTATCAGGTAAAAAATTAGGTTTAGTTCCTATTTTAAGAGCAGGTCTTGGAATGGTAGAAGGAATGGTTAGTATTTTACCATCAGCTAAGGTAGGTCATATAGGCTTATATAGAGACCCAGCTACATTAAAACCAGTTGAATATTACTGTAAATTACCTACAGACGTAAGTGAAAGAGATATATTTTTACTAGATCCAATGTTGGCTACAGGTGGTTCCGCTATGGACGCTATAACCTTATTAAAAGAAAAGGGATGTAAGTCAATAAGATTAATTAATTTAATAGCAGCTCCTGAAGGAGTAAAGGCAGTTCAAGAAGCCCATCCAGATGTTGATATTTACATAGCAGCTCTTGATGAAGGATTAAATGAACACGCATATATAATTCCAGGTTTAGGAGATGCTGGAGATAGACTATTTGGTACAAAATAAAAATTATGGAGGATTCCTATGGAAAAAATTCTAAATAGCCAATTAAATCACAGAACTATTCGTTCATGGAAGGACAAGGAAATTGAAGCTGATAAGTTAGACCTGTTATTTGAGGTAGCAAATAGAACAGCTACATCTAATGGTATGCAACAAGCATCCATTATAAGGGTTACAGATCCAGAAAAAAAGCTTAAGATAAGTAAGGTTGCAGGACAAGAATATATAGCACATGTTCCAGAATTGTTAATTTTTATAGTTGATAACTTTAGAAATACAAAAATAATGGAAGAAAGAGGAAAGACTATCGAATTTGTAAATGACACAGATAGATTTTTCCAAGGTATTACAGATGCTTCTATAATGGCTCAAAATATAGTTGTAGCCGCTGAGGCAATGGACTTGGGAACTGTTTACTTTGGCAGTATCTTAAACGATGCCAGAGAGATCATAAAGATATTAAACTTACCAGAATATACTTTTCCAGTGGTAGGCCTAGGACTTGGTTATCCTAATCAAGAACCTCAATTAAAGCCTAGAATGGATATTAAAACTAGAGTTTTTGAAAATGACTACAAGGTATTTGATAGTTATTTAGAAGAATTAAAGGAATACGACCAAGAAATGACTACCTATTATGATTTGAGAAATGCCAACACCAGAGTTGATTGTTTTACAGATCAAGTGGTAGGAAAAAATGAAAATCAAGTATTTAGCAGATCAGAACTTATTGAGATTGCTAAGGAACAAGGATTTAACTTATAAAGAGGCCTAGCCTCTTTATTTTTTTGTAAAAAAGCATAAAAAAACAAGCACCTAGATGCTTGTTTTCTTTTTATTTAATTATTTACTAGCTTCTTTTTTAATGCTGTTTAATTTCTTAATCATAATGAAAGCAAATGCTGCTGCAAGAACTAATCCTAGAGGATAAGCAATATTAGTTGCTAATTTGAATCCTTCTGGAGCTTGTAATATATAAGTGAATATTACACAGTTCATGAATAGAGCAGGAATTGTAGTCATTAAGTGAGATTTCTTGTTTGATGCTAGGTAAGCTGAAGCTGTCCATAATACTATAGTTGCTAAAGCTTGGTTAGTAAATGCGAAGTATCTCCAAATAATATTAAAGTCTATTCTAGTTAAACCAAATGCTACTAAGAATAAAGGCATAGCAATGATTAAACGGTTTTTGTTTTCTTTTTGGTCAAATCTCATAGCGTCAGCTATAGTTAAACGAACAGATCTAAAAGCAGTGTCTCCTGAAGTGATTGGAGCAGCTACTACCCCGATCATTGCTAATAAACCACCAATTTTACCCATAGTTGAGAAAGCGATAGTGTTAACAACTCCACCAGGTCCACCATTTGCCAAAGCTTCACCTAAGCCATTGATACCAGCTTGGCCAGTTCCGAAGAATGACATTGCAGCTGCAGCCCAAATCATAGCGATAACACCTTCAGCAGCCATTGCTCCGTAGAATACAGGTCTTCCGTATTTTTCGTTAGGTAAACATCTTGCCATTAATGGTGATTGTGTTGAGTGGAAACCACTGATTGCACCACATGCAATAGTTGTAAATAATATTGCCCAAATTGGAAGTCCATCAGGATGCATTGTTTTAAATGTCATTTCTGGTAATGTATAATCTCCAATAAGTAAGCTTCCACCTACTCCGAATGCCATGATTAATAAAGCAGCTCCGAATAGTGGATAAATTTTTCCAATGATCTTATCTACTGGTAAAATAGTAGCTAAGAAGTAATAAACAAATATAATTGCCAACCAAATGTTTACATTATCAATGCTGAATAATTTCATACTTGATAGTAGGTTAGCAGGTCCCGTCATAAATACAGTACCAGTAAGTAGTAAAAGAATTGAAGAGAAAACTCTCATCGCTTGACGAGCACCATTTCCAAGATAATTACCAGTGATTTCTGGGATTGAGTCCCCATTGTGTCTTAAACTCATCATACCTGAGAAGTAGTCATGAACTCCTCCTGCAAATACTGTACCAAATGCGATCCAGATAAATGCTGCTGGTCCAAATAAAGCCCCTTGAACAGCACCAAAGATTGGTCCTAAACCAGCGATGTTTAATAATTGTATTAAAAACATTCTTCCTGGTTTCATTGGTATGTAGTCTATGCCGTCTTCCATAGTGTAAGCGCACGTTTCTTTGTTCACGTCGATTCCAAAATGTTTATCAACAAATTTAGAATATGTAACGTATCCAATAATAATAATTAAAATTCCTAAAATAAATAGTAACATATATACCCTCCTATTAAATTGTACAGGAAATATGATTTCGATTTCCTTATTCATTTATTATAGCACCATAATATAGAATTCTAAACCCTTAAGGCCATTAAAAAGCCAAGATTTAAAAGTGACCATGATATATATACAATAAATCAATAAAATATGAATATATAATAATTAATAAAATATCAATAGGGATAAATATAAGAGTATATAAATATTTCTTAAAAATAAAAGATTTAGATATAATTGACTTAAATTTATTAAAATAATAAAATTATAGTATGGAGATAGGTAAAGAAATTATAAAAATAAACTTTTTCTAAAAAAATGACTTATTTACTGGTCTAGGATAGGGGGCAGGGATAAAACATTTTTAGGATTAGAAAAAGCTTGGAAAAACATTAATTTAATAAATGATTTTTATAGTAATTGTGAGAACCTTTTCATAAAACAAGTAAGAAGAAATTAGAATTATGTAATTAATATTCATGTAGAAAAAAAGTGGATATGGAATAAATTACACTTAGTAATTTATTAAATAAATGTTACAATGGAAGATAAGAAGATTAATTTATATGAGGATGGGTATAAATTGTACGTATGCAAAATTGAAGGTAGGTGAAAAGTTGAACTATAAAGAACTATTATATATTAAGACAGTGGCAGATGAGGAAAGTATTTCAAATGCAGCTAGAAAGCTAAATATAAGTCAACCAGCCTTAAGTCAAATATTGAAAAAAGTAGAGACAGAATTAGATGAAGTTTTATTTGATAGGACCAATAGGGGGATGCTTCTTACAGAAGTGGGGAGAAAATACTATGATTTAGCTGAAAAGACTTTGGGGATGTATGATGACTTCTTAAAAGAAATAGATGTTATGAAAAATACATATGATGGGGAATTAAATATTGGAGTATCTTCTTTTATAGAGACCACAATATTACCAATAGTTATAAAAGAATTTAATAAGGTCTATCCCAACATTCGCATTAATGTTAGGGAGTCTAATTGTAAGGAACTGGAGAGCTTTGTAAAGAACAAGGAAGTTGATTTTTCCATAGTCCACAGGGCTACATTGGAAGAAAATCACTATAGAAGATTGATTAAGTTGGGAGAAGATCCCTTTATCTTACTGACTACTCCAGGCTTGTTAGACGAAAAAGACTACTATCATATAGAGGGAGAAAAGTATCCGATTGTAAGTTTGGACAAGGTAAAGGATGAAATGTTTATCACTTATCCAACAGCAAGAAGGATAAGAGATACCATGGATGATATCTTAAAATATGATAAGGTGGTCCCGAACTATGGAATAGAGTTACCAAACTTTCTTTCTGTAAAGAAATTGGTATCCATAGACAGGAGTGTAAGCCTGATGCCTCGTAAGTATGCTGAATACTTTAATGTGGGTGATAGCTTAGACCTTTATTATATAGAGGATAATCCACTTGCCAAGTGGTACACCTGCATTTACTATAGACCAGAAGAAGATTTTCCTGAATATGCCAAGGTGTTTATTGATCTTTTGATAAACTTGGTAAAAGAAGAAGATATCTTGTAATAAAAAAAGATGTACATATGTACATCTTTTATTTTCCGAATAAACTGGCAAAAAATCCTTTTTTAGCTGGCTCTTCAGGACTTTCTTGTCCTTCTTTCTTTTCTTTAACCTCTTTAGTTGGTTCTTGTTCAGCTTCATCTTTTATTTTTTTATCAGTTTCAGTTTTTTTACTTGTCTCTTTCTTGGCCTTGTCTTCAGTAATTATATCCTTATCTTCAACTACCACATTTTTAAGGTCAGTCTTTTTATTTTTTGGATCCTTACTTTCAATTTGTTTTAACTCTCCAACCAAATTTAGACTTTGGAATTGATCTGCAACCTTCAAGGATTTATCCAAGGAAGTATTTAAATTTGTTATTTGTTGGTTTTTAACATCTAATTCTAATCTTAGTTCTTTTAATTGTTCATTAAAACTAGACTCCATATTTAAAAGTAGTTCGTCCTTATTTTCAATTTGACCTTTCAAAAATTCAATTTGATCTTTTAAGATATCGGCAATTTCATTTTCTAGTTCTAAATTTTTATCCTCTAGATCCTCATCTTCTTGTAACTCCCAAACTGAACTTAAAATCTTTATACTCTCATCAGTTAGTCTTTGGAAATTTCCTTTTTTTACTATACTTTCTGCTAGTCCTTCAGGATCATTTGCATTTATTCTATTGTAGACAGACATTTTAGTCACGTCAAACATATTGGCAACTTCCTGTACGGAATAAGTGTTATCTTTACTCATCTTTACCTCTAAACTCCCCATATTATAATAACTTTATAAAAAATATACTTAACTATACAAAATACCTTTACGCTATTTATATAATTATACTTAATAATAAAATTTTACATTAAAAGAGTTAAAATGTCAAAGCTATAACTTAATAATCCTGTCGAATATATCCTTATTTTCTTCAATTACATGGCTATTACCAAGAACTGCCAGGCTGGATTCTTCTATAGCCTTTTTTAATAAATCGGCTTGGGCTACCAAATCTTCTTGTTTACTAGCCAAGGTTTCCTCAATATTTCTTTCTATATCCTTATAACATCTCTTTGAAAGATACATGGTCAGGTCTAAGGACCCTTTGGCTCTTTCTGTTAGAGGAGGATCAAAGTTTCCAACAGTTCCTATAATATAAGTTTTTAAGTCATCATCTGATAGGTCAAGCTTCTCCACATATTGATAGACATTTTTATAAACCTTTAAGGTATCTTTAAGGTTTGGATCCCTGTAGGAATAGGTGGCCATGGTATTTGTATTGTTCATAACTAGTCCAGCTCCGTAGGCTCCACCCTTAGCTCTTATCTCATTATAAAGATAGTTTTTAGATATGATGGAAGAAAGTAGGGAGATTTTTCCAGTAAATCTATAGTCATACTTGTTTAAATCATTGGCCATGGATACATATTGGACATCTGATGCTGTTGAAAATCCTTCGTTAAGTGCCCTTATATCAAAATCAAGCTCGGCCTTGGTTGGTTTTTCATCTATAAGTTTAGAGGCAAGTTTATCCAGACTTGTAAACAAGATATCTTCTTGGGTGAAATCTGAGCTTATGTTAATGATAAGCTCATTTTTATTAAATAATTTCTCGTAAACACTTGCTAGTTTATCATAGTCAAATTCTTCTGGCTTATCTATTAAGTTTCTTATGAATAGAAGATAGTCTATACCATTGGTAAGTTCATTATATTTATAGAACTTTCTATGGTGGGATAGGGCTCTATTTATCATAAGGGCATGGGCATTATCAAAAAGTGCCATTTCCAGTCTGGAATTTATCATATTTAAAAGTTCCTTGATTCTTTTTTTGTCATCAAATTTAGACTTTAGGATGATTTCTTCTATCAAGTCTATAGCCTTATTTGATTTTTCACTAAAGACCTTGGTTGAAACCTTAATAGTAGGTAGAAAATCTTCACTACTATTTATACTGTAAAGAATAGGGTTGATGGTTATGGCTCCAGTTTCCATATAAACCTTGTTATTAAGTTCCTTATAGCTGTAGTTTTCGGTATCTACCATACCTAGAACTTGACAGATAAAGGCCATGTAGGCAATTTCATCTGCTTCTATATGGGATATATCAAAGGATAGATCAATATAGTCTATACCGCTGGTAGCCAGGTCGTGGATAAGGTAACTATAGCCATCTTTTTCGATTTCTTTTCTTGGGATTTCCTTGAATTTTTTGGTTACATCTTCTAAGTCAAGACTAGGTATAGTTTTTTTATCTTCCAGAGAGTCTTCCCTATTTTGGAAGTCTGCCATGGCCTTTGTTTCCTTTATTAAATTATCAATTTCTTCTTCACTTAAGGAGTCCTTATAGACTTGTAAAGATTTTTTTACTTCCAAGTCCTTGTCCTTGTTTAGGTTTAGTTTTGGCTTGTGGACCAAAATAGACTTGTGAGGATTATTTATTATTTTCTCCTCTATATATTTTTCAATAAGTCCTTGGGAAATATTTTCTTTAATATAGGACATTTCTTCTTCGTATAGATGGGCTTGGATAGGGCTTTCATCATATAGCCAGCTATCAAAACTCTTAATCAGATAGATTATCCCCTTGGTGGCAAAACCACCCTTTTCTCTCATATCAAATTCTATTTTATTTAGATTTGACATAATTAGGTCTTCTTCTATACCCTCATCAACCATTTTTTCCAAACTTTCATCAACTGCTCTGATAAAGGCGTCTATATCTTGGTCATCAATGTTTTTTCCAAGAAGGGAGAAACTGGTATCCAAATTATTGCTGGACATATCAACTATATCCTCAGCTAAACCTTCATTGATTAAGGCGTCTTTTAAAGGTGAGGATTCACTGTTTATTAGAATATCACAAACTAAAATTGACATGATCCTATCGAAGGTATTCTTGGTTTTACCCATAAGGCAGCTGTAGGAAATATAGTTGGATTTTTCTTTTTCTTCCACAACATTGTAAAATACAGTCTGTTTTCTAGGACTATCAAAGGTTTCTTGTTCAACTATACTAGAGTTTACAAAGTTATATTGATAGTTTGATAAGTATTCTTCATCTATATAGGTCAAGTACTTACTATAATCCAGGTTTCCATATAAAAATATATAGGAGTTACTAGGATGGTAATAGTCATCATGATATTCTTTGAAAGCCTCATAGCTAAGGTCTGGGATGGAATAAGGATCTCCGCCAGAGTTAAGGGCATAGATGGTATCTGGTAGCAAGTGTTGATTTATTTGCTCTGCAACCTGGTCTTCAGCTGAAGACATGGCCCCCTTCATTTCATTGTAGACAACACCCTTGTAGGTTATTTCATCTTTTTTATCTAAAAGATGGTATCTCCATCCTTCTTGCATGAAAACTTCCTTTTTAGTCTTTACTATAGGGTTAAAGACTGCATCCAAATAGACATCCATAAGGTTCTCAAAGTCCTTGGTGTTTCTAGAAGCTATAGGATAGATTGTTTTATCAGGATAGGTCATGGCGTTTAAGAAGGTTTGTAGACTGCCCCTTAAAAGGTCCATAAAAGGTTCCTTGGTCCTATACTTCTTAGATCCATTTAAAACGCTGTGCTCCAGGATATGACAGACTCCTGTAGAATCCTTGGGAGGTGTTCTAAAGCCTATTGAAAAGACCTTATTATTGTCATTATTAGCCAGGACAAAAATTTTCGCCTTGGTTTTAATATGTTCAAAAACTAGGGCATCAGCCTGCTGGTCTTCGAGATATGTTTTTTCAATTAATTTATAATTTTCTATATTTGTCTTAATCATAAGTCCCCCTTTTTATAATAATATAATTATACCCTAAGTATATCCAATATAATAATATTAACAATTTAGGAAATTAAATATATAATAATAGGGTATAATAAGATTAGATTGAGGTGAGAAAAATGACAGATAATAAGTTTAGAAAAAATAAGATTAAAAAAAGAGTAAGAAGAATACACACAGATCACCACCAAGATCATATAGTAGAAGAAATAGATATAAGAGATACGGTAGATATAGCTGAGGACTTACCTACAGATGTATATTTGGAAGACCATTCTATTGATAGCAAGGGAAAGAAAAATATACCCCATGTTGAGCACAAGTTAAGGCATAGATTGGTTGTGGTTCCAGAGGCTATTTATGAAGCCAGTGGGATAATGGTCCTGGGCAAGAGGATAAAATCGCTATTGTTCACTACGGATATAGCCATAATCAAAAACTCCAATGCAGATGCCATAATTGCTGTATATCCTTTTACTCCCCAATTATCAATAACACAGGCCATTATAAATACTGCCAGTGTACCAGTATTTACAGGTGTGGGAGGAGGAACTACAACAGGAGTAAGGTCTGTTAATATAGCCTTACAGGCTGAGCTTATGGGAGCCTATGGAGTGGTAGTTAATAGTCCCATGTCCAACCCTATGATAACCAGCGTTTCATCCATGTTGGACATACCGGTTGTAGCTACCATATCATCAGAAAAAGATGACTATATAGGTAAGATTAGGGCAGGAGCTCAAATCTTAAATGTTTCTGGTGGTAAGTATACAGCTGATTTAGTTAAGAAAATAAGAAAAGAAGTAGGAGATGATTTCCCTATAATAGCTACAGGCGGGCCTACTGATGAAAGTATCCAAGAGACCATCAGGGCTGGTGCCAATGCCATTACCTATACACCTCCAACCAGTGCAGATATTTTTGCCAGCGTTATGGAAGAATACAGATCTAGAAAATAGTTGCTTATTATTTTTTAATTTGTTATAATGTGTTGGTAAATCTCTACTCTGTTAAAAAGCAGGGTTAAATCCAAAGGGAGGTGAAAAGGAAATGAAACAATACGAAATGACAGTAATTTTCAAACCAAATCTAGAAGAAGAAACTAGAAATGCAGGCTTAGAAAGAATCTATGATGCAATAAAAGCAAACGGAACAGTTGGCGAAGTTGAAGAATGGGGACAAAGAAAATTAGCTTACGAAATCAACTATATTAGAGAAGGTCACTACGTTTTAATTAATTTTGAAGCAGACCCAACAACTATAACTGAAATCGAAAGAAGAGCTAAGATTCAAGACCAAATTATTAGATACATGGTTGTAAGTAAAGAATCCTAATAAAGGGGGCTTATATGAATAATGTAACTTTAATAGGAAGATTGACAAGAGATCCAGAACTTAGATACTTACAAGGGTCAAATCAAGCAGTAGCGAGATTTACCTTAGCAGTAGATAAACAATTAAGTAAAGAAAAGAAACAAGAAATGGAATCTAGAAACCAACCGACTGCAGATTTTATAAATATAGTTGCTTGGGGAAAATTAGCTGAAAGCTGTTCACGTTTTACTCAAAAGGGTAAAAGGGTGGCTGTTCAAGGTCGTATACAAACAGGATCTTATGAAGCACAAGATGGAACTAGAAGATACACAACAGATGTGGTTGCAAACAGTGTGGAATTCATAGATTGGAAGGACGACTTTTCAAATAATTCTTATGACGGATCATTCAATAATCAAGGATTTGACCAAACAAAGGGTCCAATAGAAGATGACTTTGCCTTTGGCGCAGAGTATGATCCAACAGATGATGACAGTAGGATTCCTTTCTAAACAAAGGAGGAAACAAATGCAAAATAGAAGATTTAGACCAAGAAAAAAAGTGTGTGCTTTTTGTAAAGATAAAAACAAAACAATCGACTATAAAGATGTTGCTTCAATGAAGCCGTTTATCAGTGAAAGAGGTAAAATTTTACCAAGAAGAGTAACTGGTACATGTGCAGCTCATCAAAGAGAAGTTACAACAGCTGTTAAAAGAGGAAGACAAATTGCACTTCTACCATACCAAGTAGATTAATTATTCAGACTATCTCAAATGCGAGATAGTCTTTTTTATTTATGCTATAATATTTTAGAGGAGAATGATATGAGACAAGCACTGTATAGAAAATATAGACCCCAGGTATTTGATGATGTTTTCGGCCAAGATAACATTGTAAATATACTGAAAAACCAAGTGATGAACAACAAAATAGCACATGCCTACATATTTTCCGGCTCTAGGGGAACAGGTAAAACGACTTGTGCCAAGATTTTTTCTAAGGCTGTAAATTGTTTAAATCCTGTAAATGGTAATCCTTGTAATGAGTGTGAGAATTGTCTATCTATCATGGATGAGTCCACAGTTGATGTTATAGAAATGGATGCTGCATCCAATAGGAGAATAGAGGATATAAGACAATTGAGGGAAAAAGTTATCTACCCTCCTACCAATCTAAAATATAAGGTGTATATAATTGACGAGGCCCATATGATTACCAATGAGGGGTTTAATGCCCTACTAAAGATCATGGAGGAACCTCCCAGCCATTTAATATTTGTCCTAGCTACAACCGAATTAGAAAAAATTCCTGATACTATCCTATCTAGAACCCAAAGGTTCGAGTTTAAGAGAATTGATAGAGATAGTATAGAGGCTAATATAAAAAGCATCTTAGAAAAAGAAAATGTAATAATGGATAATCAGGCCATAGCATCTATAGCGGCCATAGCCAATGGTGGTATGAGAGATGCCCTATCTACCTTGGACCAGGTTTTAGCCATGGACAAGGAAGAAGTAGGCGTAGAGGACCTTAATTCTCTTTTGGGTATTTTTGGTTTGGACGTTAAAATGAGATATTCCCAAGCTGTCTTTCAAGGAAGGGTAGAAGATGCCCTAACAATTGTTTATCAAGAGTTAGACAAGGGAAAGGATCCCCATAATTTTATCAAGGAACTAATTAACTACTATAGGGATTTGATGATCAGTAAGATTAGTGGAACCAATAGTATACTAAATCTAGACCAAGCTACCTATAATAAGTATAGGGAGCACATAGCCAGTGTGGAGTTGGAAAGAATAGTTAACTCCCTTGATATTTTATTGGAATATGATAATCTAATAAAAACATCTGATAATGCCAGGTTACTTTTGGAAATGGCTACGGTAAGATTGGTAGACTATATGCCAAGAGATGATTTAATAGGTCAGATAAGGGCCTTGGAACTTCGTATAGAGGAATTAGAAAATGGAAGTTTTACCAGCACCCAACCAGTATACAAGAAAGAAGTAAGAGCTATCAATAGTGATAAAATAGAGAAGCCCCCCCTATACAAAGAGGGTATAGAAGAGGGTAAAGCAGGAGTAAAAAAAGATATAGCTCCCCCTAAAAAGGATGAGGATAAGCCAAAAGAAAAAGAAGAATCTAGCCCTAAAAAGCTGGAAGATATAGATAATAACCAGGAGATTGTACTTTCAGATGAAGATGACTTTGCAAAAGAGGTTAGACTTTTAATTTTGGACAACTATCCTCAAACAAGTTTTCTATTTGAAAATCTGAAAGATGAGAATTACCACAATGAAAAAATAACCTACTATCTTACCAAGACAGGTATGGACATTAGTTTGGCCATGAACTTTTTTATGAGAGATGCAGAGGTTAAATTATCCCAAAGATTAGGCCGTAAATTTGTGATAGAATTTAAGGAGTATAAAGAAAAATCAAAGGATAAGAAAGAAAAAAAACTATCTAAAGAGGAAGAATTAAAAAAGATTTTTCCTGAAAATATACTAAAAATTATTAAATAGGAGGCTATAATGGCAAGAGGAAAAAATCCATTTGGTGGAAATATGAATAATATGATGAAACAAATGAAGCAAATGCAAAAACAAATAGAGGAAGCTCAAAAAGAGGTTGAAGAAACCAAGGTAACAGCGACTGCCGGTGGGGGGGTTGTAGAAGTTACAGTGAGTGGTAATAAGGAAGTATTGGATATTAAAATTGATCCTGAAGCTGTAGACCCGGAAGATGTTGAAATGTTAGAAGACATGGTTATGGCAGGAGTAAACGAAGCCTTGAGAAAGGCCGATGAAATTTCAAATGACAAAATGGGAAAATTAACTGGTGGCTTAAACATACCAGGATTATAGAAGACTAAACTCTAGTATTTATACTGGAGTTTAATTTTTATGGAGGTAAAGATGGGATTATATCCAGAGCCTATGGAAAGGCTTATTGAAGAATTTAGAAAACTTCCATCAATAGGAAGAAAGACAGCCCAAAGGCTGGCCCTATATGTGGTAAATGGAGACGATAAATATATAGATGATTTTGCTGCGGCCTTGGAGGATGTGAGAGATAACATTCACAAGTGTGAAAAATGTGGTAATATTACAGAATTTCGGGTATGTTCTATATGCGATGACCCTATTAGGGACTCTTCTACCCTTTGTGTAGTTGAAGATGTTACCAACCTTTTGGCCATTGAAAAAGGAGGTAGCTACAAGGGCAAGTACTTTGTCCTAAACGGACTTATAAATCCTATGAGTAACTATGGATCCGAAGATATAGGGGTAGATAGATTTATAAAAAGACTTAATGAAGAGCAGGTTAAGGAGATAATTTTTGCTATATCACCAACGGTAGAAGGGGAAACCACCATGCTCTTTTTAAGGGAAATACTAAAGGATGCAGATATTAAAATAACCAGAATAGCCAGTGGGATTCCAGTTGGAGGCAACTTGGAATACTATGATGAGTTAACCCTGCTTAAAGCATTGGAAGACAGAAGGGATATTTAGGAGGAACCATGGAAATTATAAACAAAAACAATAAGACGCAGATAATTGAAACTACCAGCGGACCCTTACAAGGCTTTATCTATAATGATGTTAAACATTTTTTAGGAATAAAGTATGGTCAGTCTCAAAGGTTTAGAAGGGCCAGAAAAAATAAGTGGGACCATCTCTATAATGCCCTAAGTTTTGGGCCGGAATGTTACCAACCAGGTAATAGTGAAAATGCTTCTGAGGATTGTCTTTATCTTAATATTTGGAGCAAGGACAATGGGCTAAAGAATAAACCAGTTTTTGTTTATATTCACGGTGGTTCCTACATGAATGGGGCCGGTTCAGAGCCTATGATTGACGGTTATAACTTTGCCCTTAACCAAGATGTTATAGTTGTAAACTTTAACTATAGGCTGGGGGTTTTTGGGTTTTTAGACTTTAGTTATGTGGATGAAGAATTTGAATCCAACCTGGCCATAAAGGATATGGAATTGGCCTTGGAATGGATCAAGGAAAATATAGAGGCCTTTGGTGGAGACCCTGAAAACATTACTATTTCAGGAGAATCAGCAGGTGGAACATCTGTTATGCTAATCTACAGTTTGGAAAGGTTTGATAGGCTTTATACAAGGGCCATATCTATGTCAGGGATTTCTTCATATTTTGTGCCTTCCTATGAAGCCCATTACAGGTCTGATATGTTTCTAGAATTTATTGGAGCCAATCCAAGTAAAAAAGATTTATTGAATTTGGATGCTAAATTAATAGCTGAAAAAACAATGGACTATACTAATTTTATTGGTTATGGAGCTTCTACTTTTTGTCCTGTAATAGAAGGGTACTATATAGAAGAGTTTCCCCTTGTGGAGTTAAGAAATAGAGGTGGAAGCAAGAAGGATCTTCTCATTGGAGTAACCAATGATGAGATGAGCATGCTTACCTATAATAAGTTAAGCAAGGAATGGGGCCTGGACTCCTTCTTAAAGGAAGGCTTAAATAGAGAAAAGAAGGAGTATAAGGAAAATATAAAAACGATTTATAAGAAATATAATGTGGGCATGGATGTTTATAGGCAAATTTACTCTGACTTGGTAATTAAATCAGCCTCCCTTTGGTTTGCTGATGAGGCCAGTAGAAGGGCAAATGTGTGGATGTATAGGTTTGACTATGCTACTACTGCATCTAGAATGGTAGGACTTAAGGCCTTTCATGCTTCAGACCTACCCCTACTTTTTGGCAATTATGAAAATAACTATTTGGCTGACATGATGTTTAGTTTTACCAGGGATATGGAAGTACCTAAAAAGGTTACGGCCTTTATGCAAAAAGATTTTGCTGACTTTGCCAGAGGCGAAGATATGGACTGGTCCAAGGTGGAAGAAAAGGAATTTATAGCCAAGTGCTATGATGTGGAAATCAAGTATGAGAATTTGATTAAGGAAGAGTTGATAGATGAATTTTTCCATTCTAATTACTATGAGGAGGTATTTACTCCTTATAATAGAAATATTAGATATAAATTTCCTAGAAGAAATAGTAAAAGGGAAGAGGATTTAAAGGATTTGACCATTCTTTCCAATCTATTTAAAAATATTAAGCCGGATAGTAGCCAAGAGTTGGTGGAGATTATTTATGAGGATGAAATAACCAAGGTCGAAAGAATAATTTCTTCAGGTCAAACAACCACCTGGCAGATTCAAGATGATGTGGAATTTGTTTATCTTTTACAAGGAGAAGCAAAAATAGAAACCTTAGAAGAGGTATATAAGTTGCAGGCGGGGGATGGACTTAAAATAGATTCTAAGATAAAACATAGGGTTAGTTATACAAGTGAACAACCATCTTGTATATGGCTTTGTTTTTATCAAAAGACCTTTTTAAATAGTCTGACCAATAAAATAAACTTTTTTACCAATAGAGAATAATTATTAGTGGGGATTGGTCATTAATCAATATTAGCAAAATTTAATGTTAATATTATATCAATCCTGGTAACTGGGCGATTCCTTGAACCTGTATGCCTTTAAAGCCTATAGCCAAGGGACATGTGGGTCATTAATTTCTATTGACAATTTCTTGTTTCTTGTTTATTATATTATTTGCACAGAAAACAAATAATGAATAATCTGTGCATAAAATAATTGAAGGTAGGTAGGATATGAAAAATTCAAAAAGAATTTTAGCATTACTTTTTGCTTTAGTGATGGTATTTTCATTAGCTGCATTTGGTAATAAAGAAGAAAAACCGGCAGATGGAGAAAAACCAGCTGAAGAACAAAAAGAAGATGAAAACAAGGAAGGCAAAGAAACAGCTGACGCTGCAGGAATTGCAAAAGTTGGTATCGCTAGTACGATTTCATTTGGTAAATCAAAAGATTTAGAAGATGATAAGGGTGCAGCTCAAGAAGATACTATGGTTGCAGCAGTAGCTTTTGATAAAGATGGCAAGGTAGTTAAGGTTGAAGTTGATACAGCTCAAAATAAGGCTGATATAAAAGACGATGGAACATTTGACTTTGACACAGAAGCAAAAGGGAAAACTAAAAAAGAATTAGGCGCAGACTACAATATGAAGGCTGCTTCAGAAATTGGAAAAGAATGGGATGAACAAATGGCATCCTTAGAAGAATACTTCGTTGGTAAAACAGCTGAAGAAATAAAAAACATTGAAACTGAAGAATCAGTTCCAACAGATGCAGACTTAAAAGCATCAGTTACTATGAAGATCGACGGTTACAAGGAATTAGTTGCTAAGGCATGGGACAATGCAGTAGAAGTTGAAAACGTTGAAAAAATCGGATTAGGAATTATCTCAGACTTTGGTCATGGTACTAAAGAAAAAGCTGACGATAAGGGAGCATCAGTAGAATTTAATACAACTTATGCCCTAGTTGCTTTAGATGCAGAAGGTAAGGTTGTTAAAACTATAATTGATACAGCTCAAAATACTGTAGCTTATACAGCAGATGGAAAATTAGAAACAGATATTGAAGCTGAAGGAACTACTAAGAAAGCTTTAGGAGCAGACTACAACATGAAAGCTGCTTCAGAAATCGGAAAAGAATGGGATGAACAAATCGCAGCTTTTGAAGATTGGACAGTAGGAAAAACTGCAGATGAAATTAAAAACTTAGAAGTTGATGAATCAGGTAAGACAGCAGATGCAGATTTAAAAGCATCAGTTACTATGAGTGTTAACGGATATGTTGAAGTAGTTTCAGAAGCTATTGATAAGGCTAAATAATTGTACTATAATTAAAGTAAATATATTAAACCCCGCTATGATGCGGGGTTTTATTTTAGGAGTATTTATGAAAAAAATTAGAAATGGACTACTTTTATTGCTGGGCTTGGTTTTTATGACATCTTGCACTGGCAAAGAAAATTTAGAAGCACACAAGAAAACATTTTATGGTACATTTGATACTAAAATCCTATACCTTTCCTACACAGAAAGTGAAGATAGGTTTGATGAGGAATTTGATTTTGTGGAAGAGGAATTCAATAAGCTACATAAGCTATATGATAGATATAATGCCTATGAGGGCGTAAATAACTTAAAGACTATAAATGATATGGCTGGTAAGGAAGCTGTAAAGGTTGACGATGACTTATTTGATGTAATTAAGTTTTCCTTAGATAACTTTGACAAGACAGATGGCAAGGTAAATATAGCCATGGGATCTGTTTTAAGACTATGGCATGATGTTAGAAGTCAAAATGAAGGGGTCGAAGAGAAGGATATGATTCTTCCTAAGGAAGAAGAACTTTTGGAAGCAGCCAAACACATGGATATAAAAAAGGTTGTTTTAGATGAGAAAGAAAAAACAGTTTATTTGGAAGATGAAAAAATGTCTCTTGACTTGGGAGCTGTAGCCAAGGGCTATGCGGCTGAGCTAGTGGCTCAAAGGCTGGAAGAAAAAGGTGTTAAGCACGCCTCTATAAATGCTGGAGGAAATGTAAGGACAATTGGAAATCCAGGTGATGGAAGAAAAAATTGGGGAATAGCCATTGAACATCCCTTGATGGGAGAGGCTGATGATTTTCTTGATGTTTTGTTTATTGGACAGACTTCTGTGGTTACCAGTGGGGACTATCAAAGATACTTTACCAAGGATGGTATAAAGTATCACCATATAGTGGATCCAGTAAGTTTAAGGCCTGAAACCATATATAGTTCAGTTAGTATAGTGACCAAAGACTCAGGCTTGGCAGACTATTTATCTACTGCCCTTTTCCTATCAAGCAAGGAAGAGGCTGAGAAAATACTAGAAAACTATAAGGAAGAAGATGTTGAAGTTTTATGGTATTCCCATGAAGAGGGAGAAAGTTCAACCCCTGGACTAGAAAAACACATGAGGTCCAAGGGAGCGACAAGTAAATAAGACAAAGAAAAACCTATGCCTAGCATAGGTTTATTTTTATAGTATTTAGTTTTATAGTATTTAGTTTTTATAGCCTTCAGGATTGTCCTTGTGCCAGTTCCACGCATCCATTATAATTTCCTCAAGATTATAATGTTGAGGGTCCCAACCTAGAACCTTTCTAGCTTTTTCTGATGAAGCTATAAGTATGGCAGGGTCACCTGCCCTTCTACCTACGATTTCCATAGGTATTTCTAGACCTGTAGCCTTTCTAGCTGCCTCTATTACCTCTAAAACAGAGTAGCCAAGACCATTGCCCAGGTTAAAAATGTTTGAATCATTACCTTCTAGCAAGTACTTATAGGCTAGATAATGGGCATCAGCCAAGTCTATAACGTGGATATAATCCCTTATAGCGGAGCCGTCCTTTGTTTCATAATCATCTCCAAACACATAAATTTTTTCCCTTTTACCCAAAGGAACTTGTAGGATTAAAGGAATTAGATGGGTTTCTGGATTATGGGCTTCCCCAATCTTGGAACTTTTATCTGCACCTGATGCATTGAAGTATCTTAAGGATACATACTTGATATCATAAGCCCTATCAAACCACTTCATCATATCTTCCATAGCAAGTTTGGTTTGTCCGTATGGATTTGTAGGAACAGTTGGGTCATCTTCCTTGATAGGAATATTCACCGGTTCCCCATAAGTTGCCGCAGTAGATGAAAAGACAATTTTTTTAACCTCATTATTTCTCATTACATCTAAAAGACACATCATGCCATAAACATTATTATCATAATAAGTAAATGGTTTAGTCATGGATTCACCAACCAAAGAATTTGCTGCAAAATGTATAACCCCATTAACATCATGCTTTTTAAAAACCTTGTCCAGTTCTTCCTTGTTTCGAATATCAATATTGTAGAAGTAATCAACTTCAACAGATTGTCTAAAACCTGTATTTAGATTATCTACAACAATGACTTCTTCGTTTTGTTCTTGAAAATACTTTACTGTATGTGATCCTATATAACCAGCACCACCTATAATTAAAACAGCCATTATAAATCCCTCCAAATATTTAATCTATTAAAATTATAACAAATAAGAGAGCGGTTAACAAAGAATTAATTGTATTGTATAATCTAGTTAGGGTATGTTATTTATGATAGAAAGGATAAAAAAATGACAAAAAAATATTACAAGTCAAAATATATCGTATTGGAAGACAGGGTAATTATCGATAATTATATGATAGTTGAAGATGGTCTTATCAAGGGATTTGCCAAAGAGGCTGAACAAGGAGCTGAAATAATAGATTTCGGACAGACCTATTTGGCGCCAGGTCTTGTGGATACACACATTCACGGCTATAAAAATGAAGATATAATGGATGCTAAGCCAGGAGCCTTAAATATTATTTCAAAGGGAATATTGGAAATGGGGGTAACCTCTTTCCTACCTACCACCTTAACAGCTTCAACAGAAGACTTAAATGAAGCCTGTAGAATTATAGGTCAAGAGCATAAGGATGTTGAAGGTGCCAAGGTTAGGGGGATATTTTTAGAAGGACCTTATTTTACTGAAAAGTATAAGGGGGCTCAAAACCTATCTTATATGAAGGATCCATCCATAGAAGAATTAAAAAAATGGAAGGATTTATCTGATGGGCTAGTTAATAAGATTGCCCTTGCTCCAGAAAGACAGGGAGTTGAAGAATTTATTAAAGAGGCTAGAAAGATGGGTGTTTATATAGCCCTAGGTCATTCAGATGCCAGCTATGAAGAGGCTCTTAAGGCTATTAATGCAGGTGCCAACATTTTTGTCCATACCTATAATGGAATGAGCGGTCTTCACCATAGGGAACCTGGTATGGTCGGAGCGGCGTTAAACACTAAGACAACTATTTCTGAGCTTATTTGTGATGGCCACCATGTGCATCCCATGGCTGCCAAGGTGGTTATGGAAGCCAAGGGCAGAGATCACGTGGCCCTAATAACAGACTGTATGAGGGCTGGAGGCATGCCTGATGGAGACTATAGTTTGGGAGAATTTCCTGTAGTTGTTAAGGATGGTACAGCCAGACTTAAGGAAGGTAATTTGGCAGGATCAATTTTAAAATTAAAAGATGCTGTGGCAAATGTATACAGCTGGAGATTAGCAACTGCCTTTGAAGCTATTCAAATGGCCAGTTTAGTACCGGCTAAATCAGTAGGTTTAGATGGGGTATGTGGAAAACTAAAAGAAGGCTATGCAGCTGACTTTATAGTTTTAGATGAGAATTTAGAATTGCTAAAGACATTTTTAGATGGTCAATTAAAGTATGAATTAGTAGGATAGATGAAATAAAAAACCTCTCTAGATTGATGTGAACCCTTTAATACGGACTTTCGGATAATATTAATTATGCGGCTTGTTGCCTATATTCAATAGGTGATAGGCCGTTTAATTTTTCCTTTATTCTTTTATTATTGTACCAATCAATATATCCTGTAATCTTTTTCTCTAACTGCTTAATTGATGTAAATTTTTCTCCATAGTACATTTCTTGTTTCAATAGCCCGAAGAAGTTTTCCATTGGAGAGTTATCTATACAATTTCCTCTTCTAGACATGCTTTGTTCAATGCTTCTGTTTTTTAATCTTTTGACCCATTGAGTATGCTGATAATGGAAGCCTTGGTCAGAGTGAATTGTTAATTGATGCTTCTTAGGAAGTCTTTTAAGAGCATCATCCAAAGCATCTGTGGTAAATTTCACCGTAGGAGATGTAGAGAGATTAAAGGAAATTATTTCACTATTAAAAAGATCCATAATAGGTGATAAATACAGTTTTTGATTGCTCCCTTTAATTTTAAATTCAGTTACATCTGTAACCCAAACTTTATTAGGAGCTGTTACCTGAAATTGTCTATTTAACTTATTCTCCGCTATTCTTCCAACTTCACCCTTAAAGGAACTATAGCCTCTAGATCTTCCGGAAAATTTTATGCATTTCAAACTATTCTCTCTCATAATTCTATATACTCTTTTGTGGTTGACCTTAAAACCCTTCTGTTTCAAGGCAATGGTCACTCTTCTATATCCATAAGTTTCGTTAGATTCTTCAAATATATTTTTGATAACATTCGTCAATTTTAACTCTTCTTTGTTGACTGTTTCTAGCTTTTGTACCCATTCATAGAATGAACTTTTGGGTAAGTTAGATATCTTAAGCCAGATTTTCAATTTAACTGAAGGAAATTTCTGCCTTAATTCCATTATTACTTTCGTCTTTTCCTTGTTTTTTGCTCCCTTTCTTGGATTAAGGCTTTTAACTTTTTTTCATATGCCAGGCTCGCTCTCAAAAATTCGTTCTCTTCTCTTAATTTAATTAGTTCTTCTTTTTCACTTTTCGTCAGATTTAAAGCATTTTTTCTCTTGTTATTTTCAGACATAGTGCTAGGCCTCCCAATCGATTTATTAAGCCCTTCGAAGCCTTCGTCTAAGTATTTCCTTTGCCAATTAGCAATCGTAGCATGATTTCTAATACCAAAGTGGTTAGCAGCTTCTCTATAAGAGCAATTGTGGTATTGCCTATATTGTAATACACTAAGTTTAAATTCTCCAGAATAAAAAGATTTTGTTGATTTTTTCTTTAATCCTTCTTCGCCGTGCTTTTCATAGTTTTTAACCCACTCCTTAACTTGACTATCATTTATTACACCATGTTTTTTAGCTATAGTCTTATAGCTACCTATTTCTCCACTTAAATAATCTTTCACTACTTCTAACTTTAAATCAAATGAATATTTTGACATGATAAAACCCCCTAATTCCGTGTCCGGATTTAGGGGGTAACATCAGATGGAGAGGTTTTTTTATTAAGCAAATATAATATTTTTTGGTTTTTCTTTTATATCGTAGACCCTGTCCAATTCATGGACCAGGTAGTTTACTCTTTTTAATACAGAGCTTCTAGTAATTATTCCCTTAAAAACATTATCCTTGTCGACTATACAGACAAAAGTATGGTCGATTAAGGCGTTGAGAACTTCCTCTATGGAGAAATCTTCATCAACTGTGTGATATCTAGTATCGATAGCCTCTTCCACAAAATGACTTTCCAATAACTCTGGGTTTTGGAAGACATTACCGCTTGTAAACTGCATTATTTTATGTATTGATATAAGGCCGAGAAACTTGGACTCATTATCAAGTACGGGTATTAAAGAATATTTCACATTGGTCAATAGTAAAATTGCATGAAAGAGATTGTGTTCTCCCAAAACGTTGGTAACGTTCTCTGCTGGTATTACTAAGCTATCAGTATCCTCCAATAACATTTCCTCGATTTTTTCATTAATCATTATATTCACCTCATCTCTATTATAATTTAGATAAATTCTTTATTCAAATTTAATATTGTAATGAAAATGTAATGATTAGCCTAAAAAATGTAATAATATTGTAACTAATTACCGGCTTATGCTATAATTGTATTAATTAAAATAAGGAGAAAGTAAATGACAAAAGGATTCATTAAGGTATCTAATAAGGTGATTGATTTGATTATTGGCCAGACAATTCTTGAAGATGAAAACATTGACAGGGTATTTGCCATTGGATCCAATGGTCTTAAATACAATTATAAAAAATATTTAAAAATTAAAAGAAAAAATAATTTATTAGATGTAATAGTATATGTAAGATACAAGGATAGGGATGACATGGATGCTACTTCCAAGAGAATCTATAGGGATCTTTATCAAATACTCAAGGAAAGTTTGAACTTGGAATTAAATTATATTAAATTTATGGAGAGATAGAACATATGGAGTTTATGAAAAAAGGAGCCTTACTTGCTCTTTCAGGCCTGTTACTTGTACATAGTCCTGTAGCTGCCAAGGGAAACCTGGTAGAAAACAAGGGAAATACTTATTTTTATTCTGATGGTCAAATGCAAAAAAATTGGCAATTGGTAGATGGAAGTTATAAGTACTTTGATAAAAGTGATGGTCAAATGTGGGTAAATGGCTATGGAGTAATTGATGGTAAAAAGTACTATTTTGACTACAAGGGCGATACCCTAAAGGGCTGGCAAAAGATTTTTGGCCAGGACAGGTATTTTAGTCCTGAGACAGGGGAACTTTATGTAAATAGGAAGGCTACTATAAATAAGATAAGCTATAGCTTTGATAAACAAGGAAATGCCAGCAAGTTAGATCAAGTTGGAAGCTACTATTTAGATCGGGCCAAGTCTAAATACAGCAATTCTGCAGATGCCAAGGCGGGGATAAATAAATTATCTTCAAAACTAGAACCAGGTAACTACTTCATTTACAAGGAATATGCAGGTATGCTAAACCTTAGTAAATCACAAGCTACACCAGGAGCCTGGATTAACCCTAATGAGGGCAGTCAAGAAAACACTGTTATTAAAGTAGTTGACAATAAGGTCTTAAATGTTAGGTCCCAAAGGTCTGTTAGCTCTAAAAAACTTGGAGTTTTGAAAAAGGGCGATGAGATAGAAGGAATAGTTAGGGGGGCTTGGTTTGAGTTTTCCTATAGGGGTCAAAAGGGTTATGTAACTAAGAATTTAATTAAGGATAAGCCTATAGAGCTTATCCCAGATGAAGAAAATAGCCAAATAGTTCCAGAAGAAACTTATACAGCTATTGTGGGAAAATCAGTTTTAACAGAAAAACAAATGGTTAACTACCTTAAAAAGGTATATCCAAATGCCAGTGAAGAAATCTATGGTTTTCCAGGAATTTATTTGGAAGAGGGGATAAGTGAAGGGATTAGAGGAGATATAGCTTTTGCCCAAGCCTTATTGGAAACAGGTAATTTTAAGTTTCCTAATACTCATGTAAGCATTAGTCAAAATAACTTTTGTGGTCTTGGAGTTACAGGATCTGGAGTTCAAGGGGAATCCTTTGCAACACCAAGATTGGGAATAAGGGCTCAAATACAACACTTAAAGGCCTATGCATCCAAGGAAGATCTAAGATTAGACTTGGTAGACCCTAGGTACCACTACGTGGAAAGGGCAAATTCACCATATGTTGAATGGTTGGGAGCCTATGAGAATCCAACTGGTAAGGGCTGGGCCTACAGTCCAAAGTATGGAGAAAAGATACTGAATATAATGGAAAATATTTCTAGGATAGATGGGAGATAAGAATGAAAACAGGAATAAAATTATGGCCGAAGAGACTAATGGCCTTTCTATTAATTTTACTTGTGCTATCAAATACAGCCTATGCTGCGCCAACAACCTTGACCAATAAAAATGGCAGTAGTTATTACTATAAGAATGGTAAGATGCAAACAGGCTGGCATAAGATTGATGGTCAGGATAAGTATTTTGATGAAAAGAAAGGTTACATGTGGACTGGTGGCTATGGTCTAATAGAGGGAGAACAGTACTTCTTTGATAAGGATGGTAATGCTTTAAAAGGATGGCAAACTATTTTTGGTAGTAAAAGATATTTTGATCCAGACAAGGGCTTTCTTTACAAGGATAGGACAGCTACAATTAACAAGGTGACTTATACCTTTGATAAGACTGGAAACCTTGTAAATAGTCCGACAACTAACACTCAATTGAAAAGCTACAATTTAAAGGAAGCAAGGCATAGATATACCAATGCTTCAGATGCCAAACAAAAAATAAATAAACTACCAGGGCTTATGGCGCCAGGTAATTATTATATCTATAAAGAATATAATGGAATGTTAAATTTAACCACATCTAAGACGGGACCTGGATCTTGGATTAATCCAAATGAAAAATATGAAAAGCCAGATACTAATAGGCCTAATGAGAAGGTTGAATTAACCAGATATGCACTTTACAACTTGAATATAAGAAAGGGCCCAGGAACAAATTATGAAAACTTGGGCATGCTAATGAAGGGGGACGAAATAAAGGGATACCTTGAAGGTTCCTGGTTTAAGTTCACCTATAAGGGCCAAGATGCCTATGTTAGTAACACCTATCTAACCAGTGTAGATTTGGGTGGAGAAGAGCAAATAAAGGTAGTAAACAATAATATCTTAAACGTCAGGTCCCAAAGATCAACTTCTTCTAAGAAGTTAGGAGTTTTATACAGGGGACAAGAGATAGCAGGTACCATCATGGGTTCTTGGTTTAAGTTTGACTACAAGGGAAGTCCTGCCTATGTTAGCAAGGCCCTATTGGCAGATAAGGACCATGAAGTAAATGGTAAAAGAGTGGTAGTAAACCACGGCCTTGTAAATATAAGATCAGCTAAATCAGTTAAATCTGACAAGTTGGGAAGCTTGAAAAGAGGAGATGAAATAGTTGGTGTTGAAGATGGAGTATGGTTTAGATTTAGTTATGATGGAAGATTAGCCTATATAAGTAAAAACCTTATTAAACCAGTTAATAACCCACAAACGCCAGAGGTTGAAAAGCCAGATACGGACAAGGGTAAGTTTGTTATAATGTTAGACCCTGGTCATGGACAAAATGACAACAGGGGGGGCTTACTTTTTGATGAAGGTAACCAAACCTATGAATTTAGTAGACTTTTAATTAAGAATGCACAAAAGTATAAGGATATAGATATTAGGACCACCAGGGAATATATCTATAATGACCCAGGTCTTTATGAAAGATCTCAGGCAGGTAGAGGGGCGGATCTTTACTTATCCATCCATACCAATGCGGCAACTCCTTCAGCGAGGGGAACTGAGATATGGGATGGCCTATACAGTGAGGACAGGGAAATTCAAACCAAGTTGGTAAGACTTATATCTTCCACCTTGAACACTCCTAACAGGGGGGTTAAGTATAGAAGACATCCTGACAATCCAGCTAAAGATTATTATGCTGTTTTAAGGGATAACCCAGCCAAGACCAAAATGCTTATAGAGTTTGTTTTCCATACAAACTTGCAAGATTCACAAGTCTATTTGAACAATCAAGAATTATTAGCCAGATTGGTTATGCAAGAAATTGCCAACCACTATGGATTAAAATAAAGTTAAGGAGCTTAGGCTCCTTTTTTATTGACAAAAAACAGGCATTTTGGTATCATATATTTATATTAGCACTCAGACCTACTGAGTGATAGCAAACAGGGAGGGTTATTGTGAAGAAACAATTTGAAACAGAATCGAAAAGAATATTGGATTTAATGATAAATTCCATATATACAAACAAGGAAATATTTTTAAGAGAACTTATTTCCAATGCTTCAGATGCTCTAGACAAAAGATATATTGAAGACTTAAAAAATGAGGATGTGGACTTCAATAGGGATGATTACTATATCCTATTGGAAAGAAATGAAGATGACAGGACTCTTACTATAAAAGACAATGGTATAGGTATGACAGCTGAGGAATTGGAAAACAACCTGGGAGTTATAGCCAAGAGTGGATCCTTGGACTTTAAAAGCAAGTTAAAGGACCAGGATGATGTATCAATTATAGGTCAATTTGGTGTAGGTTTTTATTCAGCCTTTATGGTGGCGGATAAGATTGAAGTAGTATCCAAGTCCTATGGTTCAGACCAGGCCTATAGCTGGACCAGTGAAGGCAGTGAAGGCTATGTGATTGAAGAGGCCAAAAAAGATGATTATGGTACAGAGATAAAATTATATATCAAAGAAAACACAGAAGAGGAAGATGGCTATAATCTATTCCTAGATGAATACTATATTAAGCAATTAATTGAAAAGTATTCAAATTATATTAAGTACCCAATAAAGATGGAAGTTAGCAAGTCTAGAAATATCAGCGATAATCCAGAAGAACCAGAATATGAAGACTATAAGGAAATAGAAATATTAAACTCCATGACGCCAATTTGGAAGAAGAGAAAGGCTGATTTGGAAGATGAGGACTATAAGAATTTTTACCATGAAAAAAGATTTGGATTTGATGAACCCTTAAAGTGGATTCACGTTAATGCAGAGGGCTTAATCAACTATAGGGCTATCCTTTACATCCCATCAGAAGCTCCTTTTGACTACTATACTAAGGATTATAAGAAGGGCTTGGAACTTTACTCCAATGGGGTAATGATTATGGAGAAAAACGAAGACCTAATACCTGATTATTTCAGTTTTGTAAAAGGGGTTGTGGACTCAGAAGATTTATCCTTGAATATATCTAGGGAAATCCTACAACAGGATAGAAGGCTTATGACCATAGCCAATAAATTGGAACAAAAGATAAACCAAGAATTAAAATCTATGATGGACAAGGATAGAAAAAATTATGAAAAGTTCTATCAATCATTCGGCATGCAGCTAAAGGCTGGTATCTACCAAACTTATGGTATGAAGAAGGATGAATTGGAAGACTTATTACTATTTTATTCTTCCAGATCAAAAGATTTAATCAGTCTTAAAGAGTATGTTGAAAATATGAAGGAAGACCAAGAAGAAATCTACTATATCTCTGGTGATTCCTATGAACAAATAGACAGGCTACCAAGTCTACAAAAAATCAAGGAAAACGACTTGGAAATCCTATATTTAATTGATGATATAGATGAGTTTATGATTAAGATGATGCTTAGCTATGATGACAAGGCCTTTGTTTCAGCCCTAGATAAAAAGTTTGATTCAGAAGAAAAAGACTTGGATGAGGTTGAAAAGAAGAATCAGGATGAATTATTTGCTAAGATGAAGGATCTATTAGATGATGAGGTTGTAGAAGTAAAGGAAAGTAAAAGATTGGTGGATGACGCTTCCTGCCTTGTTGCTAGGGGAGAAATATCCATCGATATGGAAAAGACTTTTATGCATCAGCCAGATGCTAGTATGGTAAAGGCTGAAAAAGTCCTTGAAATAAATAGTGACCATAAGATATATAAGGATTTAATGGAGGCCTTTTCATCAAATGATGAGGATAAATTGGGTCTATATACATCCATTCTTTATGATCAAGCTAGATTAATTGAAGGCTTACCTCTTAAGAATGCTGTAAAATACACACAAAATGTTATGAAATTAATATAGAAAAGAAAAAATAAGGGCTTGGCCCTTATTTTTGTGCTTTAATCTAATTTTTTTAGTACCAGGACAGTCCTACTAGGAGAGTAAATTTTAAGTCCA
Organism: uncultured Helcococcus sp.; assembly: GCA_937926545.1. Taxonomy (GTDB): domain Bacteria; phylum Bacillota; class Clostridia; order Tissierellales; family Peptoniphilaceae; genus CALAZW01. The sequence goes on along the minus strand of CALAZW010000034.1, from coordinate 79,549 downwards.
TAGTTAAACTCTGATCCTAAAAGTTCATCTGTCTCATAGACAAGGTCCTCTGCTATCCTATCATAGCCTCCATAGGCCTTCTTGTCGCTGTTGAAAACAACCTGATAGGAACCTTCCTCATAGATGGGTATTTCCAATCCATCATAGGAGTTAACCGGATGGAAGTTAAAAAGGAAAATAAGATTATCTATTTGGTAGGTAATAAGTTTTCTATCTTGATCAATGGAAAGCAGGTCTGCCTTCTTATCAAGGAAGAGCTTATGTTTTTTTGCAAAATTTATCATGTCCTTGTCAAATTTATTTAAGTATTGATATTTTAAGTTCTTATCATCAGCCAGATGCCACTGTCTTTTAGCGTACTTAAAGGACCAGTTATTATCAGCTGAAGGAAAGTCTATCCACTCAGGGTGGCCAAATTCATTTCCTATGAAGTTCAAATAACCATCAGTAGCTGTTGCCAGAGTTATAAATCTGATTAGCTTGTGTAGGGCCATGGCCCTTTCTATATAAATATTGGAATCATTTTTTTCCATGTGCCAGTAAAGTTGGGAATCAGCCAGTTGGTGAATTAGAGTCTTGTCTCCTACCAAAGCCTGGTCATGGGACTCAACATAACTAATTCTTTTTTCTCCAGGTCTCTTTGTGGTCAATTCAAACCACATGGAGTTTAAGTTCCAGTTTTCATCAGGAATTTTTAAGTTTTCTATCCAAAATGGGGCTATACCCATGGCAAACCTATAGTCAAAACCTATGCCGCCATCTTCTATGTCTAGGCACAGGCCAGGCATACCACTAACGTCCTCTGCTATAGATAGGGCCTTAGGGTTTATTTCCTTAATTAGCTCATTAGCCAATTGTAAGTAGGTTAGGGCATCCAGGTTGGTATTCATGGAGAAATAGTCATCATAGGAGGTGAAATTACTTCCTATTCCATGGTTTTGATAGATCATGGATGTTACCCCGTCAAATCTAAAGCCATCAAAATGGTATTCTTCCATCCAGTAACTAAGGTTGGAAAGAAGAAACTTTAAGACGCCATTTTTATTGTAGTCAAAGCACTTGGAATCCCAAACAGGATGGTTGGCTCTGTCATCTTCGTAGAAAAATTGATAGTCACTGGTATCAAATCTATTGATACCCTCATTCACGTTTTTAGAGGCGTGGGAGTGGACTATATCCATTATTACCTTAAGGCCCATTTGGTGGGCTGTATCTATTAAATCCTTCAATTGGTCAGGGTCTCCAAACCAATGGGAAGGAGCGTAGTAGTTGGTCACATGATAGCCAAAAGAACCATAGTAAACATGTTCTGCTATGGCCATAAACTGTATAGTATTGTAGCCTAGTTTTTTAATTCGAGGAAGGATATGATCTTTAAATTCTGTGTAGGATCCAATTTTTTCTTCATCTTGGGCCAAGCCTATATGGGCCTCATAGATTATGGGTCTAAAATCTTTTTTTGTCTTTAGTTTCTGGTCGCTCCATTCAAATTCTTTTTTAGGATTCCAGATGACCCCAACAAAATCAATATTCCCCTTCTCATCTATTAGTTGCTTAACCTTTTTTATAAAAAGAGGTATTCTATAATTATTAGAACCATTTTTTACAATTATTGTCTTAACATGGGACAGGTGTTCAAGTTTGTCCTTCTTGTCTATGTAGATTTCCCAGGTGTTTTCGTCAATTCTTTCTAGGGGATGGGACCTATCATTCCACTGGTTAAAGTCTCCAAAAAGATAGACCTCATCAGCTGCAGGAGCCCACTCTCTATATACCCAGCCCTTAGCCTCCTTATGGAAACCATAATAGTGATGGGCCTTGGCAAAATCCCTTATACTTTCATCGTCCTTCAATAGTTCCTCTTTTTTTCTATAGTAATTATTCATCCTAAGATTAATATCATCACTATAGCCTTCCAACCAAGGATCTATTTTTAATATCTTGTAATCATTGTCCGTTATCATCTTCATCATAGCCCTCCTTATTTAATAATTATACTATATATAAAGATAAATATAAACAAGGCCCCTGCTAGATATGGTAAATAGTCTAAAAATTATATATAATAAGGATAAGGGGGATGCGATGAGAGGAAAGTTTATTGTCTTTGAAGGGCCAGATGGGTCTGGCAAGACTACTATTTTAGAAAATGTGAAAGAATATTTAAATAAAAATAATATAGATTATATACTTACCAGGGAACCAGGTGGAACAAATATTTCAGAGGAAATAAGAAGACTGGTTTTAGGTAATGAATACAGTGAAATGAACTATAGGACGGAGGCTCTTTTATATGCTGCCTCCAGGGCCCAGCTGGTAAATGAAAAAATAATACCCAGCTTGGAAGAAGGTAGATTGGTTATAAGCGACAGGTATGTGATATCTTCCCTGGCCTATCAGGGCTATGGCAGGGACCTGGGCTTGGAAGAGGTCAAGCAAATCAATGACTTTGCAACCAAGGGCTTGGAACCAGATGCCATCATATTTTTTCAGGTGGATCCGGTGACAGTTTTAAAGAGAAAGGGTCAGGCTGTTGAATTGGACAGGCTGGAAAATGAATCTGATAGCTACCATAGAAGGGTTTATGAAGGTTATCAAAAGGTTTTGGAAAAGTACACTGATAAGATTTCAGTGATAGATGCTTCCCAGACCATAGAAGAAGTTACAGAGAGTACTATAAATAAATTATTAGATATAATTGGAGGATAGAAATGAAATTATTATTAGCAGTTGTACAAGATTCAGATGTAAATATACTTATGGAAGATCTAGTGGAAAATGATTTTAGGGTCACCAAGTTATCGAGTACAGGTGGTTTCTTAAAAAGTGGAAATACTACCATTTTTATGGGGGTAGAAGAGGATAAACTTGAAGAATGTAAGACCATTATAGAAAGAAATTGTAAGAAGAGAAAAACTACAACAGCTATCATTAATCCAAGTATGCAAGGTGCCATGTTTCAAACCTTCCCAGTTGAGATAGAAGTGGGTGGAGCTACAGTTTTTGTGCTTGAAGTGGATGATTTCCTAAGGTTATAATGGAAGAAATAAGAAGTGAGCTGTTAAAAAAGCAGATAGAAAATAACAAGCTTTATCACGCCTATATCTTTGAGGGGCCAGTGGAGGAACTTTTAGAAAAAGAGTATCTTTCATTTTCCAAGAGGGTTTTGGCTGGAGACAAGAAGGACCTGGCCAAGAAATTTGACGGGGGAAGCCTGGCTGATTTTCACCTGATAGAGGCTGAAAAAAATGTTATAAGTATAGATCAAATCAGGGCTATGAATGCTAAGATTTTTGAGAAACCCTTGGAATGTGACAGGAAGATTTTTGTCATAAAAAACGCCTATAACATGAGGCAGGAAGCTCAAAATGCCCTTTTAAAAACCTTGGAGGAGCCACCTAGCTACTCCATGATAATAATGACAACTGACAATAGGTCCAAGCTTAGGGACACCATTCTATCCAGATGCCAATTGATCAGTTACCAAGAAAGTAAGAAGATGGACCTTTCCCAAAAGGACCAGGACCAATTAGTAGACCTGTTAGTTGAGGCTAGAAGGTCTAATAGAATAAAAATTATTAAGAGTAAGGATATATTTGAGTCCTTGGAGCTGGAGAAAAAAGATATCATATCTTTTTATCTGGACTTTATAGGCCGAATTATCTTATATAAGAAAGGTCTTATTAGAGAAGGTAAAAAAGAAGACCAGGCCTATGGTGAATTTAGAGCCATGTCCATAGGCGGCCTGGAAAAGTTAGTTTTTAAGCTGGAAGAGATAAATAAGCTTTTGGCGGTAAATATTAATTTCCAATTGGCCATGGAAGATTTTTTGTTTTCTGTAATGAAGGAGGATTAATGGTAGAAATCGTAGGAGTAAGGTTCAAGCCTGTGGGCAAGATTTATTATTTTGATCCTAACAATATGGATTTTAATATTGAGGACAAGGTAATAGTTGAGACCGTAAGAGGGATTGAATTTGGAACCATTGTAATAAAAAACAGGGAAATTGAAGAGGATGAATTAACCTCTCCATTAAAACCTATAATCAGACTGGCTGACGAGCTAGACAAAAGAATACATGAAGATAATATGGACAAGGCCAAGGATGCCATTGACATATGTAATATAAAGATAAAAGACCACAAGTTGGATATGAAGTTGGTGGATAGTGAGTATACCTTTGATGGACAAAAGCTTATTTTCTACTTTATAGCCGAGGGAAGGGTTGACTTTAGAGATCTGGTTAAGGATCTGGCCCAAATATTTAGGACTAGAATAGAGCTTAGACAGGTGGGAGTAAGAGACCATGCTAAACTATTAAATTGCCTGGGCCAATGTGGCCAACAATGTTGTTGTAGTAGGTGTCTTTCTGAATTTGAACCAGTATCTATAAAGATGGCCAAGGACCAAGGCCTATCCTTAAATCCTAGTAAAATCTCCGGTGTTTGTGGCAGACTTATGTGCTGTTTAAAATATGAGGAAGAAACCTACAAGGAACACGCAAGGCTTTTACCCAATGTGGGCAAGAGCGTTTTAACTCCTGATGGAAGGGGAATAGTTGTGGAACAAAAGGTCTTGGAAAAGAAGGTTAGGGTAAAGGTTCTTTTGGAAGACGATACAGAAGATGTTAGAGATTATGTGGTAGAAGAATTAAAAAATAATTAAGAATTAGCTATAGGAAGGTCTAGACTTAAGTCTAGACTAACTATATTTTATCTAGATATTTGAAGAAATTAAATAATATGTTATAATATACATATAAAATTAAGAAGGAGGGTAATTATGGCATACGTAATTAATGATAGCTGTATCGCTTGTGGTACATGTATTAATGAATGTCCAGTTGACGCAATCTCAGAAGGAGATATCTATACAATAGATCCTGATGCTTGTATTGACTGTGGAACATGTGCTGGAGTTTGTCCAACAGGCGCTATTGAAGCTGAATAATAAAATTGTACATATAATAAGAGTCAGTTGACTCTTATTTTTTTGTATAAAAGGGGAAAAAAGATGATATATTTAGTAGCAACACCCATAGGGAATTTGGAAGATATAACTCTCAGGTCTTTAAATGTGTTAAAAAAAGTTGACATAATAGCCTGTGAAGATACTAGGCATACTAGGATTCTTTTGGACAACTATGATATAAAAGATAAAAAATTAATTTCCTACCACCAACACAATGAAAGGGAAAAGGCCCAAGAGTTGGTTACCTTAAGTAAGATGGGAAATGATATAGCCCTAGTTTCAGACGCAGGCATGCCTGGTATATCAGATCCAGGCCATGAAGTAGTAAAACAGTGTATAAAAGAAAATGAAGCCTATACAGTCCTTCCAGGCCCTTCAGCCATGGTTACAGCCTTAGTCTTATCAGGCTTTTCCAACCTGAGATTTAAGTATCTAGGTTTTTTACCTGTCAAGGGAAGGCAGAGAAGTGAATATTTGGATATAATAAAAAATGAAAGTGAGACTATTATCATTTATGAGGCTCCCCATAAACTGGACAAATTAATGGAAGACTTAAATAAGATATGTCCAGATAGAAAGGTGGCCTGTATAAGGGAGATATCCAAGGTATATGAAGAGGTGGTTAGATTTACTGTCAAGGATTATCCAGACCTTGATCTGATGAAAAAGGGAGAATTTGTAGTGGTTCTAGATGCTTTTGACCTGGATGAAGACCTGAGTGATGAAGAAATCATAGATAATCTTAAGGAATTAGTGGCTTCTGGTATGAGAAAAAAGGAAGCGGTTAAGCTTGTCGCTGAGAATTATAAATTAAATAAAAATTATGTCTACGAATTGAGCATAAAAATATAGGGGTGGTAACACCCCTATTTATTAGCCTAAAATATGAACTTTTACTGTTCTTCTACCAAAACTATAGGCTTCAGACCTGGTCATAAATAATAGGTCTATCTTATTGCCCTTGATGGCTCCACCTGTATCTTCAGCTCTAGCATAGCCATAGCCTTCAATATATAATCTGGTTCCCAAAGGAATAACACTAGGGTCAACAGCCACAACTCCCCTTCTAAGGGGTGTTCCTAGGGCCGTACCACTATAGCCGCCATTTTCTGCAGGATCTGGAGTATAGGCAGTTGCATTCATGTATAAAACGCCCCTACTATTACCGTCAAAGCTTCCAGAATTATCTATATAGCTTCCACCTGAAGGATTTGATACTACAGGTTTTGGTTTGTTTTTTGTTCCTATAAGAACAATCTTATTGACAGGTTTCTTAGCAATTTTCTCACTGATTAATTCATCTGAGATTAGCTCTCCATTTTTGAAGGTTTTTTTGTAGTTAAGGATCTTAAGTCCCTTGGAACCTTCCTGTTCAACCTTGCTATCTCCCTTGTAAAGGGAAGCAGAGTCTTTTTTAACTGTCTTGTAGTTAAGTTCTTTTTCTTTTTTGTATTCTTTAAATTTGTAAATGTCTATTTTTAAGGTATCTCCATCTTCAATTTCTGTATTTAGGGATGGTGAAACCTTGTCGTCCTTACCCAGGCTGATATTTTCTTGGTCTAGGACCTCTTCAACTGTTTGGGCAAAGGTTTCTGTTTTTATAATGTTGTTTCCATGATTTACTGTTATATTTTTGCTTGTTTCAATGTCGATTAGCATGTCGTCTTCAATTTCTGAATCTAAGGAATGATTTATTTTGGAACCTTCGATAAATTCATAGTTCATATCGTCCAATACTTCTTCAACTGTTTTAGCCTTTGTTTGCAATTTAATGTTTTCTTTATTTATTGTTAGTTCGATCTCTTTTGGTTTTTGTGCATATCCAATACTGCTAAATGATAAACCTAATATGGCTACTAGGACCATAGATATTATGGTTTTTTTCTTTGAATGATTTTTCATGTTTCCTCCTTAAATCAATGTCTATATATTAGTTTAGCCGGCCTTTCTAGTCAATAAAAAAAGCCCTCAAAAGGAGCTTTTTTTGTCAATATAGTATTTTTTTATAAGTCTTTGTCTCTGGAGCCCAGCAAGGTCAATGGTTACAGAATAGTTACAAGAACTATTAACTAAAAGTAACATTAATTACTAAAAGGTAACAAAACCTATTTTACAGGGGTTATCCTGCTTACTGGTCCACTGAATTCTGCTAGGGCGCCAAAGGAACCATAGGTTCTGGCTGCGGATGGTATGGCTGAACTATCAACGATAAATTCAACTACAGATCCATCGGGGTGTCTTCCATAAGAATCCACTTCAAAGGACTTCTTAATATCTCCTATTACCACCTTTAAGGTATTGCCATTGGCCAGGTAGATGTCTACCTTATCTCCTACAAAGCCATATTTAGATGACATGGCAACTAGATACCTGTTACCAGACATTCTAACACCGTAATTGCCTGTATAGGTTGATCCATTGTATTGTAGGGCCCATTGAGGGCTGGTTCTACTGGTTATGGCCCTGTAGTCCATGTAGGACTTAAAGGAGCCTGCACCACTAGGTAGATAGGTTGTAGGTCCATTGGGAATAGAAACTCTTTTTTTAGTTCCCTTTTCCACTACTCTATTTTGAACCTTTTGTAGGGTTTTTTTAGATTTTAGTTCTCTTTTTCCTGCCTTATTTTCATAGATTAGCTCTTCTACTCCAATTTGGCCCTTTTGAATTACTTTCTCTTCATCCCTAAAAAGATTAGGATTCTTCTTGGTGATTGTCTTATAGTCTGTGTTCTTTATTACTGTTTCCTTACTGCCCAGTTTAAGGACCCTGTCTGTCTTGTCCTTGATGATTCTTTCATTTACTTGGCTGTCTGATACTAGGGCTCCATTTTTAAATGTTTTTCTAAAGGATAGTTCCTTTAGGCCGTTTTTACCTTCAACTTCTACGACTTCCTTGCCATAGGCCATTTTAAAATCATATTTTTTTCTGGTTTTAAATTTAATTTCTTTTTCCTTCTTATAGTCCTTGTATTCAAATAGGTCTATTTTAATTAAATCATTGTCTTCCAGGATGGTGTCCAAACCAGGATAAACCTTATCATCTTTAGTTAAATTGATTTGATTTTCTTCTAAGACCTGAGAAACTGTGTTTTTATAGGTCTTGGTCTTAATTAAATTATTGCCATGGTTAATATCAATATTTTTAATGGTTGATATTTCAATGGCCATCTGATCTTCTAATTTTTCATCCAAGTCATGGTTGATAATATAGTCCTTGTCTAGAGAAAAATTAATATCCTCCAAAAGAGATTCTATATTTTTTGCCTTACTTTCTAAATTTATATTTTCATTGTTTATGGTTAAGCTTACTTCTTTCGGTTTTTGTGCATATCCCACTCTTCCAAGTGAAAGACTGATAATCCCAATGGCCAGCACACTTGCCATGGTTTTTTTAAACGAATTAATTTTCATAACTCCTCCTCGCAATGCTAGTTATAATAATTTACTTCCAAGTATTAGTCAAATAAATAAGGGGCAATAAATGACTAAAAAAAGTCAAAGTCTAATTTTCAAGGGGTAAAGCTAGTGTTTACAAGGGATAGGGCCTGGTAAGAAAAACTGTTACAAAATGGTAACAAAATCAAATTATGGCCTGTTAGCTACCTTTGGCCATGTTGGTATAGTTACTTATTTGTTGTATAATAGATAGTATTAAATGCTTTAAGGAGTAGAATATGAAATATTTTGGAACAGATGGTTTTAGAGGTGAGGCAAATAAGGATTTAAGGGTAGATCATGCCTATAAAATTGGAAGGTTTTTAGGTTGGTACTACGGGGCCAGGTTGGACAAGGATGCTAGGATAGTTATAGGTAAGGACACGAGAAGGTCCAGCTATATGTTTGAAAGTGCCCTAGCATCAGGTATTACAGCCAGTGGTTCAGATGCCTATTTACTGCATGTAACCACAACACCAAGTGTGTCTTATATAGTAAGAACTGAAGATTTTGACTGTGGAATAATGATTTCTGCCAGTCACAACCCTTATTATGACAATGGTATTAAATTGATAAATGGACAAGGTCATAAGATGGAAGAAGAAGTACTTTATGAAATAGAAAAATATATAGATGAGAAGGAAGATAGCCTACCATTAGCTATTAGTGAACACATAGGAAGGACAGTGGACCATATAGTTGGTAGAAATAGATATATAGGCTACCTATCAACAGTTGTCAGGTCATCTTTTAAGGGCTATAGGGTTCTTTTGGATACTTCCAATGGATCTGCCTTTTCCATAGCTAAAAATGTCTATGATATTTTAGGGGCAGATGTGGATGTTATAAATAATAGGCCAGATGGCTTTAACATAAATAGGGATTGTGGATCTACCCATATTGAAAAACTTCAAGAACTTATGAAGGATGGCAAATATGATGTGGGATTTGCCTATGATGGAGATGCTGACAGGTGCCTTTGTGTAGATGAAAAGGGAGGCCTTATAGATGGAGATGGAATCATCTATATCTTGGGCAAGTATCTACAGGACAAGGACAGTCTGGTAGAGGATACGGTAGTTACTACTGTTATGAGTAATATAGGACTTTACAAGGCCTTGGACAAGGAAAATATTAAATATGTGGTAACTGATGTGGGCGACAAGTATGTATCTGAAGAAATACAAAAAAATGACTACTCCATAGGAGGAGAACAGTCAGGTCATATTATCATATCCAAGTATGCCACAACAGGGGATGGGGTCTTAACCTCCCTTAAACTTATGGAGGCCATGATAGAGAGTAAACTACCCCTATCCATGCTTAGAAATGGTTTGAAAATCTATCCTCAAAGCTTGATTAACATAGTTGTTAAGGACAAGGACCAAGTCCTTGCTGATTCGGATGTTTTAGAAGAGGTTAAAAAGGTTGAGGAAGTTTTGGATGGAAATGGACGAATCCTTTTTAGAAAATCAGGAACAGAGCCTAAAATAAGGGTTATGGTAGAGGCTGAAAGTCAAGAGGAATGCGATGACTTGGCCCATAGGGTTATAGATAAGATAAAAGAGAAAGGTTATGAGGCCTAGATGAAACTAGATTATGGTGCAGGTCTGATTCTGGATAGACTTTTAACTGCAGGTTATTCCAGCTATATAGTTGGAGGGGCAGTTAGGGATTTTCTTTTGGCTAGGCCCATAAATGACTATGATATAGCCAGCCAGGCTAGGCCTGACCAGGTCAAGGACTTATTTAAGGATTATAAGCTGGTGGAGGTTGGTAAGAAATTTGGTACCATAAAAATTATCATAGGGTCCAAGGCCTATGAGGTTACCAGTTTTAGAAGGGAAAAAAGCTATAGTGATGGGCGTAGGCCTGATTTTGTAGATTTTAGCCAGTCCTTGGAAGAAGACTTGGCTAGGAGGGATTTTACCATCAATGCCATGGCCTTTGGACCAGAGGGCCTGGTTGACTTATTTGGGGGAAAAGAAGATTTAGAGGCTGGTATAATAAGGGCTGTTGGAAGGCCAGAGACAAGAATTAAAGAGGACTATCTTAGGGCCTTGAGGGCCATAAGATTTGCCTGCCAATTGGATTTTTGCCTGGAAGAGGACCTGGTTGAAACCATAGGAAAGCAGTCTGAAAATATTCAGCTTATATCCAGGGAAAGAATCCGGGATGAATTTAGCAAAATACTTCTTACAGATAAGGCCTCCAAGGGCTTGAACCTTCTAAGGCAAACTGGACTTTTAGAAGAAATCCTGCCGGAACTTAAAAAAAGCTATGACTTTGACCAAAGAAATAGCCACCACCAGGATGATCTTTTTGTTCACAGCCTAAAGGTTGTGGACCAAAGTCCTAGGGATCTAATCATTAGACTGGCGGCCCTTTTCCATGATATGGGTAAGGTGGACAGCTTTTTTATAGGTGAGGATGGCCAGGGCCACTTTTATGGCCATGAGAAAATATCGGCAGACCTGGCCAACAAGGCTCTAACCAGATTAAGATATGACAAGAAAACAATTGAATCGGTAGTGGTCTTAATAGAAAGACACATGGACGCTAATAACAAGTATACAGAGAAATCGGTAAGGAAGTTAGTGGGTAGGCTGGGCAGGAAAAATTGCCTAAGACTATTTGACCTTCAAAGGGCAGATAGGCTGGCCAGCTCAGGAAAAGAGAACTTGGAGAATATTCACAGGGCTTTAAGTATATATGATAAAATTATAGTAGACGACTTATTAGTAGACACCAATCAATTGACCATAGATGGCCATGACTTGATTGATGAAGGCTTTAAGCAAGGAAGATTAATAGGTAGAATTTTGGACGATATTACTAATCTAGTAATAGAAGGACAGTTAAAAAATGAAAAGTTAGACATTTTAGAATATGTAAATAAAGAATATGGAGAGTATAAATGGAGAGACTAATCGTAGCGGATTCATGTTTGGAATTAAATGATAGGATGCTGGAGTCTATGAATATAAGGCAGGTACCTTTTTTCATAGACATAGAAAAGGATCATTTTATAGATGATGGAACCATTGATCAAAGGGAATTTATAAATCAGATGAAAAAGTCATCAAGTACACCAAAGACTGCAGCCCCTACACCCAATGTGTTTTATGATGCCATGAAGGGGGCAGATGAGGTATTTGTAGTTACCATATCTTCAAAGCTATCAGTGACCTACAACAATGCTATCATAGCAGCCAAGATGGCCTTGGAAGAAAACCCGGACCTTAAGGTTCACGTTTTTGACTCCAAATCAGCCATGACAGCAGAGACCTTGGTAGCCTTAAAAATCCAAGAGTTTATTGACCAGGACAAGGACTTTGGTTACATAACCAGGGAGGTTGATAAGTTTATAGAAGGCATGAATACCATGTTTATCTTGGAAGACTTGGACAACTTGATTAAAAATGGAAGGATGTCCAAAATTGCTGGCTTTGTAGCTTCAGCCCTTTCCATAGTTCCAGTTTGTGGAGCAGAGGATGGGGAAATAATAGTTATAAACAAGTCCAGGGGAATGAAGGCAGCCATGAAGAAACTAGTATCCTTAATCGGCGAGAGGGGAGAAATTTTCTCAGATAGGACCTTGGTTATATCCCATGTGGACAATATTTTGGTGGCAGAAGACTTAAAACAAAAGATCTTGGCTAAGTATAATTTTAAGGATATACAAATTGTAGGAGCCAAGGGCTTGTCATCTACCTATGCCAATAAGGGAGGAATAGTGGTTTCTTATTAGATGAAAAACAAGATGAATTATAGAGAAATAATAGAATTAAGTATTTTTATTATGTTTATAATTTTTTTACAACTTTTACCCAACAAGAGTATGAGAACAGACTATAAGGTGGACCATAGTTCTTATATAGAAAACCCTCATAGTATCAGGGACAAGGCAGATAAGAGCTTGATTATAGGAGTGGACAGCTTAAATATGAACCTGAACCCCTTCTATGACAAGAATAAGGATGTGGGGCTTATTAGCAGGTTGCTTAATCCTTCCTTGGTTTATAGGAAGGCTGATGGCAGCTGGGATTTGGATTTGGCCAGTGAGTTTTGGTATGAAAATGATGGTAGAACCCTGGTATTTAGGTTAAAGGAAGTCTACTTTAATGATGGTAGGCTCTTAAGTGCAGATGATGTGGTTACAACCTACAAGGTTCTAGCAGATCCTAAATATGAGGGAATCCATGTGGACTATGTGGAAAAAATCAGGGGCTCCTATGATTATGGAAGGGGAACCAATCCCTATGATTTTGGGGTAGTGGCCCATGGAAGTGACCTGGTTAAGTTTCACTTTAATTTTTATGATAAGAAGAATATTAGCTATTTGGATTTTCCCATAGTAAATACCAGCCAATTGGGCTACAAGTATAATGACCTGGCCCAGGTTAAAAATTTTGAAGCCACTGATGGGGCCGGACTTTTTAAACTAGATGGTGTGGGAAAAGATAATTCCATAAGCCTGGTAAAGAAAGATTGGGAAGAGGCCAAGGAAATTGACTTTGATCAAATAATATTTAAGAGTGGACTTTATTTCAAAATAATAGAAGACTATAAGAAGGGCCAGGTTGATCTGGTTTACAAGTATAATAAAAATAGTGATATTATGGCCCTTTTGACAGATAGGACCTTTACTTACACCAGACCAATTGAAAACCAACAGGGGACTTATTCTTTTCTTGGCTTTAATATGAGAGACTCTATCTTTTCGGATAGGGATATGAGAAGGGCTCTGGCCAACAGCCTAAGCTTGGAGAAATACAATAATATTTACTACGGCAAGGGCAATCATTACCTGGCCCAGACACCTGTTTACAGGAATAGTTACCTGTACAATGACCAGGTAAAGCTGGTTAAGGAGGGCAGTCTTTCTAGCCTTTTGGAAGAGCGTTATGGTTCTGATAGGCCAAAGGAAATTAGAATGATAAGTTCTAAAAACAATGACTATATCAAGACTATAGGAGATTATATGGTTGAAGATCTGGCTAGAGAAGGCCTTATACTTAAGATAGATTATCTGCAAGAGGCCGATTTATTTGATAGGGTTTATATGGAAGGTGACTATGATATCTTTGCCTATCAAAGATATATGATTGAAAGCCCCAACCTGGCCAATCAGTTTATCTTTAACATAAACGATGAATTGAATATATCAGCAGATCCAAATTGGTCTATAATTAATCAATTGGAAAGGTCGTCTTATTTCATATCTGATCAGGAGAGAAAAAGCCTGGTGGATAGCTGGCAAGAGTACTTTACAGAAGATATTCCTTACTTGATTACCAATACGCCACTTGAAATAAGTTTGATTAATAATAGAATAGAGAATATCCATATTAATGAATTTGGTGGGATAGAGAATAAGGAAAAATTAAAAAACATTAAAATAGTATTAAATTAAGCGTTTTATGGTATAATATGAAAAGTTATAATATTCAACGAGAATTCAGGAGGAAAAAATAAATGAAGGTTAGTTTAGTATCACACGAAGATAATAAGGCAATATTTGAAGTTGAAGTTGCTTACGAAGAGTTTTCAAAGGAAGTTCAAAAGGCATACTTACAAAATAGAAAGAGATTTAATATTCCAGGATTTAGAAAGGGTAAAGCACCTAGACAAATCATCGAAATGAACTATGGTAAGGAAGTATTCTGGTCAGACGCTCTAGATATGATCATGAATGTAAAATATTTTGAAGCTGTAAAAGAATTAGAGCTTGAAGCTATAGATAGACCTAGCGTAGATGTAAAAGAAATTGAAGAAGGTCAACCAATAGTATTTGAATATGAAGTAGCTACTAAGCCAGAAGCTAAATTAGGCGACTATTCAGTTATAGAAATAGAACAACCTAAACAAGAAGTTACTGAAGAAGACGTAGATGCTTTTGTAGAAGGCGAAAGAGAAAAAAATAAAATAATAAAAAATATAGACGATAGAGCTGTAGAAGAAGGCGACATCTGTAATATTAACTTTGAAGGATTCAAGGGCGAAGAAGCTTTTGAAGGCGGAAAGGGCGAAAACTACGATTTAACAATCGGTTCAGATACCTTTATTCCAGGCTTTGAAGAACAATTAATCGGTAAGAACAAGGGTGAAGAATTTGATGTAAATCTTACTTTCCCAGAAGACTACCACGCAGAAGACCTAAAGGGCCAAGATGTTGTTTTCAAGGTAAAAATCAATGAAATTAAGGAAGAAATTTTACCAGAATTAGATGATGAATTCGTAAAAGACGTTTCAGAATTCGATACTTTAGAAGAATATAGAAATGATGTAAAAGAAAAATTACAAAAACAATTGGAAGAAGAAAATAAGATGGCCATTGAAAATGCAGCTGTTGAAAAGTTAATTGAATTAACTGAAGTTGTAGTTCCAGAAGTTATGGTTGAAGAACAAATAGATAGGGAAATGCAAGAATATGAACACAACCTATCCCATATGGGTCTATCATTAGAACAATTCTTACAATACACAGGTAACACTAGTGAATCATTGAGAGAAGAATTTAAAGAACAAGCTGAATTAAAGGTTAAGGGAGACTTAGCTTTAGAAGCTTTAGCTATAGCAGAAGGCTTTGAAGTAAGCGAAGAAGATATAGAAAACGAATATAATATTGTTGCTGAACAATATGGACAAAAAGATTCAGAAGAATTTATTGCACAAGTAAAGGCTTCAATTGGAGCTGATTTCATGACAGAAATAGTTAAGAAGAGAAAAGGTGTAGAATTTTTAACTACAAAAGTGAAATTTATTGAAGCTGAATAATAAACTTAAGGAGGTTTAGTATGGCTTTAATACCTACAGTTATAGAGAACACTAATAGAGGGGAAAGAGCTTACGATATTTACTCCAGATTGTTAAAGGATAGAATAATCTTTATAACAGGAGAAATCGAAAGTAATATGGCAGACCTAATAGTAGCCCAATTGCTATTTTTAGAGTCTGAAGATCCTAAGAAGGATATACAACTATATATTAATTCTCCAGGTGGATCTGTAACAGCCGGAATGGCGATTTACGACACTATGAATTATATAAAACCAGATGTATCAACTATTTGTATAGGTCAAGCTGCCAGCATGGGAGCCTTCCTTTTATCAAGTGGAGCCAAGGGCAAGAGATTTGCTCTACCAAATGCAGATATAATGATCCATCAACCTATGGGTGGAGCCCAAGGACAGGTGACAGATATAAAAATAGTATCTGATAAAATACAACAAGTTAAAGATAATATGAATAGAATCCTATCTGAAAATACAGGTCAAGACTTTGAAAAGATTGAAAAAGATACTGATAGGGATTATTATATGACCTCAAAAGAGGCAGTAGAATACGGTTTAATAGACGAAGTGATTAAAAAATCATAAAGGAGATTTAATGGCAACATATCAAGAAAAAGAAATTACATGTTCCTTCTGTGGAAAATCTTCTCATGATGTGAATAGGATTATTGCAGGGCCTAATGACGTGTTTATCTGTAATGAATGCGTAAACTTATGCCAGGAGATAATTGATGAGGAAGAGTATGTTATGAGTCAAGACATTGACTTTGACTCACTTCCAACACCAAAGGAAATAAAGGAATTCTTAGATGACTATGTTATTAAACAGGAAGAGGCTAAGAAGACATTATCAGTTGCCGTTTACAATCACTATAAGAGAATATCAAGTGATTATGATACGGAAATAGAAATACAAAAATCAAATATATGTCTGATAGGACCTACAGGTTCAGGAAAGACACTTTTGGCCCAAACCCTGGCAAAGACCTTGGATGTGCCATTTGCCATAGCAGATGCCACCAGCCTAACAGAAGCAGGCTATGTGGGAGAAGACGTGGAAAATATTGTATTAAAACTAGTACAGGCTGCTGATTATGATATAGAAAGAGCCGAAAGGGGTATAATATACATTGATGAGATTGATAAGATTTCTAGAAAATCTGAAAATCCATCCATCACAAGAGATGTAAGTGGTGAAGGTGTTCAACAATCTTTATTAAAGATGATAGAGGGAACAATAGCTAACATACCTCCTCAAGGCGGAAGAAAGCATCCACACCAAGAATATATTCAAGTGGATACCAGCAATATTTTATTTATTGTAGGTGGTGCTTTCGATGGAATTGAATCAATAATAGATAGAAGATCTGAAACAAAATCAATCGGTTTTGGAGCAGAATTAAAGGATAATGAAGAAAGAAGCATTGGAGAAAAGCTAAAGAGTATAGTTCCAGAAGACTTGATGAAGTTTGGACTAATACCTGAGTTTATCGGTAGGGTGCCTATTATCGTTACCTTGGATGAATTAAATGAGGAAGCTCTTAAAACCATATTGACCAAGCCTAAAAACGCTTTAATTAAACAATACCAAGCCCTATTTGAAATGGATGGGGTAGACTTGGAGTTTGACGAAAAGGCTATTTCTGCTGTGGCTAAAAAGGCTATAGTTAGAAAGACAGGAGCTAGGGGGTTAAGATCTATCCTGGAAGAAACCCTTCTGGATATTATGTATGAAATCCCATCAAGAGAAGACATTGACAAGTGCACTATAACAGACGATGTCATAGAGGGGAAAGAAAAACCTTTATTAAAATTAAAAGATTAATAATAAATTGGACAACCGGTAGCTATACCGGTTGTTTTAAACATAAGGAGAAATTATGCTAGATAAAATTTATAGAGAATCCATGGTTGAATTGCCCATGGTAGCCCTAAGGGGGATATGGATTTATCCTCATATGGTCATGCATTTTGACGTGGGCAGGGAGAAGTCAAAAAGTAGTATAAGAAAAGCTATGATGACAGACTCAAAAATAATTTTAGCTGCTCAAAAAGACCCCAATGTGGAATGGCCTGATGAAGATGATATATATGAAATGGGTATAGTGGCTAATATTAAGCAAACCATAAGATTGGCCAATGGAAATATAAGGGTTTTAGTAGAAGGCGAAAGCAGGGCTAAAATCATAGAATATGTGGAAAAAGAAGATGAGTTTAAGGTAAAGGCCATCAACTATCTTTACAATGAAGAGATGAAGTTAAGTCCAGAAATGGAAGCCATATCCAGGTTGGTTATCAAGGATATGGAAGGATATTTGGAGGCCAAGGAAGACTTGCCCAAGGAAGTAGCCTTTAATCTAAGGGAGATAGAAAATCCTTCCAGATTGGCAGATGTGATTATTTCTTACCTACATTTGGACCTTAAGACCTACCAAGATGTCCTAGATGAATTGGACGTTTACAAGAGATTGGTTTTAATCCATGAAATCATAAGTAAGGAAATGGAACTATTAAAAATTGAAGAAGATATAAATCGCAAGGTTAGGGATACCATCAATAAGAGCCAAAAGGACTATTATCTAAAGGAACAATTACAGATAATAAAGTCTGAATTGGGAGAGGGTATTGACCAGGATGATTATATAGAAGAATACAGGGAAAAGATTGATCTTTTAGACCTGGATGCAGACTCAAAAGACCACCTATACAAAGAATTAAATAGGTTGGAATTTATAGCTCCAGGTTCACCTGAGATAAATGTGATTAGATCCTATTTGGATTATGTTTTAGAGATACCTTGGGGAATCTACACAGAAGATAAGATAGATATAAAGAAATCCAGGGAAGTTTTAGACCAGGACCATTATGGCTTAAAGGATGTTAAGGAAAGGGTTTTGGAATTTATATCTGTTAGAAAGTTAAAGAAGGATATGAAGGGATCCATCCTTTGTCTAGTAGGACCACCAGGGGTTGGTAAGACATCCATTGCCAGGTCAGTTGCCGAGTCTATGAATAGAAATTATGTATCCATGAGACTGGGAGGACTTACTGATGAGTCTGAAATTAGGGGCCATAGAAGGACCTATATTGGATCCATGCCAGGCAGGATAGTAACCAGTATGACCACAGCCAAGTCTATGAATCCAGTTTTTCTTTTGGATGAGATTGATAAGCTGTCATCAGATTATAGGGCAGATCCTTCATCAGCCATGCTTGAAGTTTTAGACCCTAATCAAAATGATGAGTTTATGGATAGATATATTGAAATACCTTTAGATTTATCTCAAGTTATGTTTGTTACTACAGCCAACTCCACATCAACCATACCTCAAGCCCTATTGGATAGGATGGAGTTAATAAGTATTAGCGGTTACACTTCAGAAGAGAAGTTTAATATAGCAAAGAAACACCTACTACCTAAGCAAATCAAGGAACATGGTTTGACCAAAGAGCAAATAAGTATCTCTGATGGGGTAATAAGAAAGGTGATTAATAACTATACCAGGGAGGCTGGGGTTAGAAATCTTGAAAGATATATAGCCAAGTTATGCAGGAAGGCTGCCATGAAGATAGTTGAAAAAGACTGTGACAAGGTTAGTGTTACCCTAAGAAACTACGAGGACTTTTTAGGACCAGAGCTAATAGTTGATGAAGACTATACTAGGGAAGCTGAAGTAGGAGTTGTGACAGGCTTGGCCTGGACAGCTGTTGGAGGGGAAATCCTTCAAATAGAGGTAAATAATATGCCAGGAACTGGTAAAATCCAACTGACAGGTTCCTTGGGAGATGTTATGAAAGAATCTGCCATGGCAGCTCTTTCCTTTATCAGATCAAATACAGAAGAGTATGGCCTATCCAAGGACTTCCATGAAAAAATAGACCTGCATGTCCATGTTCCGGAAGGGGCAACACCTAAGGACGGTCCTTCAGCAGGTATCACAATGACAACGGCCATGGTATCCAGTTTAACCAATAGGAAGGTTAGAAAGGATATAGCCATGACAGGAGAGGTTACCATTAGGGGAAGGGTTCTTCCTATAGGTGGTTTAAAGGAAAAGGTCCTAGCGGCCAACAGATATGGTATTAAGGAAATAATTATACCTTATGCCAACAAGAGAGATATCGAAGAAATTCCAGAGTCAGTTAGAAAGGAAACCACCTTCCACCCAGTTAAGGAGGTTAGTGAGGTCCTTAAACTGGCCCTGATAGAGGAGTAATTATGAAGGTAAAAAATGCAGATTTAGAGAGGATTGCAGCTACTATTGACCAGTATCCAGATGATAGCTTAACTGAAATAGCCTTTGCTGGAAGGTCCAATGTGGGCAAGTCATCCTTGATAAATTCTTTAGTAAATAGGAAAAACCTGGCCAGGACCAGTTCCAAGCCAGGTAAGACAAGAACCATTAACTTTTACAATGTGGATAATTCATTTAGACTGGTAGATTTACCAGGCTATGGTTATGCTGCAGTGTCTAAAAGTGACAAGGATCTTTGGGCTAAAATAATAGATACCTACCTGGTAAATAGGGAAAACCTAAGCGAGGTAGTACTTCTAGTTGACCTAAGACATGAGCCAACAGACCATGACCTTATGATGTATGAGTGGATTCTCCACTCAGGCTTTACTGGTTATGTGATAGCTACTAAACTGGATAAAATAGGGAAGTCTAGACTTCAACAACATGTAAAGATAGTAGCCAAGAAACTTAAGATAGAAGATAGGAACTTGATTATTCCTTACTCTTCAGAAACTAAAGAAAATAGAGAAAAAATATATGACCTGATAAACCAGGTAAAAGAAAATAGATAGTACATTTTGTACTATCTATCTTTTTATCCATCTTATTTATAGGAATTTACTATATCATCAATCATGATATTTGTAGATTCAATTCCACCAGCTCCAACATACCAGGCAGGTGATGTCAAATAGACAATATTTCCTTCCTTGGCAGCCTTGGTGCTGTCAACAATATCATTTTTCAACATGTCTGTAGCCTTATTGTCCCCGCCTACAATGGCAGCCCTATCCATTACAAATAGGAAGTCTGGATCAATTTTTTTAATGTATTCATAGGCTACCTTTTGGCCGTGCCCACTAACCTCTATATTTTCATCAGCGGCAGGAATATTCATTTCATTATGGATAAGAGCAAATCTAGATCCCTTGCCATAGGCGCTGATACTACCGTCATTGGTCATGATAAATAGAGCGTTTTTACCAGCCTCAGCTGTCTTTTTAATTTCATTTAATTTATCTTCTATCTTAACTAGGCCTTCTTCCAGGTCCTTGTTTTCACCAAAGATTGTTTCCAAATCCTTAACATTGGACTTGAAGTCTTCCATATACTTGGAACCATCAATTGTTAAGTATAGGGTAGGGGCAATCTTTGAAAAATCTTCATACATATCAGCCTGTCTACCAGAGATAATGATAAGATCTGGCTTTAAGCCATGGATGATTTCAAAGTTAGGTTCCTTTAGACCACCCACATCTGTATACTTGTCATCCTTATACTTGGATAGGTTTTCAGGTAGGGTCTTCTTAGGAAGTCCGCTTATTTCAACGCCCATCAAGTCCAAGTTTTCTATTGTTCCATAGTCAAAGGCCACAATTGTTTTTGGCTTATCAGCAAGTTCCAACTTGCCCAATTCATGTTCTATTACTGTTGTTGGAGTGTCTTTTACTTCTTCCTTCACCTCGTTTTTTTGGCAACCTGCCAAAATAGCCAGGCCAAGTAGGGCTGTAATCATTAGTCCTTTTATATTTTTTTTCATAATTCACCTCTTATTAATAGTAGACGCATAACTTCATATCATCTGTAGTTTGGATATGAAAGTCCAGGTCAAAAATATTTTTTAATATACTCTTATCAATTATCTTATTAGTGTGGCCATCCTCTATCAATTTGCCATCCTTTAGGGCTACAATGTAGTCTGAATATTTTGAGGCAAAGTTGATGTCGTGAATGACTATCACTATGGTCTTATTAAAGTCCCTTACCAGGTCTTGTAGGATCTGCATAATTTCTACAGAGTGTTTCATGTCCAGGTTATTTAAGGGTTCATCAAGAAAGATATATTCTGTATCTTGAGCCATGACCATGGCTATATAGGCCCTTTGTCTTTGGCCACCACTTAGTTGGTCCAGATACTTATGCTTTATATCCTCTAGCTTTAAATAACTTAGGGACCTGGCTATTATTTCTTGGTCCTTTTCACTTAGTCTTCCATTTGAGTGGGGGAAGCGTCCAAAAGACACCAATTCTTCTATGGTCAAACGCATATTAATATTATTAGTTTGGCGAAGGATGGATATCTTTTTAGAAAGTTCCTTATTGTCCCACTGGTCTATATCTTTACCATCTATGATTATGGAGCCCTTATCCTGCTCTACCAGCCTGGACATTATAGATAGAAGAGTGGACTTACCAGCCCCATTGGCTCCTATAAAGGTTGTAATGGCCTGGTCTCTAATGTTTAGGGAAACGTCGTCTAGAACCACCTTATTATTATATTGTTTGCTGATGTTTTTAATCTCAATCATAAGTTCTCCTTTACTAGAAGGTAGATAAAATATATACCACCTAAAAAATTTATTATTATGGATATGGGCACGGCAAAATTTAGTATTCTCTCAGCTATTATCTGGCCCAGTAAAAGGGCTGTAATGGCTATTAGGGAGGAGCTTATTAAAAGTCTATCGTGTCCATAGCCTGGACTTAGATGTCTTGCTAAGTTTACAACCAAAAGGCCCAGAAAGGTTATGGGCCCTACCAGGGCTGTGGATATGGAAACCAGGCAAAAGACGTTAAACAAAAGTACTTTTACGGTTTTCTTATAGTCAACGCCCAGGTTAACCGCATTGTCTCTTCCCAGGTTTAAGACATCTAGGGTTTTATTGTTTATGAAGACATAACTTGTTGAACATATTACCATTAGACTGGCCAGGGCCAGGATCTTAGTATTTACATTATTAAAGGATGCAAACATTTTATCTTGAATTATTAAAAATTCATTAGGGTCTATAACCATTTGTAAAAATGATGAAATACTAGAAAACAAGCTACTTAAAACCAGGCCTACTAAAAGTAATTTCATAATATTATCCTTGTTTTTCTTTAAGACATATCCATAGATCAGGCTGGAAAATACCAGCATTAAAAGGATAGAGGTTAGAAAGTTAATATTTTTATTTATAACAAAAATACTAGCTGACCCAAAGTAAAAGACTATGGTGGTTTGGATTAGTAAATATAGGGAGTCTAAACCTAGAATACTGGGGGTTAGGATAATATTGTTGGTTATGGTCTGAAATACATTTGTTGCAAAGGCTGTGGCTATGGCCGTTATAAGGATGGCAATTAGCTTGGGTATTCTCAGGCTTAAGAGATAATCGTAATTATCCTTGTTAAGGCCTATAAAGAGAAAGTCCAGGACTAAAAGTAAACTTACTAGGGCCAAGATAATAATTGTCTTTTTGTTTTTCATCACTAAAGCTCCTTAGCTAGGAGTATTAAAAATATAATACTTCCTATTATTCCTACAGTTAGACTGATGGACAATTCATAGGGGAAGAGCAATATCCTACTAATTAGGTCGGATATTAAAAGGAAAAGTGCACCAAATAAGGCTGTGGTGACAACTATATCTTCCATATTGTCTCCTTTTATCATGGTTACTATATTGGGGATGATAAGGCCTACAAAGGGAATCTTACCAACGGTTATAATAACTAGAGATGATAGGAGGGATACTATAAAAAGTCCCAGATTTATTATCTGATTATAATTTAATCCCAAGTTCTTGGAAAAATCTTCACCCATACCAGCGACTGTAAACTTATTAGCATAGGCCATACTTAAGATCAGTAGGGGGAGGCTAATAAAGAGTAGTTCATATCTTCCCTTGATTATCATGGAGAAGTCTCCTTGTAACCAGGATGAGATATTTTGTATCAGGTCGTTTTGGTAGGCTAGGAAGGTGCTTACAGAATCTATGATTCCCCCCAGCATGATACCTATAAGAGGGATCATAACCTGGTTTTTAATCTTTACCTTCCTAATTAGGCCCATAAATAAATAGGTGCCCAAAAGGGAGAAAACAAAGGCTGAAAGCGTCCTTACCAAGATGGAATTAGACTTGATTACCACTATGGAAATCAATAATCCAAATTTAGCTGAGTCTACAGTGGCGGAGGTAGATGGTGATACAAACTTGTTTTGACTTATTTTTTGCATTATAAGCCCTGCCATACTCATGGCCATACCAGCAAACAAGATACTTATAAGTCGGGGTATTCTTATTTGCCACAGGAGGTTGGACTGGTCGGTTGATAGGCCAGTTAAAAAATCTCCAGGGGCTAGGTCATTTACCCCTACAAAGAGGGATAGGACTGACAGGATTAATAAAATAAATAATAGTAATTTGTTCTTCATATGTACTCCTAATTATTAGTGTAAACTAACTTAAAGTTAGCATGCTTTAACTTTAAAGTCAATATGTAGTGGTATATTTTTAAAAAATCATAGGCCTAGTACTATGTTATAATAAGAGAAATAAGGAGAATTAGATATTATGAAAAAAGACAATTTTGAAATATTTAGGGTGGAAAAAGAAGATATAAAAACCCTGGAAGAAGTGGCTGAATTTTATGAGTATACCTATGGTCAAGAGCCTTGGGAAGACGAATTGGAAAGGGATTATCTTTTAGACTACTTTAGAAATTTTATAGATGAAAATATATTTTTAGCCTATAGAAAGGAAGATAGGGTGGTGGCCATGGCCTTGCTTATACCAGTGTCATCCTACAGATCCAAGTATTTAAGAATAGAAGATATATGTGTGGATAGTAAGTTTCAAAATCAAAATATTGGCTCCAGCTTTCTAGATGCCATAGATGAATACTTTGATTCGGACATTTATGATGTAATCGTCCTAAATACCATAAGAAACTTTCCCTCCCATCATTTTTATGACAAGAATGGTTTCACCCTGGTAGAATCATCCATAACCATGTATAGGGAAAAAAAGTAGCCTGTAAGGGCTACTTTATCATTATCCTTTGGAAAAACTCCATGGCCTCCTTGAGAAAGAAGGTATAAATAAAAAGTGTAGGGGGTTTTCCCACAAGGATTATTATTAAAAATTTTCTAAAAGACATGTTGGTAAGTCCTGCCAGCATACAGAGAAAATCGTCTGGTGCTATAGGACTAAAGATGGCCAGGGTAAAGAAGATATCAAATTTCTTACCTTGATTAAGCCAGCCTATATATTTGTTGTAGGTTTTTTCTTTTACAAAGGCTCTAACAAAGGACTGGCCGTAAAATCTGGCCAGGAAAAAGTTAATTATAGATCCTATTACTATGCCTATGTAGTTATAAATAAATCCCATAAGTGGGCCAAATACCAAGACTCCTATTAGATTTGATATTCCCCCTGGTATGATGGGGATTACCACCTGTACTATCTGTAAGAGGATAAAGATTATAGGGCCAGCCGGTCCCAGTCTTAAGAGCAGGTTGGACAGCTTGGTCTTGTCTTTAAAATATCCATTTTTATAGGCCCAAAAGGCTATAAATAGGAAAAGTAGGATGCCTGCCACTGTTAGCAGGTTAATAATTTTTTTTCTTTTTTCGATTTCTTTTTCATCCACATCTTCATATCTTTTCTTTAGTTGGCTTTTTAAAGACTTGGAAAATTTATCCTTATTAACTTGTCGTTTAATTTTTTTTCTTTCAATTTTATCTCTCATATTTACTCCACTCTTTAATCATACCCACTGGGCAGGGATTAATCAATTACAGGAGCTTTACAATTATGTAAGAAAGTCAAATTGGCCTTAAAACAATAAAAAAAGAGCTATTGACAAGGCTTAGCCTGCAATAACTCTCTTTGTTTTTTTATAATTCTTCAAACATGTCTTTGCCTACTCCGCATAGTGGACATACCCAATCTTCTGGTACATCTGCCCATGCTGTTCCAGCAGCTACTCCTGTATCTGGATCGCCTTGTTCTGGATCATAAATATAACCACATGCTGTACATTCCCATTTTGTCATATTCTCATACCTCCTATAAATTTGACTCACCGTCTTTTTTTATTATACCCTAAAAATAAAAAAAGTACCATGTTTATCAGTTTTTTTTTTGGGTATCATTATAAATGATTACTACTATCTTAAGAAAGGAAGAGATTGATGTATTATGAGATCCAAACATCTATAAGGGGAGGCCTAGAACCTATTAATGAAACTGTTAGTAAAATCATAGGCGATACTAGAGATATAATAAATGATGAAGATGTGTTTTTTGATTTAAGATTAATATTAAATGAGCTTTTGATTAATGGTTTTGAACATGGGAATAAATGTGATTGTGAAAAGGCGGTAAACTTAGATTTAAAGATTAATACTAAGGATATAGAAATAGTAGTTGAAGATGAAGGCGAAGGCTTTTGTTATCAAAAGGAAATGATAGATAGTTTGGACTTGGCTACAGACGGCAGGGGGCTTATACTGGTAATGAGCTTATCAGACTGTTTAGAGATAAGAGACAATATTATTAGATGTGTGATAAATAGGAGTTAATAAAAAATTGACTCTTTTTTTATGGATATGTTTAAATTATTGACAGTTTTGTGGTAAACTAGGTAAATAGGTTAATTTTGAAGAAAAAGAAGGGATTTTAATGACAATTCAAAAAAGAGAAGATGTAAGAAATATTGCGATTATCGCCCATGTAGACCATGGTAAAACAACACTTGTAGATTCACTACTTAAACAAGGTGGGATCTTCAGACAAAATCAAGAAGTAAAAGATAGGGTTATGGACTCAAATGACTTGGAAAAGGAAAGGGGAATAACCA
This sequence comes from uncultured Helcococcus sp., assembly GCA_937926545.1. Taxonomy (GTDB): domain Bacteria; phylum Bacillota; class Clostridia; order Tissierellales; family Peptoniphilaceae; genus CALAZW01. Next base: position 53,480 of record CALAZW010000034.1, on the reverse strand, counting down.
TATTATCAAAGAATACATCTATTAATTATAAGGATACTAAGATTAATATCATCGATACGCCAGGACACGCGGACTTTGGTGGAGAAGTAGAACGTGTGTTAAAGATGACAGACGGAGTAGTTTTAGTTGTGGATGCATTTGAAGGAACCATGCCTCAAACAAAGTTTGTAATTAGAAAGGCTATAGAATTAGACCTACCAGCAGTGGTATGTGTAAATAAAATAGATAGAGACAAGGCCAGACCAGAAGAAGTTATTGATGAAGTATTAGATCTATTTATAACCTTAAATGCTTCAGATAAATACATTGAAGCTCCAATTGTATACGCATCAGCTAAAGAAGGCTGGGCAACATTAGACTACAATGATAAAAAAGAAGATATGACAGACCTACTAGACACTATTCTAGAATATATACCAGCACCTGAAGGTGACATGGATAGCCCATTTAAAATATTGATATCAACTACAGACTATAGTGAATATTTGGGAAGAATAGGTATTGGTAAGGTTGATTCAGGAGAAATAAGTATTCACGATGAAGCCTATATCGTAAATTACAATGATCCAGATAAGAAGAAAAAGATTAAGATAGCTAATATATATGAATTTGAAGGACTTGAAAGAGTTGACGTAGACAAGGCTAGGATGGGTTCCATAATAGCTGTATCAGGGGTTGAAGGAATAAATATAGGAGATACCCTATGTGATCCGAAAGATTTAGCTCCTATACCTTTTGTTAAAATATCTGAACCAACCCTTTCCATGAACTTTTTAGTAAATGATTCACCATTTGCTGGTAAGGAAGGTAAGTTTTTAACATCTAGACATATTAGACAAAGACTTTTCAAGGAAATGGAAACAGACGTGAGTTTAAAGGTTGAAGAAACTACAAGTACAGACGCCTTTAAGGTTAGTGGTAGAGGGGAACTTCATCTATCTGTTCTTATAGAAAATATGAGAAGAGAAGGCTATGAATTCCAAGTTTCCAAACCAGAAGTTCTTTTCAAAAAAGATGAAAACGGTAAAAAGTTAGAACCTATGGAAATAGTAACTATAGATGTTGAAGATGAATTTATTGGAAACATTATAGAAAAACTAGGTAGGAGAAAGGCTGAACTTTCATCAATGGAACAAATCAGTGGCGGCTATACAAGATTGATTTTTAAGATGCCAGCTAGAGGTCTTATAGGTTATAGACAAGAGTTTATTTCAGACACAAAGGGAAGTGGAATCATCAATACACAATTTGATGGTTATGAAGCTTTCAAGGGAGAAATACCTAAGAGACAATTTGGTTCTTTAATCAGTTTTGAAACAGGAACAGCTACAGGCTATGCCCTTGATTCAGCTGAAAAAAGAGGTAACCTATTTATAGGTGCAGGTGAAGATGTTTATGAAGGAATGGTTGTAGGTGAAAATCCTAAGGGCTTGGATATAGAAGTAAATGTATGTAAGAAAAAAGCTCAAACAAACATTAGATCTTCAGCATCTGATGATTCAGTAAAATTATCACCTCCAAAGAAGATGAGTTTGGAACAAATGCTAGAGTTTATAGAATCAGATGAATTGGTAGAAGTTACTCCTCAACAATTGAGAATTAGAAAGAAAATATTAGACACTAATAAGAGATATAAATCTAAAAAATAATTAAGAGGTAAGTTATGGCTTTAATTTTAATGGGTTTTACTTGGCTTTGGATTATAAATATAATATTATCCTTATTTATTATATATTTTGGGAGAAAAAATCCCAGATCTACCCTGATATGGATATTAATCATTGAATTATTACCTATCGTAGGCTTTGTTCTTTATCTGATGTTTGGCGCCAATTTTAAAAAGCGTAAAATGTTTAAGCTAAAGGAAGAAGAGGATAAGTTGATAGAGAGCCTGTCCAGTTTACAATCGGAGATGATGGAAGATGGAAGGTTTGTTTATAAGGAAGAGAGAAGTAAGGACTATCACGATTTAATTAATATGAACTTAAATACTGATGATGCCTTATTCACCCAAGATAATACTGTCAAAATGTATTACTGGGGCCAGGATAAATTTGAAGACCTATTAAAGGACATAGAAAATGCCACAGAGCGAATAGATGTTCAATATTATATTTTTAGATATGATAAGATAGGAAAAAAACTAGTTGACCTACTGGAAGAAAAGCAAAGAGAGGGAGTCCAGGTAAGACTTCTTTATGATGCTGTAGGCTGTAGGTCTCTAAAGAGAAAGAACTTTAATAAACTTAAGAGCTATGGCGGAGAAACAGCAGAGTTTTTCCCTGCTTTTATCAGGTGGCTAAATCCTAGAATTAACTATAGAAATCATAGGAAAATGGTAATTATAGATGATAGGATAGGCTATATAGGTGGTTTTAATGTGGGTGATGACTATATGGGCGAGTACAAGAAGATGGGCCTATGGAGGGACACCCATGCCAGGATAGAAGGTGGCGGAGTCATGGGGCTTAAGTTGAGATTTCTCAAAGACTGGTACTATGCAACAGATTTAGAGCCAGACCTAGAAAGGGATTTTAATCCCAAGGTCAGTTCTAATTTGGCAGGAGATGTGTCCATGCAAATAGTTACCAGTGGACCAGATACTGAGTTTAATAATATTAAAAATACCATGATAAAAATGATATCCCAGGCCAAGGATGAGATCTATATTCAAACTCCCTACCTGGTACCAGACCTAGCTGTTTGGGAGGCTTTGAGAATGGCTATTTTATCAGGGGTAAAGGTTAATATTATGATACCTAATAAGCCTGATCACATAGTTGTTTATTGGGCGACAACCTCCTATGCTGGAGAGTTGATCAAGATGGGGGCCAATGTCTATACCTATGACAAGGGTTTTCTTCATGCCAAGATGTTACTTATAGATGATTATGTTTCAACTATAGGTTCAGCCAATATGGATGAAAGATCCTTTTCCCTAAATTTTGAAGCCAATACAGTTATGTATAGTAGGCAGGTAAATAGTGAATTAAAAGGACAATTTATGGTTGATTTGGAAGATTCAACCCAAATAACAGAGGAAATGTATGAAAATAGACCCTTATATGTAAAGGTAAGGGAACCTATATCAAGACTTTTCTCACCTATTTTATAGGGCATTAGAGCAATCTAATGCTCTTTTTTATTTTACATAGATTTTACATAAGCTATATATGGATTTAACAGTCCTTTACTATGATAGAGCTAGAATGATAAAAGGAGAGTTAAATGAATAATATTAAAAAATTAGTTTCTTTATTTATGGTATTTATTTTTGTCTTATCATTGGCTGCATGTGGCAACAAGTCAGATGAGATAAATGTAATTTCTAGAGAGGATGGTTCAGGTACTAGAGGGGCCTTTGTAGAGATAGTAGGGGTTGAAAAAGACGGCGAGGACGCAACCTTTGAACAAGCTGCCATTCAAGATGGTACCAGCAAGGTGCTTACCAGCGTTGTCAATGACCCCAAGGCTATAGGCTACATATCCCTAGGATCTCTTACAGATAGTATAAAGGCTGTAAAGGTTGATGGGGTTGAGGCCAAGGAAGAAAATGTTTTAGATGGTAGTTATAAGATAGCTAGACCATTTCTACTAGTTTATAAGAGCCAGGAGGGCCTAAGTGAAGTAAGCAAGGATTTTATAGATTTTATCCTATCCAAGGAAGGCCAAGATATAGTTAGCAAGGGCTATGTTATAGCCAATCAGGATGCTACAGCCTACCAAGCCAAGGAGCTTAAGGGAAAGATTACAGTATCTGGTTCAACCTCAGTAGGACCTTTAGTTCTACAATTGGCAGAAGAATATATGAAGCTAAACCCAGATGTGAAAATAGAAATTCAAGAGACCGGATCTGGAGCAGGTATAACCCAGGCCTTGGAAGGAACAGTTGACTTGGGCATGAGCTCTAGGGAACTTAAGGAAGACGGAAGCGAAGATTTGGAAAAAACAGTTATAGCCAAGGATGGTATTGCAGTTATTCTATCCAAGGAAAACCCTGTTGAAGATTTAACTTTAGAAGAAATTAAGAATATTTTCCTAGGGGAACTTAGAAGCTGGGAAGAGTTAAAATAAGGAGTAAGAAATGGGTAAGACTGAAGAAAAAAAGGATTACCTGGAAGGATTTATGAAGATAGTTTTTATCATGGCCACCACTGCATCGATAGTTGCAGTGGCTTTGATAATGTTTTTCATATTTTCCAGTGCAGTCCCAACGATTAGAGAAATAGGCTTGGGAAACTTTATATTTGGTAGACAGTGGAAGCCGACGGCAGCCAACCCAAAGTTTGGTATCCTTCCCATGATCATGGGAAGTATCTATGCCACCTTTGGAGCCATAGTACTTGGAGTGCCTATAGGTGTATTTACAGCTATTTATATGGCCTTTTATGCTCCTAAGAAGGTGTATTCCCTTCTTAAATCAGGAGTAAACCTACTGGCGGGAATTCCATCAGTTGTCTATGGTTTGTTTGCCTTAAATATTATAGTTCCCATGATTAGAAAGAATTTTGGAGGCCAGGGCCTATCCTTGGCAGCAGCTATTTTAGTTTTGGCTATTATGATACTACCTACAGTTATTTCCCTGTCAGAGGCTGCCCTTAGGGCTGTTCCTTCATCTTATTATGAAGGGGCAGTAGGCCTGGGGGCCAGTCATGAGAGGGCCATAATGACAGTAGTTCTTCCAGCGGCCAAGTCTGGAGTATTTTCCTCTATTATCTTGGGAACTGGTAGGGCCATAGGTGAGACCATGGCTGTAGGTATGGTGGCTGGTAATCAGGCTATTATGCCCCAGGGACTTTTTAAGGGAATGAGATCTATGACCACCAATATAGTTTTAGAGATGAACTATGCTACAGGAATCCATAGGGATGCCCTGATAGCTACAGGTGCTGTTCTCTTTCTTTTTATCCTGGTAATAAATTTGATTTTTAATTATATAAAGAAAAAAGAAATGGCAGGTGATAGGTAATGAAAAGAAAGTTTAGTTTTGTTAAATTCTTTATCTACCTAAGTGCCATCCTGACCTTTGGCAGCTTGATTTTTATAGTAGGCCACGTTCTCTTAAGGGGAGTAGGCCACTTGAAACCATCCTTGTTTGCCTGGAAGTTTACCACTGAAAATGTGTCCATGCTACCATCCATAATAAATACCCTACAGATAATAGCTCTCACACTTTTAGTTAGTGTTCCCCTGGGAGTATTTTCTGCCATTTATATGGTTGAGTATGCTAGACCTGACAATAAATTTATTAAGTTTGTAAGATTAAATACTGAGACCCTACAAGGGATACCATCTATAGTTTTTGGACTTTTCGGCATGTTGTTTTTCGGCCAAGTCCTAGGCCTGGGTTTTTCCATCCTATCCGGATCATTAACCATGGCCATGATGGTACTTCCCTTGATCATTAGGGCTACAGAAGAGGCTCTTATGGCAGTTCCCATGACCTATAGGGAGGCTAGTTTTGGCCTGGGAGCTAAAAAATTAAGAACGATTTTTAATGTTGTTTTGCCTTCAGCCATGAATGGGATAATCTCTGGAATTATCTTGGCCATAGGCAGGGTTTTTGGGGAGACAGCAGCCCTTCTATATACAGCAGGTACAGGCTTGGAAATAGCCAAGGCAACTGATTCAGGTAGGTCCTTAGCCATTCACATGTATCTTCTACAGGCAGAGGCCCTACACATTAATGAGGCCTATGCGACAGCCTTTGTCCTTATAGTGGTTGTCCTAATAATAAATGCCATATCAGGCCTTTTGGCTAGAAAGATTGGAAAGGAGTAATAGATGACAAGTTCCATATTAGAAATAAAAAACTTTAGCGTTTACTATGGTGATTTTAAGGCTATAAAGAACGTGAGTATGAATATAGAAAAAAATAAGGTGACTGCCTTTATAGGTCCTTCAGGTTGTGGTAAATCAACCCTTTTAAAGAGTATAAATAGGATGAATGACCTGGTTGAAAGCTTTCATAAGGAGGGAGAAATCCTTATAAATGAAAAAGATATATATGAAGACTATGATGTTTATAAGTTAAGAAAGGATGTGGGTATGGTTTTTCAAAGACCCAACCCATTTCCCAAGTCTATCTATGACAATATAGCCTATGGACCTAGAACCCATGGTATCAAGGATAAGAAGACTTTGGATGAGATAGTGGAAAAATCCCTTAGGCAGGCTGCCATATGGGATGAGGTAAAGGACAAGTTAAATAAATCAGCCCTGGCCCTATCAGGGGGACAACAACAAAGGATTTGTATAGCTAGAGCCTTGGCTGTAGAGCCAGAAGTTTTACTTTTGGATGAACCCACATCAGCCCTAGATCCTATTTCCACAGCCAAGATAGAAGATTTGATAGACCAGCTGAAAAAAGACTATACTATAGTTATAGTTACACATAATATGCAGCAGGCGACCAGGGTATCAGACTATACAGCCTTTTTCTATTTGGGAGACCTCATAGAATACAGCGATACAACCAGTCTTTTCTCCAGGCCTAGGAATGAACAAACAGAAAGATATATTACTGGAAGATTCGGATAGGAGAATAATATGAGATCAAAATTTGATGAAAGATTAGATAACTTAAATGACGAACTAATCACCATGGGTTCAAAGGTTACCAGGGCCATAGAAGATTCTATAAATGCCTTGATAAATGAAGACTTGAATTTGGCCAGATCTGTTGCCAATGGTGATGACATCATCAATGATATGGAAAAGGAAATAGAGACAGATGCCATTAAATTACTTTTGAAACACCAACCTGTGGCATCAGATTTAAGATTTATTACCTCCATATTAAAGATAATAACAGACCTGGAAAGAATTGGTGATCAGGCAGCTGATATATCAGTTCTAAACCTTAAACTTTCCAAGAGAAACTATACCCCAAGTGATTTGGGAAGTATCAAGGCCATGGGGGATATTACTGTTTCCATGGTGGAGGATGCCCTAGTTGCCTATAAGACAGGAGATCTGGACTTGGTAGAAGAGGTTATTTTTAGGGACCAGGAAGTAAATGACTATTTCAAAGTGGTAAGAGATGAGGTAATTAAGGATATAAGTGACAATGACTTTGACACTAAAAATAGTTTGGATATTTTTATGATAGCTAAATATTTGGAAAGAATAGGCGATCATGCTAAAAATGTGGGAGAATGGGTATATTATTCAATAGCAGGAAAACATAAAAATGATTAGGGGTTGAAGATGTATACTATTTACGTGGTTGAAGATGATATTGATATTAGGCAGCTTATAGTTTATGCCTTAAATAATAATGGTTTTAAGGCCATGGGATTTCCAGATGCCCAGGGCCTTTATGGCCAAATGGCCAAGGAGGCTCCATCTCTTTTAATCTTGGATTTAATGCTGGATGGAGAGAGTGGCTATGATATTTTATCTAGAATTAGAAAGGATCCAGAGGTCTATGACCTGCCGGTAATTATTCTAACAGCCAAATCAAGTGAATATGACAAGGTAAAAGGTTTAGATATGGGGGCAGATGACTATATAACTAAGCCTTTTGGTGTATTAGAAATGATATCCAGGGTTAAGGCCCTGCTTAGGAGAAGTCCAGACAGGGTAAAAACCAAGTCCAAGGTGACCTACAAGGATTTAAGGATGGATTTGGAAAAAAGACAGGTGGATTTAGATGGAAAAAAACTGGACCTTACCTATAAGGAGTTTGAGCTTCTATATTTTCTAATTCTAAATGAGGGCATAGTTCTTAGCAGGGATAGCCTGATGGAAGAGGTATGGGGCTTTGATTATTCAGGAGAAACCAGGACAGTGGATGTTCACATTCGTAGTTTAAGGCAGAAACTGGAAGACAGAGACTATATTAAGACAGTTAGGAATGTGGGCTATAGATTGGGGGATTAAAATGAGAAAAAAACTATTTAGAAAGATACTAGTGGCCTTATTTTTAGTATTTATTGTAACCTATTCCATAGGCCTTTACTTTTACGGGATAAACCCCTTGACCTATCCGACAGAGACCATATCCTTGATTTTTTTCCTGGGAGTTTTACTGCCCATTATAGCAAATGAATTGACCTATAGGATTTTGAAGGACTCCCTTAGGCCAGTAGATGATTTTTTAAAATTTATAACAGATATTATTTTAGGCAAGGACTATAAAAGTGATGAAGACTTTATGCTTATAGAAAAAGATATGATGAACTATATGGAAAATTATGACAATGACTCCAGGGATATAATTGGAGGAATTGTAAAGTTAAGGGAAAGTGAACAGATAAGAAAGGAATTTAGCGCCAATGTAACCCATGAACTAAAGACCCCCTTAACATCTATCAATGGCTATGCGGAAATGATAGCCCAGGGGATGACCAATCTGGAAGAGGCCAGGGAGTTTGCTCAAATTATAAATAAGGAGGGCAACAGGTTGTTGAATATGATAGATGAAACCATTCAACTCTCCAAGTTTGACAATAACTATGTCCAAACTGAGTCCTTTGAGATCTTTAATCTGGCTGATGTAATAGAAGAAAATATTGATAGTTTAGACCATCTAGCCCAAGAGAGGGGCGTGGCCATAAGCTTTGAAAAAACCGAAGTTCTCTATTATGGTAGTAGGAAGTTAATCGATGATATGGTTAGAAACTTGATTTCCAATGCCATAAAATATAGCAAGGAAGAAAATGGCTATTTGGATATAAACCTTTTTGATAGCTTTGACCATGTGGAGTTAATCTTTACCGACAATGGGATAGGTATCTCTGAAGAGGATCAAAAAAGAGTTTTTGAAAGATTTTTCACTGGCGACAAGGCCAGGACAAAAAAAACGGGTACAGGTCTAGGCCTATCCTTGGTTAAGCATATAGCCCTTTTACACAAGGGAAGTGTCCGCCTGGAAAGTCGTTTGGGTGTAGGGTCCACCTTCTATGTAAAGTTACCTAAGCTTACAGAAGTAGATTATGCAAATAAAATATAATATTTATTAGCAATATGTGATATAATTAATTAATAACATATTGGACTTTACATAGTATGGCCTGTAGTTAACTACAGGCCTTATTCAATAATGAAAGGAGAATATATGAAAGAAGTAGTATTAAGAAAAGACGTAGACATAAATGAAACTTGGGATTTATCAAGCTTGTTTAAAGATGATAAGGACTATAGTGAGTCTTTAGCTAGACTAGTAAAAAGTGTAAAAGAATTTAAAAATAGATATGAAGGAAAGATAGAAGGTTCAAAAGATATAAATAAGGCCCTAGATGCCTATAGACCAATATTGGAACTATTTGGACAATTGGGATCCTATGCCAGCCTTAGTGTTGAGGTTGATTTGACCAATATGGCCAACAAGGAAAGATTGATGAGCTTTGCCAAGGTTCAGGCTGAACTTATGGCTGACTTGAGTTTTCTTGAAAGTGAGATTCTTCAATTGGACATGGCTATCATAGAAGAAGCCTTGGAAGAATCAGAAGAAAATAGGGTTTACTTGGAAGAATTGAAAAGACAAAAACCCCATCAACTATCCAAGGAAGAGGAAAAAATCCTAAGTTCCCTATCAGCTATTTTGGACAAGCCCTATGAACTATATGGAGATATTAAATTTGGAGATACTAAGTTTGAAAAATTCCAAGTGGCAGGTAAGGAATATGAGATGAACTACAATACCTTTGAAGGTGTTTATGAATCTTATAGCGATGTTGATGTTAGAAGAAAGGCCTTTGAAGTATTTTCCAAGGGTATAAGAGACCATCAAGTGGCTACAGCAGCCAACTATAATACCCATATACAGACAGAAAAAACCTTGTCCAGTCTTAGGGGCTATGATTCAGTTTTTGACTACCTATTGGCTAGACAAAATATATCAAGAGATCTTTACGATAGGCAAATAGATGTGATTATGGAAGAACTGGCTCCGCATATGAGAAAATATGCCAAGTTACTTCAAGAAATTCACGGTTTGGACAAGATGACCTATGCAGATTTAAAAATAGATGTAGACCCAGAATATGAACCAGAAGTTAGTTTTGACATGGCTAAAAACTACGTTTTAGATGGCTTAAGTGTTCTAGGTGATGAATATAATCAAATATTACAAGACGCCTTTAATAATAGGTGGATTGACTATGCTAGAAACCAAGGCAAGAGAACAGGAGCCTTCTGCTCCAGTCCTTATGGGGTAAATTCTTTTGTACTTATGTTTTTCAATGGTGGTATGGATCAAGTAATGACCTTGGCTCATGAATTGGGACATGCAGGTCACTTCCAATTGGCTGGTAAAAACCAAAATATCTACAATACTAGAACTTCCATGTACTTTGTAGAAGCACCATCCACAACCAATGAAATAATTCTAGAAAACTATCTATTGGCCAAGGCTGATGACGATAGAATGAAAAGATGGGTTCTAACCCAAATGGTTGCTAAAACCTACTATCACAACTTTGTTACCCACTTCTTGGAAGCGGCCTTCCAAAGGGAAGTTTATAGGTTGGTAGACAAGGGACAAGATGTTCATCATGAAATATTAAATGATATATATAGGAAGGTTCTAAAGGACTTCTGGGGAGATGCTGTAGAGATAACAGATGGCGCAGAGTTAACCTGGATGAGACAACCTCACTACTATATGGGACTTTACCCTTATACCTATTCAGCAGGACTTACCATAGGAACTCAAATGGCCAATAAAATAATTAGCCAAGGCGATGAAGTTGCTAAAAACTGGGTAGAAGTATTAAAGCTAGGTGGAAGTTTAGATTCATACAATTTAGCCCTAAAGGCAGGAGTGGATATAAGTACAGATCAACCACTTAAGGATACAATAGCCTATATAGGTAGTTTAATAGATGAAATCGAAGAAATAACCAAGAAAATTGGCTAGTCAAAAGATAGACAACTTATTGACAAAGTCATTCTTTCAGGTATAATAAAATTAGATAGTTGTTTAATTGACGAGGAGGAGACATGAAAAAAAACGGTATAGTTTCCAGTGCAGTAGTTAGAAGATTACCAAAGTATTATAGATATTTAGGAGACCTGGAAAAAGCAGGTAAGGAAAAAATATCTTCTCAAGAGTTAAGTGAAAAAACTGGTTTTACTGCGTCTCAAATCAGACAGGATTTAAATCACTTTGGAGGTTTCGGCCAACAAGGTTATGGTTATCAAGTATCTGCTTTAAGACAATCAATTAAAGAAATCATAGGCTTGGAAAAAGGATATAATGCCATAATCGTTGGTTTTGGTAATATAGGTCAGGCTATTTATAAGTATGATGGATTTAATACAGAAAAGTTTGATATTATCGGAGTTTTTGACAAGTCCGACTATGTAAATACAGGTAAAAACCAAGATGTAGAAATAAAATCAATAGATGAAATTGAAGGCTTTTTATCAGAAAATGAAGTAGACATAGCAGTATTGGCAGTACCAGAAGTCGTTGCTCAAGAAGTGACTGATATGTTAGTGGCAAATGGTGTTAAGTCCATATGGAATTTTGCTCCAGTAGATGTTAAGGCACCAGAGGAAGTTCCAGTGGAAAATGTTCACTTAAGTGAGTCTTTATATACTTTGATTTATTACTTAGGAAATAATGACGACTACAAGGCAAGATAAACTCTCTACTACAGAGAGTTTTTTTTTGTCAAAAATAAGGTCTCAGGTATAATAAGATAGAGGTGAGTTAATGGCAGAGTTAACAGTTAGTAATTTAGCTAAGAGTTATGGAATAGATGAAATATTTTCAGGAGTTAGTTTTAATATAGAAAAAAATGACAAGGTGGGGATTATAGGGGCCAATGGGGCTGGTAAGACCACTCTTTTCAATATAATAACGGGTGATTTGGAAGCTGATGAAGGAAATATATATAAGAAAAATGATTTAAAATTAGGTTATTTGATGCAAAACATTCACATAGAAAGTGAAAAGAATCTTTATGATGAGTGTTTGGAGGAGTTTGACTATATCTTCGCTATAGAAGATAGGTTAAAAAAGCTGGAAGAGGATTTGGCCCTATCAAAAGATTTGGAATTAACAAAAAAGATTACCATTGAATATAATAATCTTTTGGAGAAATATGATGAATTGGGAGGCTACTACTATCCTTCTAAGATAGAAAGTATCCTTAAAGGGATGGGTTTTCCCAAGGAAAGACATGGAGATATAGTTAGCAATTTGAGTGGGGGGGAAAAGTCCAGGCTACAATTGGCTAAGCTCATGTTGTCCAATCCAGATGTCCTTCTTTTAGATGAGCCTACCAACCATTTGGATATGGGGGCCATAGAGTTTCTAGAATCATTTTTAAATGATTTTGAAGGTGCTGTTTTAATTATCAGTCACGATAGGTACTTTTTAGACAAGTTGGTAAACAGGATTTTTCTTTTGGAGCACAAGGGGCTTTATGTCTACAATGCCAATTATACAGACTTTATGAAAAGGCGTAAAAAAGACTTGGAAGTAATACAAAAATCCTATGAAAACCAACAAAAAGAAATTAAAAGACAGGAAGAGATAATTGAAAGATTTGCCAATCTGGGTGGATCCAAAAGAAAAAGAGGAATTTCCCAATCCAGGTCAAGGCAAAAGCTTTTAGACAAGATGAAAAAGATGGATAGGCCTCAAGACCTGGACAATAAGATGAAATTAATTTTTAGGCCCAAGGTTGAAAGTGGTATGGATGTTTTAGAAGTGGAAAATCTTACCATGGGCTTTGATGACAAGCTATTGTTTGAAGATATTTCCCTTAACATATATAAGGGAGAAAAGGTGGGCCTGATAGGGGGTAATGGTACAGGAAAGACCACCCTATTTAAGCTTATTTTAAACCAATTAAAGCCTAGAGAAGGCCAGGTCAATTTGGGAGTGGGGGTATTTCCCACCTATTTTGATCAAGAGCAGTCCAACTTAAACTATGAAAATACGGTCTTAGATGAAATTTGGGATGAGTATCCAGACTTAAACCACTATGATTTAAGATCTTACTTGGCCAAGTTTATGTTTACAGGCGATGATATATTTAAGATGATAGGAGACCTTAGTGGGGGAGAAAGGGCTAGAGTATCCCTTTTAAAACTGATGTTATCAACATCTAACTTCCTTCTTTTAGATGAGCCTACCAACCACTTGGATATAGATTCCAAGGAGGCTCTGGAAGATGCCTTGGATGTCTATGAAGGAACAGCCTTTATCATTAGCCACGATAGGTACTTTTTAAATACAGTGGTGGATAAGATTTTTGTCTTGGAAGATGGAAAGATTGAATTATTCCAGGGTAACTATGATTATTATCAGGAAAAAATAAATCAAAGAAAGGTTCTAAGACCTGAAGAAGAAGGAATGACCAAGACCCAAATTAAAAAGGACGAAAGAAAAAAAAGACAGGGAGATAGGCAGCTAAGAAAAATAAAATCCCAGGCAAGAAAACTGGAAAAGGAAGTGGAAGAATTATCATTGGAAATCCAGGCCTTGGAAGAAGAGTCATTTAATCCGGAAATTTATGAAGACCATGAAAGAGCTTTAAAACTCCATAGTCAGATAGATAAACTGGGCAAAATAAAGGAAGCCAAGGAAGAGGTCTGGATGGAAATAATTGATCAGCTTGATGTTTAATTATTAACATTAGTTAGAATTCTATACAAAAGTCAATTGATTATAAGTTTTATTAATGTTATAATTTAAGTGCTTAGGAAAGCGCTTCGCAATCCATAAAATTTTAGGAGGAAAAAATGAATAAGTCAAAGAAGATATTGGCATTATTGTTAGCATTGGTAATGGTATTATCACTTGCTGCATGCGGGGGAAAAACAGAAGGTGAAGAAAAGCCTGCTGACAAACCAGCTGAAACGGAAGGAAATGAAGGGGAAGCTGAAACAGAAGAAGGCGAAAAAGAAGAGACAAAAGAAGCACTTAAAGTTGGTATGGTTACAGACGTTGGTGGAATTAACGACCAATCTTTCAACCAAATCACTTATGAAGGATTAAAAAAATATAACGAAAAAACAGGTAATGAAATTACCTACGTAGAATCAACTCACGAAGAAGACTATCCGAAGAACTTGGACAAGATTATAGACGAAGAAGTTGGTTTAATCTGGGGAGTTGGATTTGCTTTAGGGCCTGCAGTTGAAAACGTGGCTAAGCAAAATCCTGACAGACACTTTGCAACAGTTGACTGGACTTACGGAGATGAAAATGGCGAAGGCATAGCTAAAAACTTAACAGGTGTTATGTTTAAGGCACAAGAACCTTCCTACTTGGTAGGTTATGCAGCAGGTCTTACTACAGAGACAGGAAAAGTTGGATTTGTTGGTGGAGAAAAAGGCTTTATTATTGACCAATTTGAATATGGTTATAGAGCAGGTGTTTTAGATGCTGCCAAGGATTTGGGCAAGGAAATAGAAGTACTAGTTCAATATGCGGACAGTTTTGCAGACCAAAAAATCGGTAAGGGAATTGCTCAAACAATGTTTGCAGATGGTGCTGACATAGTATTCCACGCAGCAGGCGGAGTTGGAATAGGTGTTATTGAAGCAGCTAAGGAAGCGGACAAATGGGCAATAGGTGTTGACATGGACCAATCTCACTTGGCACCAAAGAATGTACTTACATCAGCTCTTAAAAAAGTTGATATAGTAACTGAAGACTTAAGTACAAAGCTTGCTAATGGAGAAGAGATAGGCGGTCAAAACTATAACTACGGCTTGAAAGAAGGCGGAGTTGGTATACCTGAAGAAAACCCAAATATGGACAAGGAAGTTTATGACAAGACTATGGAAAAGGCTCAAGAAATTATAGATGGTAAGATCGTACCTCCATATAACGAAGACACTTTTAAGGAATATACAAAATAATTAAAGCATAAAAGAGTGTAGATTTCCTACACTCTTATTTATTACTAAAGACGGAGGAATATTGTGAAAGATAGGGAAAACTATGCAGTAATAATGAAAGACATTACCAAGACCTTTGGTAATTTTACCGCTTTAAAAGACAACAAGCTCTATGTGGAAAAGGGAACCATCCATTCAATCCTGGGAGAAAATGGGGCTGGAAAATCCACCCTAATGAATATTTTATATGGACTTTACCAGGCTGATCAAGGAGAAATCTATATAAATGGAGAGCTTAAGGATATAAAAACTCCCAGCGATGCCATTGAAAATGGAATAGGTATGGTCCACCAACACTTTATGCTGGTACATAATTTTACAGTTACCCAAAATATATTACTGGGTAAGGAAGTTACCAAGGGCAGGGGGTTTTTAGATTTAAAAGGCGGTAGAAAAGAAGTTGAAAAACTTATAGATAGATATGGGCTTTATGTGGATCCAGATGCCAAGATAGAAGATATTTCTGTAGGTATGCAGCAGAGGGTGGAAATTCTTAAGGCCCTATATAGGGGAGCAGATATTTTAATTCTAGACGAGCCTACTGCAGTTCTTACTCCACAAGAAATAGACGAACTTATAAAGATCATGCACAACCTGATAGAAGACGGCAAGACCATTATCATTATCACCCATAAGCTGGATGAAATTAAAAAGTCTGCTGACAAGTGTACCATTATCAGGAGGGGTGAATATATAGACACAGTAGATGTTAATGATGTTAGCAAATCAGACCTGGCTAATATGATGGTAGGCCATGCGGTAAATCTAAAAGTAGACAAGGAAGAGGCCAGTGTGGGCCAGGTTATTTTTGAAATCAAGGATTTGATAGTCAAGGATGAGAGAAACATAGAGACTGTTAAGGGCTTAAATTTATCCGTTAAAAAGGGAGAAATTTATGGTATAGCAGGTATTGATGGAAACGGACAGAAGGAACTGGTAGAAGCAATTACGAATTTAACTAAAGTTGAATCCGGAACTATAAAGATAAATGACAAGGAAATACAAAATACAACTCCTCATGAAAGTATAATAAGTGGTGTATCCACCATCCATGAAGATAGGCTTAAAAGAGGACTAGTTCCTGATTTTACTGTGGCAGAGAATGTAATCATTGAAAAGTTTTATAAAAAGCCCTATTCAGTTAAGGGACGAATAAATAATGAAGCAGTTCTTTCCCATACAAGGGACTTGATAAAGGAATATGATATAAGGCCAGAAAATTGTGAGAAAAACTTAGCCAGAGGCTTGTCAGGTGGAAACCAACAAAAGGTAATTATAGCCAGGGAAGTGGCCAATGATCCAGATATACTAGTGGCTGTACAGCCGACCAGAGGACTGGATGTTGGAGCCATAGAATATGTGCATAAGTCACTTATTAACCAAAGGGACAAGGGCAAGGCTATTTTATTAATATCCTTTGAATTAGACGAAATAATGAATGTGGCTGATACCATAGGTGTTATTTATGATGGTAGGATCCAAGGAGAATATAAACAAGGAAGTGTAAGTGAAAAAGAAATAGGACTATTGATGGCAGGAGGAGATATAAATGAAGGAAAATAAGCGAGCTAACTTTTTTAAAAAGCAGATAGTAGCAACCTTAATAGCTATTCTTCTGGGCTTTATAGTAGCTGGAATCATGCTTCTGGCCATTGGTTTTAATCCACTTGAAGCCTATAAGGAAATGTTTAAGGGGATTTTTGCAAAACCTAGATACTTGTCCAACACTATAATTATGGCAACGCCTATAATTTTAACCGGTGCTTCAGTTGCCTTTGCCTTCCAAACGGGACTTTTTAATATTGGAGCAGAAGGACAATTTATGATGGGCGCCATAGTAACAGCAGTATTGGGGATTAAATTAGATCTACCAGCTCCCATTCAAGTGCCATTTATTCTTTTGGCAGGAGCTTTAGCAGGTATGATATATGGTGGTTTTATAGGGTTTTTAAAGGCTAGATTTGGAGTACACGAAGTAATTACAGGAATTATGCTTAACTGGACAGCCTTTTATTTAAACAACTATATAGCCAAGGGAAGTTCCCTTCATATGCCAGATAGTACAGGATCCTATCCTATTAATCCATCTGGTTATACTAAGTTATTTCCTGTGATGAAGGAGACAGAAGAAGGTATAGCCAGTCTTTTAGAAAGACCTATCATAGGAGAGGTAATAGTTAAGACAGATGTGAACATAGGAATCATTATAGCCATAATAGTGGTAGTAATCTTAAGTTATATTATAAAAAAATCAACTACAGGCTACCAATTAAGAGCCGTAGGTTTAAACAAGGATGCAGCGGAATTTGCAGGTATAGATGTTAAAAAGAATATAACCAAGTCCATGGCCATAGCAGGAGCAGTGGCTGGTTTGGCAGGAGCCTTAAATATTACAGGCCTATATCCTCACAAGCTGGTATCTTTAGGAGTATTTGCCAACTATGGTTTTAATGGTTTGGCAGTGGCCCTAATAGCTGGAAATTCAATAATAGGAACTCTATTTTCAGGTCTTTTATTTGGTGGTTTCCTTTATGGAGGACAATCAATCCAGTCCAAGCTGGGAGCCCCATCTGAAATAATTGAAATCATGATAGGAATAATAATCCTATTTATTGCCTTTTCTTCTATCCTACCTAAGTTGGTAGACAAGATGGCAGAAAGGAAAGCTAAGAAGGAGGAGAAGGATGTTTAATACCCTAAAGCTTTTATTATCAATAACTATGATGTATTCGACTCCCTTGGTATTTGGAGCCCTAGGAGGGGTAATTTCAGAAAAGTCAGGGGTTGTAAATATAGGAATAGAAGGAATGATGACTATAGGTGCCTTTGCCGGTGCAGCCTTTGCCTACAGTACAGGAAATCCTTGGTTGGGT
Organism: uncultured Helcococcus sp.; assembly: GCA_937926545.1. Classification (GTDB taxonomy): domain Bacteria; phylum Bacillota; class Clostridia; order Tissierellales; family Peptoniphilaceae; genus CALAZW01. The sequence goes on along the minus strand of CALAZW010000034.1, from coordinate 35,739 downwards.
TTTCTAATGTCAGGTGTGGCAGGAGCCATTTTTGGTCTGATTCACGCTATAGCATCTGTTAGTTTTAAGGCAGATCAAACAGTTTCAGGTATAGCGATAAATATGATAGGTGGAGGAATGTCTCTTTTTGTAAGTAAGCTAATGTTTGATGGAGCCACAATGACACCTACCATAGAAAATAAGTTACCCAAGGTAGGCAGCCTGGAAGCTACAGTTATCATAGCCTTTGCGGCTACCATCCTAATGTGGGTTTATCTTTATAAAACCAAGTGGGGACTTAGACTTTTGGCAGTTGGAGAGCATCCAGCAGCAGCGGATACTTTGGGGATAAATGTTTACAAGACCAGGTATTTGGCAGTTATAGCATCAGGGTTTTTAGCAGGACTAGGTGGAGGATCAGTTACTTTAAGTATAGTATCCCAGTTCAGTCCTACTTCTATAGCGGGTCAAGGTTTTATAGCCCTGGCAGCGGTAATATTTGGTAAGTGGACACCTCATGGGGCCTATGGAGCAGCTTTGATTTTTGCCTTTGCCCAAGCCTTGACAATTTATTTGGGAGGAGATTTCTTCATACCTTCACAAATCCTGTCCATGTTCCCATATATATTGACCATTGTGATTTTAGTTATATTTGTAGGTAGCGCCAATGCACCCAAGGCAGATGGTATACCTTATGAAAAAGGAAGAAGATAGGAGGACTTATGGAAAAAATAGATGTTTTTAGTAAAGTAGATCATACCCTATTAAAGCAAGATGCAAGCTGGGAAGACATAAGAGAAATATGTGATGATGCCATAGAATATAAGACCGCATCAATATGTATACCAGCTTCCTATGTGAAAAGATCCAAGGACTATGTTGGAGACAGGATGAAGGTTTGTACAGTTATAGGTTTTCCCAATGGCTACAGCACCAAGGAAGTAAAGGTTTTTGAAACCAAGGATGCCTTAGCCAATGGAGCTGATGAAATAGATATGGTAATAAATATAAATGAGTTAAAAAACAAAAATTATAGCTATGTTTTAGAAGAAATTAGGGCTATAAAAGATGTTTGCCAAGATAAGATTCTAAAGGTTATTATTGAGACTTGTCTTTTAAGTGAAGAGGAAAAAATTAAGATGTGTGAGTTGGTAACAGAAGCTGGTGCTGACTACATAAAGACCTCTACTGGTTTTTCCACAGGAGGAGCCACTTTAGAAGATATTATCTTATTTAAGAAACACGTGGGAGCTAATGTTAAGATCAAGGCAGCCGGAGGAATTTCATCCTTTGATGACGCCTTTGAATTTATAGAAAATGGAGCTTCCAGATTGGGAACTAGCAGGATAGTTAAGTTGGAAAAAAATATTAAAGCAGAAGGATACTAAAATTTATGGAGTTAAAAGAGTTAATAAAAAAGACAATAGACAATTTAGATTTTTCTTATTCTCCCTATTCATCATTTAAAGTCTCAGCTATGTTGGTAGGGAAATCAGGGAAGGTATATAGTGGTGTAAATATTGAGAACGCTTCCTATACACCCACCAACTGCGCTGAAAGAACAGCCTTCTTTAAGGCAGTAAGCGAAGGAGAGAAAGAGTTTGAAAGAATAGTTATAGTAGGTGGCCAGGATGGCCTTATAAGTGACTACACATCCCCTTGTGGAGTATGTAGGCAGGTAATGATGGAGTTTTGTGATCCTAAAACCTTTGAAATAATTTTAGCTAAAAGTCCAGAAGACTATAGGATTTATAGCTTGGAAGAAATTCTTCCTTTAGGTTTTGGACCATCAAATTTATGTGAGGTGTAGTTATGAGAATGTATGATATAATTCATAAAAAAAGAGATGGATATGAATTAAGTGAAGAGGAGATTAAATTCATAATAGATGGTTATGTAAAGGAAGAGATTCCTGATTACCAAATGTCGGCCCTGCTTATGGCCATATATTTTAATTCTATGACTGATAGGGAAATAGGAATATTAACCAAGGAAGTGGCACATTCAGGAGACATGGTAGACTTATCAGCTATAGAAGGAATTAAGGTTGACAAGCACAGTACAGGAGGAGTGGGAGATAAGACCAGCTTGATTATAGCACCTCTAGTTGCCAGTTTGGGAGTAAAGGTTGCCAAGATGAGTGGAAGAGGCTTGGGGCACACAGGTGGAACAGTGGATAAAATGGAGTCCATACCAGGTATGAAAACTTCCTTGGAAAGTCAAGAGTTTATAGACATCGTAAATGACATAGGCGTATCTTTAATAGGTCAAACGGGTAATTTGGCACCAGCAGACAAGAAACTTTATGCCTTGAGAGATGTGACAGCTACAGTTGATAGCATCCCTCTCATAGCTGCTTCAATTATGAGTAAAAAATTAGCTGCAGGAAGTGACGCTATTCTCTTGGATGTTAAGACGGGTAGTGGAGCTTTTATGAAAACTATAGAAGATTCCATAAAGCTTGCCCAAACCATGGTGGCCATAGGTCAACATGCAGGAAAAAATACCATGGCCTTAATAACAGACATGGATATTCCTTTAGGAAATATGATAGGTAACTCCTTGGAAATCAAGGAAGTCATAGATACCCTACAAGGCAGGGGGCCTGAGGATCTAACAGAGGTTTCCATAGAATTGGCGGCCAATATGCTTTATTTGGCTGAAAAAGCAGAGATAGAAGAGTGTAGAAAAATGGCCAGAGGGGCCATAGAAGACGGATCAGCCTTTGATAAATTTGTAGAATTGGTAAAGGCCCAAGGGGGAGACCTGAAAGTTATCTTGAATCCTGAAAAATTTGACCAGGCCAAGTATGAAATGGAGGTCAGAGCTTTAAAATCTGGCCATATTAGCCATATAGATACAGAAAAATGTGGTATAGCATCCACTATTTTAGGGGCTGGTAGGATGAAAAAGGAAGATGATATAGATTATGCAGCTGGCATAGAGTTGGTTAAAAAAATTGGCGATAGGGTAGAAGAAGGCGATGTTTTAGTTAAACTTTACACCAATGATGAAAAGTTATTTGAAAATAGCTCTAAATTAATAGAGGAAGCCTATGTAATAAATGATGAAAAAATAGTCTTATCTCCTCTTGTTTTAGCCAGAGTTACCAAGGATAGTGTTGAGAGGTTTTACTAGCATATGACAAAAAAACAGATTAGGCGCAGGCAGATAATAGAAGTATTAATGGAGAGAAATGGTCAGACCATAAAAGAGTTGGCCCTGGAGCTAAAGGTTTCTGAAATGACAATTAGAAGGGACCTACAGGTTCTAGAAGCCAATGGAGTAGTTAAGTTGGTCCATGGAGCTGCCATTTATAATCCTGACAATATAGATTCCAGGATTGTAAAAGAATATGATCTTTTAACGGCTAAAAACATTAATAATGAAAGAAAAAATGATATAGCCAAGTATGCGGCTGGTCTAATAGATGACAATGACTTTATAAGTATAGATATAGGTTCTACTACAGAAAGAGTCATACCGAATGTGGCAGCAGATAGAAAGTTTTCTGTCTTGGCCTTTACGGCCAATGCCATGCTACCTGTTCTTTCCAGATCAAATATAAAGCTTCTTTTTGGCGGGGGAGAATATAGGAAGGATACTATGACCTTTGTATCAGAATACACTTTAAATCTTATAAGGGAAACCAGGCCAGACAAGGTTTTTTTATCTGCAGCAGGTATAGATGAAAACTTTGGTATAACTTGTGTAAATCATTATGAGGGGCCTTTTAAAAAGTCCTTGATTGAATCTGCCAAGGAAAAGATTCTCTTGGTTGATTCCAGTAAATTTGGCAAGGTGGAGGCTTGTTATTTTGCAGATTTAGATCAGGTTGACATGATAGTTACCGATAGGCAAATAGATGAAGACTGGGTGAATATGATAGAAAAGGCCAATATAAAATTAATAAGAGTATAGCGTCAGGGATGGCGCTTTTTCTTTGCTAAGGATTGATAAATAATTGACGAATAGAATATTTAATGATATTATCTAAATAACGACAGATAAGAAAAGGATAAATGGGTATAGGTATTGTATAAAGGATATAAATAAACTTATAATTATGAATGAAGATTCATAATTAAATAAAGGAGGATATGGCAAAAACAGTTGGTAATTTGCAGAAACTACATAAGGTAAACACGATTATCTAACCACTAGGAGGGGCATATGAGTTACGGATTAGTAGTAATAGGTCTAATATTAATGATTGATAGCATGCTACAAGAGTATCTTAAATGAGGGTTGAGGATAGAAGAGAAGAAAGTGTGCCAGCTTACTTTACAGGTAGATTATCACAGGGAATTTAGTAGAAACAAGGAATATGGGTAAAAAGACATCGAGAGGTGTCTTTTTAATTGTTAAAAATATTTAATAGCCCTTGAATAAATGACTAGAAATGGGTATAATAAAGATAAGTCAAAGATGGTCAAAGAAGTGGTAGGTGATTAAATGAAATATAAGGATTACTATGAAATTCTTGGTGTTGATAAGACGGCAAGTGCTGAAGACATCAAGAAGGAATATAGAAAGCTGGCTAAAAAATACCACCCAGATTTAAACCAGGGTGATGAAAAGGCAGCTGATAGATTAAAGGAAATAAATGAGGCTTATGAAGTCCTGTCAGACAAGGATAAAAGAGCTAAATACGATAGTTTTGGTTCGGGTTATGATTTTAGCCAGGGCAGTAATTTTGACCCTTCCCAATATGGATTTGGAGGGGCTAGTTATGAGGCTTCTAGTAGAGATTTTTCGGACTTTTTTAATATGATTTTTGGAAACTCAGGTTTTTCATCTGGCTCAGGAGGCTTTAATTCGGATATGTTTTCAGGCTACCAAGAGCCCAGAAGGCAAAAATATAGTTTGGACATGAACTTATCCTTGGAAGAGGCCTTTAAGGGTGGCGAAAAGGATATAAGAGTATCCTTGGCCGGTCAAAAGAGGACCATAAAGGTAAAGTGGCCCAGTGGGATAGGTAATAAGAAAAAAATTAGGATCAAGGGAGAAAAGTTTGGTCTGGATGGGGATCTTTATGTAAAGATAAATATAGTGTCCAAGGATAGGTTGGAAGGAAACAATATTATTAGAAGCCTTGATGTCTATCCTTGGGATGCTTATTTTGGTTCAACCAAGGTGGTTGAAACCTTTGAAGGCAAGATAAAGGTTAAGCTTCCAGCAGGAGTTCAGACTGGACAAAAAATTAGGGTAGCCCAAAAAGGGTTTAAAGATTTAAAAGGAAGAAGAGGAGACTTGATTTTAGAAGTAAGACTGGTAAACCCAGACAAATTAAGTCCTGAAGAAGAAGATATTTATAGAAAGTTAAGATCATAAAAGAAAGGAGATCTAAATGGATACTAATAAATACACAGAAAAATCATTGGAAGTAATACAAGATGCACAAAATATGGCCATTAAAAATGCTAACCCAGAATTGACTGAAAATCATTTGGCCTTGGCTATTTTAATGGATTCAAATGGTCTAAGCTATAGGCTTATTAACTTGATGGACCTGGATGCCCAAGGTCTTAGGTCTGATATAAAGGACCTGGTAGATGGCTTAAGTGTCCAAAGTGGAGCGGCAAATATTTATCCCAATGCTGTCTTTCAAAGGGTTTTACTTAAGGCAGAAGATGAAGCAAAGGATTTAAATGATCAATATATTTCACCAGAACACTTATTTTTAGGTCTTTTGGAAGAAAAAAATATAAGCCTGGAAATTTTATTTAAGAAGTATAGGTTGGACTATAGGTCTTTTAAAAATAAGCTAAGGGAACTTAAAAAAGATGGTAAGGATGGTGGAGAAGGTTTTGATGGGGAAGAAAGTCCCTTGAACAAGTATGCCATTGATCTTATCGAAGAGGTTAGACAGGGGAAGATGGACCCGGTTATAGGCAGGGAAGACGAAATAAGAAATACCATAAGAATCTTGTCCAGAAGGACCAAAAACAATCCTGTTTTAATTGGAGAACCAGGAGTTGGAAAAACTGCCATAGTGGAAGGTCTGGCCCAAAGAATCGTCAATAAGGATGTGCCAGAGACCTTAAGAAATGTTAAACTTTATAGTTTGGATATGGCCCAATTGATAGCTGGAGCCAAGTATAGGGGAGAATTTGAAGAAAGATTAAAGGATGTTCTAACTGAACTTGAAAAGTCCGACGGGCAAATAATCATGTTTATAGATGAGCTTCATACTATAGTTGGGGCCGGAGCATCTGACGGGGCCATGGATGCTTCTAACATAATGAAACCTGCCCTATCCAGAGGAAGGATTAGGGTTATAGGAGCTACCACTCTTAATGAGTACAGGCAGTATATAGAAAAGGATGGGGCCTTGGAAAGAAGGTTTCAAAAGGTTATGGTTACAGAGCCAACAGTTGAGGATACCATATCTATACTTAGGGGAATCAAGGAAAAGTATGAAATCCATCATGGAATAAGGATAGCCGACAATGCAGTTATAGCGGCGGCTACTCTATCAGATAGGTACATTACAGACAGGTTCTTACCTGACAAGGCCATTGATTTAATGGATGAGGCCTGTGCCATGGTAAGGACAGAAATTGATTCCATGCCTCAAGAATTGGATGATTTAAGAAGGGAAATCCTTCAAATGCAAATTGAAATTACCGCCTTGAGAAAGGAAGAAGATGAGGCCAGTCTGGAAAGATTAAAGATATTGGAAAAGGAAATGGCCGACAAGGATGAAATTTACAATGCCAGCTTTGCCAAGTGGCAGGATAGTAAAAAAGTTCTAGACAGGGTAAATGATATAAAAGCAGAAATAGATCTAGTTAAAAGACAAATAGAACAGGCAGAAAGAGAATATGACTTTGAAAAACTTTCCAAGCTTAAGTATGGAGACCTGGCTGACCTGGAAGATAGGTTAAAAAAGGCTGAGGAAAGGTCCAAGGAAGAATCCAGTTTAAAAGAAGAGGTTACAGATGATGAAATAGCAGATGTTGTCTCCAAATGGACTTCTGTTCCTGTAAGTAAGCTTGTTGAGTCAGAAAGGGAAAAGATTCTTAATTTGGACAGCCAGTTGGGAAAAAGGGTTGTTGGCCAAGAAGAGGCGGTAAAAGCTGTCACAGAGGCTATTATAAGGGCCAGGTCTGGACTTAAGGACCAAGACAGACCAATAGGTTCCTTTATCTTTCTAGGCCCTACAGGAGTGGGTAAGACCGAATTAGCCAAGGCCTTAACAGAAGCCATGTTTGATGATGAAAGAAATGTTATTAGAATAGACATGAGCGAGTATATGGAAAAATATTCAGTATCCAGACTAATAGGGGCAGCTCCTGGTTATGTGGGCTATGAAGAAGGAGGCCAGTTGACTGAGGCCGTTAGACGTAAGCCTTATTCAGTAGTCTTATTTGACGAGATAGAAAAGGCCCATCCAGATGTTTTTAATATTCTTTTACAGGTTTTAGATGATGGTAGATTAACTGATAACCAAGGTAGGACAGTAAACTTTAAGAATACCATTATCATTATGACTTCCAATATAGGATCTCCTTATTTATTGGAAGGGATAGACGATAAGGGACAAATAAGTAGCCAGGCTAGAGAACAGGTTAAACAGGCCTTAAGAGCTTCCTTTAGACCAGAATTCTTAAATAGGATTGACGACATAGTAATGTTCAAGCCTTTGGGCAAAAAGGAAATAGGTGAAATAATCAAAATGGAAATCAGCCTTATATCAGCTAGGCTTAAGGATAGAAAGATTAGTATAGAGGTTGATGATAGGGCTATTAACTATATTATTGATCAAGCCTATAACCCTTCCTATGGTGCAAGGCCAATAAAAAGATATATACAAAGGGAAGTAGAAACCTTTTTAGCTAGAAAGTTATTGGAAGGAAAGATCATGGATAAGGATAGGATTTTAGTGACAGAAGCTGACAGCAAGCTAAAAATAGTTAAAAAATAGTTAAATTAGGGCGCTTAGGCGCTCTTTTTTTGATTATTTACCTAATTTACATGTATAATTAATACATGATTAATTAAGGAGAAGGATATGGAAAAGAAAGCACAGAAATTTCTACTGGGCCTTTTAATATTTACTATACTTATTAACCCTTTGGTTGATAGAAATATTGTTAAGGCATCGGAAGGAGATCGTGAAAGAAAGTTACAGAGGGTTGTTGATAAGGCCTTAGAGTTGGAGGGTATGAATTATAGTTCCCCTCACCATCATGTTAATTATGGCTATAATTGTGATGGTCTTATTTGGTATGCCTATAAGGAAGGTATAGGCCACTTGGTTCCTATGGGACCAGAAAACATGGATGAGCTAGGCAAGGAGATTAGCAAGGAAGATCTAAGACCAGGTGATGTTATAACCTATGATTTTAGAAACACTGGCAGGGCAACCCATGTTGCTTTATATGTTGGGAATTTACCAGGATATGAAAAACCTCAAATTATTCATGCCGTTAGAAACGGTGATGGTTATAAAGGAAGAGGTGGAGTAATAATAGATGATTTTGATAGATATAGACCAGTCAAAAAATATGTTAGACTTTATGATGAAACCGCTACAAGGGTTGCTGACTATAGAGTTAAAAAATGGGTTAACTTAAGGACAAATAATGGTAACCAATCCTATGATAGGGAAGAATTAATCGGTAGATTTAGAAAGGGAGATATTATTAAAAATGCCATTGATTATGGTAATTTTATAAGATTTGAATACAATGAAAATGCTACTGCCTTTGCTATTAAGTCGATGTTGGAACAAATAACACCCTATAGACCTTATGAAGGATCTTTAACAGAAGAACTACATAATGGACCAATTATTCCATTGAAGGGGAGTTTTTGGACTTCAGATACAGCCAATGTTAGATCTGCTTCGAAGGGTGGAGTAAGTTTAGGTAAATTACCTAAAGGTTATTTTATTGAAGGAGAACAGTACGGAAAATACTATAGATTTGATTACGAAGGGGAATCAGGCATAGTGGATGGTTATATCTTTGACGCTCTTTTATCTAAGGAAAAGGTAAGGGACAAGGGAATAGTAATTAAAGATAGTTATATAGTTGATGAACAGGGTAACAAACTTAAAGTAGTTAAATCTGGAGATTTGGTTGAAGGATATCTAAATAATGATTATATGGAGATAAAGTTACCAGAGGGTTTGGGAAAACTTGAAAGAACTAATATATTTTTTGGAAAGCCAAAGAAGTTTTGGGTAAAAGAAGATACAAAACTTTTATATAATATAGATGGTTTAGAGGAGGTTTCAGAGGAAGAGCTTTATAAGGGGTTAGAATTGTCAGGGGTTGACATGGGAGAATATTATAGGGTTATTCCAGACAATCTTACATCAATGGATGGATATGTTAACAAATCAGATACTAGTTTAAAACCTATTATGGTTAGGGCTAGAATTAAAAGAGATGCAAAAGTTGGAGAACTTGGAAGCGATAAAATAATAGGTTTTATTAAAAGAGGCGAGTATATAAAAGGTAATATAATAGATGGATACTTTTACTTTGAATATAAAGGAAACTATAATGCCAAGGTTAGCTTCTCAGATATAGACTTGAATCCCATGGAGCCAGAAGAAGATTATTGGTTATTAGAAGATGCTGATGTACTTGATAAGAATGAAAAGGTTATAGGCCACTTATCTAAAGGAAATCTCATTAGGGCTAGAAGATATAAGGACTATTATAAATTTACTTATGATTTGGAAGGCTCTTTAATAGATGGATATATCCATAAGGATTTTGTAGGAACACAACCTTTAAACAAGGACTTTTATATAAAAAGCAGGGTCAATGTTAGAGATAGCTCAGCAAAAATAATAGGAAAGTTAGAAAGAGGAGATAGAATTTCTGCTTTTAAGTATGGGTATTATTATAAATTTACTTATCTTGTAGATGGAAAAACTATAGACGGTTATGTTCACGAAAACTTTGTAAGTGAGAGTCCACTGGCAAAAACAGTTTATATAAAAAACAGGGTCAATGTTAGAGATGGGGCAGGCAATGTGATTGGGAAATTACAAAAAGGACAGCTTATTGAAGGGGAAATGAAAGATGATGGATTTTACTTTACCCATGGTTCCCAAGATGCTAAAGTTCATAAAAACTTTATAAGTGATAAGCCAGTTAAGGGAGGTGCCTATATCCTATCCAAAGTAAATGTAAGAAATGAAGCTGGTAAGGTCGAAGGAAAACTTCCAAAGGGCAAGTACATAGAAGCCAGTTTGAGAGGAAATTATTTTTACTTTAACCAGGATGAAAAAACTCTAAGAGTTCATAAAAACTTTGCCAAGTTTGATTCGCCTGTAAGGATGAAGATTAATAAAAATGTAAATGTTAGAAATGCCAATGGAGAAAAGATAAATAGTAAGAAGGCAGGAGATATGGTAAATGTTGTAAGACTGGGTAATTATTACAGGTTTTTCGACAAGGGACAAGAGGCCTTTATCTGGCATAGTTTTATTGACATAAATTAATGTAAGTGGGCCTTGTTATAATGGTAACTAGAAGGATAAATATATAAGGAGGAGACATGAGTAAGAAAGCTACTAGCTTGTTAAGAAATGTTTTGGTCCTGGCCCTGACTATGGTTATAGTATTTAGTGGTAACCAAAGTTTAGCAGCCAGGCAGGAAAACGAAGGTTTGGATCCACAGTTACAGAAGGTTGTTAATGAGGCGTTAAAGTTAGAAGGCGTTAAGTACAAATCACCCCATCACCATCCAGATGTTGGATTTAATTGTGATGGCTTGGTTTGGTATAGTTATAAGGAGGCCATAAATCATTTAGTACCTATGTCACCAGCAAATATGGAAAAGTTTGGAAAGGAAATTACTAGGGAAGAGTTAAGGCCAGGGGATATTATTGTCTATAGTTTTGGTTATAGTAATAGACCAACCCATATAGGATTATATGTGGGAAATATTAAAGGATATGATAAACCTCAAATAATACATGCTTATGAGCCAGCTGTTTCCTTGGATAACTTTGATAGATTCGATGAAAGTGTTAGATCCTATAGGAGAATCTATATAGAAAATGATGCCAAGTATGCTGATTATAGGGTTGAAGGCTGGGTTAAGGCTAGGGTAAATAATGGGACCCAAGACTATGATAATAGGACTATTAGAACCCAGTTAAGACCAGGAACAGTTATAAAAAATGGTATAGACTATGGTAGTTTTGTAAGGTTTGAACATAAGGGAGAAAGCCTATATGTGGCTTCAAGTGAGCTAAAGAGAATAAGTCCATTAAAGCCCTTGAATAAAAACCTACCTGATAGGACCATAGAAGAACCTCTTATGAAGGATGAGGGAAGCCCTTACTGGATAAAGAAAGATGTAAATGTTAGAGATGGCCAAAACAAGATAATAGGTAGACTTTATAGGGGAGATAAGATTTATGCCCTAAAAGATGGAAAACATTATAAGATTGACTATGTTAAAGGCAGTAGGGAAGTAGAAGCAAGGGTTCATCAAGCTTTTGTAACAGATGAAAACCCACAAGCCAAGGCCTATATTAAGGCCAGGGTAAATGTTAGAAGCCAGGCTGATAAGAAGATTATAGGCCGCCTACAAAGAGGTCAATATATCTACGGAAACTTAAATGGGAATTACTTTGAATTTACCTATAGGGGAGTGGCTGCTAGAGTTCATAAGAACTTTATAAGTGATGATGTGTATGCAGGTGGCGGCTATATTAAGAGAAATGTCAATGTTAGAAGAGTTGGAAGTGGAAGTGTTGTAAGGACCTACTATAAGGGGAAATACCAAATGGGAAGGTTGGAAAATGGATATTTTTACTTCACCTTAAAGGGAGAAGAAGTTAGAATCCCAGAATCCTTTGTTCAAATGGATAGGGCAGAGACCAAAACCATAAAATCAAGGGTAAACATAAGAGATGGCCAAGGAAATTATCTATTTAGCAAGAGGGCTGGTAGTAAGATAAATGTGGTAAGACTAGGTAATCAATATAGATTTTACGAAAGAGGTAGAACTTGTTTTGTTCACCACAGTTTTGTTCAATAGTAGGCCAATGAATACTATTTAAAATCATGGTATAATAAATATATCATGATTTTTTTATGGAGAAAATGACGAGGAGATTATAGTGGGGAAAAAGTCAAAAAGAAATAAAACTATTGATTTTACTTTGGAAGAGGGCCAGGACTATTTAAAAGGAGCCCTTAGCTACAGTGAAGACTTAAAGATGGAAGATCTTATAAATAAAAACCTTATAGGGGATACTTTTAAAAGTTTGGATCTAATAGAAGATGGATCCATAGATTTAATAATAGTCGATCCTCCCTATAACCTGAGAAAGAACTACCATGGCAACTTATTTAGCAAACAGTCCATGGATGACTATAGGGACTATACCCATAAATGGATGGATTTGGTTATTCCTAAATTAAAGGAAGAGGGCACTATTTATGTCTGTTGTGATTGGCAGTCCAGCATGGTCATAGGAAGTGTTTTATCAGAAAAGCTTCTTATTCAAAATAGGATAAGTTGGCAGAGGGAAAAGGGAAGGGGAGCTAAATCAAATTGGAAAAATGGCATGGAAGATATTTGGTTTGCAACCAAGTCCAAGGACTATACCTTTAATGTGGATGCTGTAAAGGTTAGAAGAAGGGTTTTGGCCCCCTATAAAAAAAATGGCCAGCCCAAGGATTGGAAAGAGACTAGGGAAGGAAATTTTAGAGACACCTATCCATCTAATTTTTGGGATGATATTACCATACCTTTCTGGTCTATGAAGGAAAATACAGCCCATCCAACCCAGAAACCGGAAAAATTAATAGCCAAGTTAATTTTGGCCTCCTCCAAGGAGGGAGATTTGGTCTTAGATCCTTTTATGGGTTCAGGAACCACTTCAGTTGTGGCAAAGAAATTAGCTAGAAATTATATAGGAATAGAACAAAATCCCCTTTATGTGGCCTGGGGAGAAAAAAGATTGGAAATGGCCGAGGAGGATAAGACTATCCAAGGCTATGAAGATAATATTTTTTGGGAAAGAAATACGAGTAAATAAAAAAACCGTCCAGGGACGGTTGTTTTCTTTTAAAAAAGCACACCCAGCTTCGCTAAGCTTAACACCGGCGTTATCTTAGTAGTTTGCTCGAGAAAGGCACCCTCGTGGCACATGAAAATGACTACTTAATGCTGCTTCCTTCCGGACCTGACATGTTTCATAGGTTTCCATTGCACAAGACCCTCCTGTCATCACCACTTGCTAAAAGCAGACCCGACACTAATCTTATCTAAGCTGGGAATTCTATCCTGCTATAGCGGATTGCAGGTTACAGGGCACCGCTACCTCCCCATATAGTGCTTGGCGGAGAGTGAGGGATTTGAACCCTCGGTACGTTTGAGCGTACACATGATTTCCAATCATGCACCTTAAGCCACTCGGACAACTCTCCAAACAATTACTCTATCATTATATATAAAATCAACTTTAATGTCAATTAAAGTCAAAAAAGGAGATTAACTCTCCTTTTTATCTTTAACCTTTTGCTTGGCAAAATCTTTAATTATGAGGATTATAGCCACAATAGGAACTGCTAAAATCATACCCCATACACCAAACATGCCACCACCTACGATGATGGAAAGTAGAATTACTAGAGGATGAAGTCCAGTGGATGATCCTAAAACCTTAGGTCCAACTATATTGTTTTCTATCCATTGGATTAGGACAAAGAAAACTGATACCCAAATAGCCTTGATTGGAGACTGCATAAGGGCAAATAAAAGAGCTGGTAAAAAGCCTAGGAAAGGTCCAAAGTATGGAATTATATCAGCAATCATGGTGATTACACCAATAACTACCGCAAATTCTATTCTCAAGATAAATAGCATTATCATAGTCGCTATTCCAACAAAAATTGCCATGATAAATCTTCCTCTTACAATATCGTGCATGGCTATATTTATATTGTTATATAGGTAGAGAAAATCATCCCTATATTTATCTGGTATTCTATCATTTACTCTCTTTAGTATCTTATCTTTATCAACTACAAAGTAGAAGGTTATAATAGGCACTAAAACGGCGCCAACTATTTTACTAAAACCACCTTGTATAGAAGAAAATATACTGGTTAACCAGCTTACCAAGCCTTTTTGGAAACTTCCTATAGCCTTTTGAATGGTATTTTCAAAATCAGCTATGTAGCTATTGATGCTGGTATTATCTGTCTTAAAGTTATTGAAGATATCTTCAATCTTGGTCATTAAAAACTTAAAATTATCTGGCAGATTAACTATAAACTTCTTACCTTCTGAGTGAATTTTAGGAACAACTATAAAGCCTAGAACAATAAATATTAAAAGAATACTTAGATAGACTAAAAGGGTTCCCTGGCCCCTAGTTAACTTTTTTTCCTCCAACTTATTAACAGCTGGATTGATTATAAAGGCTATAATTATGGATATAAAGATGGAAAAGAACAATTGTCCTAGTATCTTATACCTGTCAAATAGAATATAAACTAGAAAAAGTATGGCAGCTGCTGCAACCAGCTTAACTAGGATCCTAACATCAATCTTAATTTGTTTATCGTCGCTTACATGCTTATTACCTATGTAAATTAGATAATAGATGGCTAGAAAAACAAAGAAGGTCAAAAGAATAGCTAAACTTATTTGTAATAAATAAGGAATGCTACTATTAGGACTAAACACTATATACCTCCTTTGATATATTTAATAATATTTTATCATATATCAGTAATAAAAAAAGAGTTGCAAGGCAACTCTTTTGTAATATTAAGCTAAGATAACCTTATGATAAATCTTTTTACCCTTTTTAATCACAATATAACCTTTTTCAAAGTCATGATCGGATAATTCGTATTTAAAATCTGTTATCTTTTCATCGTTTAAACTAATTCCACCTTGTTGAACCAATCTTCTAGCTTCTCCATTGGACTTGGTAAGTCCTGTATGGGTAAGTAGGTTCAATAGGCCAGGATTTTCTTCTATGAAACTTTTTTCAATTGAAGATGAAGGCATATTGTCGTCGTCAACCCCTTGGTTGAATAGGGCCTTTGAAGTTTCTAAGGCTTTTTTAGCTTCTTCTTCACCATGAACAAGCTTGGTGATTTCATAGGCTAAAACTTCCTTACCTTCATTTATTTTTTCCCCTTCAAGGGCTCCCAACCTTTTACATTCGTCAATAGGCAGGAAGGTAAGCATAAGTAGGAATTTTTCCACGTCCCTATCATCCACATTTCTCATATATTGGAAAAGTTCGTATGGACTGGTTTTTTCTTCATCCAACCAAACAGCACCCTTTTGGGATTTACCCATCTTAACGCCATCAGCTGTAGTAAGTAACTTAAAGGTCATTCCATAAACCTTGTCATTTTCCAATTTTCTAACCAGGTCATAACCTCCGATAATATTGGTCCATTGGTCAGAACCTCCCATTTGAAGCTTAACCCCATGTTCCCTGTATAAAAGTAGGTAGTCATAGGATTGCATTAACATATAGGAGAACTCGAAGAAGGTTAAACCATCCTTGATCCTATTTTTATAGGCATCCTTTTTAAGCATTTCATTTACGTTAAAGTGAACCCCAATTTCCCTCATAAATTGTAGGAAGTTAAGGTCTAGTAGCCAGTCGGCATTGTTAACCACCATGGCCTTGTCATCATCAAAGTCTAAGAATCTTTGAAATTGCTTGTAGAAACACTCAGCATTGTGGTCAATTCTTTCCTTGGTCATAACCATTCTCATATCAGATCTACCAGAAGGGTCTCCTACCATGGTAGTACCCCCACCCAATAGGGCTATAGGCTTGTGGCCATAGGCCTGCATTCTCATCATAACCATAATTTGTATAAAATGACCTATGGTAAGAGAATCTGCAGTGGCATCAAAACCAATATAGAATGGTACTTTCTCATTTTTTAATAATTCCCTTAATTCTTTCTCATCTGTAGCTTGCTCAAAGTAACCTCTAGCATTTAATTCGTCAAATACGTTGTCGAATTCTTTAATATATTCCATAAAAACCTCCAAAATAATAAAAAAAGCCCTTACTGGAAAGGACGTATGATCGTGGTACCACCTTTCTTCGCAAATGCCTTATGACTGAATAGGCTCAGTCTACCTTAAAGCTCTGGTATTGTAATTCCCATATGGTTTTTCATAGATATGGTACTGTTACCTTCTTCGCTTTTATTTACTTAAAATACATTGTACAAATAAGAAAAACCTTTGTCAAGCAGCAGAAAGAGAAACTTAAAAAGTTTCTCTCTCCACAGTATATTTTAAAAGACA
The DNA here is from genome assembly GCA_937926545.1 of uncultured Helcococcus sp. GTDB lineage: Bacteria > Bacillota > Clostridia > Tissierellales > Peptoniphilaceae > CALAZW01. The sequence continues at coordinate 19,479 of CALAZW010000034.1, read as the reverse complement.
AAAAACAAAAAATAAATAATAATTATGTATTGCAAACATTAATTAATTCACTCAACAATTAATATTTATAAATTATATTGTAACATAAATGGCTTTAACTGTCAAAATAATAAATAAAAATGGATTAATACCCAGGACTTATGTTACTATAATATAGTAATAAGTGATATAAATTAATAAAATTACAGGAGGGAATATGAAGTTTTTTCTAGATACAGCCAATATTGAAGAGATAAGAAGAGTTAATGCCATGGGTTTATGTGATGGTGTTACAACTAATCCCAGTCTAATAGGTAAGGAAGGTAGGGACTTTAAAGAAGTGATAACAGATATTTGCCAAGAGGTAAGAGGGCCTGTATCAGCTGAAGTAACTGGTAAAAGCTCTGAAGAAATGGTTGAAGAAGCCAGAAAAATTGCCAAGTGGGCAGACAATGTGGTAATTAAAATACCTATGGGAGAAGAGGGCCTAAAGGCTATTAACATCTTGTCCAAGGAAGGTATCAAGACCAATTGTACTCTTATATTTTCCCTGGCCCAAGGACTTTTAGCGGCCAAGGCAGGTGCATCCTATATTAGTCCTTTTATAGGCAGGATAGATGATATGGGAGAAAATGGCCTTCAATTAATCCATGATTTAAGAATGGTCTTAGACCTATATGACTTGGATGCTGAGATTATAGCGGCTTCAGTTAGAAATATAAATCACATGGAAGGATCAGCCTTGGCTGGTGCCCATATAGCAACTATTCCAGGCAGCCTATTTCCAAAGCTATGGGGACATGTCTTAACAGATGTGGGTTTGGAAAACTTTGAAAAGGATTGGCAAGCCTACCAAGACAAAATAAAATAGATTACTTTTATTTAACATATAGCAAGGCCCAAGGATTAGTATCTTTGGGCCTTCTTTTTGTTAATTAATTAATATACAGTTTTAAAGTTTATTCTAGATTTAAATAATGGTAGTATAAAATTGAAAGCATAGGTAATCGTTTTCAATATTTTATAGGAGGTCTAAAATGAAAATATTTAATTTGATGTCAGAATTTGATTATGAACAATTAGTATTTTGTAATGATGAAAAAAGTGGATTAAAGGCAATAGTATGTATCCATAATTCAACTTTAGGACCAGCTCTTGGAGGGCTTAGATATTATGAATATCCAAGCGAAGAAGAGGCAATTATAGATGTGGTAAGATTGGCCAGGGGAATGACATATAAGAATGCAGCAGCTGGAGTAAACCTGGGAGGGGCAAAGGCTGTTTTAATTAAGGATCCTAATAAACCTAAAAGTGAAGCCATGTTAAAGGCTTTTGCCAGGTTTGTTGAAGGTTTAAATGGCAGGTACATAACAGCTGAAGACGTGGGAACAACAGAAGATGATATGGATATTATCCTATCAGAGACCGACTATGTTGTGGGAACCAGTCTAAGGCCTAAAACCTCTGGCAATCCATCTCCAGTAACAGCCCATGGGGTTTATGTGGGGATTAAGGCAGCTTGTAAGGAGGCCTTTGGTAGTGACTCTTTAGAAGGTAAGAAAATATTGGTTGAAGGCATCGGTAATGTGGGCATGAACGTGGTAAGGGAAGCCTTGGAAGAAGGAGCCCTAGTATATGTGTCAGACATTAATGAAAAATCCATAGAAGAAGCCCTTAGTTTGGGAGCCCAAAGGGCTGACCAGGATCCTTACGCCATGGATATAGATATTTACTCACCTTGTGCCATGGGGGCCAGTATAAATGATTCTAGTTTGGCCAAGTTAAAGGCCAAGGTAGTGGCAGGATCGGCTAATAACCAATTGGCAGAAGAAAGACATGGAGAAGTTCTTAAGGAAAAGAAAATGGTTTATGCACCTGACTTTATCATTAATTCAGGTGGAGTAATCAATGTGGCTGATGAACTTTATGGAGGCTACAATCCTGAAAGGGCCATGAGGACAGTTGAGAAAATCTATGACAAGTTGGGAGAAATATTTGAAATAGCTAGAGAGGAAAACATCTCAACCAATAAGGCGGCTGAAAGACTGGCTGAAAGAAGATTGGAAGAAGTTCTTAATACTAAGAGAATATTTGTAAATGACAACAAAAATATATTGAAATTTTAGGTAGAGATAATGAGTGAGAGAATAACAATAGTAACAGGACATTTTGGAAGTGGGAAAACGGAATTTGCCATTAATTATGCTTTAAAAGAAAAGGAAAAACACGACAAGTTGGCCATAGTGGACTTGGATATTATTAATATGTACTTTAGACTAAGGGAAAACAAGGATTTCTTAGAAGGCCAGGGCATAGAGTGTATCTCCAGCCTGGTAGAGGGAAATAGTCTGGACATTCCAGCCCTAGATCCATCCATCCTAAGACCCTTGGAAAACAAGGACTATAAATTAATAATAGACGTGGGGGGAAACCCTTCAGGGGCCAGGGCCCTGGGTCGCTATAGCAACCTGATTAAAAGGGAGGCCTATGAGCATATTTTTGTTCTTAACAGGAATAGGCCAGAAACCAAGGACCTGGAATCAACTTTGGAATTTATTGCAGGTATTGAAGAAAGGTCAGGCACCAAGATAAGTGGCCTAGTTAACAATACCCACCTTTTGGCTGATAGCCAGGTGGAAGACCTGTATTATGGCGATGAATTGGCCAAAGAGCTGGCAAGTGAATTAAACATACCAATTAAGTACACCATGGTAAATAAAAATTTAATGGGAAAGTTAAATAAGAAACAACTAGGTGGAGAACTACTAGAAATAGACCTGTACTTTAGACAGGATTGGATGTAGAGGAGAAAAAAATGGCAAAAGCAAGAGTAATTATTGATCAAGATAGGTGTAAGGGCTGTTTACTATGTGTAAATATTTGCCCTAAAAATGTATTAGAAATTGACCATAGTAAGATAAATGCTAAGGGCTATAGCCCGTCGTCTGTAAAGGACATAGATGAATGTATAGCTTGTGGAAACTGCGCCCTAATGTGCCCAGATTCCTGTATAAGTGTATACAAAGAAGTTTAGGAGGAGGGTTTATGACTAAGGTATTAATGAAGGGAAATGAAGCGGTTGGAGAGGCTGCCATTAGAGCAGGCTGTAAATATTTCTTTGGTTATCCAATAACCCCTCAAAGTGAGGTGCCTGAGTACTTGGCTAGGGAATTACCCAAGGTAGGGGGAACCTTTGTTCAGGCTGAATCAGAAATAGCTGCTATACATATGGTTTACGGAGCTGCAGGAGTTGGCAAGAGAGTAATGACCAGCTCATCATCTCCAGGAATAAGCTTAAAGCAAGAAGGGATAACCTACTTGGCTGGAGCTGAGCTTCCTTGCGTAATAGTGAATATGATGAGGGGGGGACCAGGTTTAGGTAGTATTCAACCGTCCCAAACAGATTACTTCCAATCAACTAGAGGGGGAGGAAATGGTGATTATAGGACCATAGCCCTGGCGCCAGCTTCAGTTCAAGAGATGGTTGATTTGATTATGGAAGCCTTTGATATGGCAGACATTTATAGAAATCCAGTCCTAATAGTAGGAGATGGAATGTTGGGTCAAATGATGGAAGCTGTTGAGTTTAAGGACTATAAGTCCAAAGATCTACCAGAAAAAGACTGGGCAGCAGTAGGAACTGGTGGCAAGAGAGTTCCTAATGTAATCAACTCCCTATATCTGTCAGCAGATGAATTGGAAGATCATAATAAAAAGTTAATTAAAAAATATGACTTAATTAAGGAAAAAGAAGTAAGAGTTGAAGAACTTAATGTGGAAGGGGCAGACTTAGTTATAAGTGCTTTTGGAACCACATCAAGAATCTGTAGATCAGCCATAGCTAAATTGGAAGAAGAAGGATACAAGGTTGGTATGATAAGACCTATCACCCTATGGCCTTTCCCTTACGATAGTTATAAGGACCTGGATGCTAAGGATGTTCTTGTAGTTGAAATGAATACAGGTCAAATGATAGATGACGTTAAGATTGGTTTAGAAGGAAGGCAAAAGGTCCACTTCTATGGAAGACAGGGTGGAATGATTCCTTCAACAGAAGAAATATACGAACAAGCTAAGGCTATATTGGAGGCATAAGATGGAAAAAGTTATATATGAAAGATCAAATGGTTTAACCCAAATGCAAACTCACTATTGCCCTGGCTGTACCCATGGAATTATACATAAGTTAATAGCTGAGTGTTTGGTGGAATTAGATGTTTTAGACAAGGCTATAGGAGTGGCTCCAGTAGGATGTTCAGTTTTAGCCTATAAGTATTTCAACTGTGATATGTTTGAGGCAGCCCACGGTAGAGCTCCAGCAGTTGCCACAGGTATTAAAAGATCCATGCCTGATAATTTTGTCTTCACCTATCAAGGGGATGGGGACTTGGCAAGTATAGGGGCGGCAGAGATAATTCACGCAGCCCACAGGGGAGAAAAAATATCTACTATCTTTGTTAACAATGCTATTTATGGTATGACAGGAGGCCAAATGGCTCCGACTACCCTAATAGGTCAAAAAACCTCAACTTCTCCTTATGGAAGAACAGAGGAACACAGCGGTATGCCTCTTAGAATGAGTGAGCTTTTAGCTACCATAGACGGGGCCAAATTTGTTGAAAGAGTTTCAGTAGATAGTCCAGCCAATATTAGAAAGGCTAAAAGAGCAATAAAGAAATGTTTTGAATTACAATTGGAAAACAAGGGCTTTGGTATAGTTGAAGTTCTTTCAACCTGTCCTACCAACTGGGGTATGCCACCAACAGATGCCCTACAATGGTTGAGAGACAATATGATGCCTTACTATCCACTGGGAAATTTTAGGGAGGATATCTAATGGAAAAGAAAATAATTATATCTGGCTTTGGTGGCCAAGGAATTATGAGTATGGGCCAAATTCTGGCTGCTTCTGGTATGGCTGAAGGCAAGGAAGTATCTTGGTTGCCTTCCTATGGTCCAGAAATGAGAGGAGGCTCTGCCAACTGTTCAGTTATTATATCTGACCAGCCTATAGGAGCTCCAAATGTGACCAAGGCAGATAGTCTAATAGTTATGAATGAACCATCCTTGGAAAAGTTTGAAGAAAACCTGGTAGAAGGGGGAAACCTTTATATTAACTCTTCATTAATAGGACTTAAACCTAAGAGGGATGATATAAATGTTTACTATATAGCAGTTAATGAACTGGCCAATGAAGTAAGTCCCAAGTCATTAAACATGGTAATGCTTGGAGCCTTTCAAAAAATAGAGAATCTTATAGATGAAGACAATCTATGGCAGGGATTTAGGCAGGTTTATGACCAAAAGGCAGAAAAAATCATAGAAATAAACAAAAAAGCATACGAAATGGGTTATAATAGCCTATAAAAGAGAAGCCTTAGGCTTCTCTTTATTTATTATTCTCCATATTATGCTATAATAAACAGGATAAATAAGAATTAAGAAAGGAAGATTAAATGACAAAGAAACCATACTATATTACAACTCCGCTTTATTATCCAAGTGCTAACCTGCACCTGGGTCATACTTATACGACCATAATAGCGGATACTTTAAAAAGATATAAGACTATTCAAGGATATGATGTTTATTTAGTTACAGGAACAGATGAACACGGTCAAAAAATCCAAGAAGCGTCTGCTAAAAAGGGACAAAAACCATTAGAATTTACAGATGAAATAGTAGAGTCTATAAAGGAACTTTGGAAGACCCTAGAGATAGATTACGATTACTTTATAAGAACTACTGACAAGGACCATGAAAAAAACATCCAAGATATTTTCCAAAAACTATATGACAAGGGAGATATTTACAAGGGCCACTACAAGGGCTATTACTGTACACCTTGTGAATCTTTTTGGACTGAAAGCCAATTGGAAGAAGGCATGTGTCCTGACTGTGGCAGGGAAGTTCACTACCAAGAAGAAGAGACCTACTTCTTTAGGTTGTCCAACTATACAGATAAATTGATCCAATACTATGAAGACCATCCTGAATTTATTTCTCCAGAAAGAAGTAAAAAGGAAATGATCAACAACTTCCTTAAAGAAGGCTTGGATGATCTTTCTGTTACCAGAACATCCTTTGACTGGGGAGCAAAGGTGCCTTTTGATGAAAAGCATGTTATCTATGTTTGGATAGATGCCCTATCAGGTTATTTAACTGCAGCAGGCCTGGGTAGTGATGAAGATAAATTTAATAGGTACTGGCCAGCATCCATGCAGTTGGTAGGTAAGGAAATAGTTAGATTCCATACAATTATTTGGCCTGCCCTACTTATGGCCTTGGATCTACCTTTACCAGAAAGAGTATTTGCCCATGGTTGGATCTTGTTTGGAGATGACAAGATGAGTAAGTCCAAAGGAAATATTGTTTATCCAGAGCCAATAATTGATTTATATGGTATAGATGCTTTAAAATATTTTGTTTTAAGAGAGTTTACCTTTGGTTCCGACGGACAATTTACCAATGAAAAGTTCCTACAAAGATTAAATTCAGACTTGGCCAATGACCTGGGTAACCTGGTATCAAGAACCACATCCATGGTTGAAAAATACAATGGTGGTATATTGGAAAATACAGGTGTGGAAGAGGAAGTTGACAAGGACCTAAAGGCTGTTGCCACAGGTGCCATTAATCAGGTTGAAAAGTATATGGATCAATTGAACTTCTCCTATGCTCTAGAAGAAATTTGGAAGGTTGTTAGAAGGACCAATAAGTATATAGATGAGACCATGCCTTGGGCTTTAGCCAAGGAAAATATGGAAAGACTAAATACTGTCTTATATAACTTGGTAGAATCAATCAGGATAATTGCCCAATTAATAGAGCCCTTCCTACCTCATACTTCAGTTAAGATAGGAGAGCAAATAGGCCAGGCTAATTTAGGCTGGGACAGTGCTAGAGAATTTGGTCTAATGGCCAATGGCAGCAAGGTTGAAAAGAAGGAAAATCTTTTCCAAAGATTGGATATAAAGAAAGAACTAGTTAATTTGGCAGCTGCCAACAAGGCCCTATTTGAAAAAAGAGTGGGCAAGATAGAAGAAGATAAAAAAGAAATAGCAGAAGAAGACTATATAAGTATTGATGATGTGGACAAGGTTAAATTAAAGGTTGGAAAAATAATTGAAGCTAAGGCCCATCCAAAGGCAGATAAATTACTTGTTTTACAAGTAAAAATAGGGGATGAAGTAAGACAGATAGTATCAGGGGTTAAGACCTGGTACCAACCAGAAGATCTACTTGATAAGAAGGTTGTTGTTGTCATGAATCTTAAGCCTGTTAAGCTTAGAGGGGTTGAGTCTCAAGGGATGTTACTTGCAGCCGATCATAAGAAGGATTTAACCATGTTATCAGTGCTTGAAGACATTGAGGACGGAGCTGAAATTTCATAATGAAAAATTATATAATAGACTCTCATGCCCATTTGGATCATGAGAGGTTTGACGAGGATAGGCAGGAAATAATAGACAAGTTTGAAGAGGACAGGGTCTTATTGATGATAAATCCTGCCTCTGACTTGGAGTCATCCAGGGCAGCTGTAGACTTGGCCTTGGCTAATGATAGAATCTATGCCTTGGTGGGGACTCATCCCCATGAGGCTAAGTTTTATAATGAAAAGACCAGCTTGGAATATGAAAGACTGGCCAAGGAAGAAAAGGTGGTGGGCATAGGTGAAATAGGTTTGGACTATTACTATGAACACTCTGATAGGCAAACACAAAAAAAGGTTTTTATAGACCAAATAAACCTGGCAAAAAAGTTGGGCCTACCTATTGTTATCCATTCCAGGGATGCAGTAGAAGATACCTATGAAATACTGGCTGAACATGCTCAGGGAATGAAGGTTCTTTTACATGCCTTTTCCGAATCTTGGGAAGTGTGTGAAAGATACTTGAAACTAGGTTTTTATATTTCCATGGGAGGCGTGGTAACTTTTAAAAATGCCAATAAGCTTTTAAAAGTTGGAGAAAATGTTCCCTTAGATAGGCTTTTATTGGAAACGGATTCTCCCTACCTGACACCTACGCCCTACAGAGGAAAGAGAAATCAACCAGCCTATACCCATTATGTGGCTGATAAGCTGGGAGAATTAAAGGGAATAGACTCCAATGAAATAAGGGAAAGAAGCCTGGAAAACACCCTGGACTTTTTTGGTATCAGGCCATGATAAAAGAGATTATAGTAGTTGAGGGCAAGGATGATATAGCAGCTGTAAAAAAGGCAGTGGACTGTAGCTGTATCTCAACCCATGGTTATGGTTTTAATAGGGAGTTTTTAGAAGTCCTAAAAAACATTCAAGAAAGACAAGGTATAATTGTCTTTACTGATCCAGACTATGCGGGTAATAATATTAGAAGAAAGATTAAGGAAGAAATACCTGGGGCCAAGCACGCCTACCTAAGCCAAGAAAAGGCTTTAAAGAAGGGGGATATTGGTATAGAAAATGCCAATCCTGAAGATATTAGACAGGCCCTGGCCAAGGCCAAGGCAGAGAATATAGAAGAAATAGATAGGTTTACTATGAGTTTATTAATAGACCATGGCCTGGTTGGTCAAAAGGATTCCAAGGAAAGAAGGATTCTCTTGGCTGATTATTTAGGCATTGGTTATGGCAATGGGAAAAGACTGTTGGAAAAATTAAATTCATATAATGTGGCTATGGAAGAATTTAAAGAAGCAATGAGGATTATTGATGAAAAGAGATAGATTATATTCACCTAAGGTGATAAAGGATATGTTAAAGAGATTTGGATTTAGCTTTTCCAAGGGGTTGGGACAAAACTTTTTAATAGATGGAAATATTGTAAGAAACATTAGAAAATCTGCCAATATTAGCAAGGAAGACAATGTTTTGGAAATAGGTCCAGGTTTTGGGACCCTTACAGAAGAACTTCTTTTACATGCTAAAAAGGTGGTAGCCATAGAGATAGATGAAAGACTTTTAGAGGTCTTGGACTATAGCTTGGAGGACTTTGATAACTTTAAGCTAATACACGGAGACGCCTTAAAGGTTGATTTACAAAAAATAGTAGAAGAAGAGTTTAATGGGGAAAGTTTTAAGTTGGTGGCCAATCTACCTTATTATATAACCACTCCTATAATATCCAGGTTTATTGAAGAGGACCTGCCAGTGGAAAGTCTAACTGTCATGGTTCAAAAGGAAGTTGCCGAAAGGATGGTTGCCTCAAAAGGATCCAAGACCTATGGCAGTTTAAGCCTGTTTTTACAGTATTATTCAGATCCTAAGCTAGTGGTTAAGGCACCTAAGTCTGTTTTTATGCCCCAGCCTAAGATAGATAGTATGGTGGTTCATATGGATTTAAAGGAAAGGGAAAATGTCTTGGACAAGGATCTTTTCTTTGGCCTGGTACATGGAGGCTTTAACCAAAGAAGAAAAAATATTCTTAATTCATTTACTTCAAACAAGGAATTAAATCTTACCAAGGACCAATTAAAGTTAATTTTAGAAAAATTGGGTATAGATAGTAAGAAGAGAGCAGAAGACCTGGCTTTGGAAGATTTTATAAACATTTCCAATGAGATATGTTTAAGCAGAAAAAATCAGGGTATATTAGAATAGAGCACGAAAGTGACATTATAATATAATAATATATGAATGAAAGAGGAGATATAAATAATGAAAAACGTAGTAGTATATTCATCAGACACATGCCCATACTGTACAGCAGTAAAGAACTTTTTAGGACAAAACAATGTTAATTTTGAGGAAAAAAATATAACAACAAGTGTTGAAGCTAGAAATGAATTAATTCAAAAAGGTCACAGAGGAGTACCAGTAATCGTTGTAGACGGCGAAGAAGTGGTAGGATTTGACCAAGCTAGATTAACAAGCTTATTAGGATTATAAGAATAAGAAGCCCAAGGGCTTCTTTTTTATTGAGTAAATTTAATATATTCTATCTGTGGATATAGATTCTTGATTTATTGGCTTCTCCATCCAGTTGAACCATAGATAAAAACTCCCAGCCATACCTTTCATAAAAATCAATATAATCAGTAGCCAGATAGATTGGGCTTATTTCCTTGGACTTCGTGTCCTTGATAGCCATATCAAGTAACTTACCAGCTATTCCTTTAGAACGATGGTCTTTTTCAGTATAGATAGCACATAAATTGGGAGCGAGGTCTTTTCTTTCGTGAAAATCATTTTCGATTATTCCCAGTCCACCGACAATCTGGTCCTTATAGAGGAAAGATACCAGGCGTATTCAGTTTCATTATTAAGGTAGGCTTCTATAGCCTCAAGGTAGGCTTTTTTGGCCCACCCATTTATCATGAAAGCACTTGGCGGTCTCTTCTTTTAAATCTGGTTTTTGTCTTAAAATAAGATAAGTGTATTTATTCATTTTAACTTCCCTAATATTTTTTACTTATTGATAGAGGAAAATAAAAAAAGATTATCTAAAAAGATAATCTTAGGCGTTTAATTTTTCTATTAAATAGTCCACGTCAATTCCATGAACCATTGCTGCTTCTTCTAAGGTTTCCATTTGGCTGGCTGGACAACCTATACAACCTAAACCGAAATTCATAAGAACTCCAAGAGTTTGAGGTTTTAATCTAATAACATCACCTACAACCATATCGGCTGTAATAACTAATTTTTCTTGTTCCATAATTACCTCCATAGTTTTGATAAGTAGATTATATATTTAATAGGACTAAAGTTCAAGTGGGTAAAATTGCAATAAAAGAGGTCAAGTGATAATATTAATCATTATATAGAAAGAAAGGAGCTTATTATGACATACGAAAGAAAGAATGTTTGGCAAAGCGTCGATGAAAGTGAGTTAAGGGAAATAGAAAGATATTCCAAGGATTATATGGATTTCTTATCCCTAGCAAAAACAGAGAGGCTTGCTGTTAAGGAAATAGAAAGACAGGCCCTTGAAAATGGTTTTAAGAGCTTGGATCATTATATAAAGGCTGGAAAGATTGAGGCTGGTGATAAGGTATATGAAATAAACAAGGACAAGGGTATTGTTTTAATTGTCATGGGTGAAGATTTGGAAGAGGGAATGCATATTGTAGGATCCCATATAGATTCTCCAAGGCTTGATTTAAAGCAAGTTCCTCTTTATGAAGAAGGCAATATGGCCTATTTTAAGACTCACTACTATGGGGGGATTAAAAAATACCAATGGTTGACCCTACCACTAGCCCTTCACGGAGTTATTTTTAATAAAGAGGGTGAAAAAATAGAAATATCCATAGGTGAAAAAGAAGAAGAACCTATTTTTTATATAAGTGACCTTCTTCCTCACTTGGCAGCTGATCAAATGCAGTTAAAGGCATCAGAGCTAATTAAGGGAGAACAGTTGAATATAATTATAGGCCACAATAGTTTTGGCTTAAATGAAGAAGAAAAAAATCCTGTTAAGGCCAATATACTTGCCTTTTTAAAGGATAAGTACAATATTGAAGAAGAAGATTTTGTTACCGCTGAAATAGAGGCAGTTCCAGCAGGAAGGGCCAGAGAAGTAGGTTTTGACAGATCCCTAATAGCAGGTCACGGTCACGATGACAGGGTTTGTTCCTATGCCAACCTGGAATCCATTTTAGAGGTAGCTAATCCTAAGACTACAGCAGTAGGTCTTTTTGTAGACAAGGAAGAAATTGGTTCAGTTGGTAATACTGGTATGACATCCAAGTTCTTTGAAAATGTTGTTGCTGAGTTATTGGGACTATCCAAGGGTTACTCAGGTTTGGTTTTAAGAAGGGCCATGGCAGCATCCAAGGTTTTATCAGCAGATGTAAGTGCAGCCTATGATCCTAACTTCCCTGATGTTTTAGAAAAGAACAATGCTTCCTATGTGGGATGTGGAGTTACTATTTGTAAGTATACAGGAGCCAGAGGTAAGGGAGGAACCAATGATGCCAATGCAGAGTTTTTACAAGAAATTAGGCAAATCTTTAATAGGGAAAATGTAATCTGGCAAACAGGAGAACTAGGTAAGATAGACCAAGGTGGCGGAGGAACCATAGCCTATATTCTAGCTGAGTATGGGATGGAGGTTCTAGATGTGGGAACAGGCATGTTATCAATGCATGCACCTATTGAATTAGTTAGCAAGGCAGATGCATATATGACTTATAAAGCCTACAAGGCATTTCTAAAATAATAGTTGACAACTTTCTGTAATCAAGCTATAATAATTAGTTGAGTTGACGAGGGGCAATTTCTATGCTATAATTAAATGTGTTAATATTCTAAAATATAAATAAAAAAAGGGTGGTCTGATGAAAAAAACAAATACATTAGGGGCTATAAGAACTGAAGTCGAAGATAATATCGGTAAGAAAGTTATTTTAAAAGCAGACAAGGGCAGAAAGAGAATAGTAACCAAGGAAGGCGTTATAGAAAATGCGTTTCCTAGCATATTTACAGTTAAAGTTAATAATGATTTTGACGAGGAGAGAACAGTGTCCTACACTTATTCGGACGTGTTGACATCTACAGTTAGAATCAAGGTAGTTAGCTAGTATAAGGGACTCTATAGTCCCTTTTTTTATCTAAAAATAGGAGGGATTTATGAGGGTTGAAGAAAGGGCCAATGCAAAGATAAATTTAAGCTTGGACGTCTTAAGTAAAAGGCCTGATGGCTATCACAATGTAGATTTAATCATGCAAGAAATAGACTTCTTTGACGAGATTATCATAGAAAAAAACAAAAGGAGAGGCTTTAATCTTATAGTTGATGGTTGTTTAATCAAGGACTATGAGAAGGATTTAATCTACCAGGCCTGGCAGGAGTTAAAATCCCTTTATAGGGGAGATCCTTCGGTTAATATTTTTGTGGATAAAAATATTCCTTTGGCGGCAGGACTTGCTGGAGGTAGTAGTGATTTTGCCAGTACAGTCAGACTTTTAAATAAGTTATGGGACCTGGGCCTTACTAGAGATGAGATGATTGACCTATCTAAAAAATATGGGGCTGATATACCCTTCTTTTTTATGGGGGGCAGCTGTAGGGCTACTGGAATTGGCCAGGACCTGGAAAGCCTAGGGGGTTTTTCTGGTAAAAGGCTTATTTTAGTTAATAATGGCCAGGGCATAAGTAGTGCTGAGGCCTATGCCCATATAAAACTAAGTGAAGAAAAGGGCCCTATGGATAGGGTTGTTAAATATATTGAAGATGAGGATGTAAGGCTATATGACATTATGTATAATAGGATGGAGAACTATAGCTTGGAAAAAATCCCAGAAATAGGTCAAATAAAAGAAGAGTTGGTAGACCTGGGAGCCAGGGTAAGCCTAATGTCAGGTTCTGGACCTACAGTGTTTGCTATTTTTGACGATGAATCTAGGTGGAACTATGCCTATAAGAAACTTCTGGGAAAATATAAATATGTTATAAAGACGAGGACGATTTAATGGATAAAAGACCTATAGGAGTGTTTGACTCTGGCCTGGGAGGGCTAACAGTTTTAGAAAAATTACTAGATAGAATGCCCAAGGAAAATTACATATATTTGGCTGATACTAAAAGAGCGCCCTATGGAGGGCAAAGTCCACAGGCTATCTTGTCCTATACTAGACAGATAGTGGATTACTTTATAAGCCAGGATGTTAAGGCTATAGTTATAGCCTGTAATACAGCGGCCTCCTATGGCTATGAACATGTGGTAGAAAAATATGACCTTCCCATAATTTCAGTATTAAAGGGTGGGGCAGATTCGGTTTTGGAGAAGGACAAAAGCCTACTTGTCTTTGCGACTGAGGCTACAGTAAGGTCTTCTTCCTATAAAAAGGCCATAGAAGAAAGATTTGATAAAAGACAAGTTTATCAGGTAGCCTGTCCCAAGATAGTTCCTCTTATAGAGGCGGGAGCTGGAGATGAGGCTAGGGAAAAAGAACTTGTTAAGACCTATGTGGACCAGGCCTTGACCTATGATTTTGATACGGTTATTTTAGGCTGCACCCACTATCCAATATGGGAAAAATATTTTAAGGAGTTTCTACCAGCTAAAACAAGAATAATTGACCCTGCCATAGAGACTGCCTTGAGCACTGAAAAAGTTCTAAGGTCCAGGGGACTTTTAAATGAAAATGAAGGTCCTGGCCAGGTGGAATATAGGACTACGGGTAATGATAACCAATTTAAAAAGAATTTATCTAATGTTTTTAAGATAGAAAGTAAAAATATTACTAAGATTAAGCTATAAAAGCTTAAATCAGCCTTTAAATAAGAAAATCTTTAATGTATAATATTTAAAAAGAGACTATTATGAAAGGTTGATATAGATGGAGAGAGACTTAAAAAATAATCAAGCAAAAAGAAGAAAACGTAGGGCCAAGGAGAAAAAACTTAGAAAGATTAAGTTGTCCTTTTTTGGTGTGGCTTTAACGGTTTCTTTTTCTTTTATGTACAAATATAAATTTACTAGCAGTGACTTGGTTAAGGCCAAGGATACTAAAATAGTAGCAAACAAGGAAGAAAAAAAGGTAGCTAAAAAGGAGCAAGCTTCCAAGGGAGACCTGGCCAATGAAAATCAAGAAGTACTAGTAAGCCTAAGGGATGGCGAAAAAACCATAGGCTACAGTGATATTTTACAAAACTACAAGAAGGTTGATAAGGAAGGCTATATTTATTCAGCTGACAAGCTGGAAAGTAGGGAACTTTTAAAAGTACAGCCAGGAGAGTACATAAGGACTTATGGATTTACCGAGGAGTGGATCAAGGTAAAGCATAAATCAGTGGAAGGATTTGTAAAAAGGGATATAATAAGGTCTGTAGAAGATTCAAAGTTAAAGGTTGTAGATGGACATTTGGTTGTAGCCAAGGGCTATGAAGTTCCAGAAGATTTTGATTATTCCTTTGATATAGAGACGGAAAGTGCCCTAATGGTCATGTTGGAAAGCATGAAAAGAGAGGGGCTTAATCTTAAGGTAGGTAGGACCTATACTAGTTTTCAAGATGAAAAGGACTACATAGAAAACAATGAAAGTTCCTATCCTAAGCCAAATGAATATGAAAGTGAACTTAGGACAGGTCTGGCAGTTGAGCTTTATAATGAAAACACTGACCCAAGATTGGACAATGGTTTTCTTGAAACTGAAGAGGGTAAGTGGATTTTAGAAAATGCCCACAAGTATGGCTTTGTTTTAAGGTATCCAGCTGACAAGGAAGATATTACAGGCTTTGCCCACGATGAAAACATCTTTAGATTTGTAGGGGTGGATTTGGCTAAAACCATGTATGAAAACAACTTGACAATGGAAGAATATTTTAAATAAAATAATCAGAATCAGCTAAAACTGGTTCTGTATTTTTGTGGAGGAAGTATGGAAAGTAAATATATAGAAGAATTAAAAAGTGGAAAATACGGAACTTGTCTAGTTGACGAACCGATGAAAAACCACACCACCTTTAAGGTGGGAGGACCGGCAGACTTACTTATAAAACCTAGCAGTGAAGAAGAAATTGAAGAGCTGGTAAAGTATTGTAAGTCTAACAAGCTACCCCTAATGATAGTGGGAAATGGATCAAACCTTCTAGTTAAAGATTCTGGTATAAGGGGGGTTGTCCTTAAGTTGGACAAGAACTTTAATGCCATAGAATTTGATGGAGATAGGGTAATTGCTCAAGCGGGAGCTCTTTTATCAACAGTTTCCAAGAAGAGTTTTAAAAAGTCCTTGACTGGCATGGAAAGAGTTTCTGGTATACCAGCTTCTATAGGTGGAGCCATGACTATGAATGCGGGAGCCTATGGAACAGAAATGAAGGATATAGTAGAGTCTGTTAAGTGTGTTGACCAGGATGGAAATATTAGGGACTATAGCAATGAAGAAATGCATTTTAGATATAGGGGTTCAAGGGTAGATGACGAAAAGCTTACAGTCATATCAGCTACCTTTAAGTTGGAAAAGGGAGACTTTGACACTATCATGGAAAACTTTGAAGACTATGACCATAGAAGAAGATCCAAGCAACCCTTGGAAAAGGCATCAGCAGGAAGTACTTTTAAAAGACCTGAAGGTCATTATGCTTCCAAGTTAATAGATGATGCAGGACTTAGGGGCTTTGCCTATAAGGATGCCCAAGTATCAGACAAGCATTGTGGCTTTATTATAAACAATGGAGATGCTTCCTATGAGGATATTCAAGAGTTGATTCACAGGGTTCAAGATATAGTTTTTGAAAAATATCAAGTAAGGCTGGAAACTGAGGTCAAGATTGTAGGGGACTAGGATGAAATTATTGACAGATTATCATACCCATACCATCTACTCCAGGCTCAACCACGGTAAGGGAACCATCAGGGAAAATGTGGAAGAGGCTAGAAGAAAGGGGCTAAGGGAGATTTGGATAACAGATCACGGCCCTGGCCATTTGTTTTTTGGAGTAGATAGAAAGAAACTTGGTCAAATGAGAGACCAGGTGGACCAGTTAAATAGGGAATATGAAGATATAGAAGTTTATCTAGGTTTGGAGGCCAATATTATTGGCCTGGATGGCTCTATAGATGTTAAAGATGAGGATTTATTCTATCTGGATGGGCTTAATCTAGGTTTTCACACTGGGGTTTTGGTCAAGGATATAAAAACATTTTTTCATCTTTTTATTATAAATCCCCTGGCCAAGTTTATTAAACCCTTAAGGGGCTTGGCCAGAGAAAAAAACACCCAGGCTTTAATTAAGGCCATAGAGAAGAATAAGATTCAATTAATAACCCATCCATCAGATAAGTATGATCTGGACTTGGAAGTTTTAGCAAGAGCTTGTCTTAAAAGAGAAACTGCCTTGGAGGTAAATTCCTCCCATGGCCATTTAAGTGTAGAAGATCTGAGGCTAATAGATGATAGTCAGGTTATGTTGGCAGTAGGATCTGATGCCCATAGCCCTGATAGGGTGGGAGATTTAAGAAGTGCCTTGGATAGAATAGACCAGGCCGGTATAGATGGGACTAGGATAGTAAACTTAAAGGAGATCTAATGGAAATAGTAATAATCACTGGAATGAGTGGGGCAGGAAAAACATCAGTTATGAATTTATGCCAGGACAATGGCTATTATTGTATGGATAATATGCCACCTCAATTAATTAGGGATTTTTTAGATCTGGCCAAGTTCTCCATGGTGGAAATTGAAAAGATGGCCTTTGTCATAGACATAAGGGGAGGAGTTTTCTTTGAAGATTTCTCCTGCATAATAGAAGAGTTAAAAAGAGATAAGTACGATGTTAAGATAATTTATGTGGATTCAGATGATGATGTTTTAATCAGAAGGTACAAGGAGCATAGAAGGCCCCATCCTATGGGAAGAACCCTTCCTTTAGAGGTGGCCATTGAAAATGAAAGATCCTGCCTGGATCAGGTTAGAAAAATGTCTGACTATCATCTAAATACTTCCAAGTTAAACTTGGGCCAACTAAAAAGCAAGATAGAAGAGTGGTTAAAGACAGATGGAGACTTTTATGTACAGGTTACCAGTTTTGGTTTTAAGCATGGTATCCTAACGGAGGCAGACCTGGTATTTGATGTAAGGTTTATTCCCAATCCCTACTATGATTTAAATCTTAGGGAGTTAACTGGTATGGACCAGGCCATTAAGGATTTTATCTTTTCTTATGATCAAACAGGAGAGTTTATAGATAAAGTAACATCTATGTTGGAGTTTTTAATTCCATATTACAAAAAAGAAGGAAAGAATAGTTTAGTTGTAGGAATAGGTTGTACTGGGGGAAGACATAGGTCACCGGCTATAGCAGAAGAGCTATTTAACAGATTAAATAAAAATAATAATGTAGTAGTATACCATCGTGAGTCTAATATGTGGTAGAATATATAATTAATATATATTATATTACTATAGTTATTGAGAGGTGATGATCTTGAAGGAGCACAGTGCAGGAGGAGTGGTAATAAAAAATGGCCAAGTCTTGATGCTTAAAAAATATTACGGAGATTGGGTTCTACCTAAGGGGAAGATGGAAAGGGGAGAAAACACCAAAGAGACAGCTGTAAGGGAAGTTAAGGAAGAAACGGGAATAGAGGCAAATATTCTTAAGAAGGTTGGCTATGCCAAGTATGTTTATACAAACCAAGAAGATAAGAAGGTCTATAAGAGAGTAGACTATTATTTGATGGAAGAAATAGCTGGCAAGTTAGTGCCACAAAAGGAAGAGGGTTTTTGTCAGGCTGAGTTTATTGACTATAAGAAGGCTGTTAATTTATTAAAACATGATTCAGAAAGAAACATGGTCATAAACGCAATGAGTCTTTTACGTGATTAGTAGGTGATATTATGTCTTTTTCAAATGATGTAAAGAAAGAAATTTGTAAAAACAAAATTAAAAATAGAATAGAAGCTTTAGTGGAGCTATCATCTATAGTAAAGACCAATGCAAGCATTTCGATAAGAAATGCTTTTTATAATATAGTCTTTACTACAGAGAATGAAGATATTAGTGATAGGATTTATAAGCTGGTAAAAAGAGTATATGACTATGAAAGTAAGATTTCTTATTTGGAAAACAATCAATTACAGAAAAATGGGATTTACTTGGTTACTATAGAAGATGAGGAAGTGGTCTTGAGTTTACTTAAGGATTCAGGCTTGGATTTATATGGAAACTATACTGTGGAAGAGGATATACTTTTGTCCAGGTTGAAGTCTGAGTCAGAAAACAAAAGGGCTGCCTACATAAGGGGATGTTTCCTGGGCAGTGGAAGTATAGTTGATCCCAATAAGAGTTATCATCTGGAAATAATAGCCAGCAAGAGGGAGGATGTTTCCCTTATACTAAAGGTTTTCTTGTCCTTTAATATAGAAGCTAAGGTTACCAATAGGAAGGATAAATTTGTCATCTATATAAATGAGGTGGAAAAAATCTCTGATTTTCTTAATATTGTGGGAGCCAATGCTTCCATGTTGGAGCTTGAAAATATAACAGCTCTTAAGGAATTGAGAAATAATATAAATAGACAGGTAAATTGTGATACGGCCAATATAAATAAGACAGTAAGGGCGGCTCAAAAGCAAATAGAAGATATTAAATATATAGATAGGTATATAGGAATAAAGAATTTGCCAGAAAATCTTCAAGAGATAGCTTTCTTGAGAGTTAATCATCCAGAAAGTTCCCTAAAGGAGTTGGGAGAAAAGTTAGAACCTCCCCTGGGCAAGTCAGGAGTTAGCCACAGACTAAAGAAGATAGAAGCAATAAGCGACAAGCATAGGAAGGAAAAAGAAAAAAAGATTTGACATTACTTCTTAATCTTGCTATTATATAAAAGTCAGTTAAATCAAAGGCCAAGTGGACTTTGAAAATCTTAAAAAAGATTTGACAAAATAGTTTTTAGCTGATATTATTATAAATGTCCTATGAAAAAGCCAACAAGTCGATTTGATTATTAATAAAAAAGACTTGACAAGCCGATTCATAAGTGATAATATTAATAAGTCGTCAAAACGACGGCGTGAACCTAAACAAACTAAATACGTTAATAACTTTGAGTTAAATAATTCAGATT
>CALAZW010000033.1 GCA_937926545.1 uncultured Helcococcus sp. | reverse complement strand
GTATTTTTGAAAAATCCGCCTATTCTTATTTTAGATGAGGCCACATCGGCCCTAGATAATAAGAGTGAAAGATTAGTACAAAAGTCTCTAGAAGAATTGTCCCATGGAAGGACAACTATAACCATAGCCCATAGATTATCGACAATTATTAATTCAGATAAGATTTTAGTCTTAACTGAGAATGGAATAGAGGAAAGTGGTAACCATCAAGAGCTACTGGCTAAAAATGGAGCCTATGCCAACCTTTATAAGTCCATAAGTAACAGTTCCTTTGGGGCCTAAAAGAGGCTTAGGAAGGCAGGTCTTGGGTATGAAATATAAAAATAGAACGAAGGTGGGAATATGAAAAAGATTTGGGGAAATATTATCTTTGGCCTGGCCAAGATAGTAGATGTGTTTTTAAGTGGCCTGATAAAGCTTTTTGACTGGATTACCAGGTTTGCAGAGCAAATTAAGGGATTTATCGTTGGCTTTGTAGTATTGGGATGTTTTATGTTTTTTGCCTATCCCTTTATGTTTCTAGTCCTTTTGACACCTGCAGCTATAACTGTAATAACCATAGTTTTACTTATCTTCTTAATTCCTTTATTGGGAAAAAAGGTTATCTCAGCCCTAAAATATGCCAGATATGTCAGTACTGAATATCTTTACGACTATGCTGACTACTACAGGCTGGGCAAGAGCAAGAAGGTAAACTTTAGAGACTATAGTAACAGGTACAAGAAGGAAGAAGAAGAGAAGAGAAGAAGGGCCCAGGAAGAAAGACAAAGGCAACAAAACGAAGAGTGGCAAAAGATTTTTGATGACTTCTTCAACCAGGCTGGTGGAGGAAACTATGGGGGAGGCTATTATGGCCAGGGATCCTATGGTCAAGGTTCCTATAATCAAGGTTATGGGGGCTATAATCCAACAGATGATTTTAACAGTAAGTATGAAAAAAGTTGTGATGCTTTAGGTTTGGACTATTCCACTGATATTTACGAGGTAAAACTCCAATATAGGAAGTTGGCTAAGAAATATCATCCTGATTTAAATAAGGCTGAGGATGCCAAGGAAAAGTTCCAAGAAATTAATGAAGCTTATGAGTTTTTAAGTGAAGAAAATATTGAGAGATATAAGAGATTAAATAAACTTTAGAATATTCTAAAGTTTATTTTTGTAAAGGGGTGGAGTGGATGGAAATAATACTAATCTATGTGGCCTTTATCATATTAATTAGTGTGATACTTAATAGATTTTCAGATAAGGTGGGGATTCCTGCCCTCTTATTATTTATTATTTTAGGATTGATTTTTGGTGAGGAAGGAATCTTCAAAATACCTTTTGACGACTATAAGTTAGTCTCAGATATAAATACTATAGCACTGGTATTTATCATGTTTTATGGAGGATTTGGTACCAATTGGGATATGGCAAAGCCTGTGGCCTTACACGCCATACTAATGTCAACCCTGGGAACCATAATTACAGCCCTGACAACAGGGGCCTTTGTTTATTATGTGCTACATTTTAGTTTTTTAGAGGCCATGTTAATGGGCTCTGTAATAGCGTCAACGGATGCGGCGTCGGTCTTTTCTATTTTAAGGAGTAAAAAGCTTAACTTAAAATACAATACAGCCTCTCTTTTAGAGCTGGAAAGTGGTAGTAACGACCCTACATCCTATATGTTGACCATGATAGTTTTAGCTATGATGAAGGGAAATGCATCCAAGGCCATGATAGCCAAGATGTTTTTCTCCCAAATGTTTTTTGGGTTGACTTTTGGGCTTTTAATAGCCTATGTGGCCCTATTTGTTCTTAGAAAGTTTGATTTTACAACCAATGGATTTGACGCGGTTTTTGTCATCTCCATAGCCCTGTTTTCCTTTGCCCTTCCTGAGGCTTTAGGGGGAAATGGCTACTTAAGTGCCTATGTAGTAGGGCTTATTTTGGGAAATAATACATTTAAAAACAAGATAGAATTGGTTCATTTTTTTAATGGAGTCACTGGTCTTATGCAGGTTATAATATTTTTCCTACTGGGACTTTTAGCCCTGCCTTCCATGATACCGGCAGTGTTTTTAAAGGCCTGCTTGATTATGTTATTTTTAACCTTTATAGCAAGACCTCTAGCGACCTTGATTTTAATGGGACCCTTAAGGTCTGATCCTAAGCAAATGACCATAGTTGCCTGGTCAGGTTTAAGAGGGGCAGCCTCCATAGTATTTGCCATCATGGCCAGTATAGACGGAGTCTACTTGGAAAATGACATCTACCATATAGTATTTGCCATAGTCCTAATGTCTATCTTGATTCAAGGATCCCTCATACCAGTTTTTTCTAAAAAACTTAATATGATAGACGATAAGGTGGACGTATTAAAGACCTTTAACGACTACTCAGAAGAGGTAGAAGTAGACTTTATTCAACTTAAAATAGACAGGGACCATCTGTGGTTTAATATGATGATAAAAGACATTAATCTACCGCCTGGCATCCTGGCAGTTTCCATTATTAGGGGGAAGAATAATATTGCCCCTAGGGGAAATACTATTTTGAAAGAAGATGATCAATTAATCTTATCAGCCCTATCAGCTGATTTGGATGCAGAAATTAGCTTGACAGAAATAGATGTTACAGAACATGAAGAATATGTGGGATCTACCATATCCCAATTGGATATATCAGAAGATAGGCTGGTTATCATGATAAAAAGAGAGGATGAGACGATTATTCCTGACGGAAATACTATTATTGAAAAAAATGATATAATAGTATTAAACCATGACTTTAATTACACTTACGATTGAGAGGTTGTCTATGATTAAAACAATTTATTTGGCTGGAGGTTGCTTCTGGGGGGTAGAGGCCTATATAAAAAGATTAAGAGGAGTTATCTATACAGAAGCAGGCTATTCCAATGGAGAAAAGTTGGATGATATAAGTTACGAGAAGGTATGTTCAGGCCTTTACGGCTACGCAGAAGTAGTAAAGGTTAAGTATATAAGTGAGATTTTATCAACAGAAGATTTATTAGATAAGTTTTATAAGATAATAGATCCTCTGGCTGTAAATAGGCAGGGAAATGATCAGGGAGTCCAGTATAGGACTGGTATTTACTATGAAAAAGCTTCTGACCTTAAGGCTATAGAAAAATCTCTTAAGGATCTGGAAGAAAAACTTGGAAGAAAGTCTGCCCTAGAAGTGGATAAGGTGAGAAATTACAGGCCTGCAGAAGGCTACCACCAAGACTATTTATATAAAAATCCAGGCGGCTACTGCCATGTTGATTTATCTATCTTGGACGGGGAAGAAAAAAACGACCTTTATAAGTTGGACCCGGCCAGGCTGGAAGACTTGGATGAATTATCCTACTTGGTAACCCAAAAATCCCATACGGAGAAACCTTTTTCCAGTAAGTTAAATGATGAGAATGAAAGAGGAATCTATGTTGATAAGATTACCAGACAGCCTCTTTTCCTATCAAGTGATAAGTTTGATGCTGGCTGTGGCTGGCCGTCATTTACAAAACCCATAGTAAATGAGATAATTGATTATAGGAAAGATCATAGTCATGGCATGATAAGGATGGAAGTTAAATCCAAGCTGGGCCAAAGTCATCTGGGCCATGTTTTTGATGATGGACCTAGAGAGGCGGGAGGCTTAAGGTACTGTATCAATGGGGCGAGTTTGGACTTTATACCCTATGACAAGATGGCTGAGAAAGGCTATGAAGATTACATGATATTATTGGACTAGGAGATGGAATATGGCAAAAAAGAAGGTAAAGAGAAAAGAAAAAAAACCACTGGAAAAGGCAGATAGAAAATCCCTTAGATACGACAGGAAAAAAGAAGAGGAAAGAGACTTGGCCAAAAGAAAAATCAGGGCCCAAAAGAGAAAAAAGAAGTTGAAGTATGAGATAGCTTTAATAGTTGTCTTAATAGGTATTTTTGTTCTCATGTCGTTTTGGCTAAAGAATAGGAAAAAGGCCAATCAGATAAAAAAATACAAGGCTATGATGGCAGCCAGGTATGATGAAGAAAGCGCCTACTATAAGAATTTAAAATATGTAAATGACAACTACATATACTTAGAAGATGCTAAAAACAAGATGGTTGATAGAAATAAGGTAAGTAGAAAATACAGGTATGACAAGGCCATAGAAAAGTATTTGACAGACAATAAGTTGGACAAGGAAAATATGACCTTCAGTTACTATGATTTTAAGAAAAACACTTATTATTTCTACAATGAAAAGAAGATGTTTTATGCAGCATCAACTGTTAAGGTACCTATAGCCATGACTATAACGGATATGGTAAATGAGGGAGCCCTAGACTGGTCAGATCCAGTACAATATGTATCTGGTTTCTACGAAGGGGGAACTGGTTTAATCCAAAATGACCCGGTGGGAACTAGCTATACCTTAGAAAAGTTAGTTGAACTATCCATAAGAGAAAGTGACAATATAGCTGCAAATCTTTTAATAGATGTTATAAATAGGACTTCAGGAAGATTTTTTAGAGATCTTATCAAGGAAAAGTATGATGTTTTAATAGACGAAGAGAATATGATAAATGCTGAAGACTCTCTAAAGGCTGTTGTTTATTTGGAGAAAAACAAATCTAATTATCCTAAGCTAATAGATAATATGAAAAATACTGTCCATGATAATCTTTATGTAAGACTTATTAAGGACAAGTCAGAAATAGCCCACAAGGTGGGATTGTATGACCCAATTTTTGGAGATATAGGTATAGTTTATGGAGCTAATCCTTATGCCTTTGCCATGTTTACCAACTATGTAAATGACGATGGAACAGGTAATGATAAGGCTATAGGTGATATAGCAGAGATCATAGATCAAATCCATAATGAATATAATTAAAAGTTGACATTCCTTTTTTAATCTGTTAAGCTTATACAGATATAAAAAAGGAGTGATTGGAATGTTAAAAAACAAGTCATTAATAAGTACGAACGACCTGACAAACGAAGAGTTACTAGAAATAATTGAATATGCACAAGATATTTTAAAGAGTCCGAATGATTTTTCTCATATTGCTGATGGAAAATTACTTGGGACTCTTTTTTTTGAGCCTTCAACCAGGACTAAGTTAAGTTTTGAATCTGCCATGAAAAGATTAGGTGGAAAAGTTGTTGGTTTTTCTGGAACGCAAAACAATTCAACAGCAAAGGGGGAATGTTTAACTGACACGGTAAAAACAGTATCCCAATATACTGATGTTATAGCCATGAGACATCCTAATGAAGGATCAGCCAAGCTGGCATCAGAATTTGCAGATGTACCGATTATCAATGCTGGTGATGGTGGTCATCAACATCCAACTCAAACATTAACAGACCTACTTACTATTACAGAAGAAAAGAAAAGACTTACCGATATGAAAATAGGTCTTTGTGGAGACTTAAAATACGGTAGAACAGTTCACTCATTAATTGCCACCTTATCAAGGTTTCCAGGCAATGAATTCATTTTAATTTCACCAGATGAATTAAAGATTCCATCTTACATTAGAGAACAGGTCCTTATGGCCAATAATATTAAGTTTAGGGAAGTTCAAACCATGGAAGAGGTTATGGACGAACTAGACATACTTTATATGACCAGGGTTCAAAGGGAGAGATTCTCATCCTATACAGACTATGAAAGGTTAAAAGACACCTATATTTTAGATCTGGATAAATTGGAAAATGCCAAAAAAGACTTGGCCATCCTTCATCCCCTACCAAGAGTAAATGAAATAGCCAAGGAAGTAGACCAGGATCCAAGGGCCCTATACTTCAAACAAGCTAAATACGGCATGTATGTGAGAATGTCCTTACTTGCAAAAATAATGGGGGTAGATAAAGATGTTAAGCATAAATAGTATAAAAAAAGGAATAGTTTTAGACCATATAAAACCAGGCCACGGCTATGAAATATTTAAGGTCCTAGGCCTACATGAGGCTGACTATAGGGTGGCCTTAATCATGAATGCAGAAAGTAAGAAACAAGGCAGAAAAGACATGATCAAGATAGAAGATGAGATAGACTTGGACCTAACTGCCATAGGTATAATAGATTCAAATGTTACTGTAAATGTAATTGAAGACGAAAAGATAGTAAATAAGATCCATATAACCCTACCTGAATATGTGGAAGGCAAGCTTCAGTGTACCAATCCTAAATGTATATCAGTAGTAGAGAGGGATGTAAAGAGTAAATTTTCCCTGGTGGACAGCAGTACAAAAACTTATAAGTGTGATTATTGTGATCACTTTTACGGCGTGGAGGAATAATGGAAAAAATATTTAAGAATTTTAGAGTTATAGATAGTTCCAAAGATGAACTATTGGATGTGTATGTGGTAGATGGAATGATTAAAGAAGTGGGCAAAAACCTAGACTATGACTGTCAGGTTATAGAAGGAGACAAGAGAGTTCTTCTTCCATCCTTTACTGATTTACATGCGCATTTCAGGGACCCGGGATTCTTATATAAGGAAGATTTAGAAACTGGTAGTAGGGCAGCCCTAAAGGGAGGCTTTACCAGTGTAAATCTTATGGGTAATACTAATCCTATTTGTGACAATATGGAAGTTTATACTTACGTAAAAGACAAGGCTAAAAAATTAGATTTGATAGATGTGGAACAGGTAATTACCATAACCAAGGGATTTGATGGGAAAACTTTAGACCACTTGGATGAAATAGACGACACAGTTAAGTTTATATCTGATGATGGCCATGGGGTTTATTCAGACCTGGTTATGTATCAGGCCATGTTAAAGGCTAAGGAAAAAAATATTGCCCTTACCCTACATGAGGAGCAAAAGGATTTTTCCTCCTTTGACTATAGACTGGCAGAAGACCTTCATACCATTAGGGATGTTTATCTGGCAGGTAAGACTGGAGCCAAGGTTCATTTTTCCCATGTAAGTACTAAGGATAGTATAGAAGCCATAAGACAGGGAAAGAAAAATGGGATAGAGGTTACTTGTGAGGTAACTCCCCACCATATTCTTTTATCCAACTCAGACTATAGGGTAAATCCTCCTATTAGGACTGATGAAGATATAAGAGCTATAATTGAGGCCATAAAGGATGGGACAGTGGATGCTATAGCTACAGATCATGCTCCCCACTCTGAAGAAGACAAGGCCAAGGGAAGTCCAGGCATGGTAGGTTTGGAATCAGCCTTTCCTATAGCCTATACAACCTTGGTTGGGAAAAACAAGGTTTCCATCCACAAGCTAGTTGAGATTATGAGCGAGAGACCAGCTAGGATCTTGGGCCATAAGAAGGGGCTAGTAGAAGAGGGCTACCAGGCTGACTTTGCCATAGTAGACTTGGACAAGGAATATAAGTTTGTAGAAGATGAGATAGAATCAAAGAGCCATAATTCACCATTTATAGACATGGTATTTAAGGGAATGATATTAGAGACCTATAGACTAGGCGAATTAAAGTATAGGAGATAGATATGATAATAGATAGATTATATGAAAAAGTAGAAAAATTAGGCTTTGTTTGTGTTGGACTGGATACCAGCTTGGATTATGTACCAGCCTATATCAAGGAAGAACACAAGGAAGTTTCTGAGCAGCTTTTCCAATTTAACAAGGAAATTATAGATAGCACCCACGACATTACAGCAATTTACAAGCTACAAATTGCCTACTATGAGGCCAATGGCCTAGATGGTATGGTTGCCTATAAGAAGACCTTGGATTATTTAAGAGAAAAAGGCTGCCTTACCATAGGGGATGTTAAAAGAGGAGACATTGCAGCAACAGCCAAGGAGTATGGTAAAGCCCACTTTAGTGGAGACTTTGAAGTTGACTTTATAACCCTTAATCCCTATATGGGCTTTGATAGTATAACACCCTATCTACCATATTTAGAAAGTGGAGAAAAAGGAGTTTTTGTCCTACTGAGAACTTCCAACCCAGGAGCCAAGGATATAGAATATCTAGACTATGAGGGAGAACACCTTTACTACCACATAGGAGACAAGCTTAATGAAATGGGGAAAAACTATAGGGGTAAGTCAGGTTATTCTGCCCTGAGCCTAGTAGTAGGTGGAACCCATAGTGATGAAATAGATGAGATAAGAAATAGGTATAAGGATTCATTTTTCCTAATACCAGGCTATGGGGCTCAAGGAGCTTCAGCTGAGGATATTAGAAGGTATCTTAATGACTTTAATGGGGGCATAGTAAACTCATCTAGAGGAATAATTAAGGCCTATCAAAATTATGAAGACATGAAGGTGGGACCGGCAGCAAGAGAGGCTGTCTTAAAGATGAGAAGTGATATCTATGGCGAATAAGGCTTATAGAAAGGGAGAGATCCTGGAAAATATAGAGATAGAAAAAAACATTTACCTGATGAAGGTAAAAGGAGACTTTACAGGTGAGCCTGGCCAATTTTATATGCTTAGAAGTGAAGATCCTTCCTATCTGCTTTCCAGGCCCATAAGTATTTATGATGTGGATAAAGAAAACAAGACCATATCCTTTCTCTATGCAGTAGTGGGAAGGGGAACCAAGGAGTTTTCCAGCTTAAAGGATTCTATAAAACTTTTTGGACCCTTAGGTAATGCCTTTCCAAAGACTAATAAGAAGGTGGCCATAGTAGGTGGAGGAATAGGAATAGCTCCTCTTTTATACTTTGCCAAATCCCTAGGTCAAAAGCCGGATATTTATCTGGGCTTTAGGGAGGATCCCTACCTGGTTGAAGACTTTAGAAAAGAGGCAGACAAGCTTTATATAGCTACAGAAAAAGAAGATGAAAACCTGTCTGGCTATATAGTAGACCATATAGACTATGATCTTTATGATGAAATTTATGCCTGCGGACCTATGGCCATGTTAAAGAGCCTAAAGGAAAAAAATAAGAAGGCAGATCTTTACCTGTCCCTAGAGGCCAGAATGGCTTGTGGGCTGGGAGCCTGCCTAGGTTGTACGGTGGAAACAAAAGCCGGCATGAAGAGGGTCTGCAAGGAAGGACCAATATTTAAAGGGGAGGACTTGTTAATATGATGGAAATAGACTTATGTGGTATTAAACTAAAAAATCCAGTTATAACAGCTTCAGGTACCTTTGGATTTGGCCATGAATACAAGGATTTTGTAGATTTGGATAGGCTGGGAGGCATATCTACCAAGGGCCTTACCCTTTATGCCAAGGAGGGCAATAAGGGGATAAGACTTCATGAAACACCTGCTGGGCTTATGAATAGTATAGGCCTACAAAATCCTTCAGTGGAAAGTTTTATTAAGTATGGCCTACCTATTATGAAAAACTATGATACGGAAATTATAGCCAATATTGGGGGCAATAACTTGGACCAATACATAGAGGCGGTAAAGCTGATAGATAAGACAGATATAAACATTATAGAGTTAAATATATCCTGTCCCAATGTTAAGGAAGGCGGCATGGCCTTTGGAATCCAGTGTGAAAGTGCAGAAATAGTTGTAAGTGAAGTAAGAAAACATACAGATAAAATTCTTATGGTTAAGCTTTCTCCCAATGCGGAAAACATTGTAGAGATGGCCAAGGCTGTGGAAAAGGCGGGAGCAGATGCCCTATCCTTAGTAAATACCTTTAATGCCCTGGCCATAGACATTTATAAGAGAGAGCCTGTCTTTGACAATAAGACGGCGGGACTATCAGGACCAGCCATAAAACCTATAGCCTTAAGAATGGTAAATGAGGTCTATCATGCAGTAGACATACCAATTGTAGGCCTGGGAGGCATATCAAACTATGAGGATGCCCTAGAATTTATCATGGCAGGGGCAACAGCCATTCAGGTGGGAACGGCAAACTTTGTAAATCCCAATGTTTCCATGGAAATAATTGAGGGAATAGAAGACTTTATGCTAAGAGAAAATATAAAGAGTTTGGATGAAATTAGAGGAATTATCTAGGAGGAGTAGAGATGACAAAAGTAGTATATGATTTATTGGTGGACACTAAGGCCTTATTAAGGGGCCACTTCTTATTATCTTCAGGTAAGCACAGCGATGGCTATGTTCAATGTGCCAAGCTTTTACAATATCCTGACAAGGCAGCCATAGTGGTTGAAGAGATTGTAAGGCAAATAAGACAGGAAGGTATTGAGGTAGACAAGGTGGTAGGTCCTGCTATGGGTGGTATAGTAATAGCCTATGAAGTGGGAAGACAATTGGGAGTACCAGCCATCTTTACAGAAAGAGAAGATAATGAAATGACCCTAAGAAGGGGCTTTGAAATAGAAAAGGGAGAAAGAGTCCTAGTTATAGAAGACGTTATAACTACAGGAAAATCATCCCTAGAAACCATCAAGGTTTTAGAAGAATACGGGGCTGAAGTTTTAGGTTTAGCCTGCCTGGCCAATAGAAGTGATAGATCAAAGATTGACTATCCTATTTATTCAGCCATAGACTTGGAAATAAATAGCTATGACAAGGAAACTTGCCCTCTATGTAAAAAAGGGCTGGGAGTAGTTAAGCCAGGAAGTAGAAAGTTTTAAAGATTACTTAAGAAGAAAGAAGAGGCCAGAAGAATCTGGCTTCTTTTTTATTTTTAAAATTAGAAGGACTAAAGAGGGATAAAAGATCATAAATAGGAGTATAGTAGAGTATAGAAGGCTATAATTAAGCTAGGGCAAGGGATAATTGCTTCCAATTAGACAATTGCAAGTAAGTCTTTCTTGTGGACTAAAGATTAAAAGTTTACTATAAAAACACAGTGAGGAGAGAAGATATGGACTTTGGAAAAAGGATAAAAACTATTAGAAGAAATAATAATTTAACCTAGGAAGATATGGCTAAAAAGCTATATGTTTCCAGACAGGCAATTTCCAATTGGGAAAACAATAAAAATCTTCCTGATTTGGAAATGGTAATAATAATCAGTCAAATTTTTTCCTTGTCACTGGATGAATTAATCTTAGGAGATAGGGAGGATATGAATAATATGGAAGAAAAATTAATTAAGGATGGCAGTGAGGGAAGAAGGGCCAGGATGAATTTAATAATGGTTTCCCTAGGAAGTATTTTACTTCTTATAGGGATAGGTTTAATCTTATTAAAGGCAATGACAGTAGAATATATTGATGCTTCTGGAATTTTACACGAAAACTTTTTTATGCTACCTTTAGGTTTTCTATTTATATTTTGTGGCCTAGCTAGCTTTTTACTGGCAGGGATTAAAAATATAATAAGAAAAAGAAAAAGGGACTAAAGAATGGAGGGAGAGCTCCCTATTTTTATGGGAAATTTAATCTATAAAAAGATGAGAGCTTAAAAGGATCTTAAGAAAAGTAGAGGCTGGTTACTTTCACCAGTCTGTACTACAATAGAGAAAAGATAGATAAATTGAAGTAGGAAGAAGATTACTGGAGGATAAGATGTTTTATGATACTAAGGATCTAGATGATGGGGAGATATTTCTAAGACTGGTTACTAAAAGTGAAGGTAAGAAGGACAAGGGCTGGCTTCCCGCTTATTACTTTGATATATGTTCTAAAAAAGGTATAAAGCTTGGAAGTTGTGATTTAAGAATAGGTCACAATGACAAGACCTATATAGGGGGGAATATTGGCTACAATGTGGATCTGGAGCACAGGGGAAACAATTATGCAGCCAAGGCTTGTAGGCTTCTTTTTAAGCTGGCAAGAAAACATGATTTAGGCTATCTTTATATTACCTGTGATCCTGATAATATAGCCTCCTATAAGACCTGTGAAAGTCTAGGTGGGGACTTTGTTGAAATAAGAGATATCCCAAAGGATAATGATATGTATAGGGAAGATAAGACAAAGGTTAAAATCTATAGGTTTGATATTTAAAAGAGCCCTTATGCTTATAAAGGCTTCATAGGATTTATTTACTTATATAATAGAGAACATGTCTTTCAAGAGGCATGTTTTTTAAGTTGGGATGGTTAAATTCACCAAGTTTTTTTAAGCCTAAAGACTTCATTAGGGCCTGGGATGGAATGTTTTCACAGGCTGTAAAGGAGAAAATTTCCTTTATCTTTAAGTCCTTAAAACTGTAGTCTAAAACTCTTTGGGCTCCTTCTTTTCCATAGCCCTGGCCGTGGTAGTTACTTCTAAGTCTCCAGCCGATTTCTATTTTATCGTGGACAGAAAATTCATCCAGTTCAAAGCCAATATGGTTTAGGCCCAAAACCCCAATAAATTCATTTTGAGCCTTTAGATAGACCCCAAAGAAACCATAGCCATACTTGTCTATTCTTCTATTCATTTCATCAAAGAGCTCATTGGCCTCATTCCTTGTTAATACAGAGGGGAAAAACCTCATTACTTTTGGATCTGCATTCATTTGATAAAAAAGTTCTCTATCATCTTCAGACATCTTTTTAAATCCTAAATTACCACTTTCAAATAGGTACATAAGCTAGCTCCTTTACTTTAGTTAATATTATAGTATATAAGGTA
>CALAZW010000032.1 GCA_937926545.1 uncultured Helcococcus sp. | reverse complement strand
GACTTTTTGGCAGAAGAAATGGAAAAATATATGGCTGGAATATACAAGCTAAAGGGGGATCAATTATTATTTCCAATTACTAAGTCTTATCTACACCATGAAATGACCAGAGGGAGTAATAAAGCTGGGGTTAAAAGGATTAGAGTTCATGACCTAAGACATTCCCATGTATCTTTATTAATTGAATTAGGTTATTCAGCCATAGCTATAGCAGATAGATTAGGTCATGAATCCATCGATATAACCTATAGATATGCTCATTTATTCCCAAGCAAACAAAATGATATGGCTAATTCCCTATCCACTATAAGAAAAAGCAGCTTAGATGATGAATGGGAAAAATTATTGGAGGATGAAGATGAGTAAGGAAATAAAAAAACAAGTTAAAAGAAAGAGAAATAAGATAATTTCTTTTAGGGCAACAGAAAAAGAAGCTGACCTATTAGATAAGAAAGTAGAGATAAGTGGACTCTCCAAGCAAGACTATATAATCAGTTCATTAACTGCCCCTACTGTGTCTATTAAGGCTGACTATAGACTTGAAGATAAATTTGCTCTAGAAATATTTAGACTAGCAAAAGTTGTAAAGAAATATGGAAGATTAGAAGAGGATGACCAAGAGATTTTAAGGTTTTTAATAGAAATTTACTATGAAATCAAAAAAGAAAAAAGCCTTTAGCACAAAGGCCAAAGGCACACCCCATATGGAATGTTTCTACCAAATTCATTTTACCATATGGGGTCTGTTTTGAACAGCATGAGGAGGTAAAAAGAATGGAAAAATATAAATATCTACCAGAAGAAATGAAAAAATTGAAAAGATTTGTAGGTTGGAGAAAGGAAGAATTAAATGGCAAAGTAGCCAAACTTCCTTTTTCCCTAATTGATGGAAAAGCTAATGATTGGAATCATCCAGAACGATGGATAGATTTCAATGAAGCTAAGACTAAGAATAAACCTCTAGGCTTTGTTTTAGTGGAGGAAGATAGGATTATCTGTATAGACTTAGACCATGCAATTCAAGGTGGAAAGCTAACTCCTATGGCAAAAGAAGTTATAGAGAGTTTTACAGGGACATATATGGAGTTATCTCAATCAGGCAAGGGAATCCATATTTTTGTCCAAGGGACTATTCCAGATAATCTTAACTTATCAAGTAGAGGAATTGAGATATACAAGAAAAATAGATATATAGCTCTTACAGGAAATATAGGAGATGGATTCTTCTTTCCTAAGAGTAATAAACTTTTAAACAAAGAAGATGAATTAAGTAAGCTCTATAAGAAATGGACACAGGAGAAAACATCTACCTTAAAGCAAATTAGAGAGTATAAGTATGAGCCTTTAAACAAGTTTTCTAGACTTGATGACCTAAGCCTAGATGAAATACTAACCACCATGGAAAGAACCAATAGAAAGGCAAGTATGCTTATCTCAGGAGCTAGCCTAACAGGTGACCATAGCCGAGATGACTTTACCTTTCTACTACTTGCTAGAAACTATACAGATGGAAATCCCAGCTTAATGAAAGAACTCTTTTTAATGACTCCTTTAAATCGCCTAGCCACCAATGAGAAAAGAAGGGATGATAGAAAGTATCTTGAATATGTAGAAAAGACTATAGAGAAAGTCTTAGGCCTTGGAAATTTTGTGGCCTTTGACTGGAGCAGACATTTTGAATACAAGAAAAGGACTAGGGCCTATGAAAGAGTTTAAACTAGCTTTTCCTGAAATAGACCAGTCCTATTCTTTAATCGATTTACAGAAAACAGTAAAAGGTAATGTAAAGCAGATTACAGGAAATATTGTCACAGTACTCCTTAATCCAAAATATTGTAAGGCTAAGAAAATATATGAAGGACAAATCTTCTATGATAAATTTACCAATGAAATTAAATTTCAAGGCAAGATTATAGGAGAAAAAAGTATAAAACCAAACCAAATTAGACTATGGGATGACTCACTCAACAATAGGCTAGGACTTGAAATAGAAAAGCATTTTGGACTTAATTACAATGCCAATAAAATGTGGGATGCAGTTCGCTTTGTTGCTAATCAGTATGAAATAAGTCCACCAGAACAATATCTAAAAAACCTTACTTGGAAGGGAGATAGAAATGCAATAGCTAAACTCCTACCAACTTATCTAGGAGCTGAAGACACAGAACTTAATGCTTGGATTATGGAGCATATGATTTTAGGTTTGATTAAAAGAGTATTTGAACCAGGATCTAAGTTTGATGAAATGATGGTCTTGGTAGGTGGACAGGGAATAGGAAAGTCTACTTTTGCTAGATATTTGGCTATAAGAGATGATTGGTTTTGTACCATTGAAAATATTCAAGGTAAGGATGCTGTTATGAACTTAATGGGAAAGACTGTAGTAGAAATTGAAGAATTTGTAGCCTTAAGAAATGCAAAATCAGCTAATGAAGCAAAATCATTTTTATCTAAATTAAGCGATAGAATAAGAATCCCTTATGAGAAATTTTCTACCGATGTTCCTAGGACTTGTATTTTAATTGGAACATTAAATGAAAGAACTTTTTTAAATGACCATACAGGAGAGAGAAGATATTTACCTGTAGAATGTCATAAGGAAAATAGAAAGAAGGCTATTTATATCGACAAGGATTTTCAAGGAGACCAATCAGAAAAAGAGTATTTAAATTCAATCCAAGAAGATTTTAACCAGGCCCTTGCCTATGGTTATAAACTCTACAAAGAGAAGAAACATTCCTGGACTATACCAAAAGAGCTTCTTAATGATCTCTACC
>CALAZW010000031.1 GCA_937926545.1 uncultured Helcococcus sp. | reverse complement strand
CTAAAAGCTCACTGGCCTTTTGCCTATTAAAATCTTGGAAAAATTCTTCAAATAAATCCAAGGCCTCTGAAACCTTGTAATCATCTGGAATAAAATAAGAGTCAGGTAAATAGGATACCAGGGCCTTGGTCTTTTTACCTACTGGTAGGCCATCTATTCTTATTTCTCCCTTGCTAGGCTTTAAAAACCCTTCTAAAAGCTTTATTAAAGTAGTCTTACCTGAACCATTGGGTCCCAAAAGTCCTACCACCCTACCAGCTTCTATGGTCAAGTCCACATCCCTTAAAGCAAGTTTACTCTTGTATTTTTTAGATACCTTATTCATCTCTACTAACATACTCATACCTCTTCTTAATCAAACCTGTGACTTCTTTCTCACCATAGCCTAAATCTTCCATATCCTTGATAAACCTATCTATCATCAAATATACCGTATCCGTTTTCAATTCTAAAAGCCTGGCCTGGTCATCCACAATAAAACTTCCTATGCCTCTTTTGGTATAGGTTAGACCCTGCCTTTCCATTTCTGCAAATGCCCTTTGAACTGTGTTTGGATTAACCTTAAAGTTTTCCGATACCTCTCTTACCGAAGGTAGCTTATCATTTTTTTTAAGGCTTCCCCTTACTATCTCAGATATATAGTAGTCAACTATCTGTAAATATATGGGTTTATTATCATTAAAGTCCATTTATCTTCCCCCTATACTGTGTTAGCTATATAATACACTCCAGTAGTTTTTTTGTCAATAAAAAACCCTAGTATCCAAGATAGTAGGGTTTATTTATCCTTTATTTTTATGGCCTAATATAGGCATAGCCTTCAGCTTGCTTTTTAGCCAATTCCACAACTCCACTTACTAAAACAACATCCTTTAGTAGCTGGTCCATATTAAAATTTAAATTTTTCATGGCTATCTTACAGCCATAAAGCTTGATTCCCTTGGCCTGTAGATCCCTTAACCTGTCCAGGTCATGCTTGCTAACATCTAAAAAATTAACAGCCTCAGCATTGGCTACTATGGCTATATCAGCCCCTTCAACCTGGTTATAAAAATTAGTGGCATTGGCCATGGTCAAATTCCATTTTTCCATTTCATCCACATGAAATACTACTTTTTTCATAGCTACCTCCTTAAACTTTCAAGAAACTTTAGGGATAAATCCACCCAGGAATTAATCCTTTCAGGATAGTCCCTGCCGTAATTGGATAAGTCATCACTGGTGGAAAGTCCATGTTTTCCTTCAGAAAACAAGTGAAACTCAGTTTTTACTCCCTTTTCAATCAACCTTTCGCTATACTTAAGAACGCCCTGTACATCCACCAACTCATCATCTAGAGTGTGGAAAATAAAGGTGGGACTGGTATTTTCATTTACTAGGGCCAGGCCATCTTTTTCCTTGGCATAGGTCCTAAAAAGCTTACCTACCTTGTCATAGTAGTTATTTACTCTAACATCTTCATAAACATATTCCAAGTTTATGGCTGGATAGCCTAAAATAGTGGCCTTGATCTTACTATCATCTGGTTTCATATCTAGAAGGTCTAGAAAATCTTGGTTCCCATAAAGGGAGGAATAAAGACCTGCCAAATGACCTCCAGCAGAAAAACCTATAACGTTTATATCATCTCTTGCTATCCCATATTCTTTATGCTTGTGCCTTAAATGTTTTACGGCCAAGGCCAAATCCATTATAGGCCTTGGATATTCTGATTCTTCCCCCACATGGTAGTTTAAGATAAAGCACTGATAACCCTTTTGTAAAAAGGTATAGGCTACTGGATAGGCCTCTCTTACACTGCAATAATTATAGGACCCACCAGGTACTATAACCAGGGCTGGCTTGCTGTGATTGGACCAGGTATGGTCATTTTCCAGTCTGGGAAAAACAATTGGTTCCAAACTAGCTATCTTGTCTTCTGTCAAATATATTTTTTCCATAAGAACTCCTATCTAAAAACATCCTTTATAACTTCATTAATAGTATCTTTTTCCACCACTTCAATATTTTTTATCTTCTTAAAATCATAATTTCCCCTGGCTATATAAACCTTTTTAAATCCTAGACGGTCCAGTTCTATCAGCCTATTTTCTATTTGAGGTACCCTTTTTAGCTCTCCTGTAAGGCCTACCTCTGCTATAAATACTGTTTTATAGTCTATGCCCCTTTTCAGAACCGATGAAACAATACTCATGATTATAGCAAGGTTTACTGACTGCTCACTAAGCTTAAGGCCTCCTGTCGTCTTAAGAATTACATTCTTATCGGATAGATTAAAGCCTGCCCTCTCCTCCAAGATGGATATTAGGGTATTTAATTGGTCCTTTCTTAAAGAGTCTCCTATCCTGATAGGATAGGGGGTAAAGCTGTGGGAGACTAGGGATTCAACCTCTACAGTTATAATTCTAGAACCTTCCTTGATAACTGAAATAGCTGATCCTTCTACCTCCTTGTCCCTATCTGTTATAAAATATTCATAAGGGTTCTTAACTTCAACTAGTCCTTCTTCTACCATATTAAAAAGTCCTATTTCCCCAGTATAACCAAACCTATTCTTAGTGGTCCTAAGGATTCTAAGCTCCTCATCTGACTGGCCTTCCAAGAAAAATACCGTATCAACCAAGTGCTCCAAGGTTCTTAGACCAGCCATTTCATCAGACTTGGTCATATGGCCAACCATGATGGCTGCCCTGGGCTTTTTCTCATCCTTGCAGATTTCAACCAATTTATTGGAACATTCTATGGTTTGGGTAGGTGAGCCTGGTCTTTGACTAAACTCTTCCAGGGCCATGGTCTGGATGGAGTCCACGAAAATAAGTTGGGGATCAACCCTGTCAACCTCTTCCAGGGCCTTGTCCATGGAGTTGGTGGCCATAATATAAATATCATCTGGTATATTCTCCATAACCCTATTGGCCCTTTGCTTGATCTGGGATTCACTTTCCTCTCCAGATATATAAAGAACCTTCATATTCTTTTTGGCCAACTTTTCTGCCAAAGATAGGAGAAGGGTAGATTTTCCTGCCCCTGGCCTGGCGGTTAAAATGGATAGGGAGTCCCTTATTAGGCCCCCTCCTGCCACCCGATCAAACTCTTCCACCCCAGTTTTTATCCTGTCTGAGGAATCTATCTCAACACTGGCCAATCTTTTGGCCATCTTATTTTTTTCCTTGAGACTGATTTTCTTCTTGCTGGCCTTTTTCTCCTCTTCCACTTCTTCAAAGGAGTTCCAGGCCCCACAATTGGTACACTTACCAGTCCACATGATTTCTTTCTTGCCGCATTCACTACATATATATATTGTTTTTTTAGCCATAATCTCCATTATAAAATAAAGGCGAATTACTTCGCCTTTACCTTATTTCCCTTTACATAAATCTTCTTATTCCTAATTCCTATGGTAATCCTGTCTTTTTTATCCAGGCCCCCCTCTAAAATTTCTTCAGCCAAGAGATCTTCTATCTCCTTTTTTATGGCTCTTTCTAAAGGTCTTGCTCCATATTCTTCATCAAAGCCTTCATCTGCTATATAGTCAACTACCTTGTCGGTATACTTTCCTTCATAGCCTATATCTTCCATTCTATAGATAAGATCATCCAACTTTAATTTTACAATTTCTCTTACGTCCTTCTTGTCCAATCTATTAAAGACAATTATGTCATCTATTCTGTTTAAAAATTCTGGTCTAAAAAGATTTTTCAACTCTTCATTTACCACACTTTTTATATTTTCATAGTCTTCTTTTTTCTTTTGGTCCTCACTGCCAAAACCAATCTTAACCGTATTGGTAAGCCTGCTGGCTCCCGCATTGGAGGTTAGGATTATAATTGTATTGGTAAAGTCCACCTCTGTTCCTTGGGAGTCTGTTAATCTTCCCTCATCAAGAACCTGTAATAAAATATTAAAGACATCTGGATGGGCCTTTTCTATTTCATCAAAAAGGATAACAGAATAAGGATTGTCCCTTACAGCATCTGTTAATTGGCCACCTTCTTCATAGCCCACATAGCCTGGAGGAGATCCTACCAACTTGGACACAGTGTGTTTTTCCATATACTCACTCATGTCTATCCTTATAAGGTCATCTTCACTGCCAAATAGCTCATAGGCTATAGACTTGGCCAAGTAGGTTTTACCCACTCCTGTAGGACCTACAAAGATAAAGGTACCTATAGGGCTATCTTCTCCCTTTAGTCCTACCCTGGCCCTTTTAATGGCCTTAGAAACTGTATCAACAGCCTGGTCTTGGCCTATTACCTGGCCCTTAAGATTCTTGTCCAGGTTTAGATATTTATCCATTTCAGTTTCAGTTAATTGGGTTATAGGAACATTGGACCAGTCTGAAATTATCTTTCTAACCTCTTCTATATTTATATCTGCCTTATAGTTGGTATCCTGGTCATGGGCCCTTCTATTTTCATATAAATCATTTTCCAACCTTACGATTTGGTCTCTTAAGAAGGCTGCCTGCTCAAAGTTTTGTGTATTTACAGCCACACTTTTTTCCTTTTTAAGCTTGTCTATATCCTTGGTTAATTCAAGTATTTTATCTGGTATTTCATAGTTCTTAACCTTGACCATGGAGGCTGCCTCATCTATAACATCTATGGCCTTGTCAGGTAGGAACCTGTCCACCAAATATCTATCAGATAGTTTAACTGCCTCATCTATTACCTGGTCTCCTATCTTTACCTTATGGAACTTTTCATAGTTATCCTTTATTCCCTTAATGATATCTATGGTTTCTTCCACACTGGGCTCTTCTATCATGATAGGTTGCATCCTTCTTTCCAGGGCTGGATCCTTTTCTATGTGCCTTCTATACTCACCTATGGTAGTGGCACCAATTATCTTTAAATCCCCCTTGGATAGATAGGGTTTCATGATATTTGAAGCATCCAATCCCCCTTCAGATGAACCTGCTCCTATTATGGTATGAATCTCATCTATAAAAAGAATTGTATTGTCATCGCTGGCCACTTCCTTTAGGGTGTCGCTTATCCTTTGCTCAAAATCTCCCCTATACTTAGTTCCTGCAACCATTTGAGCCATGTCCACACTTATTATTCTCTTGTCCTTTATAACATCGGGAACCTGGCCTAGGGCTATCTTCTTGGCCAAGCCTTCAACTATGGCCGTCTTACCAACCCCTGCCTCACCCACTAGAACTGGATTGTTTTTGGTCCTTCTGGATAAAACTTGGATTATCCTATCTATTTCATCTTCCCTGCCTATAACTCCATCAATGGATTTCAAGGCTTTTTTATTAAGGTCTTCTCCATACTTGTCTATATTGGTTTGACCAGCTCCAGCCTTTGGCAGGTCTCTTTCTTTTCTGTAAAGACTAAGCAGGTTGTAAACCTCCTGAGGGTTAACATTGCTGGCCCTTAACATTTTAGTGGCTAAACTATCTGTCCACAAAAGATTCTTTAAAAAGTATTCGCCAAAATTGTTTATTACCCTGTCCCTTCTCATGTCTATATTTACATTTTCTATCACCTGAGCCAGGTCTTCTCCAACTTCAGGACTTTTTACAGCCTGGTCACCGACTCCTTTTTTCTTGATAAGATAGGCCCTTAATAGATCATAGTTGGCCCCTGCCGCTGTAAGGGCTCTAGACTCTAGGCCCCCTGTCTTCATCAAGGCTAAAAGTAGGTGTTCAAGATCTACCACCTGGTGGTTCAGATTTATGGCCTCCTGATTAACTCTTTCTATTAAATCCCTTAAAGGGTTCTTCCTATTTTTCATTTTGATACTCCACTTCTAACTTTTCCATAAGTTTTTCATTTATATCCTTAATCTGGTCTCTTAAAAGAGCTGCAGCCAGGTATTCTTCCCTTGCAACATACTCTGATAACTTCATCCTCTTACTTTTTGCATTCTTCTTTAACATTTTGATTTCATAGGCTTGGACATCCTTGACTTCATCTTCTTTTTTTATCTGGCCCTTGGCCATTTCAGCAAGGTCCTCTTCCAGGCTAGACATATCCAAGTCATTAAAGTTTAGATTTTCCACCTTAAAGTCATCTCCAAAGATATTGTCTATTTGGTCCTTATTGTTTTGCATAAAATCAAACATGGCCTTTTGAATGTCTTCCACATCCACATTTTGGTTAAAGGACTTCATTGTATCTATAAATTTATTCATCTCACTTTGGTAACAGTCCATACAAATGTGGACCTTTTGCATCTGCCCATTTACCATTACTACTATTTCCATATCTGCATCTTTTCCGCAATTATAACAAGCCATAATCCACCTCCTAGTCTCTAAGTAGGGCTAGTAGCATATTCTTAAATATACTGGCCCTCAATTTATTTCGATCTGCCACATCCACCAAGGTCAGGGCATGATCATCTATAGCATGCTTCATCAAAAGCTCTTCTTTCCTATTTATTATCCCTTCCTTTACCAGGGAATCTATTATGTGATTGGCCTTGTTACAGGTAATCTCTTCATCGACAGTGTTATTTAGAATCTCTCCTATCAAATCTTCTTCTGTCATTTCCAGCTTTATAATTTTTATATAGCCACTACCCCCTCTTTTACTTTCTACAAAAAAACCATTGTAGGGAGTAAATCTGGTGGTTAAAACATAATTTATTTGTGATGGCGCACAGGAAAACCTATCTGCCAACTCATTTCTTCCTATTTCTATGGAAGTTGAATCATCTACCTCCATCATTTCCAGTAAAAATCTCTCTATATCTGATGTCAATCCCATCTTAACACTTCCTTTGACTAACTTTGACTTTTAATCTTAAAAAAATATCTTCCCTAACTATATTTTATCAATACCCATAAAAAAAGTAAAGAATACAAATTCTTTACTTTTAACTTTAATATTCTATTGGTATTTCCATAAATATTCCATAAAGCATAAAGGATGCCTGGTCCAACTGAACCATCCTCCCCTTTTCCTTCATAGCATAGACCACTGAATCTGGTCCTTCTTCATAGGGCATGGAACCATATTGATGGTAGAGAACATTGTCATCCCTCAAGATTACATTCCCCTTCTTAGAAGAGACTTTCTCCAGCCTACCATCATAGTAAAAATAGCCTGCATCACTTCCTGCAACTGAATCAAAGGTCATTATCCCCACTATATGCTTGCTATTTACCACAAAATTAACTATTTTTTCCTTGATCAAGGTTTTCTTGCCAGAGCCATCAACCTGGTAAAGACTGTTGTCCTTGTCCAAATAGTAGTAAAAATCATCAACAGCCACCAATTTTTGGGCTCCTGCTTCCAAAAGTTCCTTGGTCTTGGACTCCATATTAAACCTTATAGCTTCTGACCCATTGGCATAGTAAAAGTAATTATTCTTTTCATCCACCATATAGTTAAGGGTCTTATACCTGGTATAGTAGTGGTCAAAGTCCACTAAAAACTCCAGATTCCCCTGGTCATACCTGTAAAAACTAATCCTTGATCCCTCATCTTTTGTTTCATCTATTTGAAAATAAATTCCACTTAAGTCTTCATTTAAGCCTATATAATAGGTAAGGTTGGAAAAATCTTCCCATGGATTAGCAGACACCTGGGACCTTAAATTTTCCTTTTGGGGATAAATAAAAAGTCCCTTTTTATTTTCAATTGAATGCTTATTGAGTCCCTTAAGCTGGTCATAGCTTAAAATCCCCTTACCAGCCTGATTATCATAGTCAAAAAGGATGGTCTTTCTATCAGGACTAAAAATAATAAAGGAAAAGCTGGTTCCCAAATCCTCCTTCTTCCCCTTTTCATCAAATCTACTTATTTGATGGCTAGGCCAGTGGTACCAATGACTATCCTGCTCCTTAGCCCTTTCAACTGCCACATATATGTTTTCCAAATCATCATCCAAGGCCAAAACTTCTAGCCTTTCCTCTTCTGGCCACCTGGTCTTATTGTCAATAATCAAGTCTCCAGAGTCCAGGTCCTGGTAGGCTAAATGTTCTCCATTGGGAGACAGGTTAAAGTCTCCAACAAGGGTGTTTTCCAAACTATAAAGCTGGGCTTTCTTGTCCTCTAACCTATAGCTATAAAGCTTTTCCCCCTTAAGATAGGCCACTCTAGATCCATCATCACTTATCTTTATATTGGAAACCTCTTCATCTATAAAGTCTATTTGATCAGAAGAAAGATGGTAGGCCAAATTCTTTTGGGTTCTCGCTACCACTGTGCCTTCCCCACTCTCATTCCATTGGGCTAGATAGCCATCCATGGTCTGGTCTCTTAAAAGCTTGTCTCCCTTAACCAGGCAAAGTTCTTCTCCTTCATTTATATTTACTAGAAAAGGCTTGTCCATTCCCAGGCTAAGTCCCTCATTGGTCAATAATAAATCTTGGTCCTTCAAGTCCTTGATACTTCTTGCCAGGGCCTGGTCCAGTCTACCATCAACTACAGCAGCCACCTCCACCTGGCTATCCTTAGGATAGGGTCCAAGTTCTATAGGTCCATCTGCAAAAGTCAGGTCACTTTTATTGCCGTCTATGTAAAGTACAGCCTTGGCATCATCTGCTTGTAAGGTCACATAGTTTAAATCCAAATCAAGCTCTTCTTCCCAGTTGGGTTTGGAAAAATCATCCAAATCTAAAATTATTTCTTGCTCCAAACTACCAAAAAGCGTCTCATAAATAAGCTCCAACCTATGGATACCATAAGGGATATCTTCCAGACTAAGACTTCCCTTCTCGTCCAATCTTCCCACTTCTTTCCCATCTATACTTATTAAACCATCGTCCAAATCTGTTTTTATGTTTAAGTCCACCGGCCTTACCCTAACTATATAATTAGCTTCATCTCCCAAGCCTATATTATCCAAATATATCTGTTCTTTTTTATCTGCCAAACTATAGTCTTCCAAGCTCTTATAGGCCACAATCTTCTCCAGGGTTTTCTGGTCAAAGCTAGCATCATCTTCTGCTAAAATCTTCTTTTCCAAATATTTATAGTCTTTTTTCTTAAAGGCCTGGTCCAACTTCTGATAGTCTTCGGTCTCGCTAGGATTTACCGGTTCTTTTGCCCCGCATCCCACCAGGATTAAAAGTAGTCCCAGACTAAAAAACAAGGCTCCCTTCACTTTTCTTCCCGCTGGTCCAAATGTTTTTTCCATCTTGTCCTCCATGGCTTTAATAAGAAAAAAGGATATCAAAGATACCCTTTCTTCCTAATAATTTAACTTTTTTATTTATGGTTTTTTTCTGCGTCTTCAATAATTTTTTTTGCTGTATCCATAGGAACTTCTTCATACTTGATAAATTCCATACTAAAGGATCCCCTGCCTTGGGTCATGGATCTTAGGTCTATGGCATATTCGAATAACTCAGAATGAGGAGCTTCAGCTATAATTCTTTGGCTGCCATCTTCTTGAGGTTCCATACCTAAAATTCTTCCCCTTCTCTTGTTCATATCCCCCATAACATCACCCATATACTCTTCTGGTATATTAACTTCAACTGACATTACTGG
The DNA here is from genome assembly GCA_937926545.1 of uncultured Helcococcus sp. Lineage (GTDB taxonomy): Bacteria > Bacillota > Clostridia > Tissierellales > Peptoniphilaceae > CALAZW01. Next base: position 11,972 of record CALAZW010000031.1, on the reverse strand, counting down.
TTCAAGAAGGATTGGTTTAGCCTGTTCTATTCCCTTTTTAAAAGCTAGGGCTGCAGCCAATTTAAAGGCCATTTCATTGGAGTCTACTGGATGGTAGGAACCATCATATAGGGTAGCCTTGATACCCACAACTGGATAACCTGCTAGTACTCCCTTTTCCATACATTCAGCCAAGCCCTTTTCTACTGCTGGGAAATAGTTTTTAGGAACTGCCCCACCAAATACTTCTTCTTCAAAGATAAAGTCTTCTTCACTTGGTTCAAATCTAATAAATACATCACCATATTGGCCTGCACCACCAGATTGTTTCTTGTGTCTTCCCTGTACGTCTGACTTGCCCTTGATTGTTTCTCTAAAGGCTATTTTCAATGGGATTATATTGGTTTTAACCCCATAATTATTTTCTAATTTACTTAAGATTGTTTGTAGTTGAACATTTCCCAAACCTGACAGGGTCAACTGTTTAGTTTCTTGATTTCTATCAGTTCTTATGGTTGGATCTTCCTCTTGAAGTTTTTGTAGGGATTGTCCTATCTTGTCCTCATCATTTTTAGTCTTTGGTTCAATGGCTATAGTAAGGGCTGGTTGGCTATACTTGATTCTCTTATAGACAATCTTTTCCTTAGGATCACAGATGGTATCTCCCGTTTGTGTTTCTTCCAGTTTAGAAAAAGCACCAATGTCTCCTGCTATTACTTGGTCAACATCAACTTGTTCCTTACCTCTTTGGATGAATAGGCCTCCTGCCTTTTCACTTATATCCTTAGATGAGTTATAAACAACTTCATTTTTACCTATCTTACCTGACACCACCTTAAATAGGGATATCTTTCCTACAAATGGGTCTACTATAGTTTTAAATATAACTGCTGAGAAAGGTTCATTTACATCTACCTTTCTACTTTCTTCCCCTTCTGGTCTAAAACCAATATTGGCTCTTTCATCATTTGGAGCTGGCATATACTTTACTATTACATCTAATAATAGATCTATACCTATACCACAGTGGGCACAACCTGCTATTAAAGGTACTGCTGTTCCCTCCAACATACCAGTTGTAATACCACTCATGATTTCTTCATCTGTAAAGCTTTCTCCATTGAAGTATTTTTCCATAAGTGAGTCATCTGACATGGCTACCAATTCAACTATTTGGTTGTAAACCTCGTCTACTTCCAACTGTCTTATTTCTGGTATTTCCACTTCTCTTTTTTCAAAGCCATCGTATTCATAGGCCTTCTTATCTATAACGTCAATTATTCCCTTAAAATCATTTCCTTCACCCAAGGTCAAGGTTAGAGGAATAACTTTCTTACCCAAGTTTGTATGTAAATCTGATACTATTTTATTAAAGTTAACATTATCCTTGTCCATCTTGTTAACGAATACTATTCTAGGTAGGTCTATTTTTTCGCAATAATCCCAATATTTTTCGGTTCCAACTTCTATACCGGATGATGCATCTATAACTAATAAAGCCGCTTCTGCTGCCCTTAAAGCTCCCTTTACTTCGCCTTCAAAGTCAAAGTAACCTGGAGAGTCTATCAGGTTCACCTTAGTATTTTCCCATTCTAAAGGAGCAACGCTCATGCCAACTGAAACGCCTCTTTTTATCTCTTCCTTGTCAAAGTCTGAAACAGTATTTCCGTCTTCAACCTTGCCCAATCTTTTAATTGCACCTGATTTGAAAAGCATAGCTTCTGTTGCGGAAGTTTTACCACTTCCACTATGGCCTACAAGTGCAAGATTCCTTATTCTGTCTGTTTCAAATTTTTTCATTTTCTGTCCCCCTTATAGTAGATTAATTGTGAAAACAATTTCCCTTGAATAGTTTATTACAATTAATATCTTTTTTTATGTTATATTATTAATTATATCTTATTTTAATATAAGTCTCAAATTTAAAGATTTATTTAAATGGTGTAATATTCTACTTCTTTATTAGTTTTAATTTTAACTAATTAATATTATTTTCATAGTTATATTATACCATCTTTTGCAATCGTTTTCTTCTTTGCAAAGAAAAAACTGAGTTTAAACTCAGTTTTACTCTTCGATTGCATTTAATAGCATGCAGTCCTTGACATTATGTTTTTCTTTTATTTTTAATAATACAGCCTTGTAGTTTGATATTTGTTCTTCATTTAAAGGCTTAAATGGCCTTCTAACTTCTCCCATATCCATACCCATCCACTTTAAGCCCAGCTTAATAGTTGAGTAATAATCATATTGTAGGGAGGCCATAATAATATCAACAGCTAGTTCTTGATATCTTTTTGCTTCTTTTATTTCTTCATTTTCCATAGCTTGATAAATGTTTATAAATACATCTGGCAACATGGAATAAAAGGATCCTATAAGTCCATCTGCATGATGTAAAAGACCTGATATGGCCATTTCATCTGAGCCAGAATAAACCTTAAAATCTTCTCCCAACCTATCCTTAATCATTTGAATTTCAAAATGGGATATGGCTGTATATTTAATTCCCTTAACATTTTCAATTTCTGCCAATCTATAGATCATATCAATGCCCATTAGACCAGCTAAAGGAACATTGTATACAATCATAGGTAAAGGGGTTGACTCTGAAATATCTTTATAGTACTGATAGATACTATCATTATCAAATGTCCAATAAAACGGAGGTACGCTGGATATAGCATCTGCACCGGCTTCATATGCATGTTGTGCTAATTCAACGCTTAATTTTGTGGCTATTGCGCCAACGTGAACTATTACAGGAATTCTTCCTGCAACCTGCTCACAAACTATTTCTGTAAGTCTTTTTCTTTCTTCTAAAGACATCAAAAAGCCTTCCCCTGTACTTCCACCAATATATAATCCATTAACCTTCTTTTCTATAAGAAAGTCAATCAATTGTCTAGTTTTGTTTTCGTCTAAATTTTCATCCTTATCAAAAGGTGTTACCATTGCAGGAATCACACCCTTAATATCATTTATATCAAAGTTTGCCATGTTTCCTCCTATCTAATCATATAGATGACATGAAACCATATGATCATTTCCCATATCTTTTATTTGTGGAGTTACTTTTTTACATATATCCATAGCCTTCTTACATCTGGTATGGAAAGGACAACCGCTAGGTTTGTTTATAGGTGATGGTACATCTCCTTCTAAAACTATCCTATCCTTGCTGGCCCCAACCACTGGTATAGGGATGGCAGAAAGAAGAGCCTCAGTATAAGGATGTAGAGGATTCTTATAAAGTTCCTCACTTGGTGAAATCTCCACGATATTTCCCAAATACATCACTATTATTCTATCACTTATGTATTCAACTACAGATAAATCATGGGCTATAAAAATATAGGTAAGATTTAGCTGTTTTTGAATCTCTTGCATTAAATTTAATACCTGTGCCTGGATAGACACATCTAGGGCTGATACTGGCTCATCTAAAACCACTACCTCTGGTCCCACTGATAAGGCTCTGGCTATACATAATCTTTGTCTTTGTCCGCCTGAGAACTCATGGGGATATCTATATATATATTCTGGTTGAAGGTTTACTGTCTTTAATCTATCAACCATTATTTCTTCTCTTTCTTCCTTACTTCCATAACCATGGGCCTTTAAAGGCTCTTCAAAGGCATCATAGACCTTCTTCATAGGATTCAAGGAACTATAGGGATCTTGAAAGACCATTTGTACCTGTTTTCTAAATTGGAAAAGTTCATCCTTATCAAACTTGGTTATGTCCTTCATCTCTCCGTTCATATTAAACTTTACTTCTCCACCTGTAGGCTTTTGTAGCATCATAATACTCTTGCCCAGGGTGGTTTTACCACAGCCGGATTCTCCTACAATACCTAGGGTTTCTCCCCTTTTAATAACAAAGGAAACATTGTCTACAGCCTTTACATCAGCTACTTTTTTCTTCTTTATAAAGCCTTCATATATAGGGAAATAGGTTTGTAAATTATTGACTTCAAATATTATATCTTCTTTCTTATCCATTTTCCCTCTCCTTCTTATCTTCTAGTAGTAAACATCTGGCCACATGGCTACTCTTAATATCATATAGGGGTATGTCCCTAGCTAAACACTCTGGACTGGCAAATTCACACCTGTTGGCAAATTCACAACCCATAACATAGTCTTTAGGGTCTGGTGTTTCACCTGGTATGGTGGCTAGTTTTTGATTTTTTGCCATGCCTGGCACTGGTACTGATTTCAATAGGGCCTTGGTATAAGGATGGCTAGGACTTTCAAATACTTCCTTAACATCTCCATATTCTATAACCCTACCCATGTACATTACAGCCACTTGGTCTGCCACTTCTGCCACCAAACCCATATTGTGGGTTATAAGGATAACAGATTTTCCATCCCTGTCTCTCATGTCCTTCATCAGATCCATAATTTGAGCTTGGATGGTAACGTCTAAGGCAGTTGTAGGCTCATCGGCTATCAGTAAGTTAGGATTGTTAACCATGGCTATGGCTATCATTACCCTTTGCTTCATCCCGCCTGAAAATTGGTGGGGATAGTCATCAAATCTTTTAGCTGGCTCTGGTATTCCCAGTTTAGCCAACATTTCTATACCTATCTCTCTGGCTTCTTTTTTAGAAACCTTCCTGTGTTGTAGGATATTTTCCATTATTTGGTTACCTACAGTATAAACAGGATTTAGTGACTGCATGGGGTCTTGGAAGATCATACCTATTTCACTTCCCCTTAAAGACCTCATTTCCTTGCCATAAGGCTTTAATTCAGTTAAGTCTAAAACCTTCTTATCAGAGGTTTCAAATTTGGAAGATCCACTGCTAATCCTACCATTTTTAGGTAGAAGATTTATTATACTGTGGACAGTAACTGACTTTCCACAGCCGGATTCTCCTACTATAGCAAGTATCTTTCCCTTTTTCACATCAAAAGATACATTTTTTACAATTTTAATTTTTTCTTTTCCCACAGCAAACTCTGTGCTTATATCTCTTATCTCTAATATATTTTCCATCTTCATCTCCTAGTTCTTAGGGTCTAAAACATCTCTTAAACCATCCCCAAAGAAGTTTACACTCATTACAAATATTGAAATAATAGCTCCTGGTATAATCCACAACCACCATTGATTTTCAATAACAGTAATATTCTTTGCTCCATTAAGGATCGTTCCCCAAGTTGGCACATTAGTTGGAACTCCTAGTCCTAAGAATGATAAACTCGTCTCTTCAAGTATAAAGAAGGCCACGTTTATAGTAGTTGCTACTATAATAGGACTCAAGGTATTTGGAAGGATTTGCTTGAACATGATAGCACTATCCGATATTCCAAAGGCCTTGTTTACTTCCACATAGGTCTCTTCCCTAAGCCTTAAAACTTCATTTCTAACTATTCTAAATACAGTCATCCAACCGGTCAAGGTGAAAACTAAAATCATGTTTTTTACACCTGGTCCCAAAATAGTAACTAAAACCATTACCAAGATAGTCATTGGGAAGGTTTGAATGATTTCTGAAATTCTAACTAGTAATACATCTATCCAACCCCTAAAATATCCAGCTAAAAGGCCAAATATTGTTCCTAGGATGGAGGTGGTAATGGCACTTAAAACTCCTATAAAAATAGAAATTCTTCCACCGTATAAAAGTCTTGCATAAACATCTCTGCCTATACTGTCTGTGCCAAATAAATGCCCATCTCCAGGGGGGTTATTAATCATTGCCATATCTATGGCATTTGGGTCATATTTAGTTAGAATAGGTGCAAATATAGCCATTAGGGTCATAATCAAAACAACTATCAAGCCCAGTAAGGCCAGCTTGTTGCTAAGCATTTTCTCCCATGATCTCTTGGCTAGAGATGACCTATTTTTATTTTTTTCCAAAGATAAATCTGTCATTTCTACCTCCTATACATCCAATCTAACACGTGGATCTAACACTGCACTAAGAACATCCACTAGGAAGCTGACTGTCAACATGACAACAGCTAACAATAGAGTTGTAACCATGATAACTGGATAGTCTCCTGAAGTCACAGCCCCCATTAGGGTAGAACCAATTCCTGGCCAGTTAAATACAGTTTCTATAACTACTGAACCACCAATAAGGCCTGGTATCCTGAAAAGTATGGTAACTAGTATAGGTCCCATTGAATTTCTAAAAGCGTGCTTTATGTAAACTTTTCTTTCCGGTATTCCCTTGCTTCTGGCAGTTTTAACATATTCCTTATTAATTACATCTAACATGGAGTTACGTGTATATCTTAAAACTGTTGCAATCATCCCCAAAGATAGAGCTGTTGCTGGTAGTATAATGGCTTTAAAATTAGCCCAAAAACCAGTTTGACCGTATAAATTTCTACCACCTGCAGGAAGAAGTTTTAATTTTAATGCGAAAATAGTTATCAGTATCATACCGAATAAAAACTGTGGAATAGACTGTCCTAAAACACCTATTATCCTTCCTAAATAGTCAATAACTCCATTTTGATTTACCGCTGCCAGTATTCCTAAAATTATACCAAGTACTGATGATATTACTAGGGCTACCACAGCCAATTGCAATGTAGCAGGCAACTTTTGCGCCAATATCTCTTTAATTGATTGTCCATTTAATATACTATAACCAAAATCTCCCTTTAAGATATTACCTATCCAATTTTTATATTGAACTATTAAAGGATCATTTAACCCGTACTTATCCCTTAAAGCCTCTTTCACAGCTGGATCTTGTGAAGCTTCTGGAGGTACCAGGTAGTTGATTGGATCAATTGGCATAGCCTGTAATGCGAAAAATATTAAAAGTGATATTATCAATAACATTGGGATCATTAATAATAATTTTTTACCTATAAACTTTAACACTTTTTACCCCTTTCATTAATACAAGCAATGGGACAAAAGCCCCATTGCAAATGTATCTATTTCATTTCCCAATTTTCAAATCCCATGTCATATGCAAACCAAGGATTACCGAAAGTAGCACCTTTAGTGTCAACTTTTTCACCATTAGTGAAAATCATATTCTTTAACATGAAAACTGGCATTTTGCTTAATTCTGTTTCTTCTATCGCTTGTAATTTCTTTAAGATTTCAGCTTTTTTAGCTTCGTCTGATTCTTGTAATAATTCATTATATAAATCGTCGAATTTTCCTTCAGCACCTATTAATTTAGGGAAGTTACCATGAGTTGATGAGTATTCACCATACCATTCGTCATAACCAAATGCTGATAAACCTTTTAGAGCTATGTCATAGTTTCTAATATCAAATAACTCTTGAGTAGCATCTCCTGCAAACTTTTGAACGTTTACATTGATTCCAACTGCTGCTAAGTTAGCTGCTATTGAGTTGTAAAGGTCTACTGATGATTGGTCAGCCATGTAATATCTAAACTCTAAAGTTTGGCTATTATCATATTTGATTTCTTCCAATAATTCTTTTGCTTTTTCTGGATTGTATTCATATTTGTTAATCTTGTCATTGTAGTTATTTGAATCTCTTGCTGGTACTCCTAATGAAGCAACTTCTGCGATTTCTGGGAATAGGTTAGTAGCCAAGTTTTCCCTGTCTATAGCATAGTAGATGGCTTCTCTAAACTTAGGATCTTTTAATGCTTCGTTAGCAGGTCTAGTTTCATTTCCTTCAAAGTTAAATACTAGGTAGTAGTAGAATAAAGTATCTACAGCTTGTTTATCCCAAGCTTCGTTTTCACTTACCTTAGAAATTTCAACTGGTACCTTAGAGTTAAAGAAGTCTGCTTGTCCATCAACTACTGCGTTTAATTTACTTTCTGATGGTACTATATTTACTACAACTTTTTCAATCTTTGGAGCTTGTCCTTCATAGTTTTCATTTGGTATTAGAGTAATATATGAATCTGTTACAATTTCTTCAACCTTGTACATACCATTTGTTATAGGGTTTTTCCAAAAATCTGCTGTATGGTATTCAACCATGTCAACACCTTCAAAACCATGTCTTGGTAAAATAGCAAATTGTGAAAGAATGTTTATCATATTACCTACTGGTTGAGTTAATTTAACTGTTAACTTATTACCGTCAACTTCTATACCAGCTACTTGATCAGCCTTGCCATCCTTGAATTCTGTAACGCCTTCAATTTGGTTAAATGCTGCTGAGTAAATACCGTTTACCTTAGCTCCTTTTAAAGAACCTTCGATAGAGAACTTAACGTCATCTGCTGTTAAATCCTTACCATCTGACCATTTAAGACCATCTTTAAGAACAAATTCATAAGTTAAACCGTCATCTGACATTTTGTATTCTGCTGCCAAATCAGGATTAAATTCTGTAAGTTCTGGATTAGCTTTAAATAAGCCTCTAAAAGATATTACCTTGTAAAGGTCCCCTCTGTTCCACCATGGTGTATCAAAGTTAGTTCCTTCACCTTGTTTATCAAATACAGTGAAAAGTACTTTTTCTTTACCATCTTCCTTGTCTTCCGGTTTCTCTTCAGGTTTTTGTTCAGCTGATTCTTCACCCTTATTTTCTTCCGGTTTTTCTTCATTTGTTTTTCCGCCACATGCTGTTAACACTAATACTAGGGCTAACAATAGAGCGATAAGTGATTTACGTTTGTTCATTATATCCTCCTATATTTTATTTATTTCTTTTATAAACTTTTCTGCGATTTGTTGAGGTCTTGTTATAGCCCCTCCTACTACTACTGCATAGGCTCCTTCTTCCAACATCCTTCTTGCATCTTCTGGTTGGCTAACCTGGCCTTCTGCAATAATAGGCACCTGGCTATCTTCACTTAATTTTTTTACTAAATTAAAGTTTGGAGCTGGTGCATCCTTTGATTCTTCTGTATATCCACTCAAGGTAGTTCCAATAAAGTCAAATCCTAGTCTTGAGGCATTAAGCCCCTCTTCATAGGTTGCTATATCAGCCATTAATAATTGGTCTGGATATTTCTCCTTGATTTCGTTTACATATTCGTCTAAGCTTCTACCGTCATATCTTTTTCTAAGGGTTGCATCCAAGGCTATAATATCCACCCCCACCTCTACCAAAGCATCAACTTCATCCATTGATACCGTTATGTACTGCTTGGTTTCTGGGTAGTCTTTTTTTATTATTCCTATGATGGGTAGGTCAACCTGTGCCTTTATTTCCTTAATATCCCTAACTGAGTTAGCCCTAATACCGACTGCTCCAGCCCTCTTGGCCGCCTCTGCAAATAGGGGCATAACGCCTCCTGCCTCACAGTACATGGGCTCTTCTGGAAGGGCTTGGCAAGATACTATCAAGCCTTTATTTATCCTTTTTAAAATCTCTTCTTTATTCAAGAAATCACCTCTTACTATTTGTTTGGATTTTTGCTCCTTTATTTAAGCGCTTTTTGGAGTTTCTCTTCATTTTTATTATAACACAGATTTTTTTTATTGCAAACGGTTTCCTTTAAAAGCGAAAAAACTATAACTTTCGCTATAGTTTTACTCAATAGATTTATCCATTATTGACTTGGCAACCTTGGTCTTAACGTCAAGAGCTCTTTCCTTATCCCTTAGGGAATAAGCTGTTGTTAAGATATCTATCACATAAAGCTGGGATATCTTAGCACTTAAAGATCCCCCTTCCATGATGGACTCTTTCCTTGCTGTGGTAAAAACCAAGTCCGACAACTTTCCAATTGGTGATAGGGGATAGTTGGTTATGGAAACTATATAGACTCCATTTTCCTTAGCAATGGATAAGGCATCATAAATATCCTTGGTAGTTCCCGATAAACTAAAGGCTAGAATTAAAGAATCCTCCTGAGCTATGGCCGAGTTCATAGCCTGGTAGTGGGGATCTAGGATGGCCTTGGCATCTATGCCCATTCTTAAAAAGCTTGCCTCAGCTTCCTTGGCCGCTATACCACTGGCCCCAACCCCATATATATACATCTTATTAGCTTCCAAAGCTTTTTGGGTGAAACAATCAACCTTATCTGACTCTATCAACTTCATGGTCCTATTAATTATTTCTGTATAGTTAAAAGCAATCTCTTCCAAATAATTATCAAAACTCTCATATTTTACTGAGAAATCTTCCTTGGCCAGCTCCATTTTAAAATCCTGGAAACCTTGAAAGCCAATCTTCTTACAAAACCTAATTACCGTGGCTTCTCCAACCCCTATGTCCTGGGTCATCTCCTGAAGAGACATGTAAATTACCTTCTCTCCCGCCTCTGCTACGTAATCTGCCACCTTTTTTTCGGACTTGGTTAAGTCCCTATAATAACTTTCTATTATGGCCAAACATCTCATTCTAATCCTCTTTTCTCTTCTTATAAAAATGATATAGGGCCCCATAGGTTCCTGCCAGATTACCATTTTTGGCAAACCTTAAATCCATGGCCCCCCTACTTATAGGAAGCATATATTCATCTAATTTTTCTTCTATTTTAGGCCTTAAGTAATCTTCTTGTTCCATAATCCCCCCTCCTAGAACCAGGATTCTGGGATTTAATATAAGACTAATACTTGCTATGCCCTTGGCTAGATTATCTACCATATAGTCTATAGATTCAATGGCCAAAGGATCCTTCTTCTTGGCCAAGTCAAAAATCACCCTACCATCGGCCTTTTCATCTTGGGATTTTTTCCTATAATATTCAACCAAAGAATTGGCTGAGGCTATTTTTTGAAACTCCTTACCATCAACATTTAAGCAGCCTACTTCACAAGCGCTACTGGATGCTCCATGATAAACTTGGCCATCCTTGATAAAGCTTGCTCCTATACCTGTACCTATGGCCAGACACAAGACCATATCCTCATTTTGACAAACACCATTTAGATACTCACTAAGGCCAGCACAGTTAACATCATTTTCAACTTCACAGGCCAGGCCGTATTTTTCTCCTATATAGGTCTTCCAATTAAAACCCCTATAGTTGGGGATAGTGTGGCCTGCATGGATGATCTCTCCCTTATCCACATCAACTACTCCCGCTGTAGATATGGCCACCCCTTCTAGAGAGTAATCCCTAGATATCTCTTCTATAATTTCAGAGACATTTTTAACAATATAAGGTCCTCCCAAACTTCCTTCTGAAGGCCTTTTTCCTTCCATAATTAATTGGTACTTATCAAAAACTCCATATTTTATAAAGCTACCACCTATATCTAAAGCTAATAATTTCATATGTATCTCCTTTTTATATTCTAATTTATAAAATAACACATATTATATTTTTTTCCAAATAAATCATTTAAAATAAAAAAAGTATCCTAGGATACTTTTATCTAATTAATATTTCATTTAACTCTTTCATATACTGGTAACTAAGAGGCTTTTCCCTCTTCAAATTCCCCCTATAGTGGTCTGTATAGCCAAATAAATAGGCTACAAAGGATTCTGCAAATCCCTCTATTTCATTGCTAGCTCCATAGCTTTTATCATGGCTCCACTCCCTTTGCCAAATGTTTTTCCACAGATCATCTTCGTGAAGTCTTTTTCCATCGGCCCTGGCCTTATAGCTTATGGCATGACCCAACTCATGATAAATAACTATTTGATTGGTCTTATAAGGCTCAAGAATCTTAATTAGACTAAGGGAAGAATTATATTCAGCTGCCACCCCCTTGGCCAAACTGTCTACAACACTTATGCCCCTAACAAATCTTTTATAGCTATAGTCCACCTGGTCCAGGTAGTTTGGGGACAAATAAAGTCTTCTTTCCTCATAGTCCGCAGCTGATAAATAATATCTATTCTCCTGGTAGAGGCCCCAGCTACTCTTATCTTTTTCATCTTTTTCTATTATTACACTAGTCTTAGGCAAAACTTTTAAACTGGCCCTTCCAGGTTCCACTGGCTGTAGATAAGTAGCCCTATCAAAATATATATAGTCCAAATAAGTTTGAGAGGAAAAACATGATTTCTTACTTAGTAAAAAATCTAAGGTCTGGGTCCTTGGATCTCTAGCTCCAGTCCAACTATGAGCTACATAGGCCTCTTTTCCATTTAAGTTAAACTTAAACCA
>CALAZW010000030.1 GCA_937926545.1 uncultured Helcococcus sp. | reverse complement strand
GAAGTTACTGAAGACGGAGTTTGGGTAGAAATCGAATTTAACGGTAGAAAAGCATTCATCGCTAATAATAGATTATCTAAAGAAGCTGTAGAAGTTAGATACACTTCAGTAGGTGCTAATGTAAGAAACGCAGCTGGTGAAAAAGTTGGTTACTACAAGGCTGGAGAAGTATTCAAGGGTGTTAAAGAAGGCAACAGAATTAAAGTTGACTATAAAGGCGCTGTAGGATACGTTCACGTAGCATTTGTAAAATAATTAAATAGAGACTAAATATTAGAGAAGAGTTTAACTCTTCTCTTTTTTCTTTAAATGTTTGATAGTAAGATGCTAGGGTATACCTTATATACAAGAGAAGACTCTCTTGTCCTTTTTAATCACCAAACCGAAAGTTTTATTTACGGTTAAAATCCTCAATACTCTTTTACTAGAAGATAATAAATTTGGTGGTAAGAGGAAATTCTTTCAGAAAGGACAGCATATGAAAGAATACAGACTAGAGTAGCAGTCACAAATGTTGATATGAGTTTGTGGCTGCTATTCATTTTTAAATAAGAGACTTTAGCCTACCCTAGGACTAGCTAGATATAAGTTAGAGCCAATGGAGAGATATGGATGATAAAAGTTGTCTTTCTAGGCATATTGAGTACTAGAGGCTTATCTTAAAGAAGAATAAAAGTCTTATAGATCCTTAGCTAATATTAAAGGAGGCTGGGAAAGAAGAGATAGATCCTCCTAAATATTTAAGAAAAATTAACAGATAAGGGCTTAGGCCCTTTTTTTCTTTGATGAAGACCTTCAATAGGTTATACTAGAAAAAAGGAGGACATATGGAAAAAAGAAAAACTTTTAAACAAGTACTATTAAAGACTAGTCTTTTACTTGCCCTCTTGCTTCTAGGCCTGGGAGGAAAAATCCAGGCAGCTGGAGGACAGCTTTATGAGTCCCAGGGAGCAAATATTAGAAACTGGTCAGGTGAAAAAATTGGCTACCTACCCAAGGATGCCCTAGTCATGGGAAGACTTAAGGGAGACTATGTGGAGATAGAGGAAAAAGGCGCCTATGCTAAAATCCATAAGAGCGTACTTAAGCCAGTTAATATTAAGGCAGATATTTATGAGTCCCTAGGGGCTAATATTAGAAATATGAAAGATGAAAAGGTGGGCTATCTGGCCAAGGAAACCTTGATTAGGGCCTATCTTAACAAGGACTATGTTTATTTTATCTACAAGGGTGAAAGAGTGAGAGTCCATAAAAATTTTATAAAACTTTACTATGATCCCAATGAAAAAGTGTCCCTAGCCTATAGAGAGGAAGGCTGGGCCAGCTAGGATATATGTTTATCCTAATTTCGAATGGGTAAAATATACATACAAGGCATGACCTTGTATACTTTAATTCATTTTCCCTCATGATTTTAGAAGTACCCCTTAAGATGAATTAAAGAATATTCTTTCCGAGGTTAGATATGGAAGAAAAATCACCATGAGAGCAACTGCTTATGATAAGAAGTGGTTGCTCTTTTAGTTTAAAGAACTTTTAGGCTTATCTTTAGTATTTAGTCATCTATTCTATGTTCAATGTTATTTTCTATATTATATAATGGTCATATAGAAGGCAAGTTGCTAAAATGTAAATTATATGTTACAAATTCATTTAGGGCCTGTGATATAATTTTACTTATAGATAAAGAGGTGGTTATATGAAAAGAGTGAAAAAGGGGATTTTTTTGCTTGTGATTTTATCCAGCCTTACAGGATGTAAGGATAAGGTGGATGGAAACATAATGAACAATAGAAGGTATCTGGCCAGTTTGGAAAAGACAGATCCTATAACTAATGAGAAACAACTCGATGAGACAGTGAAAAAAAGAGCAGATAAGAAAAATGCCAACCTTA
>CALAZW010000029.1 GCA_937926545.1 uncultured Helcococcus sp. | reverse complement strand
CAACTTTAAGTGGAAAGATACCTGTTGATACATCGAAGTCCTATCAGTCAGAATTGCTTTCCTACTCAAATGGGAAAGGTATTTTTATTACTGAGCCTTATGGTTATGATATATATAATGGTGAGTCTATAACTAATGATATTAGAAATAATGATAATGATAGTAGCAAAGAAGGACTGAGATATTTATTTCAGAAACAAAGTGAAATTTGAAAGGAGCTTAAGTGCAATTATCAGTTAAATATGGATAAAACCTATATCTATAAAGGTTTTCACCATATGTACAAAAAAATGAACCATGGGATAAACATCAATACGTAAAACAAGAAATGGTGGTAGTATATAACTATGGATACTAAATAAGGTTTTATATATATGCTATAGCAGAGGATGCTTTAAGATCTTAGGAAGAGCTTATTATGTTTTTAGATGATTGGCTTAAACCAAATCGTGTAAACTACTCATTAAATCATTTAACAAAAATATTTAAAGAGGAGCTAGTTAATAATTAATATTATAACAATACATGAAATCTTTTAATAAATCTTAGTGGTTCAGATATAAAAGTCTGGGCCGTTTTTTTTATTTCCCTAGAAAGGAGGTTACCTGCATGGTAAATGACGAAGTCAATAATAAGGCTATAAATATTGAGATTAAGGTTGCAGAGTATTCAGCAAAAGCAATCTTTAAGGCAATTAAAAAGATTATGGAAGATGCAGCTGAAAAAAGCCAACCACTTGCTGACTATCTTAGTGAGAAAAGGAAGACTAATTCAAGGAGACTTAAGGATATGGTTAAAAAAGGTCAGCTTGAAAATATTGAACTACAAAAAGGTGAAGTCAAGGAACTTAAAAAACAACTTAACCGATATGGAGTAAGGTTTTCTGTAATGAAGAATAAGGAGGCAGGACTATACTCTGTATTCTTCCAGGCAAAAGATACTAAGGCTATGGATCTAGCCTTTAAAAAAGCTATAGAAAGATATGAAAAGAAAGAAAATAAGAGAAATTCAACAAGGGATATTTTAAATAAGTTTAAGGTGAAAGTGAAAAATACAGTAGTTAAAGACAAGGTGAAAGAAAAACACCAGCAACAAGAAAGATAAGGAGAGAGGCATTTAAGAGAAATTTTAGATGTCTTTTTTTATTGAGATGAGGTGAAGTGAATGGATTTTGATTATTTCTATGGGAGAGACGCTGAAAGCTTTAGGTTTATCCGCTTACCTATAGTTCTTATTGAAGATGAAACGTTTAAAAGCCTATCAATAGATGCTAAGGTGCTTTATTCCATGTATCTGTCAAGGAGTACCTTATCTTATAAGAATAACTGGGTAGATGAAAATGGAAGGGTTTATATCTACTTTACTGTTGAGGAAACAGCCGCACAACTTGCTTGTGGTATTAAAAAGGCAGTAAAACTTATTAAAGATCTTGAGAAGATTGGTCTTATTACAAAAAAGAGGGCAGGCCAGGGTAATCCTACTAAAATTTATGTCAAAGATTTTATGAGTATTTTTAGAAATGAAGAGCTTAGATCAATCAAAAGGGAAAATCAAGACTTGTCAAAAGGACAAGTCAAGAATGGTGATTTTGATAATTCAAGAGTGGCAAAAAAGGAAAGTCTAGACTTATCAAAAAGACAACCTAACTATATAGAGAATAATAAGATTGATAATAGTTATATTGATTTTAGTGAGAAGGATAAAAAAGGAACCTTCTTAAATGTAATTATTTCTAATGAAGAAGAAATGAAACTAGAAGATAAAATCCCTAATCTTAATGATTATATTGAAAGATTATCAGCCTATATGCAAAGTACAGGAAAAACCTATAAAGACCATGCTTCAACAATTATGACCTGGTATTTAAAAGATAAGAGCGAAGGAAAGCTTAGGAGGGAGGAATCTTATACGGGAGATCCCTCGGACTATGAAAGTGAATGGAACTTAAATGATTAGAGAGGTAGATAAAATGGAAGATAAAATAAAAATAATTGAAATTGATGGAGTAGGATTTTCTTTTAATGCAAATAGGGCTCATGAAAGAGATGGCCATGTTTATTGTAGACAATGTGGTGAACAAATAGATTCAGAACCCCTTGCTTGTCTTGGTAGTAAAAAAATAATATTTAGTCGAAATTGTAGATGTGATAGGGAAACAGAGGCTAAGAGAAAGGAAGAAGAAATAGCAAACCACATCAGAAGGCTTAAAGAAGAATGTTTTGCTACTAGCAGAAATCTAATAAGCTATAGTTTTGAAAAGATTATAGAGCCTGAAAGACAGGAAGTTATTATAGCAAAGAATTTTGTTAAGAACTTTAAAGAACTTGCGAAAAATAATAATGGACTTATATTTCATGGGAATGTTGGAACAGGAAAGACATATTTAGCAGCTTGTATTGCTAATAAAATTATTGAAGAATACCAGATAAGGGTGAAGATGAGAAATATCCCTCAGATAATAAATGATATTGAAAAGCGTGGCTTTGATATAGATAAAAATGAATATTACAGGCTCTTATGCAGTGTACCACTTCTCATTCTTGATGATTTTGGAATTGAAAGAAATACAGAATATATAAATGAAATGGTCTATCAGATTATCAATACCAGATATGAAGCAAAGAAACCCACTATTATTTCAACAAATATTCCCTTAGGTGTAATCATGAGTGGAAGTAATGATATTGATAAAGAAAGGATATATTCAAGAATTAGGGAGATGTGTATTCCAGTAAAAATTGCAGGAGAGGACATAAGAAGAGAAATAGGAAAATTAAAATTAAATAAAACTAGAGAGTTACTTCTAGGTGAAAGATAGGTGAAAGAGATGAATAAAATAAAAACATTTGAAAGTTTTGAATTTGGACAGGTTAGGACAATGCTTATAGATAATGAACCATGGTTTGTAGGAATGGATATAGCCCAGGCTCTAGGATACAAAAGACCAAGTGATGCGATTGCAAGTCATGTATATGAGGAAGATAAGCTGAAACGGTGTTTTACCGTATCAGGTCAAGGAAGGAATTTGATAGTAATAAATGAGTCTGGAATGTATGCACTGATTTTTGGAAGTAAACTTGAAAGTGCCATAAGATTTAAAAACTGGGTAACAAGTGAAGTTCTACCTTCAATTAGAAAGCATGGTGGATATTTTTCAGGACAGGAGGAAATGAATGATCAAGAACTTTTAGCAAGGGGCTATCTTGTAGCCTTAAGACAAATAGAAGCTAGGACAGAAGAATTAGAAGGTCTTATTCCCAAGGGAGAATTCTTTGATAAGTTTATGGATTTAGGTGACTGTATATGCCTTAGGGATACTGCAAAAGAATTAGGAGTTTCTCAAAATAGATTTATAAATATACTCATTGATAGGGGTTATCTTTATAGAAATCAAAAAGGGAAACTAAGATATTACTCAACTGCAGCTGATTACTTTAAATTAAAAGATTATATCAATAAATATAAT
>CALAZW010000028.1 GCA_937926545.1 uncultured Helcococcus sp. | reverse complement strand
GTCACAAGCCTTGATTTAAAAGAAAGACTAAAACTAGTTGAGGAAGACTTCCCCGAAACTTTTAAGATTCTTCTGCTAGATTTACGATATGGAGAAAATAAGACTATAGATGGCTTTATAGAAGAGATTAATAAGGTCTTTGTAAGACCCTTAATCCTTTATTTTGACAGGTATCTGGTCTGTGTTTTTGATAGTAGGGACTTGGAAAGTAAGAAAGATAAACTTAAGATGATACTTAAAAAAGCGCAACATAGCAGGGAAGCACCATCCTAACTTGACAATCTTTTAAGTATTTCCTCTGCCTACAAAATTTTAGTAAATAACCTAGATCTTATCGACCTTTTAAACCTAAAAGATAATCTTATAGAGGCCCAAAGTCTAAGAATGATAAGTGTCTTTAAAGACTTGTCTAAAAAAAATAACCTAATTGACTATTGTAACCCCAACCTCTTAAACCTGGTTAGCTATGACTTGGAGAATAAGACTGACTACTATAGCACCTTAAAAACCTACTGTGAAACAAATATGAACCTGGTAGAAAGTGCTAAAGAGCTCTACCTACACAGAAATACCATAGCCTATAGACTGGCTAAGATTGAAGAATTATTTGACATAAAAATAGAAGGCTACAAGGATTATCTAGACCTTCTTTTGTCCATCTCTATTTTAGAATATTTAAATCTAATAAAGCAGACTAATTAGTCTGCTTATCTGTTGGCAAATTGCCTATAGTCTATATTTCTAGCCTGGCACCATTCCTTGGGCCTGCCCGATAAAATAAACTCTGCTGTTTTCAATTCATCTATGTTTTTCTTGCCTAGGATGGTCATGATTACCTTAAGCTCAGATTTCCAATTATTTATGGTTTCTATAGAGTTTTCCACTCCCCTATTTAAGACCATGTCTAAAATGGTTCCAGCTATTCCTGTGGCACTTGATCCCAGGGATAAAACCTTGATAATATCTAGAGGATTTCTAATTCCCCCACTGCCTATTATTTCCAAGTCATCCAAGTAGTCCTGGGCCTCTAAGAGGGATATGATGGTTGATTGACCAAAGTCTTCCAGGTAATCATACTTGTTTTTATCCCTTCTAAAGTTTTCTATTTTGGCAAAGTTTGTCCCTCCATAGCCTCCTATATCAACAGTCTTTACTCCGATATTTTTTAGCTCTTCCAAGGTTTTCTTACTCATGCCAAATCCCACTTCTTTTACTATGATAGGCTTGTCTATATTATTTACCAGGTTTTCTATGCTGGATAGCCACTTGGAAAAATCCCTATCTCCCTCTGGCATAACCAGTTCCTGGATAGAGTTTACATGAATTTGTAGGCCGTCTGCCTCCAGAGCGTCCATAGCCCTCTTAGCATTTTCTACTGAGTGCTCTGCACCTAGATTGGCCAAGATCTTTCCATTGGGATTGGTCTTTCTAATAATCTTAAAGCTGTCCATTAGGTCAGGGTCCTTCATGGCCACGCTAAGGGATCCTGAAGCCATCAGTAAATCACACTCTCTGGCCACAAGAGCTAACTTTTCATTGACCTTCTTGGTCATGTCTGATCCACCAGTCATGGCATTGATAAAGAAGGGAACCTCCATATCAAGGCCTGCCATACTGGTCTTTATATCCACATCATCTACTCCCATCTGAGGGAAGGAATGATGAAGGTACTTTATACTGTCAAAGTCTGATTGTTTTTCTCTTTCATGAAAAACTTGGGCTAATTCTACGTGGTCATTTTTTTTATTAAATCCCATTTGTCACCTCTTCTTATTTATCTTGATTGGCAAATGAATAATATTGTTTTCCTTCCATTTACTTATGATCTTATCTATATTCTCTTCGCTTTTTAAGATGGCTATTCCACAGTCACCAC
>CALAZW010000027.1 GCA_937926545.1 uncultured Helcococcus sp. | reverse complement strand
TTCTACCGGTGGTTCAACTGGTACTGTCGGCTCCTCTACTGGTGGCTCTACTGGCACTGTTGGTTCTACTGGATGATTTATAATCTTTTTATTTATAACTTTAATTTTATTGAAATTTAATTTTATTTCAATTTTTTCATCTAGTAATTGATATCCTTCAGGCGCTTTAACTTCTTCTATATAGTAAGTTCCACCTTGCAGATTTTTAAGCTCTATTTTGCCATCCTTGTCTGATATAAATTTACTTTGACCATCAATACTTACTTTCTTTTTTTCACTATCATATATCTCAAATTCAGCATTCTCTAATCCTATATCTTTATTGTTAACTTTAGTGATAATCAGATTCCCATTTTTTTCTCTTAACTTTTCTTCAGACCAAGCTGAACCTTTCAATTCTACCACTTCATAGGCCTCTTCAGAATCTCCATTCGCAGATATTTTACCTTCATTAGAGACACTTTCTAAAGATGAATCTATGATTTCTGTTGAGTAATATATTAATACCATACGTCCATGGGTATTCAGGTCCAAACTAAATTTATTATCTTCTATACTATAACCTAATACATATAATTGATCATCTAAGCCTACATTTATAGCCCCTGCCCCATCAATTAATCCTATTCTAATTGAATCCTTTTTTAGCCTATGTCCTTCTCCTAGTGTATCTGTATATATTAGTCTTTCATAGGTGTTGTCTCCATTTAATTCTACTACCCAATCAACTCTATCAGGGTCATCAAAGTTATGAGTCCCTCTTTTTAAGATATTTCTTCCTGTCTTTCCTGTATTATTTCCACCATTGGTTTCATTTCCTGTATTCTTATCATAATCTACTTCTATATATATTTTTTCTGAGTTACCTATTGATATCTCTTCCTTTATATTACCTGTTTTATTTTCTTGATCCTTAACCTTAGCTCTAAGGCTAAATCCAAAAGAAACTTCTTCTCCTTGCTCAAGATTATCAAACTCACATATCATTTTTCCACCTTCAACGCTGCATTTTCCATTGTCCATATTATATGTTTTTCCTTGGAACATTAAAGCCTCAGGCAAGTGTATAATGATCTTATCATTATTATCTACTTTTTCTTGGATAGAGGCTTTAAAAACCACATCTAACTCATCACCTGGTTTTAATACTCCACTTACATCCCCTGTAACAGTAAATTTTTCTATATTATATTTAGTTATCTCTTTAGCTTCTACGCTGTTATTCATAGGTAATAAAATTTGCACTACCATCATGAATAACAAAAGAATTGATACTTTTCCCTTTAATTTTTTATTCATAATATTCCCTTCCTTATTTTTATCTTCTACTTTTTTATTTTCATTTTGTTTTCATTATTATAATATTATGAAATCTTGTTTTATATAATAGCAGTATTTTTGAATTTATGTTACACTTTTTACTTTATAGAAGTATATTCATATATACTTTTATGTGGTAGGTGCTAAAAGTCAAAAACATGTCATTTTTTGTCTTTATACCTGTTATTTTTCCAATATCTTATATTTTTTAGCCTTAATGACTATTTTTTATAATAAATTATAAGTATTTTTTCATTGCTCAATCATAGCTAAAGATAAAAATATGTGTTTTAGCTCTATTACCTATTTTAAACAATACTTTTAAGCCTTCTTGTAATTTAAATCACTTTTTTTTCATTTTCATCTATATATTTATATAGAAATAAAGTTTTTCAATAAAAAAAAGCCAGTTTTACTGACTTTTTCTTAAGTATAGCTTATTTTATTTCTTTTAAAAACTCTTGCTCTATCGCTTTTTTACTTTTTTCACTTAAATTATCTAAGGCAAATTTATAAACTAATCTATCTTCCTTGTCTATATGCCTTCTAAGTATATAAATATAGTTCATCATATTAGACAAAATATCCAATATATTCTTGTTGTTAGACTCTAGCTGATAACTATCCAGTGCTTCCTCCAATTGATAAACAGATAGCCTAGCCAAATCATGTTCCACTAGCATTCCATTTTGTATAAGTGTTTTTCCTGTTTGACCAAGCTCCTCTAACATATACTTAAATAAAATGTCCTCTTCTTTCTTGTGATGGGTTCCATCTGCAAACTCTCTTATATATATTATAGCCTGTCTAAATTTATCTTCATTCAATTTTTCACCGCCAATAATACTAGTACAATAGTCCTCCATCTCATCTAAAAATATGGATATTTCCCTATGTTCCTCCATTAAATAGTCTATAGCCTTCATATTAAATCAAACTTTCTCCTATTTTTTTAACTATTAGATCCACATCCTTACCATGTACCAAGCAAGCTTGCTCTAAGCTTTCAAACTGAGCAGATGGACATCCCAAACAATGCATTCCCATTTCCTGTAGTACTGGAATTGCCTCAGGATGTTTTCTAACTATATCTCCTATAAGGCTGTCCCTACTTATATCATTTACACTTTCCTTAGGAAAGAATAGATCTATATCTTCTTCTACAGTTTGAATAGGAGCTATCCCAAATAGATTAACTAATATATCAGTCACTCCTGGTGATAAAAAGGCAGGTAGAGTTGGTCCCAAATGTATATCCTTAACTCCTAAAGATAAAAGGGATAAAAGCACAATTACAGCCTTTTGTTCATACCAAGAAATATTATATACTATTGGTAAATCATTGATATCTTCCAAACCAAAGGCTTCCTTCAATCTTAGGGCTATTAGAACAAGGGAATAAGAGTCATTACATTGTCCAGCGTCTAGAACCCTTGGTATACCATCTATGTCTCCTAAGTTCAATTTGTTATACCTATATTTGGCACATCCTGCAGTTAAAATCACAGCATCCTTAGGTAGACTTTCAGCAAAGTCTCTATAGTAATCTCTTTTACCTTGCCTTCCATCACATCCTGCCATTACTACAAATCTATTTATTTTTTTATTCTTTACTGCTTCAACTATAGCATCTTCCAATTGAAATACTTGATCATGGGCAAAACCACCTATCAAATGTCCGCTTTCTATTTCCTTAGGTGGCGGGCAGGTCTTAGCTAGTTCAATAATTTCTGAAAAATCTTTAAGCTCACCTGGCCTACCTTCAATATGCTTACATCCCTTATAACCTGTCATACCTGTGGTAAATATTCTTTCCTTGTAACTATCCTTAGGTGGTACAATACAGTTGGTAGTCATAAGAATAGGCCCATTAAAGGAAGCAAATTCTTCATTTTGTTTCCACCAAGCATTTCCATAGTTTCCTACAAAGTTATCATATTTGTCAAACTTAGGATAGTAATGGGCTGGTAACATTTCTGAATGAGTATAAACATCCACTCCACTTCCCTTAGTCTGTTCAAGAAGCATTTCCAAATCTCTTAAATCGTGGCCTGATATTAATATGGCTGGTTTATTTCTAACTCCTATATTTACCTTGGTTATTTTAGGTTGTCCATATGTAGATGTGTTGGCTTCATCTAGTAAGGCCATGGCCTTAACACCTACTTCACCTGTTTCAAGAGCTAATTCCAGCAATTTCGCCTTGCCTAAATCATCCATAGTAGCAAGCAAAGCTTTTTCTATAAACATATTTATAGATTCATCTTCCTTAAGTAAAACATTAGCATGATGCATATAGGCACTAAGTCCCTTTAGACCATATAGGATCAATTCTTTTAAGGATCTAATATCCTCATCCTTTTCACTTAAAACTCCAATTTCCTTACTTTTCTCATCTATAAGTTCCCCATCTTTTTCCATCCATAGGGCTGCATCAGATAAACCTTCCTTATCCTTAAGCTTTAATAAACAAGTTTCTTTAGTATCTATTGTTAAAAATATTCTATTTAAAATTACATCCTCATCAAAGTTTGCATTTGTAATTGTAGTAAATAAGTTGTCTGTTATTACCTGATGTATATAAGAATCAACTTCTTTACCTTCATCCTTTAATCTTACAATTATTTGAGATAGTCCCTTAGATAACCAAACTAACATATCCTGTCTATTTGCTGTTAAGGGTTTTTTCCCACAAACTCCACTTACATTACAACCTTTATTTTTTGCAGTTTCCTGACATTGATAACAAAACATAATCTTCCCTCCGTCTTTATGATACTTACATTATAAGAAAGACTAGAATAGATTTCCGTAACATTTGTTACACTATAAGTATTTATATACTTCCTCAGTATTTATATAAATTATATTTTTTTCTACCTCTATTAAATTATCCTTTTGCATCTTCATTAGTTCCCTGGATAAGGAGGGCCTGGTTACCCCTATAAAATCAGCCATCTCTTCTCTAGTTATGGTTAGGATTACCTTCTTATCTCCATCCATCCTTTGTAATAAAAACTTACTTATCTTTTCTCTAAGATTGGAACTTCCTAAAATTAAAATTTTTTGATTTAGAAAATATGCCTTCTCCGATAGGATTTTAAGCATGTTTTCATTTATTCTTCTACTTATTAAACTAGCCTTATCATCTATTAAAAGAGCCTCTTTTGGAATTTTCAATATTTCTGAATCAACAGTTGCTAGACAGGAATAATCATATTCATGCCTATCTAAATAAAGATAAACTTCACCAAAGATTGTCCCCTTCTTATTAAACTTATTTACAATCATTCTTTTACCACTAGGATCAAGTTTTTCCACCTGGACCTGACCTGATAAAAGAATAAATAGATAATCTGGACTTTGCAGCTCCTCAAATATATACTGGCCTTCATAATATTTTTTCCTAAGACTACCACTATATTCTAAAAAAACTTCTATTTCCTCTTGTTTTAACCCTTTAAATAATAATGTCTCCATAAAACCTCCATAAAAAAATAGGTACCCTAAGTACCTATTTTATATAATATTATAGTAATTCACCATATCTTTTTACA
This sequence comes from uncultured Helcococcus sp., assembly GCA_937926545.1. GTDB lineage: Bacteria > Bacillota > Clostridia > Tissierellales > Peptoniphilaceae > CALAZW01. Next base: position 12,460 of record CALAZW010000027.1, on the reverse strand, counting down.
TATCTATTCTTAATTATTTGAGCCAAAATCATATAGGCTACTATTGTTATAGTCAAGTATAAGAAGTAAATCTTAGGTAGTGGTGCCAAGCCCATAGAATTTCCAAAACCTGTATATGGAATTAGGGTGGCCAAAATAATTCCTGCAAAAGTTAGAACAGTAAGTGATAAGGATGCTCTACTTTCTATAAATGGAACCTTTGGCGTTCTAATCATATGGATAACAAGAGTTTGACTCCACATAGATTCCACAAACCAACCAGCCTGGAATATGGCAATATACATAGCTTTCATAGCTGGATCTGTTAATTGAGTATATAATAGTCCCCCTGTAAACATTGGAGCTATTACAAAATACATAAGTAGATAGGTGGTAATATCAAATATTGAACTTATTGGTCCAATCCATATCATAAATTTAGATACAGATGATGCATCCCACTCTCTAGGTTTATCCAGGTATTCCTCATCCACATTATCCCATGGGATAGCTGTTACTGATATATCATAGATAAGATTTAACAATAACAAGTGAATGGACTCCATAGGCAAAAATGGCAAAAATGCACTGGCTATTAAAACTGAAAATACATTTCCAAAGTTTGATGAAGCTGTCATCTTTATATATTTAATCATATTGGCATAGGTCTTTCTTCCTTCCAAGATACCATCTTCCAATATCATCAAATCCTTTTCCAATAGAATTACATCTGATGATTCCTTGGCTATATCAACAGCATTATTTACTGATATACCAACATCACAGGCTTCTAAAGCTGCAGCATCGTTAATTCCATCTCCCATATAGCCTACGCTATGTCCTTGGCCTCTAGTGGCCCTAATTACCCTGGCCTTTTGACTTGGACTCATTTTAGCAAAGACATTTGCTGTCAAGGCTAACTTGCCCAATTCTTCATCATCAAGTTTATCCACATCTGAGCCTAAATAAATCTTATTAAAATCTATTCCTACTTGTTTACATACATTCTTTGTAACAAACTCATTATCACCAGTTAAGATTTTTACATCTACTCCACTCCTATTAAGAGCTTCTATAGCCTCTTTGGTACTTGATTTAGGAGGATCTAAAAAGGCTAGATAGCCTATAAGGGTCATTTCACTTTCATCAGCTATGGAAAATTGTCCTACTGGAGATGGGTTTGTCTTTTTAGAAACTGCTATCACTCTCATGCCCAGGTTATTTAATTCATTTACCTTCTTCAAAACCTTATCTTTAAGATCTTGATCCAAGTCTAGTATCTCACCCTTGTATTGAGCCTTGTTGGAAATAGAAAGCATCTCTTCCACAGCCCCCTTGGTTATCATCTCTACACGACCCTTATGGTCTTCAACTACAACACTCAATCTTCTTCTATTAAAATCAAAGGGTACTTCATCTACCTTAACATAGTCTGTCAACATATAGTCCAGGTCTTTTTCACCTATAACTTCCATATATTTATCTATAATTGCCTCATCTAATAGGTTGCTTAAACCTGTTTGAAAATAACTGTTAAAGAAACCATATTTCAAAACTTCCTCTGATGCATTTCCCTCTATATCTAAGTTTTGTTGTAGTCTTACCTTGTCTTCTGTTAGGGTTCCTGTCTTATCCGTAAATAAAATATCTATTGCCCCTAGGTTTTGAATAGAATTTAAGTTTTTTACAATTACCTTTTTTTTGGACATGGCAACAGACCCTTTGGCCAAGCTTGCAGTCACTATCATAGGTAGCATTTCTGGTGTTAAGCCTACAGCTATTGATATGGCAAACAATAAGGCGCTCATCCAGTCCTTCTTGGTAATCCCATTAATTAAAAATACTATGGGAACCATGATAACCATATATCTAATTAAAACAGATGATACAGCATTTACTCCCTTTTCAAAACTTGTAACAACTGGATCTTTATTAATATCCTTGGCAATTTGGCCAAATACTGTTTGGTCACCTACAGAAACTACAATCGCTTCAGCATAACCACTGACCACGTTAGTACCCATAAAGGCAAGATTTTCCCTGTCTAAGATTTCCCTATCTTCTGAAAGTAAATCACTATACTTTTCTACTGGCTCACTTTCTCCAGTTAAAGAAGATTGACTTATAAACATATCCTTGGCCTTTAAAATCCTAACATCTGCTGGAATCATATCCCCTGCTGATAGATGAACTATGTCTCCAACAACTACTTCATCCAGATCAATTTCCAACGTACCCAGGTCTTTTCTCTCAACTCCGGTTGTGGTTTCCACCATTTCTAAAAGTTTCTCAGCTGCATTTCCTGACCTGGTTTCTTGAATGAATTTTAGAATTCCAGATATCATTACCATGGTCACTATAATAACTACAGTTGTATAGTCCTTTTCCCCTTGGTCAATCAAGATAACATCTGTAAAGATAGATACCACCGCTAAAAAGATTAAAATTAGGGTAAAAGGATTTACAAAGGCATCAATAATCCTCTTAAATACACTATCCTTCTTATGGTAGGTTAATTTATTCTCCCCATATTGTTCCCTGGAGATTTCAACCTCTTTGTCTGTTAATCCTTCTTCCCTACTTCCCAACATTTCATAGACCTTGGCTGTTTCTAAAGTTGAAGCAGCAATTAGTCTTTTATCAATTTCCTCTTGGTGAACTCTGCTATTTAAAATATTTTGCATTTGTTCCTTGTTCATGTTCTTGTTCATACTTTCACTTCCTCTCAGTTTTATTCTTAGCTGCATTGAAATGCAGCTCTTTATACTTCTCTCGATACGAATCTGGGTCCATTCCAATGCACCTCCTTATAAAAATGAGTATGAAAAAAGCACCTAAACAAATAGATGCTTAAATCTTATCTGTTTAAAATAAATATTATTGAATTACCTTATATATACCCAAGGGAATCTGCATAATAATCACTCCATAAAAAAACTCCATATACCCAAACAGATATATGGAGACTATTCTCTATATTTGTCCGTTTGAGCTTTAGCACTACAAGGCGTGAAATTACATTAATCTTGGCCTTCTTGACGACCAAGACTGCTAACCAGCTAATAATGTCTCCATTATTTCGCGGCAGTAATCCATATCCTTATAGGAACCTTACCTACCGAATACATATTCATCCTATCATAGGATTTTTTTACTGTCAAATATATCAAATCCCATTCTTCTTTTAATACTTGTTCTTTACCATTCTCTTACTTATTATATAGGATAGATAATAAAATACTATTCCTATAAAAATACTAATCATAGTTATAGGCCCAACATTAGAATCAACAAATTTAGATACTGATCCTGCCATATCCAACTGGGACGATAGGAAGAAACTTATAAAAAATATTAATAAGTATATAAAAACAACCATTGACCTTGCCTTACTAAAATCATACTTAAAGTATATAGGAAGGGATAGGCCCATCCATACTAAACTAAAAGAAAAGATAAGGGATATTCCAAAGAAGTACTCTCCTGAAGAAATCAAGCCCTTGTAGGAACTTAAGGCAAATAAAATTAGAGATATTACAAACCCAACTCCTACAAAAAGTAAGGATAATAAATATCTGGCTGCAACAAAATCCTTCTTCCTAGCACCTAGAGCCATTATATACAAATCAGACCTTGATACATCTGAAAAATAGAATACATTTAAGCTTGTCATAGATAAGATTAAAAAGGGAAATCCTAGTCCCATGCCCAGGTTATCCACCATCATTATCTGTACGCCTGAAAAAATCAATATAAAAAATACTAATTTTATCAAGGTTTTTTTTAGATTTAATAAGTCATTGTACAATACTATTTTCATTTTATTCCCCTTGTTAAATTTACTAAAATATCATCTATAGTTACCTTATCTATAAGAAAATCACTATACTTGTTTTTATTTACTATTAAAGCCTCATATCCATAACCTGTATCCCTAAGTCCCTTAATATCTTTTTCATCTATTTTTTTCAAGTCATCTTCACTTAGCTTAGCCATGCCAAAAGAGTCTAAAATATGATCTTTCTCTCCTTCAAGAAGTATTTCTCCTTGATAAATCATAATTAGATAGTCTGCTATTTTCTCCAAATCGGAGGTTATATGACTGGACATAAGAACCGATTTTTTTCCATCATTTATATACTCTAACAAAATATCTAAAAATTCCTCCCTAACTAAAGGATCCAAACCGCTACTTGGCTCGTCTAATATTAATAATTCAGCCTCATGACTAAGGGCTGTTGCTAAATAAAGTTTCATTTTCATACCCTTAGATAGTTTTTCAATTTTCATTTTTCTATCAATATTAAATCTATCCAAATAAGAATAATAGACACTATCATCCCACTTGTCATAGGCGTGTTTTAAGACTTTCGCTATATCTTCTGCTGTGTTTTTTTCATAGAAGAAAGAATTATCTAAAACTATGCCCAATTTATTTTTTATCTCCAACTCATTTTCCTTTAAATCCCTGCCCCAATAAGTAATTTCCCCATCATAGGCAATGCTATTCAACAGGCACTTTATAGTTGTAGTTTTTCCAGAGCCATTCGGACCTACCATACCAACTATGGCTCCTTGGGGCACTTTAAAATCTATTTTTTTCAAAGAAAACTTTTCATATTCCTTTTCAAGACCGCAAACTTTTAATACGTCCATTTAATCCTCCATAATTAGATTTATAATTTCTATAATATCTGATTTTTCTATATCTGCCATAGTGGCAATATTCTTTATTTCTTCCATCTTATTTTCTATTTTTATATAGGCCTCTTCCCTAATTAATTCCTTATTATGTAGTGCCACATAACTCCCCTTACCTGGATAAGTGTTTATAAAACCATCTTTTTGAAGCTCTTCATAGGCCCTTTTCGTTGTTATAACACTAATCCTTAAACTTTTAGCCAAGTCTCTCATAGAAGGCAGCATCTCACCTTCTTTTAATTCCCCCTTGACAATAAGGGCAACTATTTGGCTTCTAATCTGCTCATAAATAGGATCTTTAGAAGAATTACTTATTAAAATATTCATAGAACCTCCTATACTGTATATACACTATATACATAGTATATACTTTTATTACTAGCTGTCAATCATTGTATAAGATTTTTTTTGTGGTAAACTTATTTTATAAGGAGGAATGCTATGATTTTAACAACTAATGATTTAAGCTACAAACACCTTAACTACCCCAATGTGGAAATTATAGATAATAAGATTAATTTTATTCATGGCCCTAGTGGTTCTGGTAAAAGTACTCTATTAAAACTTTTTAATAAATCCATATCTCCAGATAAGGGGCAAATAAATTTTAAGGGACAAGAACTTCGGAAGCTAGATTCTATTGAACTTAGAAAAAATATTACCCTATGCGGTCAAAGTTCTTTTCTTTTTCCTGGAACCATCTATGATAATTTTAAGAAATATTATAGTTTAAGGGAAGAAAATCTTCCATCTAAAGAAGAAATTGAAAACATCTTAGAAATTTGTCAAATAGATTTTGACCTGGACAAGGATACCTACAATCTATCAGGTGGAGAGAAACAAAGGGTCTTTATCGCTCTTATACTTAGTTTTAATCCTAAAGTAGTTCTTCTAGATGAACCTACCTCTGCCCTAGATGATAAGACGGCCTATAAACTTATGGAAAATATTATTTCCTATTCTAGAGCACATAAGATAACCATGGTTATAGTAAGTCATAATGACGGTATAATAGAAAAGTTCAGCGAAAATAACATATATATAGGTGATAAAAATGAATGAAGTTACGCAAATTACTTTAGATAGATTTATCCTAGTTTATCTTTTGTTACTGGTGGTCTTGGCCATAATGAAAAAAGCAGAAATTAAACATACTAGGCTTTTAGTTTCTTCCAGCTTGAGAATGACCTTGCAGTTGGTTCTAGCAGGTTTTCTCTTAACTGCAATATTTAAAAATCCCCAACCGATTTTTACCATAAGCTATTTATTGGTTATGATCGTATTTTCCATCTACCAGGTCTATAAAAGAAATCCTGATATCAATAAGGAGTTTAAAAAGTCTATTGCTTTTTCCATATCTTTATCAGGCTTGGCAGTAATTTTCTTTTTTGTTGTTATCGTAGTTAATGAGGACTTTTTTAATCCCCAATATGTTATTCCTATAAGTGGTATGCTTATGGGTAATGCTATGACAGGGGTTAATTTGGCCGTTAAAACCTTTAATGACTCCCTTAAAAGTGAGAGATTAAAAATTGAAACCTTAATCAATATAGGAGCCAACCCAAAGGACATCTTACTTCCCTTTGTCAATCAAGCTTTAGAGACAGCCATACTTCCAACTCTTAATAGGATGGTTGGTATGGGTATAGTTTCCCTACCTGGTATGATGACTGGTCAGATTTTATCTGGAACTGTTCCTACAGTGGCCATTCTCTACCAAATAGCGATTATGATTGCCATTACCACCATAGTATGTCTGGCAGTCTTTAGCTCCCTATACTTTGGCTATAGGAGCCTTTATAATGATCAAGACCAAATTATTTGGGACTACATAAAAGAAGAGATAGATTAATCTATCTCCTCTTTTTTTATAAAATCTTGTGAAAAGTGACAGGCAACAAAGTGATTTTCTCTAACCTCTTCTAGTAGGGGGGTTTCCTTCCTACATATATCTTTTGCATAATAGCATCTATCAACAAACTTACATCCTGGTTTTGTATCAATAGGGCTAGGAACATCTCCTTCTAATGGTATTCTTTCTCTTTTCCTTTGTATGTCTGGATCCGGTATTGGTATGGCTGATAGTAAGGCCTTAGTGTAGGGATGAAGGGAATTTTTATATAGTTCATCACTATCTGCAATTTCCATCATATGACCCAAATACATTACTCCAACCTTGTCTGATATATATCTAACCATGGATAGGTCATGGGCTATAAATAGTAGGGTTACATTTTGTTCCCTTTGAATTTTTTGTAATAAATTCACTATCTGTGCCTGAATAGAAACGTCTAAGGCTGATATTGGCTCATCGCAAACTATAAATTTAGGACTTAGGGCCAAGGCTCTAGCTATTCCAATTCTCTGTCTTTGCCCTCCGGAAAATTCGTGAGCAAATCTTTGGGAGTGTTCAGGTCCCAAACCTACCATATCCAATAAATATAATACTCTTTCTTTTCTTTCCTTAGGATCCTTGTATAATCCATAAATATCATAGGGTTCTGCAACAATTTCCTCAACTGTCATTCTTGGATCCAGCGATGCATAAGGATCTTGGAAAATCATCTGCATATCCCTTCTCACTTCATTTAATTCTTTATTATTAAGCTTAAAGACATCTTTCTCATCAAAAAATACCTTTCCTTGTGTAGGTTCCACTAGTTTTAAGATTGTTTTTCCTGTTGTGGATTTTCCACATCCAGACTCTCCGACCAAACCAAAGGTCTCCCCTTCTTTTATCTCAAAACTAATACCATCAACAGCCTTTAACTGTGACTTTCCTACTTTATAATATTTCTTTAAGTTATCTACTTTTAACAATGTCTTCTTAGTCATTATTTACCTCCTTAGCCTGAGGATGTGATAAAAAGCATTTTGAACAGTGAGTTGCACTATGTTGAAAGTTTGGGGGAACATGGCTTTCACAAATTTTTAAGGCCTTATCACATCTATCAAAAAAGGCGCATCCTTGTGGCGGATGAAATAAGTCAGGAGGTGTACCTTCTATTGTTGACAACTGATCATTATTATTAGTAGTTAATCTAGGTACCGACTCTAATAGTTTTTCAGTATAAGGGTGTTGTGGATTATAGAATATTTCGTCTGCTGTTCCCTGCTCGACTATCTGTCCAGCATACATAACAGCTATTCTATCTGCCATTTCTGCTACAACACCCAGGTCATGAGTTATTAAAATAATAGAAACATCAAATTCATTTTTTAATTTATTCATAAGTTCTAGTATTTGTGCCTGCACCGTAACATCCAGTGCTGTTGTAGGCTCATCTGCTATCAATAATTTGGGATTATTAGCCATGGCCATGGCTATCATAACCCTTTGTCTCATACCACCTGAAAACTGGTGAGGATATTGGTCTACCCTCTTATCTGGCTGGGGTACAGCTACAAGGTCTAATAGTTCTATAGCTCTATCCCTAGCATCTTGTTTACTTATTTTCTTATGCTTCAAGGCACCTTCGACAATTTGCGGCCCTACCTTCATGGTAGGATTTAAATAAGTCATCGGATCTTGGAAAATCATGGATATTTCATTTCCCCTCACATCTTCCATTTCCTTATCCGTTTTTTCTAAAATATTTATACCTTCAAAATATATTTCCCCATTTTTATATACTGCCGCTGGCTTAGGAAGCAATTGCATAATAGATGAAGCAGTAACAGACTTACCTGATCCTGACTCCCCTACTATAGCAAGTGTTTCTTTTCTATTTAAATGGAATGTTATATCTCGAACAGCTTCAACTTCTCCAAAAAATGTTTCAAAAGAAACTGATAAATTTTTTACATCTAATATTTTATCTGTCATAACACTCCTACTTTCTCAATCTAGGATCTAAGGCATCTCTTAATCCATCTCCTAAAACATTAAATGAAAACATTATTAATGTTATTAAGAAGGATGGAATAAGCAATTGATACATTAAACCCACATTCATCACGGCTAGACCATCATTGGCCAAACTTCCTAAACTAGGTACTGGAGGTTGTAGCCCCAGGCCCAGAAAGCTCAAAGTTGCCTCTGAGAATATGGCACCTGGTATAGTTATTGTCATCCTAACTAGGATTGGCCCCATGGTATTGGGTATAATATGCCTTTTTAATATATATGCATTACTTGCTCCCATGGTCTTTGATGCTAGCACATACTCATTTTCTTTTAACTGTAATACCTGTCCCCTTACCATAATAGCCATTGGTACCCAGCCAGTTATGGACATGGCCAAGATCAAGGTGAATAAAGAAGAACCTTGCTCCTGCCCCAGGGCAACAGATAAGATTATTACTATTAACATATAGGGTATAGCATAAATAATTTCTGCCAGCCTCATCATAATAGAGTCCACTCTACCAGAAGCCATGCCTGCTATACCTCCATAAATAATTCCCATTACTAAATCTACTAGGGCCGCTAAAATTCCTATTAATAAAGAATACCTAGCTCCTATAAAAACTCTTGTAAATAAATCTCTTCCCAATTGATCTGTTCCAAACCAATATGTAGATGATGGTGGATTATTAGTCATATCTAAGTTTTGATCTGAATATGAAAAACTATTAAAATATGGGGCTATAATTGATAGTATACTTAAAATTACAATCACATAAAGCCCAAACATGGCTAATTTATTTTCCTTCAGCCTACGTCTAACGTCAGCCCAATATTTAATTGATGGCCTGGTTATTCTCTCAATATTTTGATTAGTCTTGTCATACCTTTCAAATAACTCTTGAGGGTATCTATTATCCATAATTATTCGCCCTCCTTAGTTACGTCTATTCTAGGGTCCACTACAACATATAATATATCTACTATTAACAATAAGGTTATTAGTACAAGTGAATAGAAAACCGTAGTCCCCATTATCAGAGTATAGTCTCTCTTGAAGATGGAGTTGGTGAAAAACATCCCCAAACCCGGTATACCAAATATTTTCTCTACCACAAAGGAACCTGTTAATAAACCCGATAGGGTAGTTCCCAAAGAAGATATTATTGGTAAAATAGCATTTCTTATTCCGTGTCTTATAATTGTTGTCGATTTTTTTAATCCCTTTGATTTTGCCGTTTTTACATAGTCCTGATTCAACACTTCTAGCATTGATGATCTCATCAGTCTAGAAATTGAAGCCATTGGCATTAGAGCCAAAGTAAAGGAAGGAAGTAATGTATGTTTGAAACTCCCCCATCCCCCAATCGGGAAAAATTTAATTGGCTTGGCCACATATTGGATAAGCAAGGACCCCATAATAAAAGAGGGCACTGATATCCCTATTATTGCAATAATCATAAAGAAATGATCTGCAAATTGATTTTGATATATGGCAGCTAATGTACCAAATAATATTCCAAAAACTACTGCTATTAGAAAGGCTTGTAAGCCCAGTCTAGCAGATACTGGAAATCCTCTAGATATCATTTCATTGACAGTTTCTGTCTTAGATATCATTGAATCACCAAAATCTCCCCTAGCAATATTTTTTAAGTACATTACATACTGTTCACTCTTAGGTTTATTTAATCCATATTTCTCCATTAAGTTTTCCATTACAGCTGGAGGCATTTTACCTTCCTTACTAAATGGATTTCCTGGAGCCAGATTCATAAGCATAAAAGTGATAGTGATTATTGCCCATAGGGTAATAATAGCCATTAAAACTCTTTTCGTTATATACTTAAACATATCCTTCTCCTATAAAATATAGAGAATTGACCTGGGGCCAACTCCCTATTCCTGTCTAGTCTTCAACTACCTCTGCATAAGTTAAGGTTGGTGCAAATAATAAAGTCTTATAAACGCCCTTTATATTTGGCTTAACCAAATAGTTCTTAGTATAATGATAAACTGGAACTATAGGCATATCTTTCATTAATATATCTTCTGCCTTTCTCATAGCATCCATTCTAACCTTTTGATCTGCTGAATTTTTCGCATCATCTATTAACTTATCGTACTCAGCATTGCTATAACCAGTATCATTAAATGGTCCATCAGTAATAAATAAGTCTAGCATGGTCATTGGATCCTCATAGTCACCAATCCAACCAGCCCTAGATATTTGATAGTCTCCTGCCTTTTCTTTCTCTAATTTATCCTTAAACTCAAGATTTGTTAGAGCTATATTTACTCCTAAATTCTTCTTCCACATTTCTTGAATTGCTTCTGCTATCTTCTTATGATTTTCATCAGTGTTATACATTAATTGAAATTGCATTTCTTCTATAGTCTTGCCTTCTTCTTTAAGTCCTTCAGCCATTAGTTCTTTTGCTTTTTCTGGATTATATTCAATATGATTGCCTGAGCTTTCTCTAAAGTCTTTATTATTCTCATCCATTAAACCATATGGCACTATACCTTCAGCTGGTATCTCTCCACGTTTAGTTATCTTTTCAGTGATTTGTTGTCTATCAATTGACATTGATAGGGCATTTCTTACCTTAACATTATCTAAAGGTGATACTACTGAGTTAAGGTTATAATAATAAGTACCAACATCTTCTGACTCTACTAAATCAGGATCCTTCTTAGCTATTAAATCTGCTGCTACCTCTGGTGGAATATCTTGTAACATATCATACTCCCCACCTTCGTACTTAGCATAGGCTGTAGAAGCTTCTTCAATAATATCTAAATCTATTCCAGCTATTTTTACTTGATCTGCATATTGGAATTCTGGGTTCTTTCTTAAAGAAATAATACTATTATGTTCCCACTTTTCTAACTTAAAAGCTCCATTGGATACATGAGTACTAGCATCCTTAGCCCAATCTGGGTTTGCTTCAACGACCTTTTGGTTAACAGGGTACATAGAATAAAAGGCAGTTAAGTCAATAAAGTATGGAGTAGGCTTTTCTAGTTCTACCTCTAGGGTTTTTTCATCTTTTGCCTTAACCATTACATCATCAACACTAGCTTTTCCACTGTTATAAGCTTCTCCTCCCTTTACATAGTAAAGTTGAAAAGCGTAGTCTGCACCTAAATCTGGATCTAGTAGTCTCTTCCATGCATATTCAAAGTCCCCAGCTACTACTGGATCACCATTGGACCATTTAATACCGTCTTTTAAGGTGAACACATAATTTAAGCCATCTTCTGATACTGTGTAGGATTCTGCTACACCTTCGGTTAAGTTTCCTTCCTTATCATAATCCATCAGCCCTTGGAAAGTATGCTGTAATACCCATGACTCATGAGTACCAGTCGCCATTGCAGGGTCTAAAGATCCTGGTTCAGAACCATTATTAGTTCTGATTATTTTCCCTTCAGCATCACTACCTGAAGATCCACACGCACTTAATATTAATACAAGTGCCATTAGTACTACTAATAATCGTTTACTACGTTTCATTTTTCTCTCCTTTTTTCAATTGCAACAATATTCAATTAATTGTTCTATTTATCATATAGGCCTTAAGCGCTTCTGTCAACTGTTTTTTATAGTTTATTTTGCATATATATGTTTTTCTTAGCCTTAAGTCGCTATAAATAGCTAAATCAGTCGCATTTTATCTATTTATGAATATACCTTCATATTTGCATTAATTGAATATTTTCTTCTATTATCCAGCTTTTTATGGATATCTCTTATATATATTCTAAGTATTCTTAAGTTTATCCGTATATCTATGTATTATTTTACCATTTGTTACAAAATATTAACTTCTTTAATTATTAATATTCTCTAATAAATATATAGTAATTTAAAGCAATAAAAAAGAGCACTTATGTGCTCTATCTATTTGGCGGCTACCTACTCTCCCA
>CALAZW010000026.1 GCA_937926545.1 uncultured Helcococcus sp. | reverse complement strand
AAAAATGCCAGAAGAAAGTGAAGAAGTTGACTTTATAGTAAATAGGCCTTTTATCTTTATAATAAATAATAGGGAGGGGCTACCTATTTTTATAGGATTAGTTAATAGCCCCGTCGACTAGATGAAAAAAACTTTTTTTCCATGTATAATATGGAAGAAAGGATGTGATTAAATGAGTTTACCAACTTGCCCAAAATGTGATGGCAAATACACATATGAGGACAACAATTTATTTATATGTCCGGAGTGTTTCCATGAGTGGACTGAGTTAGACATGGCTAAGAAAGAAGAAGAGAACATGATAACAGACGCTTTTGGCAACCCATTAGAAGATGGTGATGATGTTATAGTTGTAAAGGACCTAAAGGTCAAGGGAGCATCAAAGCCTATAAAAAAGGGAACCAAGGTAAAGGGAATAGTTTTACAAGATGGATTTGATGGCCATGATATAGGCTGTAAGATACCTGGTTTCGGAAACATGAACTTAAAATCAGAATATGTAAAAAAAGCTTAAACCTTAGTTTCTAAGGTTTTTTCTTTTATGGAGAGAAGATGGAAGACTTAAATATATTATTTGATAAATGCAATGAAAAATATTTTGAAGGAGGCCTGGAAAAAATTGATGTGGTTTACAATGGACGATTAAAAAGGACCCTGGCCAGATACAAGTATAGTTATATGATAAATGAAAGGGGAGAAAAGATAATAAAGAACAAGCCTATTATTGAAATATCAAAAAAATATGCCCAGCTCCATCCAGATCAATTGGTAAATATCCTGGTCCATGAAATGATCCATCACAAGTATCCCTTTGATAATCATTCAAAAAGATTTAAATATGAGATGGAAAGATTAAATAAAAACTTTAGGGAGTTAAAGATAGAGGTAAAATCAAACCAGCCCTTGGAGGCAGACTATAGTTACAGGTGTAGCAATAAAAACTGTCCCAACTACTATAAAAGGCTTGAACGCTATAAAAAAATGACTGGAAAACATAGATGTTCAGCTTGTTTGAGCCCTATAGAGGAAATAATTAAAAAGCCTTAATAAATTGATAAATAAATATCAATTTAAATAGTAAAGGCACAAGGTGTATGCTAATATATATATAGCTATATTAGAATATAGAAAAACAAAGTAGAGGAGTAAATATGAATCAAACATTATGGGAAAAATGCGTAGACTTTCATGGCCATCAGTGTCCAGGTCTGGCAATAGGATTTAGGGCAGCTGAGGCTGCAGGGGAAAAGATGGGCTTAAGCTTTTCCAAGGATGAAGAAGTTGTGTGTATAACAGAAAATGATGCCTGTGGAGTGGATGCAGTCCAAGTAATAACAGGTTGTACTCTAGGCAAGGGAAACTTAATCTATAAGCCAACAGGTAAGATGGCCTTTACCTTCATGTCTAGAAAGACCAATAAGGCTATGAGGTTTATGTTAAAGTCTATGCCTGGTGATATGTCCAGGGAAGAAAAGCAGTTCTTTATCTTGGAAGGACCTCTTGATCAAGTATTTGACTACAAGGAAGTTGAACTAGACTTACCTGAAAGAGCCAAGAGATTTGCCAATATTAAGTGTGAAAAATGTGGGGAAAATGCACCAGAACACAAGATTAGAATAGAAGAAGGTAAGAAACTATGTCTTGATTGTGCCCATAGCTACTCAAGAGGTTGGTAATTTTTTATGGAGACAAACATAAAAAAAGACTATAAGAAACACCAGGCAAAAAAAAGACTTACCATTTTATTTTTAGCTTTATTAACCCTTCTAGCTGTTTTTTGGTCCATCAATGCAGGGGCCATAAAAATTAGTCCACTGGAAATTTTTGAGGCCAGCTTGGGTAGGGGAGAAAAAAAGATTGTTTCAGTTGTTAGAAGTATCAGGCTACCTAGAGTAGTATCGGGATTAATAGCAGGGGCAGGCCTATCCATAGCAGGGGCCATCATGCAAAATAACTTAAAAAACCCTCTAGCTTCACCATCAACTCTAGGCATATCAAATGCGGCAGCCTTTGGTGCCAATGTGGCTATTATTTTATTGGGGGCAGGTTCCATTTCCAATAGTGGAATAGGGGAGGTTCAAATATCCAATCCCTATATGGTAACCATCTGTGCCATGGTATTTTCTCTTTTAGCTACAATTTTAATTATAGGTTTATCTAAGTTGGGAAGCTTTACCACCCAAAGTATTATTTTAGCAGGTGTATCCTTATCTTCCTTGTTTTCTGCAGGAACGATGATTATACAGTACTTTGCTAAGGATTCAACCAAGGTGGCAGCTGTTGTTTTTTGGACATTTGGGGATCTAGGTAGGTCCACTTGGAAGGAAGTTCTTATTATGGGGGTAATAGTTTTAATTTCAACACTCTATTTTATCCATCATAGGTGGGACTATAATGCTCTTGACAGTGGAGAAGATACAGCCAAGAGTTTAGGCGTAAATGTTGAAAAAATAAGACTTATTAGTATGGGACTATCATCTATCATAACGGCTGTGACAGTATCATTTTTAGGGGTAATTGGCTTTATAGGACTTATCAGTCCTCATATTACTCGAAGGATAATAGGAAGTGACAATAGGTTTTTACTACCTGCTTCAGCCATTATGGGAGCCTTGATTCTAGTGGTATCAGATACCCTGGCAAGAATTGTCATATCACCTAGTATGTTACCAGTAGGTGCGGTTACCTCCTTTTTAGGAGCCCCTCTATTCTTATACTTTTTAATTAAGGGGGATATGTAATGGAGTTAGATGTTAGAAATATAGATTTTTCCTATCCCAGGCTGGAAGTACTAGAAGACATTAGTTTTTCCATAGACAAGGGAGACTATGTGGCAGTTCTAGGTACCAATGGTACAGGAAAGTCCACACTATTAAAGTGTATAAGTAAGATCCTACAACCAGATGGGGGAACTGTCTATGTGGGGGAAATAGACTATAGGGAGCTTAAGGGAACAGGGCTTGCTAAAAATATAGGCTATGTGCCCCAAAGACATGATCATTCTAGAAAGACTGTTTTTGATACAGTTTTACTGGGCAGAAAACCCTATATAAAATGGGATGTAAGTGAAAATGATATGGAGATTACCAGGCAGGTTATAGAAAGATTGGGATTGGAAGACTATACCATGCGTTATACCAGTGAACTAAGTGGGGGAGAGCTTCAAAAGGTTATTATAGCCCGGGCCCTAGCCCAAGAACCAAGGATAATGCTTATGGATGAACCAACTAGTAATCTGGATTTAAGAAATCAAATTGATGTTTTAAAGACAATCAAGGAGATAGTAGAGGAAAAACAAATATCGGCAGTTGTAGCCATGCATGATTTGAATCTGGCCTTGAAATATGCCAATAAGTTTTTACTTTTGAAAGATAAAAATGTTTATAGCTTTGGAGATAAGTCAACTATAACAGAAGAGTCTATTAAGGAAGTCTATGACATAGATGTTTATATAGAAGAAGTACGTGGCGAGCTTGTAATAATACCAAAATATTAGGAGGAAATATGAAAAATAATATGAAAAAACTTTTAGCCCTATTCCTAGTTTTAACCTTAGTGTTGGCAGGATGTGGTCAAAAGGCTGAAGATAAAAAAGAAGAATTAGAAGACAAGTTAGAAGATAAGGTTGATCAAGTGGAAGATAAGCTTGATGGCGATGATAAGAAGGAAGATAAAGAATTAGGAGAACTTAAATTTACTGATATGGCTGGTAGAGAAGTTGTCCTAGATGGAGATAGAGATGACCTTTTAGTTATAGGTTCAGCTCTTAGAATGTATACCTATATCAATGGAACAGAAAAATTAGTGGGAATAGAAAAGGCTCAACAAAACAAGGAATCAGGAAGACCATATATTATGGCCAATGCTGAAGGCTTGGCTGCTCTTGACTTAGTAGGTGAAGGATTCCCAGCAGACGTTGATCCAGAGTTAGTTTTAACAGCAGATCCAGATGTGATTATAGCTGGAGACTTGGATATAAAAACCCTAGAAGAATTGGAAAATAAGACAGGTATACCAGTAGTTATCTTAACCACTGGAAGTGAACCAGTTTTTGATGAAAAAATGTATGAATCCTTAAAAATAATTGGACAAATTACTGGCAAGGAAGATAGGGCAGAAGAAGTAATTAATTATTTAGAAGATGCTAAAAAAGAATTAGAAAACTTGACCAAGCATATAGAAGAAGACAAGAGACCTTCAGTTTATGTGGGAGGCCTAAGTCATAAGGGAAACCACGGTATAGAAAGTACCAAGGCAAATTCTCAAGTACTAGATGCTATCAATGCTAATAATGTGGCTGATGAGTTAAAAGATGAAGGAACTGTGGATATAGACAAGGAACAACTTATTAAATGGGACCCAGAAATAATTATTATAGATGAAAATGGTTTGGGCCTTGTAAGAGAAGACTATGATAAAAACCCTGACTATTATGAATCTTTAAGGGCCTTCCAAGAAGGAAAAGTATATGGTCAACTTCCATATGTATCTTATTATTCAAACATAGAAACAGCCCTAATAGATACCTATTATTTAGGAACTATCTTATATCCAGAAGAGTTTAAGGATATAGATCCAGTTGTTAAGGCTGATGAAATATATGAATTTATGCTAGGTGAAAAATTATATGATCAAATGGCAGAAAAATTCGGTGGTTTCATGAAATTGGAATTCAAATAAAAATAGAAGATAAATGATAAAAGAAATGGAATGTGTATACATTCCATTTTTTCTTTATAGTATAATAGATAAAAAGGGTGGATGATATGCATTTAAGAAGTCTAGAATATAAAACTTGTAAAGAGGATAAATATCCTTATAATTTAAATGTGATTAAAAATTTGGATAGTTTGGAATTTGAATCAAATGTGGTCGTTTTTGTCGGAGACAATGGGTCAGGTAAATCTACCCTTTTAAGGGCCATGGCCAAGAAGGCCAATCTGATAAATATAGCTAGATCCAATGAAGACTATAAGGATAATGACCTGGATAAGTACTTGAGCCTGTCATGGACCAAGCAAGTCCATAGGGGCTTTTATTTATCCTCAGAAGATTTTATCTATTTTATTAATCACTTGACAGAAGAAAGAAGAATGTTGGAAGAAGAGTTAAAAAGGGTAGATAGGCAGTATGCCAATAGGAGTAACTATGCGAGAAATTTGGCTAAAATCCCCTTTGCAGGAGGGCTTAGTCAAATGGACCATCTCTATAAGGATGGGTTGGACAAGCTGTCTCATGGAGAGGGCTATTTAGAATTGTTTTCATCCCGCCTGGTTGACGGTGGCATATACTTTCTAGATGAGCCAGAAACGGCCCTATCAACTACCAGTCAATTGGCCTTTGTACATATGATAAATGATATGAGAAAAAAAGACTGTCAATTTATTATAGCCAGTCACAGTCCTATTATCATGGCTATAAAAGACGCTTCAATACTCTTTTTTGACCAGGATGAAATAAGGCCCCAGGCCTATGAAGATATAGAACAAATAAATATACTGAGGGATTTTTTAAATGATCCTGACCTATATTTAAGACATTTAGAATAGAGGTAGATATGGAAGAAAAATATATAAGAGCCAAGGCTCCTTGTAAATACTATGGCAAGTGCGGTGGTTGCCAGTTGCAACATTTAACCAATGATAGCCAAAACCTTTACAAGCAAAACTACATAAATAGATTGATGAGCGGTTTTGGCAAAGTAAATGACCTGATTTTTATGGAAGAACCCTATGAATATAGAAATAAGATGCATATTAGTTTCGGATATGGCCCTAAGGGCAAGCTTATTGCTGGTATGTATGAAATAAACAGTCATAGGATTATAGATATAGACCAATGTATGATCCAAGATCCAATAGGTTATGAGATAGTAAAAACTATCAAGCAAATAATGAAAAAATATAAGATGGAACCCTATGATGAGGATACAGGTCAAGGTTTTCTAAGACATGTTTTAATAAAAAGCGGCTATAAGACAGGAGAGGTTATGGTTGTCCTAGTAGTTTCAGATAGGATGTTTCATGGTAGCAATAACTTTGTAAAAATCCTTAGGAAAAAACACCCTCAAATAGAAACAGTAATCTTAAATGTAAATGATAAGGATACTTCCATGATATTGGGAGATTATGAAAAGACTATTTATGGCAAGGGCTTTATAGTGGATGAACTTTGTGGCATTAACTTTAGAATATCAGCCAAGTCCTTCTATCAAGTAAACCCTAAGCAGGCAGAAGTTCTTTATGAAAAGGCTTTAGAGATGGCTGAATTTAAGGGAGATGAAAGAATAATAGATGCCTATTGTGGTATAGGAACCATAACTCTTGCGGCAAGTAAGTATGTAAAAGAAGCCATAGGTGTTGAATTAAATTCTGATGCTGTGAGGGATGCTATAAAAAACAAAAAATATAATGATATAAAAAATGTGGAATTTATCAATGATGATGCGGGAAGTTTCATGGAGTATATGGCCAGCAAAAATGAAAAATTTGATGCTGTTATTATGGATCCACCTAGAAGTGGTAGTGATGAGGTATTCTTATCATCTCTTTTACGCTTGGAACCTGAAAAAATAATCTATATATCCTGCAATCCAGAAACACAAAAAAGAGATTTAGACTTTTTGACCAAGCAAGGTTATTTGGTTAAAAAAATCCAACCAGTAGATATGTTCCCACAAACAGACCATGTGGAGTGCATAGCGTTACTACAAAGAGAAATTATGTAGAAATCCTGAGATT
>CALAZW010000025.1 GCA_937926545.1 uncultured Helcococcus sp. | reverse complement strand
AAATCTAGTAGTGGCTGCTACAGGGGAACGTGTCATAATAGTGATGGGTGCAGTTTGTGTTATAAAATCAAGGGTTTCAGGAACTTTAGATAAATATATTTCGTGCATTGCTTAGAGTAATTAGGATCTAATTGTTGTAAGCAGTGCATAAGAAGTAAGGATTTTGGTTCTTTAATAAAATATAATTATTTAGTATAATTATATTTGAGATGGTAATCAGTTGTGTATATGTAGATAAGTGTGCAACTAAATAGTTCTCATAATCTAGTAATCTGATAATATGTGGAATTTAATAAAAAATGATTTTATGCTTTGTAGATCATGAACTTTTTTAATAGTTATATTTAATATTTTTCCAGGACTCATTAATTTTGTTTTACTGATGATGTCTAGTTGTTGGATCCTAAGTCCCTTATTTATTTTCTTTTATCATTTCTTATTACTCAGTAAGGGCTGGAGTCAAATTATGAAGGGCCATATGGATACTAATGCTAGCCCAATAAATATGTTTTGTATGATAAGGGCCCTAGATTTTATATTATTAATTTTAAGTATAAATCTTTACTACACATATTCCAAGGCAGAAAATCAAGATAAAAGGATAAGTGTTGCTAGTATATTTAGCTTTATAATATTGATAAGTTGGCCAATCTTAAATAATATTTTAAGTTTTAGAGTAATCGCAGTGAAATCAATAGAAAATACTATAAAAACAATAGGGAAGCCATAATTCTTATGGTATTTGTTATTTCTATCTTCGCCTATTTATTTTCCATAGAAAAACTTAAAAGGAAGCTTATGGAATAAGAATAAAATCTCTTTTCTAGTAGTTGAATCTAACTAGTAAAAGAGATTTTGTTTTATAGGTTTTAAGGATTGTGTATATGACTATGGGCTAATTTCCTTGATAAAGCCCTAGGGTCTTTTTCACGTCCATTACAAAGATAATACCTTTACCAGGCTGGTTAATATTTAATTCTTTTTCAATGGCCCTAACAATACTATCAGTATTCTTATTAGGAGAAAGGATTAGAATAATTTCCTTTTCAGGGTCTATTTCAATATTAAATAGTATAGGATTATCTCTTGTTCCAGATCCCCTAGCACGAATTATGGTACCACCTGTGGCTCCACCCAGTTTGGCGGCCTCAATAACTTCATGGTCCAAACCCTTATCAACTATTGTAAATATTGCATCATACCCCATATCTCTCACTCCTTTATTATCTACATTTAGCTTGCATTTTGAGTCTCTTATACCAAAGCAACTTTTTAAATCCATGGAAAACACTATTCCATGATGTGGCTTTTCAAAATGAAACTTTTGATTTAATCCATGGAAAAGTGCTGCTTCCCTTTCTTCTTCAATAATTATCAATAATACTTCTTTTCGGACTTCGCTTAGACCTAGAATATCCAAGAAATGGTTGTGTACAGTTCCTCTACCCAGAAAGATTGTACCACCTGTAGCCCCTAGTTTTTTAGCCTCTTTGAGGATCTTTCCTGCCTTTCCAAAGTCTACAATTACAGAAAATAAGGAATGGTGTTTTTCTAATATATCCATTTAAATTTCATCCCCCTTATTAGCCTTAATTTTAAATATCAAGCCTAGTAGCTGAATAGCCACTATAGGGGTCATAGCAACCATAGCTATAACTCCAAATCCATCTACAAGAACATTTGCAGTAGGAACTGCACTAGCTGCACCTTGGGCAAATGCCAGTATAAAGGTTGCAGTCATTGGACCTGAGGCCACTCCACCAGAATCAAAGGCAATACCCACAAATATTGATGGGACTCTATAACTTAGGAAGACTCCCAGAGCAAAACCAGGTAGTAGAAAGTGCCAAAGTTTTAAACTTGGAATCATAATCCTTAGCATTGACATAGATACTGCAAAGGCTATACCCAGAGAAAGAGCAACTAAGATAACTTTTCTTCTAATATGGCCTGCAGTTACTTCCTCAACCTGCTCAGTTAAGACATAGACTGCTGGTTCTGCTAAGACCACTACAGTACCAAGGATAAAACCAATTACTGGTAAGGCCCAGGAAGAATTTAAGCTAGCAATACCTTCACCCATAACCCTGCCTACCTCCATGAAGCCAGCATTTACACCAGTTAAAAATAAGGTTAGACCAATATAGGTATAGAGAAGACCCTTTAATATTCTATTTCTATTTTCCTTTTTTAGCTTGAATTTATATTGATTAAATATAAGAAACAATATAAGAAGAGGAAATAAGGTGATTACAGACTCTCTCATGAGTATAGGCAATTCCTTTATATATGGAGCAAATACACTAGAGTGAGAAATAAAGGCCTCTGCTTCTCCATGTATATTTTTAATACCAGATATGATGCTCATAAGCATAATAGCAAAAATAGGACCTGAAGATGCAAGACCTACCATACCGAAACTATCCTCTTCGGAAGTCTTACCACCCTTTAGTTGGGATACTCCTAGACCTAGGGCTAGAATAAAAGGGGTAGTCATTGCTCCAGTAGTAGCACCTGAGGCATCTACAGATATAGCTAAAAATTCTTCACTGACCCAGACTCCCAATACAAGTATAAAGGCATATACAACTGTGAAGAACCGATTTAAGGGTTTACCAAAAAGAATTCTAAGTAGGCCTAGAGCAACCATTGTTCCAACACCTACAGATACCACTATTAAGGTTAAGGAAGCTGGAATAGCACCCCCACTGGCCTTACTAACCTGGTCAGCTAGTATTTGTATATCAGGCTCAGCCACATTGATTAAAAAACCTAATATAAAACCTAATATAATAACGTAATGAGTCTTATTTGTCTTGGCTATTGTTCCTCCCATTAGGTTACCAATAGGACTTATTCCCAATTCAGCACCAAAGAGGAAGATGCCCAATCCAGTTACTACAAAGAGAGAGCCCAAGATAAACCTCATTAGCATTGATATCTCTATAGGTACCAGAGTAAAATGAAGAATAATAACAATTATGGTAATAGGTAGAACGGAGGATAATACCTCCTTAAATTTACTTGTTAGTACACTCAAATATAACCACCTTCTTTCAAAAAATTAACTAAAAGAAACCATATAGAAGTTAATCCCAATATAGTAGGATACAAAATAACCTAATATTGTTTCTAAAGAGTTATTTATATTATATCATTTCTCACATAAATATAAAGATTTAATTTTGTGAAGTTTCTAGAGCCTAGTCTACAGTCCTACTTTAAGGTGATAAGTATTTTTATTTAAGGGTGTAAAAAGGTGGTATAAATATGGAGAGAGGATTATATAATAGAGATTTGGATATAGTCTTTCCTAAAGAAGGAAGCTTTTCTTTTGATATCAGAATTTTTTCTCACAGTCCTATAGAAGAGAGGCTCATATAGGAAATCAAAGGTGAGTTGGAAGATGGTATGAAGTTAGGCCATGATGGCCTAGATATTGCTAGTTCAAAAGTTATGGATGATGGTGATTATAAAAATGAAACAGTAAATATAAGATATTTAACATCAAGCTATATAAAAAATATAAATGGGGTAGGTAAATTTGCCTTTGTTAGTGATTATGAACATCATCTACTATCTTTGCTATATATTTTAGTAACTTTATTTTTAGTGAAAGCAGTTTTTAAAGCTTTAGGGGTGGAATAATTCTATTTTAAAATCAAAGTGAAAATTTCTTTTAAAGAGGATAGAAGCTACTAGATTATTGATTTTCCTGACAAAACGTTGGAACTTTATAATAAGTTAAGAGTGGAAGGTTATTGATACATTTCTTGATAAATATGAGAGATCCACTAAAGAATGATCCTCTAGATGAATTTAAAATAATATTAATGACTTAGATTATGTTATTATGATTTGTTTGAAATAGTACCAAGTTCTACACTTCCTTAATATTGAGCACCTTTTGAAAACTGCAAAATAATTAACTACCTCTTGCCATATAGAAGGATTTTGGAGATTAATATAGAATATTATATAAAGTGGTTTATTAATAGAGTGATAAGGAGGTAATTCCAATGAAATTTGATGTTATACAGTCAATGTGAAGCTCAAGAACCCTCAGAATATCATATCAGCAGGAAGCAGTAGATGGTTTAAACAGTTATGCTGACGTACAAAAGCCTGGATCTCTGCAGAGTGGACTTCTAGTAATGCCCGCAGGTACAGGTAAAACTTATATGTCAGCTTTTGATGTTATAAATTAT
>CALAZW010000024.1 GCA_937926545.1 uncultured Helcococcus sp. | reverse complement strand
ATATAAGATAAGGATTCAGCTGTGGTTGCCAAGTGATGGGCAGCTATTTGGATAGTACCCAAGGTTGAAACCATCTTTTGATAGAGAACCTGTCCAAAGTTGGTAACCATATCTTGACCAGCTGCAGGAGTACCAGTTTTATTTATATGTTTTAATAGAACTTTTTCAAACTTGAATAAGTCACTAAAATGCAAATGTATTTTTTGCGATCCATTAAATAGCAGGGTAACCATGATTATTCCACCTAAAGAGTTGGCCATAGCTGTTGATATTGCAGCTCCGGTAACTCCCAGATTAGCCCCCCAAAGTCTAAATGAATACTTGGTAAGGGGAAGAGTAACCACCCTTGTATCATATATAAGTAAAAAGTTTCCTATTATATTCAGAATGTTAATAAAAAAAGCAACCAACATGGGAACCTTAGTATTTCCAATAGCTCTTAGAACACTAGAGGCAACTATACCGGAAAACATGGGGATAATTGATAGACTCCAGATTCTTAAGTAGGTTACTGCGTCATCCATTATTTCACTGTCCGCTCCCAACCAGCCAGGTATAAACTTAGCCAGTAAAAATGTTATTACAAAGATTACAGTGAAGGCAATAAAGCCACTGGATAAACCATTTATAGTAGCTCTTTTAGCTCTTTTCTCATTATTGGCCCCTATACTTTGGGCGACCTGAACAGTTGTTCCAACTGCAAATAAAGTTGAGCATGCCAGTAAAAACCAGGTAATAGTAGCATTTATTCCAACTGATGCTGTTGCTGCGGTTCCAAGAACTGCAACCATTATAGTGTCAGCAAAACCAACAATAACATTGGCTATGTGTTCTACTATACTAGGTATGGCAACTCTAAACGTGTCTTTTAAATATCTTTTCTTCTTATCAAATGCCATAAGCCCTCCTTTATTTGTTTTAAATATACTAGACATTGTATATGTAAATTCATTATTTTACTAGTATTTTTTTAAAATCAGTTTCCATAATACTATAAAAAAGAAGAAGATTCAATGCTTTTTTTATAGTATTATGGTATTAGAAAGGTCTATCATGTAGAATAAAGGTAGTTATTAAGGGGTGGAAGGATAGAATGAGAAAAAAAGTTATAGGAACAATCTTTGTTTTAATCTTATTATTATCAGCTTGTGAGAGCAAGAGTCCTGAAGAGGTGGGGTTAGATCCCATAGAAGATAAAAAACTTGAGGGCAAGGATAAGATTAAGGCTAAAATTTTACTTGAATTAAAGGATGAGAAGTTTTTAGAGCAGGGAGTATGGGGAGACTTTACTGCCGATGGTAGGGAAGACTTTCTTATTTATATAAATAATTCTGCCAAGGAGGAAAGACCGTGTTTTTACCTCTTTACAGAAAACTCCCTGGACAAGGTAAATATAGATTTACAATATGCCGATTATGAGTGGGAAGAAACCTTTACCAATGACCAGGGAAGTGTCTTGGTTTTGTCAAATAAAAAAGAAGATTTTCCACAAATAAAACTTGTAACGGTTATGGGAACAAATATAAATTTAATAGATGAACATTATCCTATAGTATCATTTAGCAGACAGGAAAATGGCAAGTATCAAATAAAGTATGTAAATAACAATAGTTTATTTGAGCTACAAAAATATGATCCTAGAGAGGCTGATCTCTTAGAGATAAAAGAAGTGACTTCAAACCAGGTAAATATTCAAGATGCCTATGTTAACCTTGATGTGGGAGGGCTAATTACCCATGGAGGCCAATTAATAAGCATAGATCAATTTAGAAAGTATGAACATGCAAATAGGGTCTTAGATATTTTGGAAGAAAATGAAAGGCTGGTATTTTCCATATATAAGTATGCCAATAAACAGGTAGTTTTAAATATCCTGGACTTAAATGGTAAGGGATTTGTAAGCTATATTCGCTTTGATACAGAAAATGAGTCCCTAAGTTATGCCAATTCATTAGACCAGGACAATTCTACTAATCAGTTGGAGAAAGACTTGAACATGGAAGATCTTATGGCCAGATCCTTTAGGGGGGCCAAGTCCAATAAGTCATTTCCCTTGGAAGTAGCTAGGATAGAAGACAAGGCAGAAAAAATAAATATAGAGGATTTATATGAACTGGAAAGGCTTTTAGTAAACTACCCTTATTTTGCTCCCTACTATTGGCAGGTGGATAATAAGTTGGTAACCATTCCTCTTTACTATAAGGAAGATGATAAGATTTCCTATAGGACCATAAGCTATGAAAAGGAAGAGGGAGAAGATCCAAGGTTCTACGTGGTTGCAGGTAATACTGATTTGGCTATAAATTCAGATGAAAGAAGTAGGGTAAAAAACTTAGATCCTAAAGTTTTTTATGAAAAAATGGAAAAGAAGGACAGAGAAGTCTTAATGGAAAGTAATTTCATGGAAGAAATAGGTCAAATGGAGATAAACCTGGAAGAAAATAAGACTAACTATGTATTTGAATCTTTTAACCTAGACCAGTTAGAAGATGGAAAATATCTATATAAGAGTGATCTTTATAAGGGAACATTTATTATAGACTATAAGTTGGATGACAAATATGAAGTATATTTTATGAAATATGGAGGCCAGGAAAAAATTAGGATAGGTTGTGGTAAAAGCGCTAGGCCACCACAAGTGGAGATTATAGGCTTGGAAAACGAAAATATATTGGAGATGCTAACTATTAGTTCCAAGGACAAGGATGGAAAAATTTTAAACTCCAGGGTCTACTATTCACCAAATCTTTCAGATATTCCAAGGGAATATAAATACTTTGAACCAATGTATCTGAAGGTTGATAAGGGTAAAATCAGAGGAGTAGTAAGCAAGGATGATTTAGAAGTGAACTTCGATCTTATATATAATATTAGACAAAATAGACTGTCTATAGCTAGGCCTATAGGAGTTGAAAAAGAGACTTAGGTCTCTTTTTTTATGATCTTTTTAACAAATCTGATATGATCATATATATAGAAAAAAATAAGTATATATGAGGTTGTTATGGAAGATGGAATATATGAAAAAATAATAGATATAAGAGATAGAAAAAAACTAAGTAAGGATAACTCAAGACTAAGAAAGCTTGATAAAAGTGATTTCGATAAGAATTTATCCTTGAATTTTGATAGAAAGATTAGGGCCAAGCTGTCCTCCATAGACGATGAGGAGGAAAAAAGAGCTTATATAAAGAAATTAAATGAGTCCTTAGACCTGGAAGATTTCTACTATGAAAAAGATCAACCAGTAGAATTAGTAGCCTTTTCAAAAGAGGAAGATAAGCTGGAATATCTGGCTGAAAATAGACCTAGAACTTCTATAGCCAATACAATTTTATTTACAGGTTCAGATGGTCCCTCCTTGGAAAGTGAGTTTGCCAGGGAAATAAAAACAGCAGATGAGATATATTTTTTAGTGTCCTTTATAAAATATAGCGGACTCAGGCTTATCTATAATGATTTGAAGGAGTTTACAAAAAATAAGAAATTAAAAGTAATCACCACCTCCTATATGGGAGCATCAGACTATAAGGCTATAGTAGAACTGGCCAAGTTAGATAATACAGAAATAAAAATATCCTATGATACCAAGAGGACTAGGCTCCATGCCAAGGCCTATTATTTTAAGAGAAAAACAGGATTTAGTACAGCCTACATAGGATCTTCAAATATTTCTAACCCAGCCATGTCCAATGGGCTGGAGTGGAATCTTAAGGTGTCGGAATATACCAGTCCAGATGTTATAAAACAATTGGTGGCCACCTATACTAGTTATTGGAATGATGACGACTTTATAAGATTTGACCCGGAAAAAGATCAAGATCAAAAACTTCTCAAAAGCGCCTTGAAGCCTACTAGGACAAGTAATTTAGAGTATGTGTTTTTTGACTTAAAACCCTTTTCCCACCAAAGGCAAATCCTTGAAGATTTAAGTAGGGAAAGGGAAGTCTATGGATCCTATAAAAACTTGGTAGTGGCGGCAACCGGTACAGGTAAGACTCTTCTTGCGGCCTTTGACTATAAGAGAATTCTTGCTAAAAAAGATACAAGGCTACTTTTCGTAGCCCATAGAAAAGAGATTTTAGACCAGGCGCTTTTTAGTTTTAGAAATGTTTTAAAGAATCAAAACTTTGGAGAATTATGGGTTGATGGCCAGCTTCCCAGCGACTATAACCATATTTTTGTATCCATTCAAAGCTTGGTATCACAAGATAGATATAAGGACTTCAAAAGAGATTATTTTGACTATGTGGTTATTGATGAGACCCACCACTCGGCAGCCTCATCCTATGACAAAGTCCTATCTTATTTGGATCCTCATATTCTCTTAGGGCTTACGGCCACACCTGAGAGAATGGATGGAAAGGATATCAAAGTTTACTTTAATAATAGGGTGGCTTCAGAGATTAGGCTCTATGATGCTATAGATAGAAAGTTACTTTGTCCTTTTCATTATTTTGCAGTTACGGACTCTGTTGACTTGGCCAATATTAAATGGGGAGCAGGAGGCTATGATATAAGTCAATTGGAAGGTGTTTACACTAAAAACCACCAAAGGGTTACCACCATAGTAGGGGCTATGAAAAGATATTTAAAGGATATGGAGGATTTTAAGGCCTTAGGATTTTGTGTTAGTATTGACCATGCAGATTTTATGGCCCAAGCCTTTAATAAATTAAATATTCCTTCAAGATCCCTTCACTCTAGGATAGATAGAGAGGATAGAATAAAAATAAAAAATCAGCTTCTATCAGGGGAGATAAGATGTATTTTCACTGTGGATCTTTTTAATGAGGGGGTAGATCTTCCCAGTGTTGATACCATCTTATTTTTAAGACCCACAGAATCTCTGACTATTTTTATTCAACAGCTGGGAAGGGGGTTAAGGCTAGATGATGACAAGGAAGTTTTAACAGTCTTAGATTTTGTAGGTCATGCTCATGCCAATTATGATTTTGCCTTTAAGTATAGGGCGCTAACAGGAAGGACATCTAGGAGCATAGAAAAAGAAATAAAGGATGATTTTCCCAATATGCCAGCTGGATGCCACATTAGGATGGAAAAGCTTGCCAAGGAATATGTTTTGGATAACATTAGGTCAGCTGTTTTTAATATTAGAGATTTAAGAAAGATGTTGGAGAATTATAACTATAATTTTACTGATAGTTTGAATCTGTCAAATTTTTTAAAGAACTATAACTTAGATAGGAAGAGGTTTTATTCCAAGTATTCTTTTTATGATCTACTAAATCAAGTAGACCAGATAGAAGATTTTAAGGCTGATGATTTTACTAGATTGAAGGCCGGACTTAGGAGAATGGAAGCAGTTGACTCCTATAGACTTTTAAGTTTTTATAAAAGACTTTTAACAGAGGATATGGATTTGAAAAAATTTGATAGTCTGGAAAGAAAAAAACTAGGTATGTTCCATTACTGCCTTTGGGGAGATGTGGCTGACAAGGGCTATGGCTATTATCTAGAAAGACTTAAAAAGAATAATAGATCAATTAAAGAGGAAGTCTTAGATTTAATAGACCTTAATTTGTCTAGTCTAGAAAACATAGAAATTCCCTATGAAGATGAGCAGGTACCCCTGGATATCTATGCCTCTTATAGCCTAGAAGATGTTATGGTGGCTTTTGGAAAAACCAGAGAGGACTATAAGTATCCTATTAGGCAGGGAGTCCTATATGTGGAAGACAAGCATACTGACTTATTTTTCATTACTATAAACAAGAATGAGCAAGACTACCTACCGACAACCATGTACAATGACTATGCTATAAACTCGAGATATTTCAATTGGGAGTCCCAAACCACTACCAGCCTTAGTTCTAATACAGGTAAAAGATACCTGTCAAAAGATCCTAATCATAAGATTCTTCTTTTCGTTAGAGAACATAAGAATCAATATGGAGCAGCGGCTCCCTATATTTTCTTGGGAAGGGCTAGATATGAGTCCCATGAGGGAAGTAACCCAATAGAGATGGTCCTTAAAATGGACAATGAAATACCGGAAACTATAATAAGAAAATCAAGTCTTAAAAGGGTGAACTAATAAAACCACACAAAACCACAACAAAAGCAACAAAAAGTCACAAATTTTGTTATACTATTTTCGTGAGAGAATTCATTAAAATGAGTACGGGGGAAAATATGAGACAAAACAAAAAAGTATTAATATTTTTATTGGTGGCTTTATTAACTTTAGGAGCCTGCGGAAGCAAGGAAGAGGTAGGTAGCTTAGAAGAAGAAAAGTTAGAAGATTTTTCTTTTTATATGGATCCAATTGATGAAATAAGTCAGGACAAATTCTCCAAGGACCTGGATGTAATCTTAGGTAAGGAAGAAAACCCAGTAGAGCTAGGGGATAATGAAAGACTTAATATTTTAAGGCTAGCTTTAGATAAGGCAGGATTTTTAGAATTTGCCAACACCTTGGATGACAAGGAAGTTGAAAAATTAACAGAAAAGATAAACTATCCAGAAAATACAGCTGACGAGGATAAAAAGTATATAGTAAGTCTAATCCAAGTCTTGGACATAAATCCAGAAGCGGTGGATAGTTTTATAAATGAGAAGGATGAAAAGAAGGATTTAGATTTTCTAAATAGCCTTAGCTATAAGGTCCTAGCTATTAGGGGTAAAACTTCAAACTTTATAGGATATGCCAAGGACAAGGATATTTATGAAAAAATAAATAGAAGTTTTAATCAGGCCAGCTTTTTTACTGGTATGGACCTGGCTAAACTAGGAACTAAAGCCATATCGGAAAAAGTTTCTACAGGTTATAATATTAAATATAAGGGATACAATGCAAACTTTAATCCTGAAAAAACCTTAAAATATGGTCATAGTGATATTAAACATGCCAACCAGCTTATAGCCCTATTAAATAAGGAAGATATGAATGCTAAAATTCAAATAGAACCAAAAACATCTGTTTTCCAATACATGTTAGATTGGGGCCCAATTCCTGAACCAACTGAAACCTATGAGGTAGTAAAGGTAAATGAAGATTTATATTTGGCCAACGCCTTGGAATTTGATCTTCTTTTAGAGTTCGACAAGGCGGAAGACAAGGAAAAATTTGACGGCCTAATCAATAGGTATGCTAAGAAGGATGATGATAATCCAGATGGGGAAGGTCTTTTATACGGTTCCTGGTGGCAACCTTTATACACTTCTGAAAGTGAGATGGGAGAAGGCTACGAAGAAATAGTTCATAATATTATATCAAAGGATGGCTATGAACTTCATTCCTTTACCATGATAGATGACAAGGAAGCTTTCGAAGCTGGATTTAAAAAACTTGATTCTAGTTTAGAAATTACAAGTAAGCCAATATGGTGTGACGAAGCCTTCTATAGATATTTAAATGGCGATTTCCAATAAGATAAAAAATCTCTGCTAGGCGGAGATTTTCTTTATTTTAAAAGACCAATGTATTAGAATGAAGAAAAGGAGGATTGCCATGGAAGATTATTTAAAAGCTCATAAGCACTCATTTGAAAACGAGGATGAAATAAATAGAAGTTTCTTGTGTGGATGTTTTTATTGTCAAAGAATATTTCCATCAGCCATGCTTCAAGATATAGACTGGACACAGGATAGGAATGCTAAAACAGCCCTTTGTCCTTATTGTATGATAGATGCAGTTATAGGAGATGCATCAGGTTTTGATTTGACAGAGGAACTCCTGGCCAAGATGTGCGACTATTGGTTTTAGACTTATTTAAATATAAATAGTAATAAAATTGTAACGCATTAAAACTTTTCTTATGATATTATCATAAGGTCAGGAGGATATTATGATTAAAAAGATTAGCAAAATAATATCATTAGTGTTTTTTTTAGCCATGGTTTTGGTAGCCTGTGGTCAAAAAAGAATTAAAATAGAAGAACCGATTAAACTTGAGCCCTTGGAGTCTAGTGGGGCTGATAAAGAAAATGAAAAAAATGATAAATTAGATAAAGAAGAAGATCCCAAAAAAGAAGCCTACAGCCTTGATCAAAGGTTTAAACACCCAATGCTTGGGGATGATGTTAGAGTTGTAAAGGTAAATTACTTCCATGATCAGATACTTGATAGTAGCGACTATACTTATGTATATAGCGATGGTCGTAGAGGGAATGAAGAAACCGTTTTTTCTACAAATTTTGACTTAGATGGAGTGATCTTAGTAGGTATGACATTTGATGGAAACAATCTACTTGATAGTAGTGTGGTAGACGCCTTTTCTTTAAAAGCAGGAGAAAGTATACTATTAAATATAGCTTATCCAGAGGGAATACCCATGTATAAGCTAAAGTGGAGTGTAGATGGCAAGCAAGACGACTATGTATTTCAATATAATGGTAAAGACGGCATGAGAGAAGAACTAGAGTTTCACTACTAGAAATAGTCTATCGGTGGAGAAGGGATGAAATAATGTTAAAAAAATTAGGAGTATTTTTTTTAGTTGGTTTAATGACCCTATCAGCTTGTGGTAAAAAAGAAGCTAATATTTATGAGTTAAGAACAGAATATGTGGGAGATGCATCTAAAGTTTCCAATTTGGTTGGGGCCTTAGACTATGGAGAAGACTTAAACTATAAGTCACTAGAATTGTTAACTGATGATGGAGCTAGGGAAATAAAGATATATTTGGATGGAAACATTGGAGATGTTGATGAAAATAATTTTATCAAGCAAAATTCCCTTATATTTTCCCTTATAAAGAATTTAGAAAAAATTGGCTATGTTGTGATAGATGAAAATATAACCATGCCCTTAGAACTAGTATCTAGGGCTGATGTGGACCTTTATACAAAAAAAATATATGGTATGACCAGTGAAGAAATCTATGAGTCAGAAGAGACCATAGAAAAAATTTATAAGGAAATAAAGGATAAGTAAACCTCTCAGGAGGTTTTTTTATATTTTAAATAGATGGTATACTAGATAATATAGAGTAAATTATGGGGGTTTTTTATGGATATTAAAGCTGTAATGTGTGATGTGGATGGAACCTTAATAAGTGATGATAGAAAAGTTTTATCAAGCACTATAGAGATTGCCAAGAAATTAAGAGAGAAAGATATAATCTTTGGTCTGGCTACAGGAAGGGACCTTCACGGCATTGAGGGGAAAATTAAAGAATGGGAAATAGAAGACATAGTTGACATGGTAGTGGCCAGTGGTGGAGCTGAAATCTATGACAAGAAGTTAGGTATTGAACAAGAAAACCACAAGCTGACACCAGAGGCGATGAGAAAAATCATAAACCACTATGAAGGTCTGGACTTGAATTTTGCCATTCCAGATAAGGGAAAAATATATACACCAAAGGAAGATGATTATGTTAAGTTTCTAGCCGAAAAAGATGGTCTGGACTACGAAGTAGTAGATTTTGATGACTATCTAATAGAGCCTAAATTAAAATTAATACTAGTCTGTGATCCTATTTATATGGAGGATATAATGGAGAGGAGCAGGTCCTTTGATGAAAAGGCCTACGATTCTATGTCAATGAGAACTCAGGACTTTTTATATGAATATATGGATTATAGGACAACCAAGGCAAACGGATTGGAAGAGGCCTTAAAACTTCATGGCCTAAAGTTGGATAATCTTCTAGCCTTTGGAGATGACGACAATGATAAGGATATGATTGAAAGGGCGGGAATTGGAGTTGCCATGGGAAATGCCAGCGACCTGGCCAAGAGTGTGGCAGACTATATAACTGCTAGCAATAATGAAGATGGAATTGCAAAATTTATAGAAGAACACATATTAAAATAAGAGTCCCTAGGGACTCTTAAGACATTTTATAGTCTATTAAATTATTTATTCCAGCTGCCAAGATAAAGATGATCCAATTATAAAGCCACATATCATATTTAAGTCCAGTGTAGAGAAAAACAGCAACGGACAGGGTCATAATACCATCCTTTAGAAACCTTATAGGTTTCTTTTTTTTAGGAGTGGATTTTAACTGGTAGTCTTCAATTTCATCTCTGATTTCAGAGATGTCTCCAAATTCTCTTATTACCTTACCAAAGGCCTCATCACTTCCATAGCCTTCACTTAAATAATCTTCATATTTTTGACTAAGGCTTAAGATCATTTCTTCCTTAAGGTTTTCAATATAGGGGCTATTTTCATAAATAGAAAATAGATTTTCAATATAGCTTCTTATATCTTGCATAGGATCCTCCATTATTAATATTTTAAAAAGTTATTTATTAGTTGGGAAATTTCTTTAAATTCCTCTGTTTTTTTATCAACTTCCCTTTGTCCCAGAGGGGTTATTTTATAGTTGGTTCTCTTACGACCAAAGGTTTCTTCTGTGTCATAGGGCTTGATAAATTTATTTTTTTCCAGTCTTTTAATAGCTGAATAGAGGGTGGTCTCCTTGAGCTTATAAGTCCCCTTAGACAGGTTTTCAATGGTCTTTGATATTTCATATCCATAGCTGTCATTTTTTTTAAGAATTATAAGAATTAGTAGATCATTAAAGCCTCTCATACTATCACTTGAGATCATATATACCTCCTACTACTTCATCTGATAAAGTAATTATAACTACTTTACTACGACAGGTCAAGTAAAATATCTAGTTAATAATAATATTTGTGATATAATAAAGAACAAATACATATAAGGAGTTTATTGTGAAAAGTTTAGAAGAAAAAATTATTAACGAGGGAGAGATACTTCCTGGAAATATACTTAAGGTAGACTCTTTTCTTAATCATCAAATTGACGCTAAATTCTTAGATGAAATAGGAAAAGATTTTTTTGAGCACTTCAAAGATAAAAATATAAATAAGATTGTAACTATAGAAGCATCTGGAATAGCCATTGCTATGGCTTGTGCTAGATATTTTGAATGCGATATAGTCTTTGCAAAAAAGGGAAAGTCAGCTAATATGCATGGAGACTTATATGAAGCTGTAGTTGATTCATATACCTATAAAAAACCTTATAAGGTAACCTTGTCTAAAAAATACTTGTCTAAAGAAGATAATGTCCTAATTGTCGATGATTTTTTAGCCCAAGGAAATGCTATGAAGGGCCTAATTTCAATTTGTGAAATGGCAGGAGCTAGTGTATCTGGCGTGGGTATAGTTATAGAAAAAGGCTTCCAAGAAGGTGGAGAATATTTGAGAAATGCTAATGTACCTTTATATTCCCAAGCCATTATAGATGGTTACCAAGATGGTAAAATAATATTTAGATAGACTGATAACTTAGTTATCAGTTTTTTTATAAGGTGGTAGAGATGAAAAACTTGTATGAAACAAGATTATTTGAAGATAGAAAAATCTATATTTACAATGACATAAAGGACTCTCAAGGCCTTTTATTTATCATTAATGATGGGGCTATGATTAAGAATATAGAAAATAATATTTTTCAGAAATTAGAAGAAAATCTGGAAAACATTATGGTGGTTTTTGTCGATTCCCATGATAGATTTGCCGAATACACGCCCTGGGAACATAAATCAACAGTAAATAATGTTGACTACTACAAGGGCCAGGGAGATGAGTACTTATCATTTATTTTAGGCCCCATGTTGGAAGAAATTGAAAAAGTTTATGGACTTAGTTTTTCAAAAAAAAATATATTTCTAGGAGGATCTTCTTTGGGGGGACTTATAGCAAGCTATGGTCTTTTTGAATATGCAGATCAACTTGGAGGGGGGATCTTTGTTTCTTCTTCCTATTGGTATGGAGGCTTTATAGATTATTTAGAGGCCAAGGATATATCCTTGGAGGGAAAAATAATTTATATGGACGTGGGAGACTTGGAAAGACCGGGAAGGACCACCATGGGAAAAGATATTATCAAGGAGACCCAAAAGGTATTTGATGTATTTTTAAATAAGCAGATAGACCCAGAAAACATAAGATTTATCCTACAAGAAAAGATGGGACATAATCAGTCATTTTTTATAGATAGGATATACGATGCCATAATCTGGATTTCTAGAGACAGAAGAATATAAGAGAAAGTAATCTCATAAAGTAGTCAATAGCTCATTCAATTATTATTATATTTAAATATTCATTTGTAGGTTTATTTTTATATAAATCTATAGTATAATCAAATTGATAAATAAATAATTATCAATAGTGTTGAGGAGGCAAGAAATGAAAAACAAACAAAGATTGATTGCTTTACTTTTAGTTTTTGTACTAGTGTTTGCAGGTTGCGGAAATAAAGCAGATAAACCAGCAGAAGACGCTAAGGGTGGAGACTACAAGGTAGAAGTAGAAGGTTACGGCGGAAAGTTTGAAGTTACAACTTCAATAGACGGTGAAGGTAAAATCACTAAGGTAGAAGTTGGCGAAAACACAGAAACAGACGGCATTGGTTCAAATGCTATCAAAGAATTACCAGGTAAAATCGTTGAAAGCCAAAAGGTAGACATAGACGTTACATCTGGAGCTACTGTTACATCAGAAGCTATACTATCAGCTGTTGAAAAAGCTATAGAAGAAGCAAAACTTGATGTTAACAATTACAAGGGTGGCGAAAAGGAAGAAGTTACTGGGGAATTAGAATTTAAACCAGGTACATATGAAGGCGAAGCTATAGGCTATGGTGGAACAGTAAAGGTTTCAGTTGAAGTTGATGAAAAAGCTATAAAAGAAGTAAAAGTTTTAGAACAACAAGAAACTAAAATGATTTCAGACCTAGCATTTGAAACTATCCCAGCAGCAATTGTTGAACATCAAACAGTTGGAGTGGACTCAGTTTCAGGATGTACTTTCTCAAGTACAGCTATAAAAGAAGCAGTTAAAGATGCTTTAAGCAAAACAGAAGTTAACATGGATTTAGCAACTAAGGCTTATGTAAAAGAAGAAGTAGCTAAAACAGATGAAGAAATAGAAGCAGAAGTAGTTATCATCGGTGGTGGTGGAGCTGGTTTATCAGCTGCAGCTACAGCATTTGAAAATGGAGCTAAAAAAGTAGTTCTAGTAGAAAAAATGCCATTCTTAGGTGGTAATACCTTAAGAGCTGGTGGAGCGTTTAATGCTGCTGATCCAGAAGAACAAAAGAAGCAAGGTATAGAAGACTCAAAAGAAAAACACTTTGAACAAACATATGAAGGTGGACACAAGGTTGGGGACGAAAAGTTAATAAAAATATTAACTGACAATGCTTTAGATGCAGTACATTGGTTGGCTGACAAGGGCGTTGAATGGAAACCAACAATTGGTTCTGTAGTAGGATCAATGTGGCCAAGATCTCACCAAACTGAAATGCCATTAGGTACAGGCTATATTTCAGCTTTAGAAAAAGACGTTAAAGACAATGGTGGGGAAATATTATTAAATACTAAGGCAACAGAATTAATAGTTGACGGAGACAAGGTAGTAGGAATCAAGGCTGAATCAGAAGATAAGAACTATACTATTAAGGCTGACAAGGGTGTTATAATCGCAGCAGGTGGTTATGCAGCTGATGCTGACATGGCTAGAAAATATCTAAATGAAGACGGTGTTTATAACAATGATAACCTACCAGAAAAATTAGAATCAACCAACCACCCAGGAGCAACTGGAGATGGTATAATCATGGCTGAAAAAATTGGTGCTAAGGTAATAGACATGGAACATATCCAATTATTACCAATGCCTGGTGACAAATTTGGTCCATCTATAAACGTTGAAGACTCATTCTTTATTAATAAAGAAGGTAATAGATATGTTAAGGAAGATGGCGGTAGAGATGAATTATGTTTAGCTGCTTTTGCACAACCAGAAGGTGTTTATTACATGATTACAGATAGCCAAATAGTTAATGAAGAAAGAAAAACTTTATCTGGAGAAGACTTAGATGTTTTAATTAAAAAGGGCATTGTAGTTGAAAAAGATACTTTAGAAGAATTAGCAGAAGCTATAGGCGTACCTGCTGATAATCTAAAGAAAACTACAGAAGAATTCAACAAGTCAGTAGACGCTCAAAAGGATGAATTCGGAAGAGCAGTTTGGGGCAAGAAAATAGAAAAAGGACCTTTCTATGCTACATTGAGATATCCAGCTCTACATCATACAATGGGTGGACTTAAGATCAATGAACAAGCACAAGTATTAAATACTGAAGATAAGGTAATTGAAGGCTTATATGCTGCTGGGGAAGTAACTGGTGGTATTCACGGAGCTAACCGTTTAGGTGGTAACGCAATTGCTGATATAGTAGTATTTGGTAGAATTGCCGGCGAACAAATAATGAAATAATAAATAAATAAAAGGACCTCTAAGAGGTCCTTTTTTTGTGTCTTTATTAGGCTAATTTACCATATTTGTTTTCTTGGCAAAAGGCCTTTATATTTTCAAAACTATCGCCACCTTGTGCCATAACAGCAACTTGTACAGCGCCTTCAACAAGGGCTTGATCAGCGATAAATACTTTTTCTTTTTTATCTTCATCTAAGAATTCATAGGCCATTTCTGCATTCATCATCGAGGAACCAAGATCAAAAAGAACTATTAGGCCATCAGGATAGTCCATAGACATATGTTCAATGATTTTTTCTCCATCAGATCCTAAATCCCCTTCTCGAGTTCCACCAATGGCAGTGATTTTAACATCTGGAGCCATTTGAGCCATAAGCTCTTTAACTCCATTGGCCAAATCCTTGCTATGAGATAATACTAATAACTCTACCATTATTCACCTCTATATTCGCAAAAAGATTTAATTAAGAAATATGAACTAGCTGCACCTGGATCAATGTGTCCAATAGATCTTTCTCCCAGGTAGTAAGCCCTACCCTTATTGGCCTTGTAATCCTTGGTAGCTTCCTTCTTATCTCTAGCTATAGCTTCTACTTCCTCTAAGCTCTTACCGGCATTTAGGGCTTCTGATACAGGTTCTAAGACATCTATCATGGTCTTGTCACCTACTTGGGCTTGACCCCTTTGTTTAATACCTTCTACACCCATTTGAAAGGCCTTGTTAAAGTCCTCTCTAGTGATTTCTGTCTTACCTGCAAAAACAGGTGCAAACCTCATAAAGAAAGTACCATATAGGGGACCAGAAGCTCCTCCTATAGTTGATATAAAGTCCATGGCTACTTTACTAAACAACTGCTTTAAGTCATCAAATTCCATGGCTTGAATATCTTCATTGGCCTTTTGCATGCCACGGTTCATATTGAAACCATGGTCACCATCTCCTATAGCTGTGTCTAAATCTTGAAGATAAGTTTTATTTTCTCCAATAACTTCTGTCATTTGAGAAAATATTTTTTTTACATCTATAATTTCCATTATTTAACCTCCCTAAATGCAATTGCATTGGCTGGCGCATCTAGGTATTTTTTAGAAGCTTCATCTAGCTTAAGAGCAGTTAAAGAGAAACCTGCCATATCTATACTTGTCATATAGTTACCAACATATGTGCGATATACATTTATTCCTTTTTCTTTTAATATTTCATGAACATTATTGTTTAATAGGTATAATTCTTGTTCAGGAGTTGCTCCCATACCATTTACCATTAAAGCAATTTCATCATTTTCCTTAAGTTCTAATTCTGGAAGAATTTTTTCTAATAATTCTTCAACTATTTCCTTGGCAGGCTTTAAGGTTTCTTTTCTAATACCTGGTTCACCGTGAATTCCTATACCAATTTCCATTTCATCATCTTCCAAGTGGAAGGATTCTTTACCAGAAGATGGAACAGTGCAGGCTTGTATAGCCATACCCATAGATTTAACATTCCTAACTAACTTATCAGAATAGTTTTTTATTTCTTCTAGTGACTTATTATCATCAGCCATGGCACCTAGAACCTTTTCCACAAGAACAGTTCCAGCAACTCCCCTTCTACCAGTGGTAAAACTAGAGTCTTCAACAGCCACATCATCATTAACTATTACAAGTTCACAGTCGATGCCTTCCATAGCAGCCATTTCCTTGGCCATATCAAAGTTCATTACATCACCTGTGTAGTTCTTTACTATCATAAAGACACCTTGGCCAGAATTTGTAGCCTTTACAGCTTCAAAAATTTGATCTGGAGTAGGGGATGTGAACATTTGACCAGCTACAGCGGCATCTAACATACCAGGTCCTACAAAGCCAGCGTGGGCTGGTTCGTGACCACTTCCACCACCACTTATGATCGCTACTTTACCTTTAACTGGGGCATCTTTTCTAACTAATACATTGGTGTTTTCCACTCTCTTTAATCTTTCTGGATGAGCAAAAAGCATACCTTGTACCATTTCTTCAACAACATTGTCTGGATTGTTTATTAGTTTTTTCATTGTGTCCTCCCAAATTATTTTATAATTATAAATTACAATTATAGTATATCATATTTACCCAAAAACCCGAGGATAACCACAAGTATTTAACTAGCTATTTACAAGCTTTAGGCTAAAATAATGACTGACTAAGGTTAAAAAACTTTAGAATAATTATTTATAAATTTAGATTTAATTTTTTTCGTGAAAAGTAAAAAAATCTGGGTAAAAGATATATATAAAACGATATCATTATTTTAGCTTGATTAAATATCAAAGGGATAAAACTGACTATTTTAGGAGGGAATATAAAAAAAAATTAACAAAAGATGCGGACTTGTAAAGCCTTAAAAGAGGATTAAAAGCATATAAAGTAAAGAAACTGTAGATATATTTGACAACGATAAGCGGAAATTGAGATGAATGCATATTCATGTATAAAACTATATTAATATGACATATAAAATTAATAAAATACATCTTTATTAGAGGGGCTATTTATTTAAATATAAGCGCCTAATGGCTGATTTATCAACTTATAAAAAAAAATTAACCCTTTATATAAAAGGATGGAAAAGCTCGATAATTATTTGACTTTTACCTAAATTATGATAGGATAGAAAAAAGTAATTGGGGGGACAGTCATGAAACTAGTATTACCAGAGGAAGTTAATGTTTTAGATGTTGTAGAATTATTCGATGAATTATACAATGAATCTGAATTGGTAAATGGATGTGGAAATTTGGAGAAAATGGATGTGGACGAATGGTTGTTATTTA
Organism: uncultured Helcococcus sp.; assembly: GCA_937926545.1. GTDB lineage: Bacteria > Bacillota > Clostridia > Tissierellales > Peptoniphilaceae > CALAZW01. Next base: position 30,712 of record CALAZW010000024.1, on the reverse strand, counting down.
CAAAAAACAATAGGGATAAGGAAACTTGCTATAAGGGAATACTTCCTAATACAACCTATGTTTTAGTAGACAATGAAGAAGCCATAGGTTTTCTTAATTTAAAGCATGAATTAGATGACAAGGCAAGGATTAGATATGGACATATAGACATGAGCATTGGGCCTAGCAAGAGACAAAAGGGATATGGTAGGCAAATGTTAGGATTAAGCCTGGATAAGGCCAGGGAAAAGGGCCTAGACAGGGTTCTTTTGATTGCGGAGCAAGGAGATAAGGTAACCAATAAGATCATTTTAGACAATGGGGGTCAATTAGATAATACAGTAATTATTGTTGAAGATGATGAGGCAAGTTATTGGAAGAGATATTGGATAAATTTATAAATTAGGGCATGATAGTTGACTATCATGCCTTTTTACTTGAAAAACTTAGTTTAGTTAGTATAATGATAAGAAAGCCTAGAGGAGTTAAACTATGAATGCAAAGGAAATAGATTACTATGAAAGAAAGGGAAAGTTTATTGTTGATTACTTACCCAAGGAAGTATCAGATGAAAAAAAGGCATATGTTAGGAACTTGGAAGAACTTATCTTAATAGAAGGCCAAGTATTTGAAGAGAAAAATAAGATCAGAAGGATTATCTTAAAACTTTTATCCTACTTTAACTTTGATGTTTATAGTGATCGACTTGAAAGGATTAACTTAAAAGAACCCAGAGATCTTCTCAATTATATGGAAGATGATAGAAATAAGCTGGGGATTCATTTGGAAAGGGAAAGGTGTTTTATAGAGTTGGACTTGGAACGTTTGTCCTTTATGGTCTATAATCCATCTTCTCAGGTCAAGGATATCCTATTACCCCTTGTAAGGGCGGAAGGATTATTTTATAGGAAGGCTTAAAAAGAGCATAAAAAAAGGCATCTTGTAGATGCCTAATTTTTTATTTATCTAAGATTCCTGGTTCAGCCAAGGCTTTTACCTTTTTGTAGTTTGGAGAATCTACATATAATTCACTAGTATATGGATTTCTCTTTGTCTTTTTAATTTGACTTAACATATATAAGAAAACAATTATATTAAATACCATTGCAATTAAACTAACCCAGAAATAGATTTTTGGATTATAGGTTGAATTAACCATATATTTTCCTTGGTCTTGGAAGTGTGGGAAAGTTTGAGCAAACATACACCAAATTGCAAGAGTGTGTGCCCTATGTTGTAACCAAGCTCCCTTACCAAGAGTAAACGCACAGATAGTTGGTGCTAATAATAAAGCTAGACCACAATACCAAGCATGTCCTGGTAGGCAGTTATATGTATAAGCAAAGTTCCAAAGGTCATAGGCTATAATCCAGAACCACATCATGTCTGGCCATACCATATCCTTACTCTTATCTTTGTCAGTAACCTTTCTAATAACTATACCAAACCAACCAGTTATGGTAATAATATTAAGGATTCCTGCAATACCGTTCATATAGTTCCAGCTACCACTCATCATAACTTGACCTTCATACATTTCCTTAGCAAGTCCCAAACTACCTATTTGGAAGTCACGGATTACTGCTTCAGTAATATTGATGGCAAGGATTAATGGTGGAAAAGCAAGAGCCCATTTCTTTTCTGATAATTTCCAGATTACATTTCCATTTGAGTCTTTCTTTTCATAGTGTCTGATAAACCAAAAACCGATACATCCTGCTGTAGCAGAATAAACCTTTGCCAAGTGGAACCAGTCAAGATAGGTCTTTTCCTTCATAACTGTAAACCACATAATTGATAAAACAATAGGTAAAACAATAAAACTTACAAATGCTCCACCCTTTGATCTTCTTGAAAATTCGTTAAATAGAAATAGTGCTCCAAAGATCACAAACCACATTCCTATTGCTGATCCTAGAGTTGCCCCTTCAGCATAGTTAAATTCAAAAAACATAAGTTCCCCCTTAAATTTGCTACGATGGGTAATTAATTCTGAATTATTGCAAAAAAATATGTAGATAAATTACCCTCAATATTGTGAAATAAATAACCTATATTAGTAAAAAAATATAGGTCTTTGTTAACCTATAAAGATATTAACATTTATTTAACGATAAATCTATCACAAACTTGTAAAAACATAAAAAATTTTTAAGTTTATGCAAAAAAAGTTAAAGGGGTCATTTATTTAAAAGGAAGAGTGTGAGGCGGAGTCCTTGGTAAACGCTGTTTTATAAAAATATTATAAAATTAGAATGTTTTTATAAGGAGACAAAAAGTGAAATAATAGTCATTATTTTACAAGATAAGCAAATGTTTAAATATATGTAATAATTGTCATTTTTATAATAATTATAGGATTTAAATGTGGAAAAACTATGTTTAAAGGCTAAAAAAAGAAATTAGATATATAATTCTTAGTTTTTGTGATACAATTATAAAACGGCAAGAGCTGAATAATAAGAAAGAAGAATTGAATGCAAAAAGAAATAATAAAAAATTTATCAGAAGAAGTACAAAGATCGATTGACGTAATGGGATTTGAAAAGTTAAGTGATATACAAGAAAGATCTATCCCCTTACTATTAGAAGGAAAAGACATAATAGGACAAGCCCAAACAGGAACAGGTAAGACAGCTGCCTTTGGTATACCATTAGTAGAGAACATAGACTTAGATGATGATTCTGTACAAGCATTGGTTTTATGTCCAACAAGAGAGTTAGCAGTACAAGTAAGTGAAGAGATTCAAAGAATAGGAAGATATAAGAAGGGATTAAGTCTACTACCTGTATATGGTGGAGCCCCTATGGACAAGCAAATAAGAAAACTAAAAAGAGGAGTACATGCAGTAGTAGGAACTCCAGGTAGAGTAATGGACCTTATGAAACGTAAGATCCTAAAGGTAGACAATCTAAAGTTATTCGTTTTAGACGAAGCAGATGAAATGTTTGCCATGGGCTTTAGAGATGACATAGTAGAAGTGATTGAAAAGCTACCAGAAAACTACCAAAGTGCATTTTTCTCAGCTACATTAGACAAGAAGATCAAAGACTTTGCCATGTCTTATCAAGACAATCCAGAGTTTATTAGAATAGAAAAGAAGGACCTTGTAGTACCTAAGATAGAACAATTATTTTATAATTTAAATGAAAATCTTAAGGATGATGTATTAAATAGGGTCTTGGATTTTTACAAGCCAAGAAGGGCTATTATATTTTGTAATACCAAGAGAAAGGTTGATGAAGTTAATAACTATTTATTGGATAAAAACTATTCAGTTGATTGTATCCATGGGGATATTAACCAAGGCCAAAGAACCCAAGTAATGCAAAACTTTAGGGGAGGAAGAGTAAAGATATTAGTTGCTACTGACGTTGCAGCCAGAGGAATTGACGTAAATGACGTTGATTTGGTAATAAACTATGATCTTCCTCAAGAAAACGAATACTATGTTCATAGAATAGGAAGAACAGCTAGGGCAGGACATTTTGGTACAGCCATAAGTTTTGTAACTAGAAGGGACTATTCTAAACTTAGAGAAATTGAAAAATACATCAAGGCAGATATTAAAGAAGGACAGGTTCCAACTGTTGAGGAATTAGTGGATAATCAAATTGACGAAATACTTTTAAGTATTGTCAAAGAAGTAAATGTGGAAAAAGATGAAAAAATCAGATTGATTTATAATTCTTTAATGAGATTAGACTACACACCTAATGATATTTCCATGGCGCTTATATCCTTATTGATAAAGGACGAAATTAGTGTTTATCAAGAATTAGATCTTAAAAATGTTGGAAGACATCAAAAGTCTAATAGAAATAATAAAAACAATAATAAGAATAGAAGATACAATAAAAATAAGAGACCAGATTCTAGAAATAGGGATGGTAGGAAGAGAGACTCTAGAAATAGAGACGATAGAAATAATAAAAACAATAGAAATAAGAGAAGCAAAAAGAGAAGATAGGCCTCAGCCTATCTTTATTTTTTTTAATATTTTTTACCTTCAGACCAGGCATCTCCTACTTTTTTTCCAGTTTCCAGATAGCTTTGATTGGTCATTTCAAAAAGTAGAGGCTTGGCCTTACTATAGTCTATTTTTCCACTGGTATTTAAGATATCTTCATCAACATAGGTGTTAACTACCTCCAAGATAAAGTTGTCTTCCTTTTCAGTTTCATAAATATCTACCAACCTACACTCCATGGAAATCTTAGATTTTTCTATTAAAGGAGCATTGTCCAGTTGTCCAGAAAAATAATCGAAGACCTGAGATTTATCAGTGTTTTTTCCAGAAACCATGCCAACATAGTCAGCTTCAATTAACATATCTTTACTTACCAGGTTGACTGAGGCTGTTTTATTCTCTCTAATCCCCTTGTTGGAAAAATGATTCTTACTCAGGCTAAGCATGATCCTGTCCATGCCAACAACTCCCAAGTGGGCAATATTAAGCCAGTTTACTTTTCCATCTACAACTGTACCTATAACTGTATCTGGTGTTGGATAAAGGGCAAACACCTTGCCTAAATTTTTCTTTTTCATAATTACCTCCATAGTCTTTACATGAAAATTAACTTGTAATATAATTCTAATACATGAGAACTAAAAAACAAGTATGCACTTTTAAGTAACATACTATCTAAAAGGAAAGTAAGGTGGAAGATGGATATTAGTTGTGAAGTAAATTGTGAGTATAGGTGTCCAGTAGAATATACCCTAAGAACTATAGGAGGTAAGTGGAAACCTTTGATTTTATGGAGCCTGGCCCAAGAAGAAGTTTTAAGATATGGTCAGTTAAAGAAAACAATAGAAGGAATTACCCATAAGATGTTAAGTCAGCAGTTAAAGGATTTGGAAGAAGAGGGACTAATAAATAGGAAGCAGTACAATCAGGTTCCTCCCAAGGTTGAATATTCCTTAACAGATAGGGGAAAAACCCTCCTACCTATTTTAGATGAAATGTGTAAATGGGGTAGGGCTAATATGAAGGAAGTATAAAAGACTAAAAAAAAGTAATAATTGGGAAATAGATAACATTAAAAAGAAAATAGGTTGATTTCAACCTATTTTTTTGCTGTAAATTGATCTAAATTTTTAAAGAAAAACGGCCTATTATCATAAACCTTATAGCCTTTCTTTTTAAAGGCTCTAACCAAAACCTTCATGAAAATGGCATGGCAGACAACATAACAGTCCTGGTCATATGATTCAATAAAATCTATGGCTTCCAAGGCCCTGTCCATGGACTGGCTTCTTGTTTCAAATTGCCTTTTATTATTAAAAAACCATTGAATCCTACTCATGGGCTTCCAAACTCTAAGGGACTTTAGCTTGTCAGTATCCTTATAGGACCTGGCAGGGACCTCATTTAAAAGCTCATTTCTAATATAGTTTCCCCTCTTATCAAAAAGATAGTTGGCAGTATCTGTAGTCCTTTGTAAATCACTTACAAAAATAAGTTGGCCCTGGGGATCTATTCTCTTGTCTATAACCTTTATAGGACTTTCATCATAGCCAATATTAGCCCTATCAAAACCCTTTGAATCATATTTTTCCTTCCAATTAAAATCAACCTTACCATGCCTAATTACTTTTATGACCACGATATCCTCCTTAAAAAATTTCTATATTAATCATATCATAGTTATTGACAAAGAAGACTAATAAATTATAAGATGAAAATAATTAATATGATGAAAAGAAAGGACAATAGATGGATAAAAAAATATTTTTCTTTGATTATGATGGAACTTTAAGAAACCAGAAGGATGATAGCATAAGTGACAATACATATGAGGCCATAGAGAGCCTAAGAAAAAACGGTCACCTTGTTTTTATTAATACAGGTAGGCCTAAATCTGCCATAGATAGATTGGCCAAGTCAATTGAGGTGGATGGCTATATCTGTGGATGTGGAACCTATATAGAGCATGGAGATAAGGTTATTTTTGAAACAGAGTTAAAGCCTAGCCTTCATAAGTTAGTTTTAGATGCCCTAGAAGTAAATCAGGTAGAGTTTATTATAGAAGGCCACAGCGCCCTTTATATTTCAAGAGATATTGACCATAAGGGTCTAAAAGAATTTATTATAAGAATGATCTCCAGTGGAGTTAATATTATGCATACTGATAGTCCCTCCCTACATTTTTCTAAGATGGTATGTGCTTTTAAAAATCCTGAATCAAAGGAAAGATTTGAGAAAGAATTGGAAGAACATTTTGACTATATAGAACAAAGTGACGTTCATACAGAGGCTGTTATGAAGGGCTATACCAAGGCCAAGGGAATGAATTATTTGGCTGAAAAATTAGGTTTTAGCAAAGAAGATATATATGCCTTTGGAGATGGTAACAATGACTTGGAGATGCTTGAAGAGGCAGGAGTTAGTGTGGCTATTGGCCAGGATGCTCCCTTACTACTAGAATATGCAGACTACCAGGCGCCACCAGCTGACCAAGATGGTGTCTATAAAATATTAAAGGAAATGAAGCTAATATAGAGGGCCCTAGAGGCTCTTTTTTACTGCTTATAAGAGCTCTATAATTTTTGAGTTATGGAAATTAGAGTGTTATAATATAGCATGTTAAGAAAAGAAAGGTGGTGGACTGATTTTATCAGTTTGTTATGACAAAATCTTATAAATTATACGAGTGGGAAAGGCTAAACGATTTGATTGAAGAGTTTATTCCCGATTTATTACATATGCAAGACCAAATTAGAGATGAATACCTAATTGAAAAACTACCTGGAGAGGCCAAGGAAGAGTTGGAAAATATTGGTTTTTCCAGAGAGGAAAGACAGCCTGAAGAAGTAGCTAGAGAGCTTATAGATAAGGTTTATCCTTATAGGATGAAGGTAAATCATCCCAGGTATTTTTCCTTTATTCCCAACCAGGTATCGCCGTATTCTGTATTTGGAGACTTTTTAAACTCCATCTATAATCCTTATGGGGGAGGATATTCCATAAGTGAAGGTACAGCTACCATTGAAAAAGAATTAATAGGCTGGATGGGAGAAAATATTGGCTACGATAGAGAAGAAGTAGGGGGACAATTTGTATCCGGAGGATCCATGGCTAACTTGACAGCAAGTATTGTGGCCAGGGATGAAAAGCTAGAACCTAAAGATTATCCAAGGGCAACTGTCTATGTGTCAGACCAAACCCACAGTTCTGTAGCCAAGGGAGTTCATCTGATGGGGATTCCAGCTAGTAATGTTAGAAAGGTTATAAGTAATGATAACTATCAAATGAGAATAGACGTCCTAGAGCAAATGATAGTCAAGGATTTAAATGATGGTTATAAACCTTTTTTATTGGTGGGAACGGGAGGAACTACTAATACAGGATCAATAGACCCTTTAGATGATCTGGCAGATATGGCAGAAAAATATAATCTATGGTATCACGTTGACGGAGCCTACGGGGCATCAGTTCTTTTATCCAGTTATAAAGAACTTTTAAAAGGTATAGAAAGATCCGATTCAGTTAGTTGGGATGGACATAAGTGGCTATTTCAAACCTATGGTTGTGCCAGCGTTATTTGCAAGGATAAATATAAGATGGCCAGGACCTTTTCAGTGGACCCAGAGTATTTAAAAGATGTTAAGTCTACCAGGGAAGAAATTAACTTTTGGGATATGGGAATAGAATTAACCAAGCCAGCCAGGGGAATGAGACTTTGGTTTACCCTTCAAACAGTGGGACTGGACGGTATGCAAGATGCTATAGACCATGGTTTCATTGCCTCCCAGTGGATAGCTGAAGAGCTTAAAAAGTACGATCACTATGAAATTGTATCAGGTCCTCAACTGGGAATTATAAACTTTAGATACTATAAGAAAGGCTATAGTGAAGAAGAATTAAATGAGATAAACAATAAACTTTCTCAAATGGGGGTAAGGGACAAGTATGCCATCTATTTTACTACCATCTTAAGAGACAAGGTAGTTATGAGGTTTTGTGCCATAAGTCCTCTTATAACCAGAGAGGAAGTAAGTAAAATAATTGGTTCTATAGAAGAACATATAAGGGAATTAAAACTATAGGAGTGAAAACTCCTATTTTTTTGTATATAATATAGGTAAAGAAAAGGGAGGTTAGATAGTATGAAAATAGGAATCAAGGGAAAAATTGAAAGATATATAGAAAATAAAGATACAGCCAAGGTTCATGGTAGTGGAAACCTGGATGTTTTTGCCACACCAGCCATGGTAGCTCTTATAGAAGAGACCTGTTGGAAAAGTATAAGTGACCAGTTAGAAGCCAATGAATCAACTGTGGGCAGTCATATAGATGTTAAGCATCTTAGTGCCAGTCCTGTTGGAATGAAGGTAACTTGTGAAAGTGAATTGGTTGAACTTGATAGAAAAAGACTTGTTTTTAAGGCTAAAGTCTATGATGAAAGAGGACCTATAGGAGAAGCAGATCACGAAAGATTTATAATTGATATTGAAAAATTTATGGCAAGGGCAGAAAGAAAGTAAACTACTTTCTTTCTTTTATTGTCACATGAACCATGTCTCCTGCCTGTTTGTTTATTTCTTTTCTAATATCTTTTCTAATACCTATTATATGATTAACTGTTTTCATTCTAACTAGACTTCCTTCATAGGGATAGCCATCAAAGGTTGCCTTAACCTTTACCCTAGCCTTATTAAATTCCTTTCTCACGTCATAGGGAAAATCAATATAGGCAGCATCCATTCCATCTACTTTTTTTATCAGAGCATCAAATTCATAGGTTTTTTCATTCATTATTTTTTTGGGCCCTAAAGGTAACAAGATAGTCAGCCTGGCCTCCATACCCCCTTATATATTCTATATTTGTAAAACCGTGTTTTTCTAAAAGCAGGCTAAACTCCCTAATTCCATACCAGTTAAGATTAAATTCAGCCAGTTCACTATCAACTAGTTTATCGTCAACCCATTTTTCATAACGGTTAAGACAATAGGTCTTTTGTTCTAAAAAATCTATCTTTTCATTATTGGATGTATAGACTATACTTTCACTTGGACTTAGCCTATATATCTGACTTTGACATCCTGGTTTGAAGTCAAGGGGAAAGATAAGGTCTATAAAAATCTTGCCCTGGTCCCTTAGATGGTCGTAAAAATTTTTAAGAAGTAGATCTATATTATCAATTAGACAGATTGAGCCTGTAGGCATGATTATAGCTTCAAACTTCTTATCTAGGCTCATAGTTTTTAAGTCTTGCCTATAAAGTCTTGTTTTTAATCCTCTTTGGTCTAGGTTTTTTTTGCAAAGATCAAGCATCTCTTGGGAGTAGTCCAGGCCTTCTATCTTAAGTCCTCTTTCTAAATAAGGGATTAAAAGTCTGCCAGTACCCACTCCTGCTTCTAAAATAGGTCCTTTAAAATCTTTTATTTCTTGGTAGTAAAATTCCAAATCCCCATCTAGAGATTTGCCAATAGGTTTGGTGAAATCATATAGTTCACTGCTAATTTTTTTATATTCTCTCATAGCGCCTCCTAGTAATATTTTACCATAAAAAAACACATGTGAAAATTCACATGAAATTGTTTTCCTAGCAAGTGAAAGGTGAGAAATCCCTAATTCATGCCATTTGTTGAAAGTAAAAATAAGTGGTGCTATTATTAAGTTAGTAAATAAATTATCAAAGATTAAGAAAAAAAGGAGGATTTAAGCCATGATGGAAAAAATTCAGCGATTTGGTGGAGCCATGTTTACACCTGTTATGTTATTTTCATTTGCAGGGGTAATCATAGGACTGGGAACCTTATTCACATCAGAAGTGATAATGGGAGCCCTGGCGGCGCCAGCGACATTGTGGAGAAATATTTGGGACTTAGTATTAGCAGGTGGATGGACAGTTTTTAATCAGTTGCCTTTATTGTTTGTGGTGGGACTTCCAATAGGACTTGCCAATAAACAAAATGCTAGAGCTTCCATGGAAGCCCTAGTTGTGTATTTAACCTTTAACTATTTCTTAAATTCAATTTTAGGAAATTGGGGAGAATTCTTTGGTGTTGACTTTGCTCAAGAAGTTGGAGGAGCAAGTGGACTAACCAATGTGGCCAACATAAAAACTCTAGATATGGGAATGGTTGGAGCCTTAATAATATCAGGTATAACTATCTACATACATAATAAGTACTATGACACAGACTTACCTGAGTGGTTGGGAACTTTTTCAGGATCTACATTTGTATATATGATTTCATTTTTTGTTATGATACCAGTTGCTTTTATAGCAGCCTTTATTTGGCCTAAATTACAAATGGGAATAACATCTTTCCAAGGATTTATTAAAAGTACAGGAGCCCTGGGAGTATGGGTATTCGTTTTACTAGAAAGACTACTTATACCTTTTGGACTACACCATTTACTGTATGCTCCAATATTTTATGACTCAGTTATGGTGCCGGGAGGAATTTATGCAGAGTGGTCAAAGAGACTACCGGAAATTGCAGCATCAACAGATTCTTTGAGAAGTTTAATGCCAGAAGCAGCCTTTACATCAACAGGATTTTCCAAGGTCTTCGGTACACCAGGTATAGCCTTTGCTATGTATAAGACAGCCAATGAAGATCAAAAATCCAGGGTTAAATCCTTGATGATACCAGTTACCTTAACTGCCATAGTGGCAGGGGTTACTGAGCCAATCGAGTTTACCTTCCTATTTATAGCACCAATGCTATTTGTAGTACATGCCTTATTGGCAGCAAGTCTGTCAACTGTAATGTATCTTCTAGGAATAGTAGGTATACACTCAGGTGGTTTAATAGAAATGGCATCATTTAACTTTATACCACTGATGAAAAATCACTGGAAGCAATACTTGCTTATGTTGGCAGTGGGTCTTGTGTTTACCTATATATGGTATTTGGTTTTCAAGATTGTTATAGAGAAGAAAGACTTTAAGACTCCAGGTAGAGGTGAGGTAGATGCTAAGCTAATATCTAAAAAGGAATACAAGCAAGCCAAAAGTGGGGAAAGCAAACATACACTTTTAGCAGATGCTATTTTAGAAGGCTTGGGAGGATCTGAAAATATAGTGGATGTATCCAACTGTATGACCAGGTTAAGAGTTAATGTTAAGGATGAAAGTAAATGTAAGGACGATGATTACTTTAAATCCATTGGAGCCCACGGTTGTATAATTAAGGGGAAAAATGTACAGGTTATAGTGGGGATGACAGTTCCAAAGGTTAGAGAAGAATTTGAATGTATGATTTAATATAGGGGGTTATTATGAAGAATAAGAAATTTTCAATAGTTGTAGCAGGTGGAGGAAGTACTTTTACACCAGGTATAGTACTAATGTTGTTAGATAATTTGGATAGATTTCCAATTAGAAAATTAAAGTTTTATGATAATGATGGGGATAGACAAGAGCCTATAGCCAAGGCAAGTGAAATAATCTTAAAGGAAAGAGCACCAGAAATTGAGTTTGAATACAGTACAGATCCAAAAAAAGCCTTTACTGACGTTGACTTTGTTTTTGCCCACATTAGGGTTGGTAAGTATGCCATGAGGGAATTAGATGAAAAGATACCTCTTAAACACGGTGTTGTGGGACAAGAAACATGTGGTCCAGGTGGTTTGGCCTATGGTATGAGATCAATTGGTGGAGTATTAGAAATCCTTGATTACATGGAAGAATATTCTCCAGATGCTTGGATGCTTAACTATTCAAATCCAGCGGCTATAGTAGCGGAAGCGACTAGAAGATTAAGACCAGACTCAAAGATACTAAATATTTGTGATATGCCAATAGACTTGGAAGAAAAAATGGCACAAATGGTTGGTCTAAAATCAAGAAAAGAAATGCAAGTTGGTTACTATGGTCTAAACCACTTTGGTTGGTGGCATAAAATATATGATGCAGAAGGAAATGATTTGATGCCTCAAATTAAGGAACATGTTAAGGTTAATGGTTTTGCAGATGCTCTATCAGATACTAACCAACACGTAGATGATAGCTGGAGGGCAACTTTTACTAAGGTAAAGGACGTATATGCCCTAGATCCAGATACTATACCAAATACTTATTTGAAATATTACCTATATCCAGACTATGTTGTAGAAACTTCAAATCCAGACTATACTAGAGCCAATGAAGTTATGGCTGGAAGGGAAAAATTTGTATTTGGAGAATGTAGGGATATTGTTGCCAAGGGAACTGCAAAGGATACAAAATTAGAATTGGATGCCCATGCAAGCTATATAGTGGATTTAGCATGTGCCCTAGGTGAAAACACCCAAGAAAGATTCTTACTTATAGTACCAAATGAAGGAGCAATAGAAAACTTTGATAGAACAGCTATGGTTGAAATACCATGTATAGTTGGATCAAATGGTTATGAAAGAATTGTTCAAGGTGCTATTCCACAATTCCAAAAGGGACTTATGGAACAACAAGTTAGTGTAGAAAAATTAACAGTTGATGCTTGGATAGAAGGTAGTTACCAAAAGATGTGGCAAGCCTTAACCCTTTCAAAGACTGTACCAAGTGCCAAGGTGGCTAAAGAAATCTTAGATGATTTAATTGAAGCTAATAAGGGATATTGGCCAGAATTAAAATAGGAGTTGTCTATGCAAGTAAATAAGAGAGAAAATACTATAATAAAAATGATAAAGGTTCTTATCCTAGTAACTATTGCCTATAGTTTTATATCGCTCTATACCATGACCAGTGGCCTGTATGATATAAGAGAAATAGTAAGCTACAATGAGGTAAACACCATAAGATTTATCTCCATATTTATAAACCTTATGGTCCTGCTTGTCTTTTCCAGATCAATGGAACTATATAAAAATAAAAAAATAAATGAAGCGATTGTCATATTAACTATCCTTTTGATCTGTGAAGTTTTTTTACAACAAGCCTTAATAATATTTGGATTTATCTTATTAATCTATACTATGGTGGTTAATAATAAGATAAAAGTGAAGGAAGTATTTTCAAAAGTAGACTGGAAGGATATAAAACTAGAACTAGTATTTTCAAGTTTTATAGTGGTCTTCTCTCTTATAACTCTATTTGCCTATTTAAAAATTAGATAATACAATGATAAGTAGCCTGGCTACTTATTTTTGTTTTTAAAAGGAGTACATATGATAATAGAGAATTTATTTGTAGAGAATTTCCAAAAATTAAATGATACAGACCTTCACATTTGGGACTATGTAAGTAAGAACCCACTGGAAGTTGAAGATATGACTATAGATCAGTTGGCCGAAAAATGTAATGTATCTAGAACCACTGTCCTAAGGTTTGCCAAAAAACTAGGTTTAAAAGGATTTAAAGACTTTAAGTCCTATTTAAAGCTGGATAATAGTAACAGGGAAAATGGAAATATTATTAATCAATTTACAAATATGTATATAGATGTGACCAAACTATTTACTACTAGGGATATGACAGACCTATTTAATAAAATATATGAGAGTAAAAATATATATGTATTTGCAAATAGCTATGCTTCATCAATAAAAAAAGAATTGATAAAGAAGTTTTTGCCCTACAATAAATTTATTATAGATTTGGCTGATTATTTAGAGACCAATGTCCTGGTAGATTCTTTAGATGAAAGGGATTTATTTATAATAATATCAACCAACAGCCTATCAGATGAAATGATTAAGTTAATGAAAAAACTAAGGGAAAGAAAGGTTCCTACCCTTACCATAAGTAATAAAAATCTAAGTAAAATAGGGCTTGATTCTGAATATAACCTATTTGTACCGGCCTTTGATCTTATGTTAAAGGATGACATTCACTTTATATCTATAGGGTCTTATTTCCTAATAGTAGAGCTTATGGCCCTTAGATATGGTCTGTATTTGGAGGAGAAAAATGATTGAAAAACTAATCAAGAGTAATTACGACAAGCTAAACACTAGGGAAGAAAGTTTTCTTTTCTATTTAACCTTAAATAAAAACCTATGTAAGTCTAAATCTCTTGAAGAGATAGCCAAAGCATCTAAAAGTGATTTAAAAGACTGTAAAAGCGCCCTGGAAAAGATTGGTATAACCAGTGAATTAGAGCTTCAAAGACTGATTAGGGTGGGCCAATTTAACTCTGAACAATTGGATGTAAATAAGTTAATTTTTGATATAGAAGATACCATAAATCTTTCAAAAAACTTTTACAATGAGGATTTATTTGAAGATATAAGAAGGGCTGATAGGGTCTTTGCCTATGGAACAGGAAATATACAAAAGTCAGTTTGCAGGGAATTAAAAAGAATCTTTATCTTTATGGATAGGCCTGTTTTTTTAATAGAGGGCCAAGATGAACTGGAGGCAGTGGAAAATATTTTGACCAGTAGGGATGTTTTGATAATTGTAAGTTTATCAGGTGAAAACAAGCTGGCCTTAAACCTAATTGAAAAGGCTAAAAATCAAGACACCAAGGTCTTTACCATATCAAGGAAGGGATATAATAGTATGGTAAAGGTTTCTGATTATTATATGCAGTATTTCTCAAATATTTTATTTGTAGATGACAAGGGAATAGACATATCTCCCTTAACCCATATGTTTCTTTTGGTGGACTTTATCTTTATAAATTACTATAAATACATAGAAAGCTTGGGCTATAAGTAATGTCATAAAGTGTAATCTATTTTCAAGAAATAGTGATAAAATATAGGTGAGGTGGATTATGACAAAAGAAAAAGAATTGATAATATTAGGCTTAATGTCTGGAACATCTGTGGATGGGCTGGATGGTGCCTTGGTTAAGTTTTATAAGAATCCATTTAAGATGGAGCTTTTAGATTATATAAGTATAGACTACAGCCAGGAGGAAAGAGATTATATACTCTACTCTATGGACCCAGCTAGGAAGCTAGAAGACTTGTGTGTGATTCACAAGAAATTGGGAGTCTTATTTGGAGAAAAAGCCAATAAAATAATTGAAAAAATGAACTATGACTATAGAAAGATTGACTATATAAGTTCCCATGGGCAAACTCTTTTTCATTGTCCAGAAGAGGGGGCCAGCCTTCAAATGGGAGAATTAGCAGAGATAGCAGCTATAACAGGAATAGATACCATAGGGGATTTTAGACCTAGTGATTTGGCCTATGGAGGTCAAGGGGCTCCCTTGGTTCCCTTTGTGGATGGAATTATCTATAGGGGCCAGGAAAATAGACTCTTATTAAATTTAGGTGGTATGGCTAATATGACTTATGTTCCTGAAAAAGGAGAGGTCTTTGCCTTTGATTCAGGACCAGCCAATGTGTGGATGAATGAGGCCTGTCTCTACTATAGTGATGGTAGGGTTAGCTTTGATAAAGATGGTAGATGGGCCTTGAAGGGGCAGGTTTGTGAGAAAATGCTAGATGAGTTATTTAAATGGGATGAGTATCTAGAAATAAAACCACCTAAGAGTACAGGTAGGGAGTATTATACCAGGGAGACTCTCCATGTTTATCTGAAGAGATATAAGCTAGATAAGTATGACGCTTTGGCAACCTTGACTGAATATAGTCTAAGAACTGTCCTTATGGCTATAGAAGACTATGTTCTAAAGAACCATAGGGTAGATAGGATGTTGGTTAGTGGTGGTGGAGTCCACAATCCTTATATTATGGAGGGATTTAAAAGACAGCTGGATTTTCCAGTAGAAGAATTGGAAAATGCCGATGGTAAGGAGGCCATGGCCTTTGCCTTATTAGGTTATAACTTTATAAATAGGTTGACCAATAATGAGCCTAGGGCTACGGGAGCAGATAGAAAGGTTGTCATGGGTAAGCTTGCCCTGACAAGTGGTAGAAGAGGATAGGAAACTATCCTTTTTTTATAGGAGTTAATATGGAAAAGTGGGATGTATATGATTTTGAAAGGCAGAAAAAAGGTTTTGCCAGGTCTGAAGATGAAAAGTTTTTAGAAGGAGAATGCCGCCTAGTTGTACATGGAATCTTGATAAATGATAGATGGGAAATGTTGATTCAAAAAAGAAGCAAAAAAAAGAAAATAATGCCATCTTATTGGGACCTTACTTGGGCTGGATCAGTTCAGGCTGGTGAAGATAGTTATCAAGGTCTTATTAGGGAGGCCAAGGAAGAATTGGGTCTGGAAGGGATAAGTTGGAAAAGACCAGACTTTACCATAAATTTTCCCCAGGGCTATGATGATTTTTATATTTTTAGAAGAAATATTGATTTGGACAAGTTAACCATAGACTTAAAAGAAGTGGAAAAGGTGAAATGGGCTAGTTTAGCTGATATACTTAAGTTAATAGATAAGGGGGAGTTTATTGCCTATAGCGAAAGCTTTATTAGGTTAATATTTGATGTGGCGAGAACGGGAGAGATATATAGTGAAAAGCTATTGTAATGTTATTGTCTATGGGGAAAACTATTATGAGTCTTATTACCTGGAAAATATTAGGGAACTCGATCAAATTGATAGAAAGGACCACAAGGTCTGGATTGACCTTTATAATTTGGACGATGAAAAAATAAAAGATGTGGTAAACTATTTTTCCATCAATGATTTTACTCAGATGGATTTACTGGAATTTAATAAAATGTCCAAGTATGAAAGATATAGGGACTATCTTTACATGACCTTTAAAATGGTTAACTTGGATATTGAGGAATTTAAAGAATTAGAAGATACCAATATAGCCTTTATTCTTTTTAAAGAGAAGATAATTACCTTTAGGGAGACTGAAGAGGACTACATAGAAGATGTTAAGAAGTCACTTAGGATACTCAATGACCCTAAGATCAACTATGTAAGCTATGTGGCCTACATAATAATAGAAAACATTTTGGACAAGTACTATGATTCCCTGGAAGAAATAGGGGAATATATAGATTACTTGGAAGATGAGTTAATGTTAAACCCCAATAAAAAAATATTGAATTTAATTTATGAGCTAAAAAGAAACTTTATATTTGTGAGAAAATCCCTATGGTCAACTAGGAATATGATAAATGATCTACTCTTAGATGATGAGATGGAAATTGATAGTAGGGCCAATTATTATATTAAGTTTGTCTATAATGATATTATTCAAATTATAGACCTTATAGAAACCTATAGGGAGATTTGCTCGGGGATGTTAGATACATACTTGTCCAGTATAGGTAACAAAACAAATGATGTGATGAAAATATTGACCCTGGTATCTACTATCTTTACTCCCATAAGTTTTTATGCCAGTCTCTATATGATGAATATGCCAACCAACCTATCCTATTTGGTATTTTGGGGCCTGACAGTGGCAACAGTTTTATTTATGCTATCCTATTTTAGAAAAAAGGGTTGGTTTTAAGTGGAAATTATTATATCCATACTATAGTCACGATAGTGGGTTTCCACAATGTGTTTACAAGTATTGGGGATGTTTTCCACCAGGCGGTAATTACCCCCATGGAGCTTCCCCTTAAAATTATTTTTATTGGCCAGTAGTAGGTCTTCATACTCAGGAGGAACCATACCAAATATTCTATCCTTTTTGTCCTTGATAAGAAGATAGGATTTATCGCCAAGCTTTAGATTTTCTATAAGTAGCTGGGAATCAAGGTAGCTTATTTCCCAATACCTATCAAGAACCTGATTATCTAAAAGATCTTGGTTGTTCATGTTTTCATAGGGGGTGATTTTTTCCAAAAGTTCACCAGCATAGGACACCAGATTATCCTGGTAGTTCTTTTTACCAGTAAGTCTTAATTCAAATGTTATTTTATCCATAGACACTCCTTTTAAATATAATATATACCCAATAAGATAAAAATTAATAAGAGGTTAAAATGAAAACAATTAAAAAATATTTTATTTCTTTAGTTCTAGTTATTTTTCTAAGTTCTTGCAGCCAGCCCTATATAAAAGAGGGAATAAGGGCAGAGGTAATTACAATTGATGAGAAAGGCCAAACTATTTTTGTCAGGGGATTAGGTGAAAATTCTCCCTTGGGGGACCAGTCCTATGTTAACTGTAGCCAGGCCCAAGTAAAGATAGAGGATGGGGAAAAAGTAAAGAAGGCTTCTTTTGACCAAATAAAAGAGAAGGATATTCTAACTTTAGAAGTAGGTCCCATTATGGAATCATACCCTACTCAGACCCAGGCTAGTAAAATTCTTATAGAAGGAAAATAGAAAGGTAGAATAAGACTCTTAATTGAGTCTTTTTTATTTATAGGGGTATCATTATCTAGAAGGGGGATAAGATGAAAAGAAAAATTGAAAAAATTATTAGGGGAAAACCAGCCATGGATGGTGCTGGTGTAAAATTAACCAGGGTACTGGGAAATGGGACCATGTATGACTTTGATCCTTTTCTAATGATGGATGCCTTTGACTCCAAGGACTATAGGGATTATATGAAGGGATTTCCAATGCATCCACATAGGGGGATAGAAACTATAACATTTTTGTCTCAAGGATCTATAACCCATAGGGATAGTATGGGAAATGAAGATACAATTGAGTCTGGTGAGGTTCAATGGATGACCGCTGGGTCAGGAATTTTACATGAAGAAATGTTAAATCCAGTGGATAGACTATTAGGCCTTCAGCTGTGGCTAAATCTTCCAGAAAAAAATAAGATGGTAGATCCCAACTACTATAGTATAAAAAATAAGGATATAGAAAATATAAAGATAGAAGGTGGAAAACTAAGGTTGCTTACAGGAAACTATAAGGGACACCAAGGTTTTCAAGGGAAAAACCTGGATCTAAATCTCTACCATATTATTTTAGACAAGGATTCTAAAATAGATATAGAAACAGAAAAAGAAAAGAAGGTTTTTATCTTTACTCTTTTGGGTAATATAGATATAGGTGGAGAACTTATAGGTGAAAAAGAAGCGGTTTTATTTGGTCTAGGGGAAGAAATAAGTATTAGGGCCCTAGATGAACAAGTGGAAGTCGTATATTTTGAGTCTAGAGAATTAGGAGAGAAAATAGCCTGGGCAGGGCCTATAGTTATGAATACTAAAAGAGAACTTATAAAGGCCTATGATGAACTGGACAGGGGAGAGTTTCTTAAGAGTAAAATTAGAATGAATGAGGAGTAGAATAAAAATAAATGAAAATAGTAGATAGTTTAAATAAAAGAAGATCTTATTATAACATAGGTAAGGATATAGAGATAGAAGAAGATAAGCTTATTGAAAGGATAAAAGAAATAACCAACCTGGTACCCCATCCTTTTAATAATCAAAGCTCTAGACTTATTATAGTTACCAAGGAAAAACAAGATGAACTATGGGATAATATTTATGATGTCTTTGAAGGCAAGGTGGCTAGGGAAAAAATCGATAGCTTTAAGAGTGGCTATGGAACCATTTTATACTTTATAAACCAAGAAGATGTAGATAGGTTAAAGGAAGAGTTTCCATCCTATGCAGAAAACTTTGATGGTTGGGCCAACCAATCTATGGGTATGCTACAACTATCAATCTGGACGGGTCTTAGGGAGTTAAATATAGGGGCTTCTTTACAACACTATAATCCAGTAATAGATTCTATGGTTAAGGAAATGTTTAATGTTGATGATAAGTGGATCTTAAATGCTCAAATGCCCTTTGGAAATATATTGGAAGAGCCAGAAGCCATAGAAAAAGCAGATATAAACAAACTAGTTAAAAAAATGTAATAATTAAAGAAAATAAAATAAGAAAAAAGATAAGAGATAAGCTTGATAAATACCTATTTAGATCAGCTTATCTTTTTTTTGTTGGGATAAAAATATAATTTAGACAAAAGAATGAGAAATTAATAACAAAAGATGCTAAAATAATAACAGACAAAATAGGAGGTATATAATGAAACAAAAAACAAAAATTATGGCTTTATTTCTAGCATTTATTTTAGTGTTAGGTGGATGTGGTAAAACACAACCTGAAGATAAGCCGGCTGAAGAAGCTAAAGGTGGAGAATTCACTGAAGAGGTAGAAGGTTACGGAGGAAAGTTTACTGTTATAACTACTATCAGTGCAGAAGGTAAGATTGAAAAAATAGAAGTTGGAGAAAATGGCGAAACCCAAGATATAGGTTCAAATGCCATAGATAAACTACCAGCTAAAATAGTTGAAAAACAAAGTCTTGCTGTAGACGTGGTTACAGGTGCTACAGTTACCAGTGAAGCAATCTTAAAAGCTGTTGAAGCAGCTATAGAAAAGGCTGGACTTAAGGTAGAAGATTTTAAAACTGTTAAGGAAGATGAAAAGGCCGAAGACGAGACAATAGATACAGATATTGTAGTAATCGGTGGTGGTGGTGCTGGTTTATCAGCAGCAGTAGCAGCGGCACAAAATGATGCTAAGGTTATTCTTTTAGAAAAAACAGCTGCCCTAGGTGGAAATACAGTAAGAGCAGGTGGACCTTACAATGCAGTAGACCAAGAAAAACAAAAAAATGCACCAGCTGCATCAGACTTGGCTATGGAAAGTGTTTATGCCTTGGCTGAAAAAGAAGCCCAATCTGAAGACCATCAAAAATGGATGGATCAATTAAAAAAAGACTTGGAAGAATATGAAAAAACAGACAAGGATTTCTTATTTGATAGTATAGCCCTACATATCCTACAAACTTATGATGGTGGAGACTACGCAGGAAAACTACCATTTATAGAAAAATTAGTTGAACAGTCCCTACCAACAGCAGACTGGTTGGTGGAAAATGGTTTAAACTGGAGAGATGAAGTATCAACTTGTCCAGGCGGTTTATGGCCAAGAGCTCATATACCTGAAAACGCTGCAGGAGCAGACTACATAAATACTAATAGTAAATTAGCTGAAAAACTAGGAGTTGAAATTATCTTAGAATGTTCAGGTAAGGAATTAATAGTTGATGGAGACAAGGTAGTAGGTTTAATAGCAGAAAAAGAAGATGGAAGTAAACTTACTATTAATACTAGTAAGGGAGTTATTATGGCAACAGGTGGATTTGCTGCCAATAAGGAAATGAGACAAAAATATAATCCAGATCTAAGCGATAAATTACAAACTACCAACTCACCAGCTATAACAGGAGATGGTATTGTTATGGCAGAAGCTGTTGGAGCCAATACCATAGGTATGGAGTTTATCCAATGTCTACCACTAGGTAACCCTGATACAGGTGGACTTAATGGATGGATGGGGGGAATAGGAGTTGAATTCTATTACCAAGTTAATAAGGAAGGTAAAAGATTTATGGCAGAAGATGGCCGTAGAGATGATATGACAGCTTCCCTACTAGCTCAAACAGACCAATACAGTTTTGTAATAACAGACTCTAACAAGGAAAGTGCAGAAGGTTCAAATATTTGGGGAGATGATGTTGAAGATTTAGTTGAAAAGAAAATCATCTTTAGAGCAGATACTATTGAAGGCTTGGCAGAACAAATGGGAGTAGATCCTAAGGTTTTAAAAGAAACCCATGATACTTTTAATGCTTATGCAAGCAAGGGCAAGGACGAAGACTTTGGCCGTAAATTATTTGGAGACCAAATAGACAAGGCTCCTTTCTATGCATCACCAAGAATGCCAACCGTTCACCATACTATGGGTGGTTTGGAAATAGACTTGGAAGGAAGAGTTTTAAATAAGGATGGTAAGCCTATAGAAGGTTTATTTGCAGCCGGTGAAGTAACTGGTGGAATCCATGGTAAGAATAGACTAGGTGGAAATGCTCTAGTTGATATACATGTATTTGGAAAGATTGCAGGAGAAACTGCAGCAAAATAAGCAAAAGAAAAAAGACCGTGGTTATTATAACCATGGTCTTTATTTATAGCAATTTGAAAATATTTTAACCTCATCAAAGCTAGGTATGGACCCTTGGGCCCATAGACTTCTACAAGTTAAGGCTCCACAGGCACTGGCATAAACCAGACTGTAGACAAGGCTTATCTCCCTTGTAAGACAACTGGCGAAACATCCAATAAAGGAATCTCCTGCACCGGTTGTATCTATCACATTGACGTCAAAACTACCAATCTTAATTACATCCCCACTAATTAAATATGATCCTTTATCCCCCATGGTTAGGATAATATTATCCAGTCCATGTTGCTTAAAATAGTCCTGTATAAGTAATATATTTTTAAAGGAGTCTGGAAATATTCCAGATAAAAATTTACATTCACTTTCATTAATTACCAGATAGTCTATAAAATTATAAAGACTATTATCTATAGCCTTAGCAGGTGCTGGATTCAAAATAGTTGTCAAACCCTTCTTTTTTGCCTCTTTAAAGGCATAGGTTAAAATGTCTTGATCAACTTCAAATTGGGCTAAGAAAATATCTTCAGCCCTAGCTATATGTAAGGCTTTATCTATGGAATTATAAGTTATTCTAGCATTGGCTCCAGGGACAACTAAAATCCGATTATCTTTATTGGTAATTAGTACATTGGCCAGTCCTGTTGACTCACCTTCTATTGCCTCTATGTAGTCAGTATTAATCCTATATTTTTCCAGGTTCTCTATCGACTTTCGACCAAAATAATCATCTCCTACTGCTCCGATAAATATTGTCTCTGCGCCGTTTTTTGAGCAAGCGATAGCTTGATTGGCTCCCTTTCCTCCAGGTAAAAGATCAAAGTGGTTGGCTGCTACAGTTTCCCCTTGTTGAGGAAGTTTATCTGCAGAAACTATATAGTCCACATTAATGCTTCCTAGAGTAAATACTTTTTTCATAATTCCTCCTAATATAATAAGTAAAGCGATTTACTTACCTATAATACACAACTGTTAATAGTATGTCAATAAAAAACTAGTAATTATTTTTAAATAACTACTAGTTGAGGTTTTAAGATTATTTCATTTGCCTTGCTATCATTTTCTATTAGTGATAAAAGCATGGTTGCCGACTCATTAGACAGGTGATCAATGTCTTGACTAACCGACTTAAGAAGAGGATAGAGTTTCTTTAAGATTTCCAAGTTGTCATAACCAACAACATCTATATCTTGGCAGGCTATATTTTTTTCCATCATGGCACTTACAAAACCATAGGCTATCAGGTCATTGGAGCAAAAAACAGAGTCTATACCCAGGTCAAAAAGATCTAGGGCTTGATTGTAGCCTGAGTTAAATGTAAATTCACCAAATTTGACCAAGTTAGGATCAAGGGCAATTCTGTTATCTTTTAGGGCATCCTTATAGCCTAGATACCTTTCTCTAGCATTAAAGCTATCTATATTTCCTGTTATGCAGGCTATCTTTTCATGGCCTTGATCAATCAGGTGTTGGGTAGCTATATAGCCGCCATACCTATTGTCAAAATGAACCTGGTTTTTTTCATCATTGTGAAAAATCCTATCGACAAGGACATAGGGGATGGTAAGTTGCTCAAGTTGGTTTTTTATAAAGGCCTCATTTTGTAGAGATTCATTGGACAAGGCCAGTAGTAGACCATCTACATTTCTATTTTCCAACTCACCAATAAGTTTTATATCTTGTTTCATGGATTCATTGGATATGCTTACCAAGCATAGGTAGCCTTCCTTATTTAAGATATCTATTAGATTTTTTACCAGAGAGGCAAAAAATAGGTTTTCAATATCTGGAACTATTAAGCCTATAGTATAGGTCTTATTGGTAGATAGACTTTTAGCCAGGTAATTGGGCCTGTAATTTAGTTGACTGGCTATGGTTTTAATTTCATTTATCTTTTCTTGGGATATAGACTTGGCCTTGTCGTTGAGGACTAGGGACACGGTGGTTTCTGATACCTGGGCCAACTTGGCTATATCTTTTAATCTAACTTTTTTCATATTGTCTCCTAACTATATAATAATGATATTTTATCATATAATAAAAATAGGACAATTAATCCTTGTATAAAAACAAACTATTGAATGTAAACCATAATGTCAGGTGGAAAACAAGGCCATCTAGTATAATTAGGTAAGGAGCTTTTATGAATAAGAGGCAATTAAATATATTAAAGCAACTAAATGAAACAATTGAATATATAACAACAGTGGATTTGGCCACTGAATATAAGTGCTCGAGAATGACCATATCAAAGGACCTGGATGTTCTCGAATATAAATTAAATAAAGAAAACGTTTACTTGGAAAGAAAACAGGGCCTGGGCATTAGAATATTTAATGTGGAGAAAAACAAGGCCAAGGTTGAAAGGCTTATAGATAAGAACGTTATGAAAAATGATGTGTCAAATTTTGATGATAGAAGGATTAAGATTTTAATCTATCTTTTGTTGAATAGTGATAGCTATACGCCTATAAATAAATTAGCCAAGGACTACTATATTAGTAGGACCTCCATCTACAACGACCTAGATAATTTAAAGGAAGTCTTATCTTCCTATAAAATGTCCATTGAAGTTGGAAATAAGGGAGTGAGGGTAGTTGGCAGAGAGGCTGATCTTAGGGCTTTATTGGCAAACTTAATAATCCATATTGTTGGCAAGGATGCCAGCTACATATATGAATACCAAGACCTTAGACATGATGGCCTAAGAAAGATGGATGATAATGATTTATTTGATAAGGATCTAATAAATTTTATTGAGAAAACCTTAAATGACATAGAGTTTAAGCTTAGGATGGTAATAAATGAGCCCTACTATACCAATCTTTTGACCCATTTGATGATAATGATAAATAGGGTTAGGCAGGGCAATGTTTTGGAAGAGGATTTAGATGTTATTTATCTTAAGAAAAACAGTATCTACAAGGCCTGTATTTATTTAGTCCAAGAACTGGAAAAACATTGTCAAATAGAGATACCAGAGTCGGAAAAATATTATATTTATAGGTATCTTAATTCCATAGGCATAGAGTATGAGGAAAGAGACCATAGGTCCTTGTCCAATAGGGAGGAGTTATTTGCCCAACTACTACTAGAGGTTTTGGCTCAAATGAATTATATAGATGCAGACAAGGATCCAGAAATAAGAAAAAAGATTCTTCTCCATATAAAGCCCATGTTAAACAGGTTGGACTATCAGATAATAATAAAGAACCCTTTGGTAGATGATTTTAAGGCTAATTATAAGAAAGATTTTATTTTAGTAAAAATCGCCAGTCTAATCATATGTGATCAGATGGACTTAAAAGCCATAAGTGATGATGAAATAGCCTATCTTTTATCTTATGTTCTTATAAAGAAGGACTTGGAAGATGATAGAAAGATAAAAACCTGTGTTATTTGTTACAGTGGAGTGGGAACCAGCGAGTTTTTAGCCAAACAGGTGGACAAGGAATTTAGTGAAGTAGAAATAAGAGAAATTATTTCCTTTAAGAGTTTTGAAAGTAAAAACCTGGAGGATATGGACCTAATCCTATCAACTGTTAAATTAGATAGGCCCATGGACTATTTACAGGTGTCTGCCTTTTTAAGTGATGTTGACAAGGTAAATATAAAAGAAAAGATAGCTTCTATAAATAAAAAAAGATTTATAAAGTTGGAGGCTATAGAAGAAAAAAGAGACCATTTAGACTATAGAATGGTTTTTGAAGATAGGAACTTAAAAGTATTTATAAGAAAGGCCAATACCAATAGTCTTTACAAGCATAGGGATAGCTACTATCTAGACTATAAGGATTATTTTTATATAAATAACGCTATTGATAATATATTGGAGTAGATATGGAATATATATTAGATGTTGACTTGACCGATGAAAAGGAACTTTTAAGACTGGTCCATAATCATATTAAGACTCAAGGGGCTGAGCTTGACTATAAAGACTTTGAAGAGAAGTTTTATGATAGGGAAGAAAGAGGTTCTACCTATATGGGAAATAATATTGCTCTACCCCATATAGAGTCAATAAAACTTCATAAGACGGGTATAGTATTAGTAAGGTTAAATAATTATCTTACTTGGACAGGTGGAGAAAAGGTTAAATTTCTTTTCTTTATTCTAATTAGAGACCTGGTAAAAGATCAAGATAAAATAAGTAAGATACAAAAAATAGTTATAAACTTAGATGATGACATTCTTCTTAATTCTTTAAGAGAAGGAGAAGAGTGTGACATAGAAAAAAATATAAGGAGGATTGTATGAAGAAAATTTATTTATTCTGTGATGCAGGAATGAGCACTAGTATGATGGCTCAAAGAATGCAGGAAGTAGCGGACAAGAATAATCTACCCTTTGAGATTAAGGCTTTCGGGACAAGATTATTACCTGCCAAGCTGGAAGAAGGTTTAGATTGTGTTTTGCTGGGACCACAAGTTAGACACACCTTGGATAGAACAGAAGAGCTGGCAAAACCCTATAAGGTACCAGTTGGAGTTTTAGATAGTGAAGACTATGGTCTAATGGATGGGGAAAGAGCTTTAAAGAAAACCATCTTAATGATGAAAAAACACAAACAAGAAAACAAATAAATAGGAGGAACTTATGCTTAAGAAGTTAGAAAAATGGCTGATGCCCGTAGCGGACGCCCTAGGAAGAAATAAGGTACTTATAGCAATAAGAGACGGTTTCTTATTCACATCACCTTTAGTAATTGTTGGTTCAATATTCTTATTATTGGCAAACTTTCCAATAGAAGGATGGTCAGGATTTTGGGCTAAATTTTTTGGAGAAGGCTGGGAAAAATACTTGGGAGCAGTTACAAATGCGACCTTTAGTATTGTTTCATTGAGTACAGTAATAGGTGTTTCATATGCTTATGCTAGAGAACTTGGCGGTAAGCAACTACAAAGTGGACTTACAGGCTTGGTTGCTTATTTAATATTAACTCCAACTAAAATTGATTTCATACAAGACGATCAAGTGTTGGGTCAAGTTAGTGGTTTAAGTTTTGGTAAGATTGGTAATAACGGAATATTTTTAGCTATGATTGTAGGATTATTATCCGCTAAATTATTAACCTGGGTGTACAATAAAGGTTGGACAATAAAGATGCCAGCAGGAGTACCACCAGCAGTTGTAGATTCATTTGCGGCAATTATTCCAAGTGGATTAGTAATGCTAACATTTTTCATAGTAAATATAATATTTTTGAATACATCCTTTGGTTCAGCCCAAGAATTTATTTATACAGTTCTACAAGCTCCATTGGTAAACGTGGGTAACACATTAGGATCCTTGATC
This sequence comes from uncultured Helcococcus sp., assembly GCA_937926545.1. Classification (GTDB taxonomy): domain Bacteria; phylum Bacillota; class Clostridia; order Tissierellales; family Peptoniphilaceae; genus CALAZW01. The sequence goes on along the minus strand of CALAZW010000024.1, from coordinate 3,716 downwards.
TTATATAGTTTATTTAGTTCTTTATTCTGGATGTTTGGTATTAATGGACCAGCTGTAACAAACTCAATATGGTCTCCAATATTTAGAGCAATTTCTTTAGAAAATATAGCGGCCTATGAAGCTAAACTACCATTACCACATATTTTCACAGGAAACTTTGTAGACTTTTTCCAAACAGCTGGAGGAGGAGGAAGTACCCTATCTCTAGTTATAGTAATGTTATTATTTGCAAAATCAGAAAGAATTAAGCAATTGGGTAAATTATCACTAGTACCTGGTATCTTTGGAATAAATGAACCTTTAATATTTGGTTTACCAGTAGTATTAAACCCAATTATAGCCATACCATTCATACTTACACCAATTGTTAACACTACAATATCCTATATAGGATTTGCTACTAATTTTATACCTAAGACATCAGGTATAACAATACCTTGGGCAACTCCACCTGTAATATCAGGGTATCTAACAACAGGTAGTTGGCGTGCAGCCTTTCTTCAATTAGTCTTTATTATAATTGGTTGTTTTATCTACTATCCATTTATAAAGATTTTAGATAAAAAATATATAGAAGAAGAAAAGAATGAAGAAAATAAAAAAGATGAAATAGATGACTTATCATTTGATGATTTATCTATAGATGATTTATAAAAGGAGATATTGATGAAAATAGTATTATTTTTCGATCAAGTACAAGCAGGTTTAGGTGGTAAGGAAAGACCAGACCTACCATTGGGTATAGAAAAAGGTGGAATTGGGGCAGCCCATATGCTCCAACCTCATTTGGATAAGTTCGATGCAGAAGTAGTAGCTACCTTATATTGTGGCGATGGATATTTTCAAGAAGATGAGCAGTTAAATGCTAAGAAATTAACAGCTATGGTTAAGAAAATAGGGCCGGATGCTGTGATTTGTGGGCCTGCCTATAACTATAAGGGCTATGCACATATGGCAGCTGTAACCGCTCAAATGATCCAGGACAAGACAGATATACCTGTTTTAACTGCCATGTCAGACGACAATAGTGATACTATTAGCCAATATAAGGATAAAATAAATATAGTAAAGATGCCTAAGAAGGGTGGAACTGGTTTGAACCAAGCCCTTGAAAATATAGTTTTTGTAGCCAAGGAAATATCAGAGAAAAAAGCTAGGGAAACATTTAAGGATTTACTTTATTAAGAAGTTGCAAAGTAGTCAATTTGACTACTTTTGCTATTTTAGGAGGAAGATATGAAGAATTTAATAAATGCCAAGGTAGATGAAATTTCAGAAGAGTTAATTTCTAGTATTATCCGTCTAGTAAAAATTAAAAGTGTAGAGGGAGAACCTGAAGAGCAAGCTCCTTTTGGTCTTGGACCTAAAAAAGCTTTGGAAGAGGCTTTAAGCTTGTCTGAGGAATTGGGTTTTCAAACAAAAAACATAGATAATTACGCAGGCTATGCTCAATTTGGACAAGGCTTTGATGATGCTGACTATATAGGGATTTTTGGCCACCTGGATGTTGTCCCAGAAGGAGATGGTTGGAAGTATCAACCTTATGGCGGTGAAATTGATGGCGGAAAAATATATGGTAGGGGGGTTCTAGATAATAAGGGACCTATTATATCTAATCTATATGCCCTTTATGTTTTAAAAGAACTGGGTATAAAAACAGATATTCCAGTGAGAATTGTTTTTGGTACCAATGAGGAAACTGGCTTTAAGGATATGGATTACTTTTTGAAAAATGAAAAGCCACCAGTGATGGGATGGACTCCAGACAATAAATTTCCAGCAATCTACGGTGAAAGAGGTAGGGCTGTGGTAGAGATAAGTGGAGAAGAAAACCAACTGGATGATTTGTTTGATTTTATGAATGAATATATTTTATCTAGTAATATATATGGAAATAAATTAGAAATAGACATTAAAGATGAAGAGTTTGGACTTTTGGAAATGAGAAACTATAATCTTAGAAAAGAAGATAAAAGAGTGATTTTTAGGATGTCCTTAAGTTATCCTGCCATTACTAATAAGGAAGAATTAAGAGAAAAGATTCAAAAAAAAGCAGGAGACCTAGATGTGTCTATAGTTCACAACTTTGACCCTGTTAAATTTGAAAAGGACTCTTTTCTTGTGGAGAAGTTAACAGAGGCTTATATGGAAAACACTGATTTGGATCCTAGTCCTTTGACAACCACAGGAGGAACCTATGCGAAGATAGTTCCTAACATTATACCTTTCGGACCTTCTTTTCCAGGTCAAAAGGGTATAGGACACAATCCTGATGAGTGGATGATAATAGAAGATATAATTTTAATGACAAAGATTTATGCCAATGCCATCTATAAATTAATAAGTGAAAGAAAAGAGGGATAGAATGAACTGGGGAATTATTGCTACTTGGAGAATGGGTTTTGAAGGGGTTGAAAAGGCTTCTAAAATCCTAAAGGAAAAAGGAAAAGTGGGAGATGCTTTAGAACTTGCCATTAAGGAGGTTGAAGACTATCCCTACTTTAAATCTGTAGGCTATGGCGGACTTCCCAATGAAAATTGCGTAGTTGAACTAGATGCAGCATATATGGATGGGGACAGTTTATCATTTGGTGCAGTTGCAGCTATTAGAGATTTTGCCAATCCTATAAGTATAGCCAGAAAGTTAAGTGACTATGATTTTAATAACTTCTTGGTAGCTAGAGGGGCAGAGGAATTTGCCAGCAAAGAAGGATTTGAAAGAAAAAATATGCTTACTGATAGGGCTATTATTCATTATAAGAATAGGGTGAAGGAAGTTCAGGAAAAAGATCTTAAGCCTTATGCTGGCCATGATACTGTGGGAATGGTTGCTTTAGGTGAAAACAGTATGGTTGCTGGAACTTCAACCAGTGGTCTTTTTATGAAAAAACCAGGAAGGGTTGGAGATTCACCTGTTTGTGGAAGTGGATTCTATGTTGATAGTGAAGTAGGAGGAGCTACTGCAACTGGCCTGGGAGAAGATTTAATGAAGGGAGCAATCAGTTATGAAATAGTCTCCTTGATGAAAAAAGGTCTTAGCCCTCAAGAAGCTTGTGATCAGGCAGTTATTGACCTGGATGCTAAGTTAAAGAGAAAAAGAGGTAAGGCAGGAGATCTATCTGTAGTGGCCATGGATAAAGAAGGAAATTTTGGTGTGGCTACAAATATTGATGGTTTTTCCTTTGCTGTTGCCAGTCATAAACAAGAGCCCAGGGTATTCGTATGCCAGGTGAAAGATGGTAAGACCATTTATGAAGAAGCCAGCCAAGAATGGCTTGACGATTATATAAGGACGAGAACAGCGCCCTTGAAATTAAATTAGGAGGAAATATGGAAGGATTAGAATTAATTTGTTTTCAAATAATATCAAATGCGGGAGATGCAAAGTCCAGTTTATTTGAAGCTATAGAACTTGCCAAGGCTTCTCAATATGAAGAGGCCTATAAGAAGGTAGAGGATGCAGATAAAAAACTTTTAAAGGCCCATGAGGTTCATATGGATTTAATCCAAAAGGATATGGGAGGAGAAAAGGTAGAGTTTTCTTTAATCCTTATGCATGCGGAAGATCAAATGATGCAGACTGAGCTATTGAAAAAGTTAACTGAAGAATTTATAGATATATATAAGAAGATTAATTAAGAGGACCCTAGAGGTCCTTTTTTTATTTGACAAAAGTATTTATACTTGTTAATATATAAAAGTCGTCTTTGAAAGAC
>CALAZW010000023.1 GCA_937926545.1 uncultured Helcococcus sp. | reverse complement strand
AGCTTTTCCAAGACTCCTCCAACTAGGGGGGTCGTGGCCAAAAGGCCTAAGACTAAGAGAAGAAAATTAGATTTAAATAGGTAGAAAAAGTCCTTACCTAAAAATCCTGTGGTCCTATAGCCAAACATTCTTGAAATATATAAAAGTCCATCTACCAGGCCATCTAGGGCAAAAAACACCCAGCCTATAAGGACCAAGATAAAGGTCCCTACTTGTTTTAATTTAACTGGTAGGTCTTTAAAGATCTTTCTACCAAGTTTTCTTTCAAATAAAAGTAAAACTCCAAAGTAAAGTCCCCAAACTATAAAGCTTAGGCTGGCCCCATGCCAAAGGCCTGTAAGTCCCCAAACTATAAAAAGGTTTCTTATCTCTCTTAGGCCATCTACCCTAGATCCTCCTAGGGGAATATAAATATAGGTTCTAAACCAGGTCCCCAAGGATATGTGCCATCTGGACCAAAAGTCCTTGATGGATGTGGCTGTATAGGGATAGTTAAAGTTTTCATCCCAGTGAAAGCCCATCATTTGTCCCAGGCCCAGGGCCATGTCTGAATAGCCACTAAAGTCAAAGTAAAGCTGAAGGCCAAAGGATAAGATTCCCAGCCATCCCATGGCAAAGGAAAACTTATAGTTGGGAGTAGCTTTTACCTGAGTCCAGATAAGGGCAAAGTTATCTGCTAAAATAGCCTTCTTGGCAAGACCTAGGATAAATCTTTCCATCCCCTCACCCAGGTCCATAGTAGTTATTTTTCTTTTTTTAAGGTCTGGCCTAAAGTCTTCATATCTAGTTATAGGTCCTGCCCCTATTTGGGGAAAGACTGCCAGGTAAAGACCTAAGTCTAAAAAGTTTTTTTCCACTTCTACCCTTCCCCTATAAAGGTCTGAAAGATAGGAAACTATCTTAAAGCTATAGAAAGATAGGCCTAGGGGTAAAGGTAGGTCTTTAATCTTTAGATTGGACCTAAAAATACCATTTACTATATCTATCATAAAGCCATAGTACTTATAAAATACTAGGGGTAGAAGACTAAGACTTAGTCCTAGTATAAAGATAAACTTCTTTTTACCCTGGTCGTCACACCTGTCTATTACTAGTCCTAGCCCATAGGTTAGAAAAATTAGAAAGACTAATAGAAAGATGTAAACTGGCTCTGCCCAGGCATAAAAAATAAGGCTTAGGATAAAAAGACTAAGGTTTCTCATTTTTTCTGGGCTAAAAAGATAGGCTAGAAGGGCCAGGGGTAGAAATAATAATATAAATTCCAAACTACTTAGTGCCATGGCCATCCCCCCTTATCATCTTAAGCAAATCATCTTTTTTCTCACTTACTAGTAAAATCAAGTAGTCCCCTTCTAGATTATAGTATCTAGCTTCCAAAAGTTCATACTTGTCTGGTGCATAGTTTTTAAAACTTTCTTCCTGTTTTTTTATTCTTTGGTCTACCAAGGCCTTAAGCTCCTTTGCCTGGCTGCTTTTTATAACCAAAATTTCTTCAGCATCCATATTGGTCCTAGGCTTGTAGTAGACATAGTCTTTTAAGTCTTTTTCATCTAATCCATAGTTATTTCTCCAGTCCTTACCATCAGCCA
>CALAZW010000022.1 GCA_937926545.1 uncultured Helcococcus sp. | reverse complement strand
GGAAGCTATCTTACTCAACTTAGGACAGGGGCAGTGTCAGGAGCAGCTACAGATCTTCTTGCCAGAAAGGACAGTTCAGTCTTTACCCTAATAGGTAGTGGTGGTCAGGCAGAATTCCAATTGGAAGCCATTCTAGCTGTAAGAAATATTAAGAAGGCCTATGTTTTTGATATAAATGAAGAAAACCGTAATAAGTTTGCCCAAAGAATGCAAGAAAAATTTGGTGAAAAATACGGAGTTCTTATAGAAGCTACAGGAGACTTGGAAGGGGCCATAGGAGAGTCTGATATTATTACTTCAGTTACCACTGCTAGAGGGGCTACCTTTAAGGATGCCTGGGTTAAGAAGGGTACCCATATAAATGGGGTAGGTTCCTATACTCCAGAAATGGCTGAAATAGATGGAGATTTAATAAAGAGGGCTGATAAGGTTTATGTGGATACTAAGGATGCCTTGGTGGAAAGTGGAGACTTTGTTCAACTTATTGAGGCTGGTGAATATGAGGCTGATCAAATAGATGGTGAACTTGGCCAGCTAATAGAATCCAAGGCTTTTGGAAGAGAATCAGAAGAAGAAATAACCTTCTTTGAAACTACAGGAAATGCGGTTTTAGATATTATGGTTGCCAAGAAAATCTATGACCTGGCCTGTGAAAAGAATATGGGATCTAGTATCTCTATCTAGGCGTGGAAAACATTTTATTTGGCCTGGTGCCAGCTTTTATGTGGGGGATCCAGCCCCTTGTCATGACCAAGATTGGCGGTAGGCCTGCCAAGAAGGTCATGGGCATGTCCCTGGGGATTTTTATTTCCTCCCTGCTAGTTTTTATTTTTAGAAGGCCTGAAAACCTGACCTGGTCCTTGGTCCTACTATCCTTTATTGATGGTTTGGCCTTAAGCTATGGTTTGGTCAATCAAATTAGGGGACTTTATATGTTGGGGGTGGCCAAGGCAACTCCCATTTCCACTGGCAGCCAATTGGTGGGAGCTGCCCTAATAGGGGCCATATATTTTAAGGAATGGACCAGTCTGGGCCAGTATCTTCTAGGTCTACCAGCCCTGGTTTTAATAGTAATAGGCGTGGCCATGACCTCCTATGAAGAGGATAAGTCAGCTAGTAAGGGCCAGTTGGGACCAGGCTTGGTAAGACTTCTTCTTTCATCCTTGGGTTTTATAGCCTATACGGTTATTTTAAGAGTGGCCAATATTAGTATTTTGGATGCCCTTGTCTTTCAAGGCTTGGGAGTTCTAGTTGGATCCTATCTTATGGCCAAGAGAGAGGAAGGAGCTGAGCTTTTCAAGGGGGAAACCCTAAGACATATCCTAACAGGTCTTTTCTTTGCCTTGGGTAATATTAGTTTAATGTTGTCCAATGTGATAAATGGTCTGGCTCTAGGTTTTACCCTGACCCAGATGAATGTGGTCATAGCCACACTGGGAGGTCTTTTATTTCTCAAGGAAAAAAAGACCAAGAAGGAGTTGGTCCTAACCTTGTCAGGCTTGGTCCTGGTAGTGGGAGGGGCAGTTCTTATAGGGATAACAAAAAAATGATAAAAATAACCACTTAAAAGATTCTTTTAAGTGGCTTTTTTTTAAGTATATTCAAGAAGAAAGTCTCTTGAGGAAATCGTAGACAATAAATTGGCAGTTTGTCTTTTTATTTGGTCGTAGTAGCAAAAAACTTTCTGGCTTTCTTCCTGATTATTGTAGACCTTCCAGTAGCCGGTGCACTTGCAGGTTTTTTTCTTGGAGATGAAGTCTTTCACATCCCTGGTAGGATAGCCTAGAAAGATTCCAATCTCATCGAAGTTTCCTTGATGGAATCTTTCTTTTAGCTTGTCAAATTTTTCATCCAGGGCAAGGTCATTTCCATAGCCCAGGTTTTCTAAGAATTCTCTTTCTTCCTTTTGAGCCAGCTGGTCTATTAAAAGATCTTCCTGGTAGAAGAGAATTGATATGTAGTCGCCCCTGTCCTTAAGTTCTATGTATTTGATTTCGGAGTTTGAGAATAGGACTTTTTCTTTTTTCCAGAGGCTTTTCATCTGCCTGGTTTTTTCACTAAAGCAAACAAGGCTGGCTGGCTTTTTGGCAAATATAATAAGGGATAGATTGATGGCAAGTAGGGTGAAAAGGTAGTTTTCATCACTCTTTTCTTCTCCCAAATCCCATATTAACTGTTTATAAGGGCACATTAGCTAAGTTTTTTCCCAAGCTTCTGCATAGGTTCAGGTCATCTTCAGTGGGAGTGTTTTGGACAATCAGGCCTTCTTGTAAAAGATTAGCACCTGCTTCTTTAATCCTATCTTCCCATTCTCTCATCCACTGGCCATCTCCCCAGTCATAGGAACCGAAAAGAACGATCTTCTTATCCTTGATAAGTCCTTCAATTTCTTCCATAAAGGGTTCCATTTCTCCTTCTTCTAAGACTTCAGCTCCCATGGCTGGGCAGCCTAGTGCAAGTCCATCTGCTTTTCTAACATCTTCCAGGTCAACTTCTGAAACATGCAGAAGTTTAGAATCTTCAAGTGCCTTATGTATTTCTTGGGCCATGATTTCAGTATTACCTGTACCTGACCAATATATAACTAGTTTCATAATAACCTCCTTTTATTAGCCTAACTAACTGTTAGTGTACCCTAACTATACCTTTTTATTTTAAGCTTGTCAAGAAAAAAGAACAGACTAAAAATCTGTTCTTCTCATGGTGTATATTAAGATTAAAAGTCCCAGCATGGGTAGGAAGCTGGATAGGAAAAGGGTCCTATTAATACCTATTTGGTCTATTAGGATTCCTCCCACCAGGCTTCCTAGTACTGTGGCCAAGGTTACAGATGATGCCAGGAAGGCCTGGCCCTTGACCATGTCCTTTTCCTCGATTACTGAACTGGTATAGTAGACGATGGAAGGAAAGAAGATGGCAAAGGATAGGGCCTGCATCAACTGGGATAGATACATTAGGTAGATATTTTGAATCAAGTAAAGGCTCAGGGCCTTGATGATAAACATCAGGGCTGAAAAAAGAATCAGATCCTTAAGCTTAAACTTGTTTTTTATCTTGGTATAGTTGACAAGTATGGGGATTTCAGCAAAGGCTCCTATGGCTATAACTGTCCCCAGATTATTTTCATTTCCGCCTATGGATTCTACAGTCTTTACCCAGTAGTTATTTTGAATATTGTATTGGGTGAAGATTAGAAGGGTGGCCAACATAGACAGGAAGAAATACTTGTATTTAACTATAAATTTTCCCATGGACTGTCTGGTAAAATCATCATTTATGACCTCTTCCACATGGATATTTCTCTCCTTTTTAAGGGGAGTTAAAAACAAGAAGATCAAGAAAACCACATAGGCTATGATGGAGGTATAGACTATAATGTCAGATGAAAACCCCCTGATTAAAAAGCCAAGTAAAAGGGATATGATAGCATAGGTTAAACTGCCTATACCCCTGGATACACCAAACTCCACGCTGCTATTACCTGCATTATTTAGATGGATGGTAATGGCTGTTAAGAGGGGTTGGATGGCCATGCTAAAGGTAAGTGTTATTATGTAGGCCAAGGCTATAAAGCTATTGGAAACACTATCTATAAGGCTTATATTCAAAAGTATAAGAGGGCTTATAGAAAAGAGTAGAATAATATTTTTTATGTTGATACTGTCTGGCTTGTCTGCATAAGAGGCCACCAAGGGCTGGATGATTGATGCCAAAATATTGGCGCTGGCAATATAGATGCCTACTTGGGTATAGCTAAAGTTTTTAGATGTCAGGTAGACGGCTCCATAGCCCAGGCTGGCAGCGATTATTATCCAGTAAAAAGCAGTTGCCAGGTAGTAGTTTCTAGCGATTTTTCTATTGTCCATTTATATCCTCATTTTCTAATATATATATTTTTGCTTTCTCAATTGTCTGGTATTTGGATCTGATATTGATATCCTTTAAATAGTTAAAACCCGCCTTTTCAATAACTCTTCTGGATCTGGAATTTTCGATAAAGTGGGAAACCATAATATAGTCATATTTTTTTATCTTAAAGGCATAGTATAAAATTTTCTCAACTGCTTCAGGCATAAGTCCTCTGTTCCAGTAGTCTTTATTTAAGACATAGCCCAGGTTGCGGCCATTTTTACCATCCAGCCTAAGCAGGTCTTCCTCTTCCAAGGCTATGGATCCTATAACTTTTTGATCTTTTTTATCCACTAGGGCAAAGCAGTCCGGTAGGTCAATAAAGACATTTAGAACCTTCCTGCTGGTATCCATATTTTTATGGTGGGTCCAGCCAGCCATTTCTCCTACTCCAGCCACCTTGGCATAGGTATAAAGATCTTCTAAATCTTCCTCCTGCCAGGGCCTTAGCAGGAGTCTTTCTGTCTCCAAGATATATTTTTTCATAAAAAGCTCCTAATCTAACTAAATTGTTACTAATATTTTAATCCAAACTATTGAAATTAACAATTAAAAGATATATTATTAGCTAACACTAGAAGGTAGGATTTACTGGCCGGTGGTCATAAAGGAGCAAGAATGAATATAAAAACACATATAATTATGTCGAACATTATTTATGATTTAGTCAAAGACTATGTCGTATTAGATAGAGCAAGTTTTAACTATGGTAATTTTAAGCCAGATTTAGCCAGGAAGGATTCCCTGCTTAAGCCCCATGTACCTGAAAACTATATGGAAGTGGTAAGGGATATGTCTAAGGATTTAATGGAAAATGAATACAATTTGATGGAGTTTAGTGTTAGGCTGGGAGAAATTTGCCACTACACATCAGATTTTTTCTGTAGCTATCATCAAAATGAAGAGGTTTTTAAGTCCTATCTTAAGCATCTTAACCATGAGATTAATCTTTTTCTCAGGTTAAAGTATGCCCTAAAGAAGGGAAGGTTTTTAATAGACCAGACTACAGATCTTCTAGATGAGGATGTGGTCTATTTAATAGAAAAGTTAAGGTTTGACTATAGCTATGATCAAGATACCTACTTGAAGGATATAGTCTATGCCATAGCAGCATCAGTTAATGTTTGCAATTCCATAGCATATTATGGAGTAAATGCCAATATATTTGATGAGGCCAGGGCCAATATTAATATAAATTTAGGTTAGAAGGTGGTGACACCTTCTATTTTTTTTGTCTTTTGTGATAAAATAGAAGGGAAAAGAGGGTGCTATGAAAAAAATAACCATTGACTTTATTGCCGAAAAATCAGGGGTTTCCAAAAGTACTGTATCCAGGTATTTGAATGGAGGCTATGTAAGTGATAAGAATAGGCAAATAATCAGTAAAAATATAGAGAAATACAAGTACATACCCAACAAGTTTGCCCAGAGTTTAAAGGCTAAAAAAACAGGGCTTATAGGGGTAATTATACCCAGGTTTGACTCGGATTCAGGCCAGAGGTTTTTAACAGGTCTTGATAAGAGCTTAAAGGAGCTGGGCTTTAGGGCCCTAATTTTTAATACGGGTCTTAGTATTGACCAGGAGATAGAGGCCATCATGACCCTTTATAATATGAAGGTGGATGGGATAATTCTTCTGGCCAGTTCCATAACTAAAAAGCATGAGCAGTTGGTGGAGGACTTGACTATTCCCTTAATCTTGGTGGGCCAAAAGTATGATAAGGCCTCCTATATTATCTATGATGACTATAAGGCTGGAGGTCTTATGGCCCAGCACTTTATAGACAAGGGAGTAGATAGGCTTTACTACTTTGGAGTAAGTGAGGTGGATAGGGCTGTAGGCTATCATAGGAAAAAAGGGGTTTTAGACAGGGTAAAGACCAGAGAGGGGCTTGACCTTAGGTTGGTTCAGACGGATTTTTCTTCTGCCAGGGCTGAAAGGGCTGCTGAAAAGAATCTTCTAGGACCAGGTAAGTTTTATGTTATAGCAGCCACTGACAATATAGCCATGGGGATTATTAAGTATGCCCAAAAGAAAAACTTATCCATACCAGAGGACCTGGAGATTATAGGTTGTGGTAATTATCCTATTAGTAGGTTGATAGACCCTGAGCTAACTACAGTTGATCTTCCCTTCTATGAGGCAGGCCAGTTGGCGGCCCAAAGTATGGTGGATCTTTTAGAGGGGAAAAAGGACCAGGTTCAATATAAGTTGGATGTGTCCTTGGTGGAAAGATCTTCCTCTTGACAGGAAAAGATGGAACTGGTACCATAAACTTAGAGAAGGGAACTTCTCTAAAAAAATAGAGGATATGGAAACGGTTCCACAAAGGAGGAAATATGAACTATGAAAAAATAGCAGCCGACATATTGGATATGGTAGGCGGGAAAGAAAATGTTATTAGTATGGCCCACTGCTCAACCAGATTAAGGTTGGTCCTAAGGGATGACAGCAAGGTGGACATGGAAGAGATAGAAGGTTACCAGGCTATAAAGGGAAACTTTTATAATGCAGGTCAGTTACAGTTGATTTTAGGTCCAGGAACAGTTCAAAATGTTTTTAAGGTTTTAAATGAAGATAAAAGTTTGGAAGAAAAGTCCACTGCAGACTTGAAAAAGGATGCAGATAAAAAGTTAAATCCTCTACAAAAATTAGTAAAGCAATTATCAGATATATTTGTACCAATTATACCAGCTATTGTGGCTGGAGGATTACTTATGGGGATAAATAACCTTTTGACAGCTCCCGACTTGTTTTTTAAGGGTCAGAGTTTAATAGAGGCCTATCCTCAAATGGCAGACTTGGCAGCCATGATTAATACTTTTGCCAATGCGGCCTTTGTATTTTTGCCAGTTCTTATAGGTTTTTCAGCCACCAAGCAATTTGGAGGAAATCCTTATTTGGGAGCTGCCATGGGGATGATCATGGTCCATCCAGACCTATTAAATGCCTATGCCCAAGCATCGGTTGATACTATTCCTGTCTGGAATATTTTTGGTCTGGAAATAGCTAAGATTGGTTATCAAGGAACGGTTCTACCTATACTTGTGGCCTCTTATCTTTTGGCCAAGTTGGAGACCTTCTTCCACAAGAAGATCACTCCTGCCTTGGACAATCTTTTAACCCCACTTTTATCAATTTTTATAACTGGATTTTTAACCTTCACTATTCTAGGCCCAGTTTTAAGAATGGTAGGGGATGCTATCTCCAATGGTTTAATAACCATGTATACTAGCCTAGGTTTTCTAGGGGGAGCCCTATTTGGTCTTTTATATGCCCCTATAGTTATAACTGGTATGCACCACAGTTTTATACCTATTGAAACCCATTTAATAGCCAACCAGGCAGTTACAGGAGGATCTTTTATCTTTCCTATAGCAGCCATGTCAAATGTGGCCCAAGGGGCGGCAACTCTTGCAGTACTTAGGGTTACTAAAAATGAAAAGATGAAGGGGACAGCGGCAGCTTCTGGTATTTCAGCCCTTTTAGGTATAACAGAGCCGGCCATGTTTGGAGTCAACCTGAAGTTAAACTATCCTTTTAAGGCAGCCATTGTAGGTTCAGCTTGTGGGGCGGCCTATATATCAGCTACCAAGGTCTTGGCTATAGCCTTGGGGGCAGCAGGTCTACCAGGAATTATATCCATAGTTCCAAATAAGGTGGTCCACTATATTATTGGTATGGTGATAGCCATGGTAGTTTCCTTTGGTCTAACCATGGTTTTAAGTAGAAAGTATGAGAAATAAGATGGATAACTTGGCCATAAGAAGGGAAGAAGATAGGTATACCAGCCTGGAGGACTTTGGTCCAGCCAAGCTGGAGGCCTTGGAAGACAAGGTTAAGAAAAGTAAATATAGGTGTCTTTTTCACATTCAGCCAAAAACAGGGCTTTTAAATGATCCCAATGGGCTAGCCTACTTTAAGGGGCGCTACCACCTTTTCTACCAGTGGTTTCCCCTAGGTCCCATCCACGGTCTTAAGCACTGGTATCATTTATCCTCAAAGGATTTACTTAACTGGAAGGATGAAGGCTTGTTTTTAAAGCCTGAAAAGGACTATGAAAGCCACGGTATATTTTCAGGAAGTGGTCTGGTGGAAGAAGATAGGCTCTATCTTTTCTATACGGCCAATAGAAGGGATGATGACTGGAAGAGGATTTCCAGCCAGTCTATGGCTCTTATGAATGACAAGGGCCAGGCAGAAAAGCTAGACCAGCCTCTTTTTGTCTTTGATCATCCAGGCTATACCAGTGAGATAAGAGATCCTAAGGTTTGGAAGGAAGATGGTTTTTATCATATGATTCTAGGGGGACAAAACAAGGAAGAAAGGGGCAGGGCCCTTCTCTTCAAGTCCAAGAATCTTTATGACTGGGATTTTCAAGGGGACTTAAGGACCAGACTTGATGATTTTGGTTTTATGTGGGAGTGCCCAGACCTTTTTAGCCTAAAAGACAAGAGAGTTCTTATATTCTCCCCTCAAGGTCTAGATAGAAGGGGCTATGACAGGTTAAATATCTACAGTTCAGGCTATTTGGTGGCAGATAAGAAGGACTTAAGTGAAGATTTTAATCATGGGGACTACAGGGAGTTGGACCAGGGCTTTGATTTTTATGCTCCCCAAACCTTTAATGATGGCAAGGATCAAATTCTCTTTGCCTGGATGGGACTGCCAGAAATTTCCTATCCCAGTGATGAGGATGGTTGGGCCCATATTTTAAGTCTGCCTAGAAGGTTAGACTTAAGAAAAGACAGGCTTTATCAAGAGCCCCATCCCAATCTTTTGGACCTAAGAAAAAATGAAAAAATCTTTGAGATGGGCCAGGAAAAAATAGAAATAGGTAACTATTGTGAGCTGGAACTTGTTTTCAATAAAAAAACCAGCCACAGTTTTTCTCTAGCCACCAGAGATGAAGGAAGTTTGGATTTTACCTATGACCAGGGGCTTTTTAGCCTGGATAGGTCAGGTTTTGGCAGGGATTTTGGAGGGGACTTTGGCTATGAGAGATATGCTTTTTTACCTGAGATAGAGACCATGAGGATCTTTATCGACAGGTCTTCCATAGAGATTTTTATCAATGGAGGGGAAAGTGTTTTATCTAGCAGGTATTTTACAGATGACAAGAACCTGTTTTTAATTAATCAAACTTCTGATAGGATTAAAGTAAAAAGGTGGGATTTAGTATGACAGTATATTGTATGGGGGAGGCCTTGATAGACTTTACTCCAGAAAGATTTGAAGACAATGAAGTTATTAGCTATAGAAAGAATGTGGGAGGGGCCCCTTTGAATGTGGCCACTTCCATAGCCAGGCTGGGAGAAAGTTCTTCCTTTCTAAGCCAGTTATCCAAGGATTCCTTTGGTCAATATATTTATGAAAGTCTTAGGGAAAATGGGGTTTTAGTGGATAGGTTGGATCTATCTTCTTCCTATAAGACAGGACTTGCCTTTGTCAACTGGGATGAAAATAGAAATAGAAGCTTTAGCTTTTACAGAAAGGATGCAGCTGATCTAATGTATAGTAGGGAGGATTTTTCCTTTTTTACCAGGGAAGATATCCTACACTTTTGTTCAGTTAATCTGGTGGATTCAAAGGCCAAGTTAAGTCACAAAAGGGCCATAGAAGAAATGAGAAGAAAGGGAGGTCTGGTTTCCTTTGATCCTAATTTAAGGTTTAATCTATGGGAGGATCAGGAGGAACTTTATCAGACAGTAAATGAGTTTTTATCGGGTGCAGACCTGGTTAAGATAGCAGATGATGAGCTGTTTTTCATCACCAGAAAAAAAGACGAGAAAGAAGCCTTTAATTATCTTTTTGATAAGGGGATAAGTCTTATAGTCTATACCCAAGGGGAAAAGGGAATTAGTCTAATAAGTAGAGAAAATTCCTACTTTGGACCGGCCTATAGCCTGGATGTGGTGGATACTACAGGGGCTGGAGATGCCTCCATAGGAGCCTTTTTATATAATCTTTCCAAGGATAAGATAGGAAAAGATGACTTGGTTTCCTATGTGGATAAGAACCATGACTACCTATTAAGCTTTTCCAATGGGGTGGCAGGACTTACAACTACCAAGGTTGGAGCCTTGGACGGACTACCTTATCTGAAAGAGGTTAAGGACTTGTTAGAAAATAAATAAGAAAGAAAGATAAAAAACAAAGAAAAAGATAGAAGCTAGTCTTCTATCTTTTCTTTATCTATTTCATTAAAATTATAAATATAGTGGTCTACCAGTTCTTTGATTTTGTCCTTGTGGTCGGCAGTCTCATCATAGACTCCTATGGTTTTCATGCCTGCAGAGTGGGCCAGCCTATTGGCGTAAAGAACATCATCAAAAAAAACAGCATCTTTTCCTTCGATTTCCAAATCATCCAAGATTGCTTCAAAGTATTCTATGGATTTTTTAGAGTGGCCAAGGGTGTCGGGAGTATAGATTTTATTGATAAACTTATCAAGACCGCTAGATTTTATTGCCAGGCTGGCATAGGCTATATCGGTGGCTGTGGCCACATAGATTTGGTAGCCTTCTTCCTTAAGTTCTTTTAATTTATCATAAACTCCATCCTTGGGTCTTACTTCTTCACCGTAAAAATCAAGTAAAAAGGAGTTGATTATTTGGCCTATGGTCAGATCATCTAGATCCAAGTCCAAGAAGCTCCTTAACATTCTTACTCCATTGGTAAGGGTGGATGAGTTTTCTTCCAAGACATAGGTCTTGTCCCACTTGTCAGTTTTTTTCTTTTCTAAAAATCTATCCTCGAATTCATACCACATTGGCATGGAGTCCAAGAGAGTACCATCCATATCAAATAGTAGTTTTTTCATGAAACCTCCTTAAAATATACTTAATCCTTATGATATAGTTTAAGTAGATAAAAAGCAAAAATTAAATATGGTTTAGGTCTTTATGATATAATTAGAGAAAAGAAGAGGGAATTGTATATGAGATTATCAGATGAAGAAAAAAGAAAAATATATATCACTACATTAATAGTTATACTGTCACTGGTTTTTTATTTTTTCATGCTAAACATTTCTTCTCTATGGTCGGCTGTAGGGAAACTTTTTAAGATGGCCCTGCCGATTGTATTGGGCTTTTGTTTGGCTTTTATATTAAATATTTTATTAAACGGTATAGAGTATTTATTAACAGATAAATTGAAAATGAAAAAAGGCAAGGGGATAAGGCTTGTATCTATTATCCTATCCTACCTTATCTTTGGTTTGCTTATAGTTTTTGTGGCTATATCTGTAATACCACAGTTTGTTGATTCTATAGTTAGTCTGACCAAGCAGATGCCTAATATTTTGGAAGATGTAATAATTTTTATGAAAAAGGATAAAAATCTCTACAAGCAGGCCCTTAAGTTGGAAGATTATATAGCTTCCTTGAATGCGGAAAAAATAGGTAAAATCCTTATGGACTTTTTCTCAGGCAAGGCTGGTTATGCCTTTAGTGGAACCATAAATGCCCTACAGATGTTTGTGGCTGGATTTTTCAATACATTTTTGATTATTGTATTTTCAGTCTATGCTCTTTCCAACAAGGAAAATTTATCCAAGCATTCTAAAAGGTTTACTTATGCACTTTTCCCAGAAAAGGTATCAGATAGGATAGTTTATATAGCCAGAATGCTTTATAAGAATTTTTATAATTTCTTTACAGGTCAGTTTATAGAAGCGATCTTATTGGGAATCTTGGCCTTTATAGGTATGACTATTTTAAGGCTACCTTATGCCCTTATGATTTCGGTTATGTTAGGTTTTATGAATATTATTCCCTACTTTGGATCTATTTTTGGTTCAATTATAGGAGCAGTGATAATTTTTATGTCTTCTCCAGTTCAAGCCTTAATATTTTTGGTGTTTGCAGTTGTTCTACAACAGTTCGATGGAAATGTTATGTATCCTAGGCTAGTGGGTAAGCAAATAGGGGTTCCATCCATGTGGATTATCATGTCCATAACCTTGGGAGGGGCCATGTTGGGGGTAGTTGGAATGATAATATTTGTACCTTTATTATCGACAGTCTATATGTTGTTAAAGGAATTTACTGAAAAAAGATTGGAAAACAAGGAAATTGAAATAGAAAAGAAATAGGTGTTTACATGTATGAGGGTAAGTTTGTAACAGCCATCATCTCTGCTGGAGGATCAGGAAGTAGGATGGGGGCTGGTAAAAATAAGTTATTTCTGGAGTTAAATCATAGGACCATCCTAGCCAGAACCATAGATAAAATCTATAGGTCAAGTTATGTGGACCATATTATAATAGTGGTGAGAAAAGAGGATAGGGCTCAGGTTGAAAAGCTTATAGATGCCTATGATAGACAAATATTTAGTCTGGCCCCTGGTGGAGCCAGCAGGCAGGAGTCTATTTACAATGGGCTTAAGCTTTTACCAGAAGATACCAAGCTGGTTTTATCCCATGATGGAGCCAGGCCTTTTGTGGCAACAGATAAGATAGATAGGGCTATAGAGACTTTAGAAGACTATGATGGTCTGGTTTTTGGAGTGGCTGTCAAGGATACCATAAAGGTGGTTAGACCCAGGGGCGATATTGAGGCAACCCCTAATAGGAAGTATTTGTATCATATTCAAACTCCTCAGATTTTTCACAAGGATATAATGGTAAAGGCCTATGAAAAGGCGCTTATTGAAGATATAGATGTGACGGATGATTCCCAGATAGTAGAGGTATTTGGGGGCCGAGTCAAACTTTTTGAAGGCGATTATTCAAATATAAAGATTACCACTGTAGAGGACTTAAGCTATGGTGAAATGTTATTAAAGAGGGAGTTATGAGAATAGGTATAGGTGTAGATGTTCACAAGTTGGTAGAGGGCAGGGACCTGGTTTTGGGCGGCCTAAGGC
>CALAZW010000021.1 GCA_937926545.1 uncultured Helcococcus sp. | reverse complement strand
TTAAAAGGACCAATAAGAGGCTATAGCTAATAATCTTTCTTATCTTTTTCATGTCTTCCCCCTTATGTTTATTTTATGACAATGTTTTCTTCTAGTAAAAGATTCTTTTACTAGTTAATATAATATAAATATTAGTTTGTGTAAATATAAAAGACTTGGTATTATAGAAGTAGGTTAAGAAACCAAACTAGTAAAAAGAAAACGATTACAAAGGAGAGAGAAATGAAAAAAAGACAAACCTGGATATTGTTATTAGCCCTGGTATTTATATTAGTCGGCTGTGGTAAGAAAGATTCCGGTGAAAAAATTGTAATCTATACATCTATGTATGAGGATATCGTAGATGAGATAGATAAAGCTTTAGAGGAGAAGTTCCCTGATATAGATGTGGAATTTTTCTCAGGTGGTACAGGAACCCTTCAAGCTAAAATTGCAGCTGAAGTAGACTCAGGACAATTGGGATTTGACATGCTAATGGTAGCAGAACCATCCTATGCTCTAGAGTTAATGGAAGACGATTTACTTCATGCTTATAAGATTGAAGATCCTGAAAAATTAGCTTTTGAATATGATGAAGAAGGTTATTGGTACCCAGTAAGAGTATTAAATATGGTACTTGCTTATAACCCTGATAAAAATGCTAAGGACCAAGTTCCTAATTCATTTAAAGACTTTGCTGAAAACAGTGAGTTCAAAGATCATGTATCTATGCCTAACCCACTAACATCAGGTTCAGCTCTTGCATCAACATCAGCTCTTAGAGATAAGTATGGCGATGAATTTTTCAAGAGTTTAGGTGGCCAAAATGCAGCTGTAGAATCAGGTTCAGTAGCCCTTACAAAATTGGAAAGTGGCGAGGCTGATTCAATCATGATATTGGAGGAATCTGTTCTTAAGAAGAGAGAAGAAGAAGGTTCAAAACTTGAAGTTATCTATCCTGAAGATGGAGTTATTTCAATAGTATCACCTATCATGACAGCTAAGGAAGAAGTTAGTGCCAACAAGAATGTTAAGGCAGCAGAAAAATTAACAGACTGGTTCTTAAGTGAAGAAGGACAAGAATATATAGTTAAGGGCTGGATGCACTCAGTTCTTAAAGACTACGACAAGGTTCCATTTGACTCAATACCTACCAAGGAAATCACCAAGGGCAGTATGCCAATAGATTGGGATAAGACTTATAAGGAAAGAGAAGAAATAAGAACCATGTTCCAAGAGCACGTTACAATTGAAGAGGAAAAATAACACTGATTGAGAGGAGACTTTATGAGAAAATCTCATTTCGATGTTAAGTGGTTATTAATTTGGGGACTAATAATTTTTTTATTAGTCTTCCAAGTTTTACCCTTGACATACTTAATTATTAGATCCTTCTTTCCAAATGGGTCTTTTTCATTTGAAGGATTTCAAAGAATTTATTCATATGCATTGAATTGGCAAGCTCTTAAAAACACTTTACTGTCATCCACCTTATCAATGATATTTGGTGTGCTAATTGCTTTTCCTTTAGCCTGGCTAGTAGGAAGAACAAACATGTATGGTAGAAAGTTTTTTAGAAGCTTATTTTTAATTACATATATGGTTCCTCCATATGTGGGAGCTATGGCCTGGTTAAGATTATTAAACCCAAATGTGGGAACTATAAATGTCCTATTGATGAAAATCTTTAACCTGTCAGAATCTCCATTTAATATTTATAGTTTGGGTGGGGTAGTTTGGGTACTTACAACCTTCTACTATCCATATGCTTTTATAACCATATCAAGGGCCATGGAAAAAATGGATCCATCCTTGGAAGAAGCAAGTAGGATTTCAGGAGCTAGTCCTTTGAAAACCCTATTTACAGTTACACTACCACTTATGCTGCCAAGTATTATAGCAGCAGGGTTATTAGTTTTCGTAGCATCAGCATCAGCCTATGGAATTCCATCTATTATTGGGGCGCCAGGTAAGGTTTATACTGTGACTACGAGAATTTATGACTATGTACAAATAGGTTCCCAGCAGGGACTGACAGATGCTACGGTCTTGGCCGTCTTTTTAATGGTCCTGGCCTTAATAATCTTATATGTGTCCAAGGTACCTTTAGGTAAAAGACAATATATAACAGTATCTGGTAAGTCAACTAGACCTAATATAGTTGACCTGGGCAAGTGGAGATGGCCAATAACCATCCTAGTATTTTTATTTGCCTTTGTCATAGTTATAGTTCCATTTGCCACAGTCATACTCACATCATTTACGGTAAATATGGGAGAGGGCTTGAAGGCAAGTAACCTGACTACCAAGTATTGGGGAATAATATTTAGTAGAAAGGCCATAATCCAATCCATGAAAAACTCAGTGGTAACAGCGGCTATAGCAGCTACCTTTGGTATTATTATATCTGTTGTTATGGGTTACCTTTTAACTAGAACTAAGGCAAAGGGAAGAGGAATACCAGATTTCCTAATAACAGTAGGATCTGGAACTCCAAGTATAGTTATAGCCCTAGCCTTGATTATGACCATGTCAGGAAAGTATGGAATAAATATATACAACACACTCTTTATCCTTATAGTCGCCTATATGATTAAGTATATGGCCATGGGAATGAGAACTGTTGTATCGGCCTTTTCTCAGATAAGTATGGACTTGGAAGAGGGGGCTCAAATAGCTGGAGCTAGTTGGTTTAGAAGGGTGAAGGATATAATAATTCCCCTAATACTGCCATCTATAGTTGCAGGATGGTTTTTAATTTTCATGCCGAGTTTTTATGAGTTGACCATGTCCCACATCTTGTTTTCTAATAATACCAAGACCTTGGGGGTAGAGTTGTTTATTTATCAAACCTACCATAGTCAACAGACAGCATCGGCAATTGCGACTGCTATCTTAGCTTTTGTAATCTTTATGAACTGGTTCTTAAATAAGGTTACAAAGGGTAAATTTTCAATTTAAGGAGGACTTATGTCTACTGTAAATATAGATCATATATATAAATCTTTTGGAGATGTTGAAGTATTAAAGGATTTTAACTATGAAGTTCAAGATGGAGAGTTTATCACCCTTTTGGGTCCATCTGGATGTGGTAAAACCACCATGTTAAGAATAATTGCTGGCTTTGAAAAGCCTACAAAGGGAAGACTATTTATAGGGGATAAAGAAGTAAGTTCAGACGATGTCTTCTTACCTCCGGAAAAAAGAGGTATAGGAATGGTATTTCAATCCTATGCTGTTTGGCCCCATATGAACGTTTTTGACAATGTGGCCTACCCTTTAAAGATTCAAAAGATGCCTAAGAAAGAAATAAAGAAAAAAGTTGATAATATATTAAAGGTTGTTCATCTATCCCAATATGCTGATAGGATGCCTTCCCAGTTATCTGGAGGTCAGCAACAAAGAATCGCCCTAGGTAGGGCCTTGGTTGCAGAGCCATCACTATTGCTTTTAGATGAGCCTTTATCAAACCTGGATGCCAAGTTACGTGAAAAGATGAGATATGAGATTAAGGAAATTCAAAAGAACTTAAACATAACAGTAATCTTTGTAACCCATGACCAGGTTGAAGCCATGACCATGTCAGATAAGGTTGTAGTTCTAAATGCAGGAGTTGTTCAGCAAATAGGAAGTCCTTATGAAATATATTCAAAACCAGCCAACCAATTCGTTGCAGACTTTGTTGGTAAGGTAAACTTCCTAGAAGGGGAAATTAGAGAAGGTAAAGTCTATTTGAAACATGACGATAGAAGTATCCCTATAGAGACTCCTAAGGACATGAACGGCGAAGTAATCC
Organism: uncultured Helcococcus sp.; assembly: GCA_937926545.1. Taxonomy (GTDB): domain Bacteria; phylum Bacillota; class Clostridia; order Tissierellales; family Peptoniphilaceae; genus CALAZW01. The sequence goes on along the minus strand of CALAZW010000021.1, from coordinate 8,637 downwards.
TAGGTATAAGGCCAGAGGATGTCAGAGTAGCAGAAGAAGACGAAAAGGGCCTATACAAGGGTAAGATTAGAAACATGTATTTCCTAGGAGAAGAAAATGATACCTTTGTGGACTTTAATAATCAAGAATTTAGAATCACTATACCTTCCTATATGTATGGAAGATATGATGAAGGTGATGAAGTTGAATTTGATATTAAACATGTAATGGTATTTCCTAAGGAAGAAGGAAAAGACTATAGTAAAATATTGACTTAAGCTAAGGCAGAGTAGCAATACTCTGCTTTTTATATGTCAAATATTAAACATTTGCATAATAAAAGCGATTAAATTCATAAATATAAGATATTTTATTGGGGATTTGATATACTAAATATAGTATTTAAAATAAAAAAACTTGCAATGCAAGTTTTAATCTACACAATGTAGGCCTTTCGGCGTTTTCAATAAATTATTATTTGAACTCGTAGTGTAATCATTTAATGTAGTGAATTGATTACATTTAAATAATAATACATAAAAGAAAGGATGTCAAGTATGAGTGGAGAATATTACATAGGATTAGATATAGGGACCTCATCTATAGGTTGGGCTGTTACAGATAAGAACTATAAGATAGCTAGAAAGAAGGGGAAGTCCCTTTGGGGAATTAGACTTTTTGATGAGGCGCAAACAGCAGAAGAAAGAAGGATGTTTAGGACAGCTAGGAGAAGAAATAAAAGAAATAAACAAAGAATAGAAATCTTACAAGAACTATTAGGGCCTGAAATTGAAAAGGTTGATCCAGATTTTTATCTAAGGCTTGATGAGAGTTTCTTTAGGCAGGAAGATAAGAAGGTTGCTGGAAAGTATAGTATTTTTAATGATAAGAACTTTAATGATAGGGACTACCACGCTAAGTATCCTACAATTTATCATTTGAGATATGACCTTATGACTGCGGATGAAAAAAGAGATATCAGGTTATATTATTTGGCCATCAGCCATATTTTAAGTAATAGAGGACATTTTTTATTTGAAGGTCAAAGTTTTTCAGTGGAAGATAGCTTTGATGGATTAATGGATTCCCTAGGGGACTATGTAAGGGAAAATATAGATGAAAATTTCAATATTCAAAGAGAAGACTATGGGGAAATAGGAAATATTCTTAAGGATAAGGGACTAAATCTAAGAGATAAGAATAAGGAACTAAAGAAGATTTTTGCAAATAATAAGTTAGAGAAAGAAATAATAAAATTTATAGTTGGACAAAAGGGAAACCTATCTAATCTTTACTTGAATTTGGACTTGGAAGATTGGGAAAATACTGGCTATAAATTTTCCGAAGCAAGTTATGAGGAAGAAGAGGAAGAACTAAGAGTGCTGCTAGGGGATGATTTCTTACTACTTGAAATTCTAAAGGCCATTTATGATTGGTCTGTTTTAGAAGGACTTTTAAGTGGAGAAAAGTATTTATCCAAGGCTAAGATAAGAGACTATGATAAGCATGCAAGTGACTTAAGAGACTTGAAAACAGTTTATAAATCATATTTGGGAAAAGACAAGTATAGGGATATGTTTAGATCTGATAAGTATGCTAAATCTTATACTAAGTACATAGAGGGTAAGCTTAGTATGGAAGATATAAATAAGGAGATAGAGAAACAATTAAAGACTATAAAGGAAGAAGACTCTACTATAGACAGACTTTTAGAAGAAAGTGCTTTAAGAAGTCTTTTACCTAAACAAAGAAGTGGCGATAATAGTGTTATACCCTATCAAATTCATCATGAAGAGTTAAAGCTTATTTTAGCTAGGGCAGAGGCAGATTATCCATTTTTAAGAACGAAAGAAGATGGTTTTTCCATAAAGGATAAAATTTTACAGCTTCATGAATTTAGAATCCCTTATTATGTAGGACCTTTGAATAACTACCATGGCGAGGATGGTTTTGCTTGGTCTGTCAGGAAGAAAGAAGGAAGGGTTTATCCTTGGAATTTTGATGAGAAAATTGATAGGCAGGCTTCTGCAAGTGAATTTATTGAAAGGATGACCAATAAGTGTAGTTATCTTATAGGCAAGGATGTTCTACCTAAAAATTCTATCCTTTACTCCAAGTTTATGGTTTTAAATGAGTTAAATAATTTAAAAATAAATGGTAAAGAAGTTCCAGTTGATATAAAACAGAAGATATTTAAAGAGCTGTTTACCCAATATGATAGGGTGACTAATAAGAGGTTAAGAGATTATTTATTGGGCCAAGGCTTGATAGATAAAAATGATACTATAAGTGGAATAGATACAGATTTTAAATCCAATTTATCCTCTTATAATTACTTGAGGTCTGTGCTGGAGGACTCCTATAGTGAAAAAGTTGCAGAAGACATTATTAGGTGGTCCACCTTATTTGGTGAAGATAAGAGGATGTATAGGAAAATTCTAGAGGATAACCTGGGAGAAATCTTATCTAAAGATCAGATAAATAAGCTTAGAAATAAAAGATTTAATGACTGGGGAAGACTTTCTAGGGAGTTCTTAACTGAGGTTTATCATACTGATGATCAAGGGGAAATGAAGTCTATAATTAACTTGATGTGGGACAGCAACGATAATTTAATGGAGCTTCTAAGTTTTAAATATGATTTTTTAGAAGAAATTAAAAAACTTAATGATATAAACTTTGAAGGAAAAGATTTTTCCTATGAGGACCTAGATGATATGTATCTATCACCAGCTGTTAAAAGGTCCTTATGGCAGACCATAAGGATAACAGAAGAACTTGTTAATATTATGGGAGAAGAGCCAGATAAAATATTTATAGAAGTAGCCAGAGAACATCAGGTATCTAGAAGGACCAGTAGTAGGAAAAAACAAGTTATGGATTTGTATAAGTCCTGTAAGGAATGTGAAAAAGACTTTCTAGATCAAATTGAAAAGACAGAAGAGAATAAATTTAGAAGTGATAGATTATTCTTATACTATACTCAGCTAGGTAAGTGTATGTATTCGGGAGAGAATATAGATCTTCATCAATTATTTAATACTAATGTCTATGATATAGACCATATTTATCCTAGATCTTTAACTAAGGATGATAGCTTAAACAATAGAGTATTGGTAAAAAGACAGGCCAATATGCAAAAGGGTGATACTTACCCATTGGAACAATCCATTGTGAATAAACAGAAAAATTATTGGAAGATGTTGGAAAGCAAAGGTTTTATAAGTAAGGAAAAATATAAAAGATTGGTTAGAAGGGAAAGATTATCAGATACAGAGCTTACCAACTTTATAGCCAGACAATTGGTAGAAACAAGGCAGTCATCCAAGGCGGCAGCAGAAATATTTTCTCAAATTTATGATGATACGGCAATAGTCTATGTAAAAGCTAATAATGTATCTGATTTTAGGCATCAGTTTGATTTATTAAAGGTAAGGGAAATAAACGATTACCACCATGCAAAGGATGCTTACTTAAATATAGTGGTGGGAAATGTTTATCACACTAAATTCACCAGATCACCTTATAACTACGTTAAAAAAGCCAAGAAAAGACAGTACAACCTGGCTAGAATGTATGATTTTGATGTAATTCGTGGAGAAGAAAAAGCCTGGATAACTGGTAAGAATGAATCTATAGGTCAGGTAAAAAAACAAATGGATAAAAATGATATCCTTTATACCTTTAGAAGTTTTAGAGCAACAGGTGGTTTTTATGATCAGACCTTAATGCCTAAAGGAAAAGGACAGGCTCCTATAAAAACAAGTGATGAAAGATATGATATAGAAAAATATGGAGGCTATAATAAGGTTTCTGGGGCTTATTTTTCCTTGATAGAACATAGTGATAAAAAGGGAAATAGAGTAAGAACGATAGAGTCTATACCAATTCTAATAGCAGATGAATATTTGGAAAGTGAAGAAGTAAGAAGAGATTATCTAATAAATACCCTGGAACTTATAGATCCAGAAGTAAGGTATAAGGAAATAAAAATTGGTTCACTATTTAAGATAGATGGATTTCCTATGAATGTAACTGGTAGAAGTAATAATGCTTTGTTATTAAAATCAAATGTACAATTAATTATTGATAAGGATAAAGAAGAAGAAATAAGAAATATAGTAAAATCAAATGGGTATGATGATATTGATAAAAGGATACATGAATATGAAAAGAGAGAAATAACCGATGAAAAATTAATAAAGATATATATTGAGTTAGAAAACAAGTTGGGGACATCTGTATATGCTAAAAAATATTCATATATTTACGGACTAGTTAAAGATGGATTTGATGTATTTAAATCATTATCAATAGATGATAAGGGATATGTGATTTTAGAAATATTGAAGCTTTTTAGATGTACGAGTGAGACGGCAGATCTTAGAAAGATAAATCAAAGCAAATCAGTTGGTATTCTTAAGAACAATAAAAAAATTAATAATAATGAGAGTTTTGAATTGATAAATCAATCTATAACAGGTATTTATGAAAACAAAGTAAACTTGTTGGAGATATAATATGGGATGGAGAACAGTGTGTATTACCAATAGAGCAAAGTTAGATTATAAGATGGGAGCTATGATAGTAAGAACTAATGGTGATAGAGTGAAGATATTTCTTGATGAAATATCTTTGCTACTAGTTGAGAGTACATCTGTTACGATAACATCATATTTGATGGCTGAGTTAATTGAAAGAAAGATTAAGGTAGTATTTTGTGATAAAAAGAGAAATCCTATATCTGAGCTATTACCTTATTATGGTAGTCACGATACGTCTAATAAGGTTAGAACACAAATAAGATGGACAGAAGAAACCAAGGAAATGGTGTGGACTGAAATAGTCTATGAAAAGATAAAAAATCAGATGATGTTATTGAAAATGCTTGATAAGGAGGAATGGAAGCTTTTAAATTCCTATCTAAATACAATTGAGCACAATGATGAGACCAATAGAGAGGGACATGCAGCAAAGGTTTATTTTAATAGTTTATATGGCAAGGAGTTTACCAGAAGTGATGATACACCAATAAATGCTTGTTTAAACTATGGTTACACTATATTGTTGTCTGCTTTTAATAGGGAGATTGTAGCTGCAGGATATATAACCCAGCTTGGCATATATCATGATAATATGTTTAATCACTTTAACCTATCATCAGATTTAATGGAGCCTTTTAGACCAATTGTTGATAAGTTAGTTTACTTGAATGGATTTGAGTGTTTAGAGTCAGAGGAAAAGGAATTATTAGTTAGTATGTTTCAAGAGAAAGTAACTATTACAGGCAAGTCATACGATCTTGATAATGCTATTTCAATATATGTTAATTCTATTTTTGAAGCTCTAAATGATAGAGATATCTCTAAAATTAAATTTATAGGCTATGAGTTATAGATATATGAGAGTAATAGTTATGTTTGACTTGCCATCAGTATCATCAGAAGAATTGAAGGAGTATCGAAAGTTTAGAAAGTTTTTATTGAAAAGTGGTTTTGTTATGATGCAGGAATCAGTTTATACGAAGATAGCATCTAATACGAGTGTATCTAATGGAATAGTAAGAAATATACGTAAGAACAAGCCTAGTAGAGGATTGGTTCAAGTTTTAGTAGTTACAGAAAAACAATTTGCTAGGATAGAGTATATAGTAGGCCAAGGTCAAAGTGATTATATTGACACAGATGAAAGGTTGATAATCTTATGAAACTAGTTCACCCTGACTATTTATTTAGTATAGACTTTAAGGAAGATGAGATATATACAGTAGTGATAGAGGATGCTGAAGAATTTTATAAATTAACCAATGAATTGATAGGCCAAGCCAATGGAGAAGAGGGCAGCTTTGTATTATCTAATAAAAAGATATTAAATATGAAAAAAAGTTTAGATATACTTACAGATATTTATAGCCTTGATATAAATTCTACTAAATCAAAAAACAAATTATATAAATATTTAGACAAGACAAAAAATGATTATAACCTAGAGGTACAAGAATTAAATGCCCAAATCTATAACTTAATGAGCAAGATAGAAAATGACCTCATAATTGATATGCAGTATTCTTTGGATGTGGATTATAAAAATATCTTAAAGGCAATAAATCTTGAGTTTTATAATGACTTTGATAGTTTTATAGAAAAGCTAATTAACTATTTAGATGTCTATACTGATTTTTTTAACATTGAGACATACGTTTTAATTAACTTAAAAGCTTTTCTCACGCAAACAACCTATAATCAGTTATTGAACTACAAGACAAATAAAGAAATAAATTTACTCTTTATAGAAAACAGAGAAATAACATTTAATAGTAAATATGATAAAATATATATAATAGATAGAGATCTATCTGAAATATATTAAAGAATGAATAATCAAATCTAAATAGCTCATATATACATAAATATCGTAGGTTTATGTTATATATATGCTGTTTGAGGTTTGAGAGTAGTGTAATTCTTTAATGTAGTGAAACTGAAATACAAAAAGCTTTACCAGACAATATGTTTGAGAGTAGTGTAATTCTTTAATGTAGTGAAACTTGCCATTCTCATACACCTCATTCCTGATAGTTTGAGAGTAGTGTAATTCTTTAATGTAGTGAAACTGAGCCTTGGAAGTTGGGCCCTCGTAGTTGGTTTGAGAGTAGTGTAATTCTTTAATGTAGTGAAACAAATGTGGTTATTGTGGAAGGTTAATGACTGTTTGAGAGTAGTGTAATTCTTTAATGTAGTGAAACAATGAATAATATGGATTATAAAAGAGATAAGTTTGAGAGTAGTGTAATTCTTTAATGTAGTGAAACTAATGTTTTAGAATTGCAGGCAGAGTTGGAGTTTGAGAGTAGTGTAATTCTTTAATGTAGTGAAACGCATGGAATAGGAGTTGATGGGCTACCAATGTTTGAGAGTAGTGTAATTCTTTAATGTAGTGAAACATTGTACAGAGTAGACAGTACAAGTAGCTTGTTTGAGAGTAGTGTAATTCTTTAATGTAGTGAAACGGTGGTTTACTCTGATATATTTCCCAATGTGTTTGAGAGTAGTGTAATTCTTTAATGTAGTGAAACAAGAATTTGAGTTAGAGCAGTAAAGGGGAAGTTTGAGAGTAGTGTAATTCTTTAATGTAGTGAAACTACAAGGCAAATCAATGCGTCTTTAGCATCGTTTGAGAGTAGTGTAATTCTTTAATGTAGTGAAACTCACAAAATAGAGAGGATTAGCAATTTCACTGTTTGAGAGTAGTGTAATTCTTTAATGTAGTGAAACTACGAAATATTAAGAGAGTACTACTTAGGAGTTTGAGAGTAGTGTAATTCTTTAATGTAGTGAAACCGTGGTCAGCCACTTCATCACCTACGCCACTGTTTGAGAGTAGTGTAATTCTTTAATGTAGTGAAACTCTAATGGCTGATGATGCGGACTCTACCAATGTTTGAGAGTAGTGTAATTCTTTAATGTAGTGAAACATGTTCATGTCGCATCTGGCGTCCTTATATGTTTGAGAGTAGTGTAATTCTTTAATGTAGTGAAACCCCTAAAGCTTTATTAAGCAATGACGGGTAGTTTGAGAGTAGTGTAATTCTTTAATGTAGTGAAACGCTATCAGATGGAATACAACATCTATCGTAGTTTGAGAGTAGTGTAATTCTTTAATGTAGTGAAACAAATGACCTAATACCACCTGCTTTAGTTCTGTTTGAGAGTAGTGTAATTCTTTAATGTAGTGAAACAAAATGGAAATCTATGTCCCCAATTTCGTTGTTTGAGAGTAGTGTAATTCTTTAATCTAGAGAGACTGATTATTAGGAGTCACTTTGTTTAATTGTTTATGTTCTTGGAGGTAGTATGAAGAGAAGATATAGGTTATTGGTTGTCTTGGTTTTGTTTATCTACCTTTTTGTTTTCACTAGTATTTTTGTAGAGTCTAGGGCTAATGTGGCTTTATCTATCCAGGAAAGATCTTTTTCTAGAAAGGAGCTCTTGGATGATAGGGGCTATAAGTTGGATCTTCCCCTTATGGAAGGATGGAATGAAAAAATAAGGTTATATCAAAGTCAGATAGAGGATAGAAAACTTGATATTTATTATAACTATGGATCTTATGAAAAAGGAAGGTCTATTTTCTATGACAAGGATAGCCCCTTCTATAATAGTCACTATGGGCTTTATGTCATAGAGGGAAGTTATGGTCTGGATAATTTGGACCAGGTGGAAAGGCTTATAAAAAAAGACCAGCTAAATTTGGTTATGGGATCTTTGGGAATCGAGAGAAAGGATAAGTTTTTATCCTACTCTATATCATCTATGGAAGATTCTACTCTAGAGGCCAGTATAAGGACCAATGGTCCTCTACATAAGAAAAAAGAGAAACTTTTAGGCTATCTCCAATATGGAAGCCCACCTAGAGACTATGATCAAGAAGATTTTCCCTTGGTTGATATGCTGGGAAAGATTAAAATAGACTATGATCAAGACCTAGATGTAACATATATCTTTTTTGTAATAACTAGAGAAGAAGAGCTTTTAAGAGAAATCTTTGATGATTTAGTAATAAAAACTAAAATCATGTTAGTGGCCTAGAAAATAGGGTAGATATAAAGAGGAGAAAATTAGGATGAGATTAGGATAAAAGTAGGAGATAAGGCACTAG
>CALAZW010000020.1 GCA_937926545.1 uncultured Helcococcus sp. | reverse complement strand
TCCTTAAATAGGTCTAAGGCTTCATTTCTAGGAATCTCAACTCTTTCTAATTCCAAACCTTGTCCAACTATATCCTTCATTTTAGCTTCAATTTTTTCTAAATCCTCTGGTGTAAATACATGATCACTATCTATGTCATAATAGAAACCTGAATCAGTAGAAGGTCCTATGGCAAATTTTACTCCTGGATATAACTTTTCTATGGCAGCTGCCATCAAGTGAGATGAACTATGCCAAAATATTTGTTTTCCTTCATCGTCATCAAACTTTACAAATCTAACATCTGCATCTTCCATTACAGGCTCTTGTAGGCCCTTGATTTCTTCATTTACAACTGCGCCTAAAACATTTCTTGCCAATCCTTCTGATATTGATTTAGCAACATCTAATAGTAGAACACCTTGTTCAAATTCTTTTTTATCCCCATTGGGAAATCTTACTTCAACCATCTCTTCCTCCTATTTTAGGAAATCCCCTAATTTTTCCTTATCTATAATTTCTTGTTCGCCTGTTTTCATATTCCTAAGCGATACCTTGTTTTCTTCCATTTCACTTTCACCAATAATAACTGCATAGTCCGCATTTATCCTATCAGCATATTGGAATTTCTTTTTCATCTTAGCCTTTTCAGTATAGATTTGACTTCTTATATCTAGTTTTCTTAAGCTATCTACCACATCTATAGAATAGTCCAGATTACATTCATCCATAGGTATAACAAGAGCTCTTATATAGCCCTTATCTCCCATAAAGTTTAGTAGGCCAGCTTCATTTAATTGATAGTATAGTCTGGTTAGACCTATTGATAAGCCAATTCCTGGGTATTTTTGTTTGGTAAAGTTAGAGGCCAGGTCTTCATACCTACCACCACTACATACAGATCCTATAGATTCATAACCCACTAAGAAGGTTTCATAAACCGTTCCGGTATAGTAGTCTAATCCTCTAGTAATACTAAGGTTTAATCTTATATTATCTTCTGGTATGCCAAACTTTTGCATGTATTCATAAACAGTTTTCAATTCTTCAAGGCCGGTCTTAAATAGCTCGTTTTCTATTTCATATGAATCAAGTAATTCTAAAACTTCCTGATTACTTTCCCTGTCCTTGATAAACTTATATATTTCATTTATTTGGCCATCATTTAAGCCAGCTTCTAAAAGTTCTTCCCTTACCTTGTCTTCACCTATCTTGGCCAACTTATCTATGGCTCTCAGGGAAGCTTCCATATCTTCAATTCCTAAACTTTCAAAAAAACCATTTAAAAGTTTTCTATTATTTAGGTGAAATTGTAGGTCAGTAAAGTTCATGTCTCTAAAAACTGAATATATAACAGCTGGTATTTCCGCATCATTATATATGCCTAGTTTTTCATTGCCTATAATGTCAATGTCACATTGGTAGAATTCTTTATATCTACCCCTTTGATTTCTCTCTCCCCTATATACCTTACCTATTTGGTATCTTCTAAAAGGAAATGATAACTCATTGGCATTTAATGCCACATATCTAGCTAAGGGCACCGTCAGATCAAACCTTAGGGCTTGTTTTCTAGATTGTTTATCAATCTTAAAGATTTGCTTTTGGGTTTCTCCACCACCTTTTGATAGTAAGACTTCTTCTTTTTCAATAACTGGTGTGTCCAATGGGAAAAAACCATATTTAATAAAGTTTTTTTCTATTATTTCTCTCATCTTGTTAAATACCAATTGATCTTCTGGAAGTAACTCCATAAATCCTGGTAAAACTGATGGATTAACTATATCTGTCATCTTTCCTCCTTCTTCTTATAAACTAATGGAATAATTGAACCTAGATCTACCAAGTCCACATCCTTAGGATATAGGGCTTCAATTTCTTCTATCTCTAATATATTCATTAATTCTTTATAATATTTATATTTCTCTATATTGCCAGTAAATAATATTTGACTTTGGTTAATCATACCACAAGTTCCCCCTATTATTCCACTATCAAAGCCATCTAAAGAAATATGGCCATAGCCGATTAAGTAGCTTTTTATCTGCTTTTTTGCCAATGACCTATGTATCTTTATATCTGATGTTATAATAAAGTCATTTATGGGGATTGTAGAACACTTTGCATAAGCCTGTTTAACATAAATTGCTTCCAGGCCCCTAGCCTTAAGCTCTCTTTCTAGAGATGAATCTATAGCCTTGTCATTGGTAAGATAGTATTTTTTAACCCTTCCCACATTAAGAGAACAATCCTTAGGATAGGTTTTATCCAAGTAAGTCTTAGCCTCTAGCACTTTTAGTCCATAGGGCTCAAGTCTTTCTTTATAGTAGGCATAGCTATCTTTCGATGCCACAAAGGTCTCCTGATCCAAGGGATGGATCTGCAAGTCTGGATGATCTGCAACCCTTTGGTCAACATTAACCTTCCGGCTATAAATTATATCTATATTTAATTTTTTTATGTAGTCAACCAGACCAGCCTCTGCCTTGTAACTAAGGATGACTCCATCCGCCTTTTCATCTATTAAAAATCCATTCATAGTATCCCCTATTATAGCATATTATTTTATTTAAAATAAAAAATCTTGAAATCAAAAGACTTCAAGATTTGGAGGCGGCACCCAGATTTGAACTGGGGGTGAAGGTGTTGCAGACCTCTGCCTTACCACTTGGCTATGCCGCCATTTATGGAGCGGAAGACGAGATTCGAACTCGCGACCCTCGCCTTGGCAAGGCGATGCTCTACCACTGAGCCACTTCCGCATTTTTATGGTGCCCGGAACCGGAATCGAACCAGTGACACGAGGATTTTCAGTCCTCTGCTCTACCGACTGAGCTATCCGGGCTTACCAACTAAGTATAAACTTTTTAGGTTTTTTTGTCAAATACTTATTACTAAAGCACTGACGACAAAAATAATAATATCACAAATAAAAGTTTTTAGCAAGTCTTTTTTCTTATTGATTTTTTGGAATATGATAATAAATTATATCCTAAAAAAAGAGTATAATCAAATACTCTTTTTGCCTATCTAAATTCTCTTTTCTTTAAGCTTGGATAATATAAGTTTGTATTTGCCATAAATCTCTTGCGGTTAATATTTTCTCTCGTCCTTCTAAATTCTTGGTATTTTTTTACACCTATCATGACATCCCCCATCTCTTAAATCACAATTTAAACATGGTCCATTCATTGTATTTACCTCCTAAAAATTTATCGCCAATTAATATTACCCACTTACATATATATTATAACATAGTTTATGTAAATACTTATAGATTTAAGTAAATATTAATTAATTGTCTTATATTGGTAATAAATACAATTAATATTTTTATTATACGTCATATGGTGGTATAATGTTAAAAATAACAAATTCTATAGGAGGTTAAAATGTATAATTAGTTACTATATGTTACTTAAGGGTATATTGTAGTATAGAGTAAATAAGTAAATATTAAATAATAATAGATTTTCATTAAGAGGGGGAAAATATGAAAAAGAAATTATTAGCCATACTAATGGCTGCAATGCTAGCTTTAACTGCTTGTGGTGGTTCTAAGACTGTCCAGGTAAATGACGGTAATACCAGTGAAGAAAACAAGGATGACGTCAAGGATAAGGAAGAAACACCTGAAGAAGATAAAAAGGATCAAGAAGAAGCAAAGGACGAGGAAACAGCTGAAGAAGAGTCCGCTGATGACAATGAGGATATTTATGATGATCTTCACAAGATGCAAATAAATATGGATAAGAAACCTCACGAAGATATCGTTCATAAACCTGAACTTTACTCAGCCCTAATCAAGGAAGCTAAGATAAGTGAAGACAAGGCTGTAACTGTAAAATATGAATATTTAAATGTTAAAGACTTGGAAAATGAAGAAG
>CALAZW010000019.1 GCA_937926545.1 uncultured Helcococcus sp. | reverse complement strand
TTTAATCCTGTTGATGCTGCATTGTAGTTAAATAATTTAATAATTGATGATCCTACAACGCCCTTGTTATAGTGGTGAATACCATACATGTGGTCTGCACATGCTCTAGCTTGTCTTTGAGCAGGTCCTGCTAGGGCAAGTCTAGTTGGTTTTTGTGTTATAAAGTGATGAGTTTCAATAACGTCACCTACAGCATAAATATTGTCTAAGTTAGTTTGATAGAATTGGTTAACCTTAATTCCACCAGTTTCTCCTAGTTCAATACCACAGCCTTTAGCCAAGCTTGTTTCTGGAACAACACCAATTGCCATAACAACTACGTCTGCAACTAATTCTCTTCCTGAACCTAAAACAACCTTATCGCTATGTATTGCCTTAACTCCGTCACTTAATACTAATTCAACACCTTGGTCCATGATTTCTTTATTTAAAATTTGTACCATATCATAGTCTAATGGAGCCATAACTTGATCAGCTGCTTCAACTAAGGTTACATTTTTACCTGATTTTTTCAAGTTTTCCATTACTTCCAAACCGATAAATCCACCACCAACTACAACTATATTTTCATAGTTATTATCGTGGATAAAGTCATCTAACTTTCTAATGTCTGGTACATTTCTTACTGTAAATACATTCTCCCCATCTATACCTTCAATACTTCTTGGTAAAATTGGGTTTGCACCTGGAGATAAAACTAATTCATCATAGTTTTCTTCATATTCTTCACCAGATTCTAAGTTTCTTACAAGAACTTTCTTTTCTTCTGGTTTGATTTCAACAACTTCATTTAAAACTCTAACATCAATATTATATTGATTCTTAAAAGTTTCTGGAGTCATTAAAATTAAGTCATCACTTTCTTCAACTTCTCTACTTAAAAAGTTTGGTAAAGCACAGTTTGAAAATGATGGATATGGTCCTCTTTCAAAAACAACTACTTCTGCTTTTTCATCTAGACGTCTAACTCTTGCTGCAACAGATGCACCACCTGCTACACCACCTACAATTAATACTTTTTTACTCATTAGCAATCCTCCATATATTTTATATATCATAATCTGTTAAATAAATTACAATACCTTTATTATAATAGATTAGAAGGTAAATGTAAAATAATATTATAAAGTTATAATATATCTTTATTTATAAATAAGTTTATTTGTATAGGTTAATGTTTTATCTTATAATCCTATAATCTATATCTACCCCATTTAAATATTTTTCAGCCAAAACTCATATTAGTTTTTTTTATCCTTCATATTTATATACTTATCTAACTTTTATCAACACAAGAAAAAGACTCTAATTAGAGTCTTTTACCTTCTTTTCTTATAAAATTTTATCTCTTAACTTATTACCTAAAACAGCTCCCAAGGTCATAAAGATTAAGAAAATCCAACCGGACAAGGATAGGGTTGCTATTGGAGTAAATAAACCACCAGCATTACATCCTGATGATAGTCTTACTGCATAACCCATTAAAAATCCTCCTACTACAAAAGTAAGGGCTTCTTTACCAGAGATCTTAAGACCAGCTTTAAATGTATCTGAGAATCTTCCCATGGTAAGTAGGGCTATAAGTGTACCTAAAATAATATTTATATTTTGCACTCCTATAGGACTTGCCCAGAAGTCTCCCATGATACCAGCCATATTACCTGTCCATTGACCGTTTTCCAAAGCTCCACCAGCTGTTTTAGCTATGGTTTCTGGAGCCATACCAAAGGCCTTTAATAGCTTACCAAACCAGATTCCATATGGACCAGAAACTCCCCATCCACTGTTAGTAGCTGCCAATAAAACACCAAATATTATGGTGAATACAAAGGCCCCCTCTCTAAGAGTCCAAGGTCTCCCCAACAATCTTTCATAGGTGGACATTTCTTCCAAGTTTAGATTTGCCTTTTCTTGGTTTACTTCATCTGCAACTTGTGAATAAGTATTTTCTTTTTTCCTTCTAGCCTCATATTTTCTTGCCAGGTAGGCAAAAAACAAAGCAAGTGCTCCTGTTATTACTATGGCTCCTAGGTAGCCTCCAAAAGGTGTGTTCTTAAATAAATCTGGGAAGTAAACTCCATTTCTTTCAGCTGAAGATTCTATCCATGATTTATTTACCCATTCTTTAGCCCCCATTGGCATACCTAAAAAGTTACCTAGACCAAAGAAAACCAAGGTTATTAAAGCCTTAGGTAACTCTGTAGCCAAGTCTGTTAAGGTTCCTGAAGCACAACATGAGGTAAAAGCCATACCAAAACCAAATAGGGCAGATCCTGCAATAAGTCCCATATTAATAGGCTTAACCCATGGTGCCACTAGGCTTTCTTCCTTTAGGACTTGAAAGCCTACAAAAACTATGGCTGACATAAAGAACATACTAAGTAGACCTCTAAATAATTTAGTAGACCCACTCCTATAGGCCCTATTAGGTCCGCCAGCAAATCCTAGAGCAGCCCTTGTTAGGGTATAACCTATAGCCAGACCTGAAAACATTCTAAAATAAATTGGAGCTCCCGGTAAAATTTTCACTCCTAGTAAAATAACTACAACTAATAAAATAATTCCCGATACATTTTCTTTCTTGTTATTCATATTTCCTCCTTATAAATAATAAGACCTCCCATAGGGAGGCCAAAGTGTAATTTGTTTATGAATAACCATTCTAAGTGGCCTCATATATTAACAAGGTTATTCATATAATTCCCGTTATCTTATTTATTATCTTATAAATATTAAAACGTTAAAAATATTACAATTCCTATTAATATTATAGCCAAAGAATGCATAAATGTAAAATAATATTATAAATTAATAATATTAGCTAGTTCTTATTTATATTTTCCTTAATAATCATAATTTGATTGAAAAGCTCATCTGATAAATCTTGATATTCTAAAATAAAATCAAAATCTTCATTGGCCTTTTGAATTTGGTTTAGCTCTATATAAATCATGGCCCTATTGTACCTGATTTTTATGTCTGCAGGATACTTGTCCAAGGCTTCACTTGCTATAACTAAGGCTTCTTCTATCTTGCCCAAAGAATACTTTATATATATTTGATCTATATAAAGAGTTGAGAAATCAGCCCCCTTCTTTAAAGCATCATCCATATGTCTTTCAGCCATATCTAAATAACCTAAATTCATATAGGAGATGGCCAAATAATAGTCTATGTCATAACCACTATTGTTTTTTCCGGCCTCAACCAGTCTTTCTATGGCCCTGGAATAGTCCATCTTATTAATATAATAAATAGCATCCTCGACCAAGGCACTAGGTTCAACTTGATTTATACTTTCTCTTATCTCTTCCTTTAATTCAGGCCTATCAACTAATCTTAAGGTCCTATTATAGAAGTTTAAGCTTTTCATATAATTTCCTGTAGCCTGGTTTATAATCCCTAACTCATAGTAGGACATGGGAAACTTTTCATCATCCTCTATAATATCTTCTAAAATTCCTATGGCTTCCTTGACAAAATCTTCCTTTTCTTCCAAGTCCACTCTCCAAAGAAGTCTAGCATAGTTATAGGCTGCATAGATATTTTTAGGATCCAAGATATAGGCTGCCCTAAAAAATAAAATAGCCTGGTCTGGATTTTTCTCCAGCTTACCTAGGCCCTTGTTTACTGCATAGTCAGCTGGTTTTCCCATCAACTTTTTAAGGATATGAAAATAGTCTAAAGAATATTTAAAATCTGGGTCAGCCCCAATATTTACCAACATACCCTCAACTATATAATCCAAATCCACCTGGTTGGAAAAATCCTGGTTTAGAATGTTAGTCATCATATCATCAGTAACTATAGGAAGGGATACCTGATCTAGTCCCAGCTTCCTATAATCTTCCTTACTATCCTTTAACTCAATATAGGATAGGTCTTCTGTAAACTTTAAAAAATAATCATCTATTTTTGTCATAATTAAAACATCCCTTGAAACTTTCTTTTTCTCATACTTGAATTATTCAAAATACTAAATAGTTGTCCCTTGTAAACCAGGCCAAATGCTATCAAGCAAAGGGATAGTAAGACCCTTATAATCAAGCCCAGCCCCGGCCCCTTTAACAAAAGATTTCCATAGATAAAAACTTGGAAAAACCTTTGATAAAAGATTACAAAAATAATATTTATAACTCCCCATTGAAGGAAGTTATCCTTGATAAAGGTCAATGACCTTCTAATGGCATCCATGCCATAAGAATTATCCAAATAAATCATTTCAAAAATAGGACTTTTAATAAACATTATTATAAATAGTAAAATACTAGATAGAACATTGGTGTTTAAGCCTCCATAGCCTAAGGTGTTAACAAAAGAATAAATAACCCACTCTGCCAAATAGAAGATGAAATAAGTATTCATCAACTGGCCCTTATAGGTTTGAAAACCACTGGTTAAATCATTCTTGGTAATCCTATTATAGTTTACTACTGAAAATAGTATGCCCAAGAGATTGGACAATAATAAAATATTGAAAACATATCTTATTATACCTGCGATCATACCATTTGCTAAAATATTTAAAGGGCTTATTAGCAGGTTAAATAGGGCTTGTAAAATAGTATAAACTATAAGTACCAAGGCTATAATTGGTACATTCTTAATGGATTTTAACGTGTTTTCAAAGGCCTTTTTATTTACTGTAAGTGCATCTTTTAAAACTTCCATAAAACCTCCTACATTTTTTCAGGACAGTCTATTCCCAATAAATTCATTCCTACGCCTATGGACATTTTAGTCGCATAAACTAAAAGAATTTTTGCTTTCTTTTCATTTTCTTCCAGATTTAATATATGGGTTGTATTATAAAACTTATTAAAGGCCTTGGCAATTTCTGTCAAATGTCTAGTTATTAAGGATGGTTCGTATTTATTTTTAGCATTAACTATCACTTGAGGTAGATTGTAAATAGCCATTACTAGCTCCATTTCTTCCTTGGAGTTAATAAAGCTAAAGTCCACATCAGAAACCACATCTTGACCATACTTATTAAGGATACTATTGGCCCTTGCATAGGTATATTGAACATAAGGTCCTGTCTCCCCTTCAAAGTTTAATATTTCATCCCAGTCAAAGGTGTAGTCCTTGATTCTATTATTAAATAATTCTTGGAATTTAATGGCTCCTATACCGATTTGCTTAGCCACTTCTTCCTTGTTTTCCAAGTCCGGATTTCTCTCTTCTATTATGGAAAGGGTTTTATCTATAGATTGATTTAAAACATCTTCTAAAAATACTACCTTACCCTTTCTAGTTGACATTGTTCCATCCTTAAGTCCCACCATACCAAAGGCAACGTGGTGACATTGATCATACCAATCATAGCCCATCTTTTCCAAAACATACTTTAGTTGTTGGAAGTGTAGATTTTGTTGGGTAGCCACTACATAAATGTTTTCATCAAATTTATAGTGTTCTTTTCTATAAATTGCAGTTGCTATATCCCTTGTTATATAGGTTGATGAACCATTGCTCTTAACTATAAGGGCCGGTGCCACATCTTTTTCTGATAAATCTACTATTTTAGCATTTTCTGAGTCAACTAAAAGATTCTTTTCTTCCAACTCTTCTATAACTGATGATATAAATTGAGAATGGTAGTGTTCTCCATCATAGGAGTCGAATTCAATATTTAATAGGTCATAAACTCTCTTGAATTCTTTTAAGCTTATATCCTTGAACCAGGACCATAGTTCTACGGCTTCCTCATTCTTATTTTCCAATTTGTTAAACCAATCCCTAGCTTCATCCATCATTTCAGGTTGGTCTTCCGCTTCCTTATTATATCTAACATAAAGTTTTAATAATTCATTTATAGGATCTTCATTGATGGCTTGCTTGTCCCCCCACCTTCTATAGGCAGATATAAGAATACCAAATTGAGTTCCATAATCTCCCAGGTAGTTGATAGCTATTGTATTATAGCCAAGGTGCTTGTGAATTCTCTTTAAAGAGTCTCCTTGGACAGTGGACCTGATGTGGCCTATATGGAAAGGTTTAGCTATATTGGTTGAAGAATATTCAACTATTATATTTTTACCCTCTCCCATATTGGAGCTACCGTATTGTTCAGCCTTTTTAAATACTTCCACTAGGGTATATTCAGCTAATTTTTGTTTGTCTATAAAAAAGTTTAAATAAGGTCCCACATTTTTAACTTCTGCTAAAAGGTCTGACTTTATCTTGTCTTTTAAATCTTCTGCTATCATGTTTGGTGACTTTCTAAAGGTTTTCGCCAATCTAAAACATGGAAAGGCATAGTCTCCCATTTCCTTGTTAGGAGGTACCTCCATGCTTAAGTAGATTTCCTCTACCTCCATACCTATATCTAAACCATTTAATACTTTTGAAATCTCTAATTTATAATCCATACTATTTAAGGGTTACCACAGTAACACCTGCTCCTCCTTCTTTTAAGCTTCCAAGTCTATACTTGGATACATATCTACTTCTCTTTAAGTACTCGGTGATTCCCTCTCTCAAGGCACCTGTTCCCTTACCATGAATGATATTTACTTCCTTTAAGCCCATTAAAATGGCATCATCCAAGTATTTTTCTATTTCACCTATAGATTCATCCACATTCATTCCTCTCAGGTCCAAATCTCTAGATAAATCTTGACTGGCCTTGTTCTTAAGGATGTTTCTATAGTTGGTCTTTTGTTTTACTTCCTTCTTTTCTTCCTCTACCTTTACCACATCATTAATATTAACTGTAAACTTAAGTATTCCCATTTGTACAGTTAAATCACCATTGTTGTCTGGTAGGGTTTGGACAACTCCCTGGTCATCCATAGATAGGATTTTTACTGTTTCTCCCAGCTTTAGGTTGTCAATAGGAGCCTTGGTATTTATTCTCTTTTTCTTAACTTTAGCATATTTTTCTGATAGGTCCTTGTACTCATCATGGACCATGGTATAGGCCCTATCCAATTCCTTGTCAGAATAGCCAGTTTGACTTTTGGCAAACTTTAAGATTTTTTTAGACTCTTCCTTGGCCTCTTCAAGAATTGCTAAGGCTTGTGCCTTGGCATCTTCCACTTCAGCTTCCTTCTTTTGCCTATGCTTGGATATTTCGTCTTCCAATCTTTCATTTAATATTTCATAGTCTCTTTTTTGCTTCTCTACTTCTTCCAGTCTTTCCTCCAACCTTATCCTATCGGTTTCTATGTCGCTTATAAGGTCTTCAAACTCCACATTTTCCTTGGATATATAGTCATTGGCTGCTGCTAGAATATTATTTTCCAAGCCCAGTCTTCTGGCTATCTCAAAGGCATTTGACTTTCCTGGAGTACCTATAATCAACCTATAGGTTGGACTTAGGGTCTCCACATCAAATTCTACAGAGGCATTTTGTACCCCATCAGTAGATATGGCATAAAGCTTAAGCTCACTATAGTGGGTAGTTGATACAGTTAAAACTCCCCTTTGGGTTAAATCATCTATAATTGACATGGCCAGGGCCGCCCCTTCAGTAGGATCAGTTCCTGAGCCCAACTCATCAAATAGGACTAGAGATTTTTCATCTGCCCTAGCTAAAATATCCACTATATTGGTCATGGAGGCTGAAAAGGTTGAAAGTGACATTTCTATACTCTGCCTATCCCCTATATCTGCAAAAATATTTTCAAATACAGCCAGCTCTGAAAATTGGTCACAAGGCAGGTGTAGTCCAGCCTGGGCCATGACAGTCATAAGTCCTAAAGTCTTTAGGGTAACCGTCTTACCACCTGTGTTAGGTCCTGTAATAATTAGGGCCCTATAGTCCTTGCCCAGTCTTATACTTATGGGTACAACCCTTCCCTTTAGAAGAGGGTGTCTGGCATTTTTAATATTTATAATATTTTTATCATTTAAAATTGGTTTGATAGCCTGCATTTCATAGGCCAACTGACCCTTGGCAAAGTTAAAGTCTATCTCAACTAAACGTTCCTGATTTCCAGCTATTTCTTCATTGTAAAGGTTGCAAAGGTCTGAAAGGTCCCTTAGGATCTTATTTATTTCTTCTACTTCCTTTATTTCTAATTTTCTTATCTCATTGTTTATTTCAACCACAGCCATAGGCTCTATATAAAGAGTTTGCCCTGATGCTGACTGGTCGTGAACTATGCCGGGAAAAAATTTTCTAGACTCTGCCTTAACCGGAACCACATACCTGCCATCTCTCATGGTAATCAGGTTTTCTTGCAGCTTGTTTTGACTGCCCTTAACTATGGCATTTAACCTGTCCCTAACATCCTTGGTTCTTTGCTTAATTCCCCTTCTTATGGTAAAAAGATTCTTGGATGCATCATCTGCTATTTCTTCTTCTGACACTATAATCCTATTTATTTCTTCTTCTACTCTAAGATTAGAATAAAGCCCCTTGATAAGTTCAGATATTCTATTATCTTCATCATCATTTTTTTCTTCATATTCCTTAATGTAGTTTTTTAAGCTTCTAGATACTCTTAAGGAATCCGAAATTTGCATAAATTGTCTATTGTCTAAAACCCCTCCCAAATCCAATCTTTTCATGATTTTACTTAGGTCGTGTATTCCATAAAGGGGCGGATTGTCGTGCTTTATTATTAGTTTCAAAGCATCTCTTGTATCTTCTTGTAGCCTTTCCACTTGCCCTATATCTGTACTGGGAAGAAGGTCTCTACACCTTTGGGCTCCCAGCTTGGAATGAGCCTTGTCCGCCAAGGCCTCCCTTATCCTATCGTACTCTATTGTCTCTAATGTTTTTTGTTCCACTATATAACACCTCTATCGTAGTGACCCAAAATATATTTATTTGAATCTATATATGTTTTATTACCCAATATGAAGGATTCATAGAATTTATCTACCATATCTTTCATATCCTTATCGTCTCTATCTACCAATCTAATATAATCCAGGTCTAGCCTTCTAATTTGGTCTTCTATGGCTAATATATTCAAGGCTCTGTCTGTTACCACTTCACTATAACCATAGTGTCTATAAACTGGTAGACTATCAAATTCATTTTCCAAGCTTATATCCTTGGCATAGGGGCAAGTATCACACTTGGAATCATCCACACAGCCCTTTAATATAGATGCAGGGCAATGTTTTAGGATCATCTGTGGTATTTGTCCATAGCCTATTATTTCAAGCTTAGAATCTCTTTTTATCAGTTTATCTATCTCTTTAACATTTAGTTCTTGGCTTAGACTAAAGTCATCCAGACCTTCTTCTAGGAAAAAATCTATGGCCTGGGAATTAAATATATTCAAATAACTCTCCAGGTGAATTGGCTTCTTATAGGTTTTATAAAAGTGAACATCTCCCAAACTATTGGCAGAAAATCCATCAATAAGGTCTTTTTTATCCTCCAAGCTAATAGCCAGGTCTTCATAGTCCTTTTCTGTCATTATCCTAGGTCCTACAAAATAAACTGGACCTTGATAGAAGGCTTTCAAGACTTTTATGCTCTCTAAATTATGAGTATATACTCTTTCAATTTTAGAAAAATCAATATCCTTGGAAAAATCTTCCATATATTCATAGGATAGTTTCTTTTGTCTAGCCTTTTTCTCTTCCCTTAAGTCTGGATAAGGACCAGAATTATAGGCCTTTCTTTTTAAGACTTCCTCATCCAATAAGTCAGTTATTGATCTTCTAAAACTATTTAAAAAGCTAACTGGTATAAAGATATCCTCATCCATGTCAACTTCCAGCCTGGCCAACTCATAAATAGTCGTTCCCATTCGGTCCATCTGTTCTTCTATTTTTTCCCTTTTCAGTGGCATCTTAAGTGACTCTTCTATGATAAAGTCTCCTTCTAGTTCCAGGTCTTTTCCCTCCAAGCTAACCTTGGCATAGGGTCTGGATCCCTTTCTCAAGCTCAAGTATAAATTTATTGGTTTTTTAAAAGCTCTTTTCAAGCTTTCATCCAAATCATCCACCAGGCTTTTTGAATGTATTCTATATACTAGACTTTGATCTCTTAGATCCTTATAATTGGTAAGATCCCAGCCTTCATTTTTTTTCATATCCTGGGTCAAGGTCAGATTAAACCTTCTGCCCTTAATGTTTTCAACTGAGACTATATCTTCCTTTACCAGGTCCTTACTAGCTATAAAAAATATCTTTCTTGAGTCTTTTTTTATCTGTCCTACCTGCTCTCCAGATATGGAGTTTTTAGGATTGTAGTAGTCTTTGGAAAAGTCTCCCAGGGGCAGTCCCTTGGTAAACTTCCTATTTGATACGCTAGCCAATCTATCCCTATCATAGGTCCTTCCTTCCAAGGCCTTCTTGTACTCATTTACAACAGTGTAAACATACTCCTTCTTCTTCATCCTGCCTTCTATCTTATAAGAAAACACTCCAATTTCCTGAAGTCTTTTTATATCATCTATCATATTTAAATCTCTAGCACTTAAAAAGGAGTCTGAATATTTACTTATTACCTTTCCATCCTTGTTTTTTATATGGTAAAGCTTTCTACAAGGCTGGGCACACCTTCCCCTATTACCAGACCTTTGGCCTATTAGGGAACTTATCAGGCACTGGCCGGACACAGATACACAAAGGGAACCATGCATAAAGGCTTCTATTTCAAGTCCTGTCTTCTTATTTATTTTATCTATCTCCTCCAGGTCCACCTCTCTTCCAACCACAACTCTTTCAAAGCCCAGGTCTTCTATGTACTTGGCTGATTGAAGGCTATTTATAGCCATTTGTGTACTGGCATGGAGTTCCAAGTCTGGCAGGGTCTTTCTTATAATTTGATATATGCCAAAATCTTGAATTATCAAAGCATCTACTTTTGCCTCTACTAATTCAAGTATATATTGGTATATTTGCTCTAGTTCTTCATCTTTTATCAGTGTATTTACTGTTATATAGACCTTGACATTTCTCAGGTGGGCATAGCTTACCAAGTCTCTTATATCCTCTATTGAGAAGTTATTGGCATAGGCCCTGGCCCCAAACTTATGTCCTGCCATATAAACAGCATCTGCACCAGAGGCAACTGCTGCATAAAACATGTCCCAATTGCCTACTGGTGCTAATATTTCATATTTATTCTTCATCCATATCCCTATTTCTATTGATATTTTCCTGTAATTGCTTCTTGGCCAATAAGGTCTCTTTTTCCTGCTGTTTAAGTTTCTCCATCAAGTCTTCCAGGTGAAACTTCATCTTATCTGATGAAGTTATTTTCCTGTCCAATTCCAATTTAAAATTATCCCTATCAAGACTGGTCAGTTCCACTTGTAGTTTTAAATCCTTGATTTCTTTTTTCAATTGGTCATTTTCTTCCTTAAGCAACTTATTGGATCTTAAAGTTTTTTCATAATTTTCCTTTAAGGGCTCATATTCTTCTATAGGTACTGAGGCTACTTCCTTAAGATGCTCATGATCCTTTAACACATTATAGTACTCATCAGCTATATTTAAGGCTGCCAGAGTAGCTACCATGGTTGGGTTTCTCTTAGAAATATTAATTTCTGCCTTCTTTATTTCCTTGTCCACATAGCGAACTATATGGTCTGTCTCTTCTCTACTTCTATTACTTTTAAGAACATAACTATTATTTCCCAGTTCAACTGTGTACCTATTCATTTTTTCCATGATTAACCCCTTAAGTTCACATTAAAGGCCTCGTTTAAAGCCTCCAGGATTTCTTCAAAAGCCTTTTTAACTTCCTTGTCCTTCAAGGTTCTTTCATTTGATTGGAAACCAATCTTATAGGCCATAGATTTCTTTCCTTCTTCTATTTGATTTCCTGTGTAAATATCAAACAATTGAACGAATTTTAGGTGGTCTCCACCACTTTCTTTTATTATATTAATTACCCTTTCAGATTCTACTTCTTCTTCTAAAATCAAGGCAATATCTCTTTCAATCATAGGATATTTTGAAATTTTCTTATATTTTGTTAAAGGTTTCTTGTGAGCGTAAGCCTTGTCCAGGTTAACTTCACAAATATAAACTCTCTTGGATAGGTCATAGTTTTCCCTAACTAAAAAGTCTATTTCACCCATATTTCCAACTTTATCGTCTCCTATATAGATATCTGCACATCTACCAGCATGGAATATTTCATTTTCCTTGTTGGCTACAAATCTTAAGTCTTCGATACCATTTTTAGCCAATAATTTTATAAGAGAATCTTTTAGATAGTAAAAATCATAGTCTCCCATAAGTCCCATGGTAACTACCTTATTATCTATTCCAGCTTCTTCTTCATCTGGTCTAAATATATTTCCCAACTCAAATACTTTTAGGTCATCCACCTTATTGTTGAAGTTTCTCTTAAGTAAATCCAACATATTTCCTATAATGGTAGTTCTCATAACAGAGAAATCTTCCCCTAAAGGATTTAAGATTTTTACAGAATTTCTAAGTTCATTTTCCTCAGCCAAGTTTAACCTATCATAGGTCTTAGGGCTTATAAAGGAATATGTTAGGGTTTCAAGATAGCCTAGGGCATAAAGATCATTTCTTAAATGATCATAAAACTCCCTTTCCTTACTCTTGGTTCCTCTAGTCAAAGATCCTGTCAAAGGTTTTGCTTCTATATTATGGAAACCATATAGTCTACCAATTTCTTCAATTAAGTCTGCTTCTATGTGTAAATCTGATCTAAAGTAAGGAACATCTATTACTAGATAGTCATCCTTCTTGTTTACAACAAGTTCTAAACTTTCCAAGTAGCCAATAATAGTTTTTTCGTCTAAATCCACTCCTAAAAGACTATTGGCCCTAGCTGGTCTTAGTTTTATTTGAATATCTTCTGTAGCACTACTTCCTTGATCCAAGCTATTATTAATGTATTTACCATCTTTTTGGTCCAACATTAATTTTACAAATCTCTTGGATGCTTCCTCTGCATATTCCAAAGGTATATTTTTTTCAAACCTATAGGACGCTTCTGATTTCAAGCCCAAGGTCTTTGATGTTTTTCTAATAGTTTCTGAATCAAAGTTTGCAGCCTCTATTAAAATATTTTTAGTGGAATCGGTAACTTCTGAGTCTAAGCCTCCCATAATTCCCGCTAAAGATATAGGTTTATTGTCTGCATCACAAATTACAATATCTCCTTCTTCCAACTTTCTTTCTTCCTTGTCCAAGCTGGTAAATACTTCATTATCCTCAGCTAATCTAACCCTTATTTCCTTGTGGTTAATCTTATCTAAATCATAAATGTGTAAAGGTTGGCCGTATTCAAGCATAACAAAGTTACTAAGGTCAACTATATTGTTTATTGGTCTAACTCCAGCTGAAATTAAATAGTTTTTAATCCATTGTGGTGAATCAGTAACCTTAACATCTGTCATAACCCTAGCTACAAACCTGTGGCACTTATCTGTTTCCAGACTTATTTTTTCCACATAGTCTTTAATATCCTCTTCTCCTTGAGGCAGGCTATTGTCAGGTAATTCTATTTTTTTATCAAAGGTTGCTGCTGTTTCCCTTGCCATTCCTATCATTGATAGACAGTCAGGTCTATTGGGAGTTATTTCAAATTCTATAACTTCTTGGTCCATATCAAGGGCAACTAGGGCATCAGCACCTACTTCCACATCATCCTTAAGGATTATTATTCCATCCTTAACTTCCTTGGGGATTGCTCCATCAGCTATGGCAAGTTCATCGTAGGAACAAAGCATACCTGGTGACATAACTCCACCAAATTCAGCTATGCCAATGGTTACTCCACCTGGTAGTCTAGCTCCTTCTAAGGCCGCCACTACCCTATCACCAACCTGCATGTTTTTTGCTCCAGTGATTAACTCTATTTCTTTATCTTTTAAGTCTAATTTTACTATTGATAATTTTTTCATTGTTTCATGAGGTCTAATCTCAAGGATTTGACCAATTACCAAGTTTGATAATTCATCGCTTAAGTCAGTAATAGATTCAACGTGTGAACCAGAATCAGTTACCTTGTCAGCTATTTCTCTAGTGGAATTATCTATATCAATATATTTTTTCATCCATTTTACAGGTACTAACATCTATTCCTCCTAAAACTGTTCTAAAAATCTCTTATCATTTTCATATAATAATCTAATATTATCTATACCGTATTTAACCATTGTGATTCTATCTATTCCCATACCAAATGCAAAACCTGTATATTTTTCTGAATCAATTCCACACATCTCTAAAACATTTGGGTGAACCATACCGCAACCTAAAAGCTCCATGCTCCATCCAGTATAGTTGCAGGCTTCACAGCCCTTACCCCTACAGCTAAAACATGAAACATCCACTTCCATGGAAGGTTCTGTAAAAGGAAAATGATGAGGTCTAAATCTAGTTTCTATATCGTCTCCAAAAAGTTCCTTAATAAAAACATTAATAGTGTCTATAAGATTGGCCATGGATACATTTTCATCTACAACAAGGCCTTCAATTTGGTGAAACATCGGTGAATGGGTATCATCCACATCATCAAATCTAAAGGTTCTACCTGCTGAAACCATTCTTATAGGTGGTTTTTGCTCCATCATAGTCCTAACTTGAACTGGTGATGTATGGGTTCTAAGTAGAGTCTCTTTATCTATATAGAAGGTATCGCTTAAGGATCTAGATGGGTGGGTTTTAGGAGAATTTAACTTATCAAAGTTATTCTCAACTGTTTCTATCTCTGGTCCATCTATTACATCAAAACCCATATTCCTAAACAGGTCTTCCAACTCTTCCATAGTTTGTTGTAGAGGGTGTCTATGTCCCATGCTTATAAGGTCCTTGTGGGCAGTAACATCTAAGGTTTCTTCAATTATTTGTCTTTGAAGTTTTTTCCATTTTAACTCTTCATTCTTTTCTGCTATAGCCTTAGTAATATCCTGTCTAACCTCATTGGCCAATTGACCAATAACTGGTCTTTCTTCCTTGGATAACTTCCCCATTTCTCTTAAAATAAGAGTAAGTTCTCCCTTTTTACCCAGGATTTCAACCCTAATCTTTTCCAATTCTTCACTTTTATTAATACTATCAATTCGGTCAATAGTCTTCTTGTTTATTTCATTTAATTTATCTCTCATATATTCCTCCATGTACGCTATATCCCTATTAAAACATTATAGCATAGACTAAATAAGTGTAAAACTAATTGATGATTATAAAGAAAAAAGCTGGAATTTTCCAGCTTATCTTGAACTAATCTCACTCATTATTATAGAACCACTAATAGCGGCATTTAAAGACTCTATCTCACCCTGCATAGGAATTTTTATAGTCCTATCTAGAATGTTTTCAATTTCTTGGGAAATTCCTTGGCCTTCATTGCCTATTACAAGTAATATCTTGTCCTGGTAGTCTTCCTTCCTATAGTCCTCTCCATCCATGTCGGCTGAATAAAGCTTGTAGCCTTCTGATTTTAATTCTCTTAGAAAGTCATAAGACCTGTACAAAATATTCAATCTAAAGGTTGATCCCATGGAAGCCCTTAGGGCCTTTTCATTGTAAACATCAACACTTTCAATCATTATAACATCTCTAAAACCAAAGGCTTCAGCTGATCTTATCAAACTACCTGCATTTCCTGGATCTTGAATCCTATCCATAACTAAAATCCTATTAGCTAGTTTAGCTTCTTCCCTTCTCTTGACACATACAGCCAAGAGACCATCTGGACTTTGCATATTGGATAGGGACTTGAATAAATTGGATTTAAGCCTATAGCTTGTGCCATGGTCCTCCCTTAATTCGTAGGTCTCATCCACTATGATATAGTCTATTTCAAGCCCTGTCTTTAGGGCCTCATCCACTAGCTTTCTAGATTCTATAATAAATTTATTTTCTTTATCTCTAAATTTTTTTAATCTTAATTTTTTTGTATATTTTATTATTTGATTGTTGGGACTGGTAATAATATTATTCATTATCCATCCCCTCTAATAATGCCAGGTCCTCTACATCACCTAAAACTATTAGATTGTCGCCTGGAAGTATTTCATCCAAGGGACCTGGGTTACCATTTAACCTGCCATCAGTCCTGATAATTCCCAGTATATTCAAGCCATATTTGGCCCTAATATTTAATTGTTGAATGGATTTTCCTATCCATTTCTTTGGAGCTCTAATCTCCAAGATGGAGTGCTCTGATGATAGATTGAAAAATTCAACAACATTTTTTGAAGATAGACTATGGGCTAACTTTTCTCCCATATCCCTTTCAGGTATAACCACACTATCAGCCCCTACCTTTTTAAGTATTAAAGCATGGGTATCATTCTTAGCCTTGGCCACAACATTATCTATACCTAGATTTTTACAGGTTATAGTTGACATAATGGACGCTTCAAAATCTGATGATATGGCAACAATAGCCGTATCCACATTGGAAATTCCCAAGTCTCTTAGGGCTTCTTCATCATTGGCATCAGCCACAGCAGCATAGGTAACCACTGGTGCGATTTTATTTATTACTTCTTCTCTCTTATCGATAACTATAACTTCATGACCCAGGTCACTTAAGGTAGTAGCTAAACTATTACCAAATCTACCACAACCTATTATAGCAAATTCTTTAACCTTCATATCTTACCCCACAATAATTGATTCTTCAGCTTCTCTAAAAGCTTTTGGTGTCTCTTTGGTTGTAAATGCATACATCATAGTAAGAGGTCCCAACTTACCAAACAACATGGTCGCAGCAATTATTACCTTGCTGGCTGTCGTAAGTGATGTGGTTATCCCCCTGGTTAAACCAGTAGTTGAAAAAGCAGATGTAACTTCAAAAAGTATATCTAAAAAGTCCTTGTCTGTTTCAATAATAGTAAGTAGAAAGGTAACTAAAAGCACAAATACAATGGCAACTATAAAGATAGTTGTCGCCTTTCTAGCCAACTCATTTGGTATTCTTCTTCTAAAGGTTGTTATATCCTTGGCCTGTTTAATACTTGATCTGGAGACCAATAATAGCATGGCCACAGTGGTTGTTTTAATACCACCGGCAGTACCTGCAGGGGATCCACCTATAAACATGATTATTATGGTCAAAAGAGCCGTTGCCTGTCTCATACCACCTTGACTAATTGAAAAGAAACCTGCTGTTCTAGATGTTGTCACCTGGAAAAAAGATGCCAAAATCTTTCCTTTTAAAGGAAGCTCAGCCATGGTAGCTGGATTGGACCACTCTAACAAGAAAACAAGTAAAGAGCCACCCAAGGTTATAGCAAGGGTTGTTACTATTACTATTTTAGTATGTAATGTTAACTTTTTAAACTTTTTCTTTTGTATTACATCTCTATATACTCCGTATCCTAAACCACCAAATAAAATTAATAAAATGATAGTCGTAGATACCAGGATATTGTTCACATAAGGAACAACACTCATATCTCCTATAATATCAAATCCGGCATTACAAAAAGCTGCTATAGAATGGAAAACTCCAAACCATAGGCCCTTGCCCAAGCCAAAATCCGGTATAAACTTTAGGGACAAAAGAATCGCCCCTACACCTTCTATAATAAAGGTAGCCCTTAAGATATACCTCATAAGCTTAACCATGCCTGATATTGTCTCTGCATTTTTTTCCTCTGCCAAATGGATCCTTTCAGTAACACTAATTCTTCTCTTAAGAATAAGGGCGACAGATCCAGCAGCAGTCATAACTCCCAAACCACCTAATTGAATAAGTACAATTATAACCACATGTCCAAATGTATTCCAATGACTTGCAGTAGTTACCGTAGTTAAACCTGTTACGCATAGGGCTGATGTAGCCGTAAATAATGCGTCGATAAATCCTGTTACTTCACCTGTCGCTGAAGAGATTGGAAGCATTAGAAGAACTGTGCCTATCACTATTAAATAAATGTACATTATGAACAATAAAAATGGTGGATTCTTAGTAATCCTTTTATTATTGACAATACGTTTTATAAACATAGTTTCTCCTAAATAGAAAAAGTCCCTTAACGGAACTTTTATGTTTGTTTATTATGCTTGTTTTGCTATATTAACTAATTCTTTAAAACCTTCTGCATCATTGATAGCTATTTCTGATAACATTTTTCTGTTAACGTCAATATTAGCTTTTTTCAATCCTGAAATAAATGTGCTGTAGTTCATACCATTTGCTCTAGCTGCTGCATTTATTCTTGCTATCCATAATTGTCTGAAGTCTCTTTTTCTTCTTTTTCTTCCTATATATGCATAATTTAGGGATTTCATAACAGCTTGGTTAGCTGTTCTATATAATTTTGATTTTCCGCCGTAATATCCCTTAGCTTGTTTTAATACATTTTTATGATTTTTCTTTGCATTAACTGCACCTTTTACTCTTGCCATCTTTCTCTACCTCCTAAATTATGGAATCATCTTGTCTATTCTTTTCATGTCCCCAGGGCTCACTAGTGCTGGTTTACGTAAGTTTCTGATTCTCTTTTGTGATTTTTTACCAGTTAAGTGGCTTCTGTATGCTTTATGTCTTCTTATTTTACCAGATCCAGTTCTTTTAAATCTTTTAGCTGAACCTCTATGTGTTTTCATTTTTCCCATAACTAATCCTCCTATTTTTCACTTTTTGGTTGTAAAAACATTACCATGCTTCTACCTTCCATTCTTGGTCTTTTCTCTATGTCACCTGCTTCTTTAGTCAAAGCAGCAAAATCTTCTAATACTTTTCTACCTATATCAGTATGACCTAATTCCCTACCTCTGAATCTAACGCTAACCTTAACCTTATCTCCAGAAGTCAAAAATTTGCTAGCTTGTCTAGCCTTAACATTCAAGTCATGACTTTCAATATTTGGTGAAAGTCTTAGTTCCTTTAAGTTTGTAGTCTTTTGTTTTTTCTTAGCTTCCTTGTTTTTCTTTATTATTTCATACCTGTACTTGCCATAGTCCATTATTCTACATACTGGTGGTTTTCCATTAGGTGCTATTAAAACTAAATCCTTACCTTTTTGAACAGCCATGTCATACGCTTCTCTTGATGAGAAAATACCTAGTTGCTCGCCTTCTGGCCCAATAAGTCTAACCTCTTTGAACCTAATTTCTTCATTAATTTGAAGTTCCTTTATATCCTACACCTCCCTAAATATACAAAAAATAGTAGTGAGAAAATACCCACTACTATCCTAATCTACGTTTCGGATCTTTAATTATAACCTTAGCAGCCCATGCCCTAAGGTGAGAGTAGGTACCTCTTCTTGCTTTCATTACAACATGATATCACACCAGTTCTACCATGTCAATGTTTTTTTAGTTTTGTTCCTTGTCCTTTATTTCTCTTTTTATTTGAGTTATAAATTCATCTATGGACATTTCACTAGTTTTCTTTTCACCGTGTCTTCTAACAGATACAGTGCCTTCTTCCAATTCCTTATCTCCAAATACTAATTGGTAAGGAACCTTCATAATTTGGGAATCTCTAATCTTTCTTCCCATTTTTTCTTCTCTTGAATCTAATTCTACCCTGATGCCTTCAGCCACTAATCTTTTCTCGATTTCCCTAACTTGATCAAAGTGTAAATCCATATTTACAGGGATTAAAGTAGCTTGTACTGGAGCCAACCAAACTGGGAAGTTACCAGCATAGTGTTCTATTAGGATTCCCATAAATCTTTCTATGGAACCATAAAGGGCCCTGTGTAACATAACAGGTCTTTGTTTTTCATTATTTTCATCTATATAGGTTAATTCAAATCTTTCAGGCATTTGGAAGTCAAGTTGGATAGTACCACATTGCCATGGTCTTCCCATAGAGTCTTCCAATTGAATATCTATCTTAGGGCCATAAAAGGCTCCATCACCTTCATTTATCTTATAGTCTAAACCTAATTCTTCAACGGCCTCTTCTAAAGCTTCAGTTGCCCTATCCCAGTCTTCTTGGCTCCCCATTGAATCTTCTGGCTTAGTTGATATTTCCACCCTATATTTAAATCCAAATACTGAGTAAATTTCATCAGCTAATCTCATTACGTCCTTTACTTCATCCTTGATTTGTGATGGTAACATAAAGATGTGAGCATCGTCTTGAGTAAAGGCCCTAACTCTAAATAAACCATGTAGAGCACCTGACAATTCATGCCTGTGAACAAAGCCTAATTCAGCAAGCTTAATAGGTAACTCTCTATAGGAGTGTGGTTTAGATTTATAAACCAACATGGATCCTGGACAGTTCATAGGTTTTATAGCATAGTCTTCCTCATCTATTTGAGTGAAGTACATATTTTCTTGGTAGTGGTCCCAATGACCTGATCTATGCCATAGGTCTTCATTTAGGATTAAAGGTGTTTTAATTTCACCATATCCTTCTCTTATATGAAGTCCCTTCCAAAAATCTTCCAACTCATTCTTTATTATCATTCCCTTAGGGTAAAAGAATGGGAAGCCTGGTCCTTCTTCTTTAATGGAAAATAGGTCCAATTCCTTACCTAATTTTCTATGATCTCTTTTCTTAGCTTCTTCTATCATATTCACATATTTTTTAAGATCTTTTTGTTTTTCAAAAGAAACCCCATAGATTCTTTGAAGCATCTTATTCTTTTCGTCTCCACGCCAGTAGGCACCAGCTATAGATAATAGTTTTACAGCCTTAATTTTTTTAACATCCAATAGATGAGGTCCCCTACATAGGTCAACAAAATCTCCCAACTTATACAGGGTAATTAACTCATCTTCTGGTAGTTCACTTATTATTTCAACCTTATAAATATCTTCTCTATCCTTAAATAGGTCTAAGGCTTCATTTCTAGGAATCTCAACTCTTTCTAATTCCA
>CALAZW010000018.1 GCA_937926545.1 uncultured Helcococcus sp. | reverse complement strand
TCTCAACTCCTGCTATAAGTTTATTATACATGGGGATTAATAGCATGTCAACATATTTATTTATTATTTATATAAGAAAGATATATAATTATTTTATCATGTTTCGCAAATAGTAATAAAAACTCAAATAAGTTTATCTGCCTAGAAAATAGGGTAGATATAAAGAAGATAAAATTAGGAGGATATTATGTTAAAAGTAGGAGATAAGGCACCAGAGTTTACATTGTTAGATCAAGATGGAAAGGAAGTAAGTCTTAGTGACTATAGGGGAAAAAAGATTGTATTATATTTTTACCCTAAGGACAATACGCCAGGATGTACCAATCAAGCTTGTGGTTTTAGAGATATAAATCAAGAAATAAGAGATGAGGGAGCTGAAGTTTTAGGGGTTAGTAGGGATGGACAAAAGGCCCATACAAACTTTATAGATAAACATCAACTTAACTTTACCCTTTTATCTGACCCGGAAAAAACAGTTCATACAGCCTATGGAGTATGGCAGGAAAAAAAGGTATTTGGAAAAGTTGGCATGGGGACAGTTAGAACAACCTTTATTATCGATGAAAATGGTGAGATAGAAAAGGTTTTTGACAAGGTTAAGGCCAAGGATAATCCAGAAGAAGTTCTTGAATATTTAAAGAAATAGGAGCCATGGCTCCTTTTTTTGTTATAATTATACTAGGACAAAGAAAGGTGATGTTATGGAAACTAATAAGAAGAAGAAACCCTACTACTTGATAGTGGTAGCTATAGCCTTAGTTATTATGTATTTTGTATTTAGAGACTCTCTGGAAGATATTATTGGAGAGATAAAAAATATTGATTTTAATACAATAATTAAATTGATGATATTGGGATTTATACCCTTTCTAATAGAACCCCTAATAATTAAGATGCTATTAAAGGATGAAAAAGAATTGACCTATAGAAGGGCCTTAAGCTCTACCTTTAATGCCTGGTTCTATAGGGGGATTACTTTTGGAACAGGAACCCAGATAGCCCAGGTGGCTTTTTTGAAAAAATATGATATATCAGTGGGCAAGAGCATGTCGGCCTTGACCTTTATGTACCTATTTCAAAAAATAGCAGTTGTTATTATGGGATTGATGGGTTATTTAATTAATAGGGCCTTTATAAAAAAGGTCTATGACAGTGCAGCAAAATATATTTTATTGACAATTTTATTGGCCTTTATTATAGCTGTATTTTTAGTTCTTTTAAACATGTCTAAAAAATTCCATCAGTTTTTAATAGGACTTTTAAGAAAAATTAGCCAAAAGGAAGTCTACCAAGAAAAAATTGATAAATTAGAAAATGAATTTGAAAAACTAAGGGAAGAATCAAAATTTATTGTGGAAAACAAAAAAATGATTGTTTTGGCCATAGTTTTACAAATGACCAAACTTTTACAATGGTATATGGTACCCTATGTTTTAATAAGGGCCTTGGGCAAGAGTATGGGCTTTATAGAAATAGTTGGAACCATGGCCATAGTAATGATGATTATAGGTGTCATACCTAGTACCGGAGGCGTTGGATCTACTGAATTTGCCTTTATCCTTTTATTTACTCAAATAATAGGAGCTGTAAAGGCCAAGTCCTACTCCTTGATTTATAGGGCAGTGACATTTTATTACCCATTTTTATTGGGAATGATTTATATGATTATGTATAGACTTATCACAACCATTAAAGAAGAACATTCCTAGAGGTGAGTATGCAGGATATAATTAAAAATATTTTGACAAGACAAGAAGACGAAAACACAAAAATTATAAGCCTTTTGGCCACATCTGATGTCCATGGCTTTTATATGCCTTGGGACTATTCCCTAGATATGAAAACAGATAGGGGAGGTTTGACCAGGGTAAGTAGTGTAGTAAAGCAAATTAGAGAGGAAAACCCTAATACCATGCTGATAGACTGTGGAGATTTAATCCAGGGCAATAGTATGGACGTGTTTTTGAATAGAGACAAGTTTCCAGCAACTGAAGTAGTAAACTATATGGGCTATGAAATTTTAAATATGGGCAACCATGAATTTAACTTTGGCATGGAGACTCTGATAAATATCATATCCAACTACAAGGGAGTTCCCATGATGGGAAACCTTTATAAGGAAAATGGCTATAGGGCGTTAAATGGCTATTATATAAAACACTTTGGTAAGATAAAAATAGGTTTTATCTCCTTAAATACACCTATGGTTAGGCATTTTGAGGAAAAAAGAGGAAACCTTAAAGGCTACCAGGTGACCGATGCAGACATTGAGCTTGAGAAACTATTGGAAGAAATACCTGAAGTAGATGCCCTAATCGGAGTCTTTCATATGGGGGACACCAATGAAAATAATATTGCCAATACTGGAACCATGGACCTTCTTTACAATGTGAAGAGGGCAGAGAGAATAGATGCAGTCATAGGTGGCCATATGCATAGGATAATCCATGGCAAGAAAATAAATCAGGCTGTTTTCACCCAACCAGGTAAGGGGGGTGAAGGCCTAATCAGAATTGATTTGGAGTTTGAAAAAGCCGACAAGGACTATAGCCTAAAATCAGTCCATAGTGAGGTAATCCTAATTGATTCCACCATAGAAAGTGATCCAGACCTGGAGAAAATCCTCTATCCCTACCATAGGGAGCTTAGGACCTATGCCAATGATATAATTGGATTTTTAACAGAAGACCTAAGTGAATCAGACGATATACCAGGAGTTCCCCAAGTCAGAGTGGCCCAGACCAAGCTATCAGACTTCTTCTTAGATGTTATGCTTCACTATAGTGGGGCAGATGTGGTGGCTACACAAATAGACAATCCTTATCCCCTAATGAGAAAGGGAGAGGTTAGAAGAAAACATATCTATAATAGCTACCAATACAATGGTGGAGACATTAACAACTATAGGGTAACAGGAAGAGATCTTAAGGATTATATGGAGTGGTCGGCAGGTTTTTATAACCAGTCAGTCCAGGGAGATGTTACCATTAGCTTTGATGATAAAAGATCTTCCTTTAAGTATTCAACCTTGGATATTTTTGGAAATATTAAGTATCTGGTAGATTTGACCAAACCTGTGGGAAATAGGATAGTAAAACTGACCTATATGGACGAAAGGCCCATAGCCTATGAGGATCAGATAATTTTAGGAATAAATAAATATAGGATGGATTTTTTAACCT
This sequence comes from uncultured Helcococcus sp., assembly GCA_937926545.1. GTDB lineage: Bacteria > Bacillota > Clostridia > Tissierellales > Peptoniphilaceae > CALAZW01. Next base: position 64,938 of record CALAZW010000018.1, on the reverse strand, counting down.
CAGATGAGGGACCTCTTCACGATAGGGAGTTTGAACTTTTATGGTCATCCATGCTGGACAAGAGCCTGGGAGTTAGAGGAACCATAAGAAATTTAAGTATGAAGTATTTCAAAGAATTAGAAGCTAATACTTATGCACCTAAAAAAGAAGAGAGATGGAAGATAAAAACTGCATATGTGGTGCCAGAACTGAAAGATATTACAGTTGAGCTTTTGAAAAAAGGAATGATATCACCACCTTTGACAGAATATGATGCCGTTGACAATACAAAATCAATGAATATTTATAAAGAATTAACTGATGGGGAATATGAACATATAATTAATAGATATCCAAAGTGTGCCGATTATTGGAAGGAAAAACCTCGTCTAATCGATGTTTTATATAAATTTAGAAAGCAAGTGGAAGAATAAGTTGATTATAAATATCAAAATAAATTAATATTTAAACCGATAAAAACACTTTTTTAAGTGTTTTTATTTACTTTAAATTAAAACATATGTATGATTAAATTTGTATATTAATAAATTAGGAGGAATTATGAAAGATAGACAGGGTTTTAAAACATCATTTGGAGTACTGGCCGCTGCTGTTGGATCAGCCGTTGGCGTAGGTAATATATGGAGATTTCCCTATATTACAGGTAAATATGGGGGAGGAGCCTTTCTAATAGTCTATATTATTATGGTCGCCCTTATAGGTATTCCCTTGATGATTTCTGAAATGATTATAGGAAGAAGGGGCCAGTCTGACGCAGTTAATAGCTTTAAGAACTTGGCACCCAATAAAAAATGGTATATATCTGGAGTCATAGGCGTTTTGGCTGCCTTTATAATAATGGGCTACTATTCTGTAGTGGCAGGCTGGTCCTTAAAATATGTTGTCCTATCCTTGGGCAATGCCTTTAAGGGGAAAAATCCCCAAGAAATAGCAGGTATATTTGGAGACTTTACAACAAGCTCCTTTCTTCCCTTGGTTTATACTTTTATAATACTTTTTATAACCATGCTTATAGTATCCAAGGGAGTTCAAAAGGGAATAGAAAGGGCATCTAAGATTCTTCTACCTATCCTTTTACTTATACTTTTTGTGTTAGGGTTAAAGTCCATAAGTTTAAATAACTCAATGGAAGGAATCAGGTTCTTATTTAAGCCGGACTTTGGACAACTATCCAAGGAGGCTATTCTGGTTGCCATGGGCCATGCCTTTTATACCTTGAGTTTGGGTATGGGAATTATGGTAACCTATGGATCCTATATAGGTAAAAAGGAAAGTCTTTCCAAGTTAGCCTTAAAAATATCAGTTATGGATTTGGTGGTAGCTCTTTTAGCGGGGATAGCTATTTTTCCAGCGGTATTTTCCTTTGGATTGGAACCCGGACAAGGAGCAGGGCTAGTCTTTACTTCCCTGCCCAATGTGTTTTCTCAAATGACAGGAGGATATATTTTCTCAGTACTATTTTTCCTTCTTCTAACTTTTGCGGCCCTAACAAGTACCATCTCCCTATTGGAAGTGGTAGTAGCTTATTTGGAAGATAGTTGGAAAATAGATAGGAAAAAGGCAGCCCTATATTCATCTTTGGGGATTATGTTTATAGCAGTATTTTCCAGTTTGTCCCAAGGCCAGTTGGCAGATTTTACCTTGGGAGGGAAAAACATATTTGACTTTTTAGACTATTTAACTGCAAACTTTATGCTTCTTTTGGCAGCTCTTATAGAAGTTGTATTTTTAGGTTGGTTTTATAAGAAGGAAGACCTATTTGATGAATTGGACCACCAGGCAGTAGGATCTAGCAAGATGAAGGAAGTATTTTACTTCTTAATAAAGATAGTAATTCCTTTGGCCATAGTGGTAATCTTTATTTCCACCAACCAATTGTTTTAAATTTCCTTTTTCCACTTAAATATTATAAGATTAATATATAAATAAAAAGTGGTGAGGAAGATGCATGAAAAAAAGAAAAATAGTAGTTTTAATCTTGGCCTTACTTTTAATAGTAAGTCCGATTTTAGAGGTAAAAGCCTATAATGGCGACCTTAAAAATGAGACCTTCTATAAGGCCAAGATAATAAAAATAGAAAATTTTAAACTGGATGAAGAGAAGAAAAATCAAGAATTAAATGAATATATGACCATGGAAGTGGAAATAATAAAGGGTGATAGAAAGGGTGAAGTGGTGACAATCATTGAACACCTTATAGAAAACTCATCCTTTTTTGTTGATTATAAGTTGGGAGATAGGGTAATAATATTTGATACCAACAAAGAATCATACATGGAAGATTTTCACATCTATGATTTTTATAGAAGTGACTGGATGGTTTATTTGTTGATTTTCTTTGGTCTTGTAGTCCTTATGATAGGAAAGTTTTCAGGACTTAAGGCCCTGGTGACTTTGGCCATATCCATAGGCCTGGTCATGGTTATACTGCCCTTAATCTTAAAGGGATATTCGCCCTTTATTTTGGCCCTACTAGCGGCCATTCTAATGACAGTAATAACTATCCTTATAGTGGCAGGCTTTAAGAAAAAGTCCTTGGCCGCCATCTTGGGCACCTTGATAGGTGTAGCCCTGGCAGCCTTAATAGCCTACTTCGTTGGAAACAAGGCCAATATTACAGGCCTATCTTCTGAGGAGGCCATGATGATTAAGTTTATTCCCAATGTTAGCATATCTCCTAGATCATTACTTTACTCAGGAGTTTTATTGGGAGCCTTGGGAGCTGTAATGGACGTGGGTATGAGTATAGCCTCATCCATAGAAGAGATAAGTAAGGCCAATCCAGATTTAAGTCAAAAAGAATTATATAAGTCAGGTATGAATGTGGGTAAGGACATTATGGGAACTATGACCAATACCTTGGTCTTGGCCTATTTAGGTTCCTCCCTACCCCTTTTAATCCTATTTTATATTTATAATCAAAATAGTCCTAAGTTTTATAACATGGACATTATCGTGACAGAAGTTATAAGGACCATAGCAGGAAGTATAGGACTTATGGTTTCCATACCTATTACTGCCATAATTTCTGCCAGGATGTATACTAATAAGAAGAGGTGATAATATGAAATTTAATGAAATGAAATATGAAAGACCAGATTTTGCTAAGACAAAAAAAGAATTTAATGAATTATTGGATAGAATGGAAAAGGCGGAAACAAGTGAGGAGTTTTTTGCTTGTTTTAAGGAAGTTGAAGATAAATCATCCACCTTCCAAACCATGTATACTCTTGCCTATATCAGATATACAATAAATACCCAAGACGAATTTTACTCTAAGGAACAAGAGGAATTTGATAAGTTCCTTCCAGAGTTTCAAGAAATATCAACCAGATTATCTGAAATTAGACTAAATACTAAATTTAGACCAGAAATCGTTGAAAAATTTGGCCACCATATCCTGGACAAGGATGAGGTAAATAGGAAGCTATTTAATCCTGAGATTATAGAAGACAGAATAAAGGAAAACCAACTTTCCATGGAATACCAAAAACTTATGTCTTCCTGCCTTATAGACTATAAGGGAGAAAAAAGAAATATGTCCCAAATGGGTTACTTTATGGAGTCCAAGGATAGGGATGAAAGAAAAGAAGCCAGCACCAAGGTCCATGAATGGTTTATGGAACATGAAGCTGAATTAGATAGGATCTATGATGACCTGGTAAAGGTTAGACACAATATAGGACTTAAGCTAGGTTTTGAAAACTTTATACCTGTTGCCTATGGACAAATGGGAAGAACAGACTGGACCAAGGAAGATGCTAAAAAATATAGAAAGCAAATCCTAGACTCAGTAGTTCCTCTAACACAAAAACTTTACAAGGAACAAAAGGAAAGAATTGGGGTTGAAGACTTTAAGTTCTACGATGTACCTTTAATGTTCTTAAGTGGAAATCCTATGCCAGTAGGTGGGGAAGATGTTCTTGTGGATGCTGCGAAAAAAATGTATGGGGAATTATCTCCAGAAACAGATGAATTTTTCAAGGTTATGACCAGTCAAGAATTAATGGACTTAACTACCAAGGAAGGCAAGGCTCCAGGTGGTTATATGACAACTATATCTGACTACAAGGTGCCATTTATCTTCTCTAACTTTAATAAGACTTCAGGAGATGTGGACGTTTTAACCCATGAGGCAGGTCATGCCTTCCAAGGATATATGTCTAGAGATATCTATCCTTCAGAATACCAAAATGGAACTATGGAAGTAGCTGAAACCCACTCCATGTCCATGGAATTCTTTACCCACCCATGGATGGAACTATTCTTTGGTGAAGACACAGAAAAATACTACTATGCCCATGTGGTATCAGCCCTACAATTTTTACCTTACGGAGCTTCAATAGATGAATTCCAAGAATATGTTTATGAAAATCCAGAAGCTAGTCCAAAAGAAAGAAGAATGAAGTATAGGGAAATCGAAAAGAAATACCTACCTCACTTGGACTATGATGGGTTTGACTACTATGAAAATGGTGGTAGATGGCAAAGACAATTGCACGTATATGAAATGCCATTTTACTATTTAGACTATACTATAGCTCAAGTAAATGCCTTCCAATTCTTCATAAGAGATCTTGAGGACCATGAAGAAGCTTGGAGTGAGTACTTGAAGTTATGTAAACTAGGTGGAAAATATCCATTTAAGGAACTTGTAAAAACAGTTGGTATCAATAATCCATTTGAAGAGGGAACAATTGGACCAGTTGTTAAAGAGTTAGAAAAATATTTGGATTCTTTAGATAAGAACTTAATCAAATAGAGAAGAGAGTAGCTGGTCTACTCTTTTTTTATGTTAAAATAAGAATAAGGAGGAAGCTATGTTAAAAATATTAAATGCCATGGGAACCTTGGCTGTAAATCCTGCCACAGGAGATGATATGAAAACTGTAATCTACGGGGGAATAATAGCTGTAGCCATAGTTTTATTCATATCTATTAGCCTGATAAAAAGATCAAAAAAATAAGCCCTAGGGCTTATTAAATACCTGTTAGGACAAGTTCCGATAGAATCATGACTGCCACGTGGACTATTATTACCAAGATGATGGTCCAATTGGTAAGGATAGCCTTTATATTGGACTTGTCTTTTGGACTAAGGTAAAGTTTTTCTTTAATTGCTTGTCTGTTGTTTTTACCAAAAAACCTATATAAGGAATAAAGGGCTATAACTAACACTATTATTGACAAAATATAGTAGGCTATTTGGTAATCTGCAAGTGATGATACCAGCATAACAAATAAATTATTAAGTATATGGACTAAAAGAGCAGCCTTAAAGGAATAGAAGGTTGCCACATAACCCAAGACCATGGCTATACCTAGAACACTAAAGGATTGGACCAGGTTTTGGTGCATAAGTCCAAAAAATAGTGAGCTAAAGAAGATGGCTGTAAAATTTCCATATTTTCTTAGCCTTTGCAAGATCATTCCCCTATAAAGAAGTTCTTCTATAAAGGGACCTATTAAGATCACATAAAGGTAGGTGGTAGTAGATACCTCTGCCTGGATCAATTCAGTTATATTTGTAATATCCAGATTTAAAACCTTAACTAGTAAATTTATTATAAGGCCCATAAACATATTAAAGATTAGGCCCAGACCAAAGAAATAAAGAATATCTTTTAGGCTGGCCTGCTTTTTTTTATCACTTACCATTTGGCCAAAGGATGGTTTCTTAAATACTATTAGGGCTATGATGATGGAAAAGAAGGTTCCGCCAATCATCCTAACTCCCATATCTTCACTAAGACCTGCCACCAAGCTTGTGATTACATTAAGACTTAAAATATACAAAAGTTGGATAAGGCCAACCTGGGTAATATCTTTTTTTCTCTCTTCTTTAAAGGATCTTTCTTCTTCCAAGATATCTCTCTCAGAGTCATTATTATCAAGGCCTTGACCAAGGTCTAAATCCTTGTCATTTATATCATTTAAATTTTTATTATTCATAAAATCTCCCTTCTAGCTTCAGTTTTATTATAGCATAAAAACCAGGATAAATAGTTGACTTTTGAACTAGTTGGGCCTATAATCTTAATATTGTTCAAAAGTAAACTAATGGAGGAGACATGGAAAACAAGGAAAAAGCTAATATATTTTATATGTATTATCAAATAATAAAAAAATATAAAATCTATATGGAAGTCAACTTGGAAGCTTATAATTTTAGTCCAGCCCAGTTGGATGTGCTGACTTTTTTAATAAACAATAGAAACCAGGATGTTACAGCCACTATGATTGGCCAATACCGAGGGGTATCCAAGGGCCTTATATCCAAGGCTGTAAATGAGCTGGAAGACAAGAAAATTATTAAGGTAAGCCAAAGCAAAAAGGATAAAAGGGTCAATCTTTTGACCATTGAGGATTTTTCCAGTAGACAAATCCAAGAGATAAAAAAATACAACGATGAATTTATAGACAATCTAATTAAGGATTTAAGCTATGAAGATCTGCTTAACTTTAATAGGATAAGTCTTATTATGATGGATAATGTGGGGAGGATAGAATGAAAGAAAATAAATTAAGAGATGGAAATGTAAAGGACCTGCTGATTAGCATGTCCATACCAGCCATCCTAGGACAATTGGTAACCTTGATTTACAGTATGGTGGACAGGATGTTTATTGGCCACATGGAAGAAGTGGGAGGTCTTGCTTTAACGGGAGTAGGTCTTACTACCCCTCTTCTTATAATTATTTCAGCCTTTGCAGTTTTAATAGGTATGGGAGGGGCTCCTAGAGCCTCTATAAAAATGGGCGAAGATGACTATGATGGAGCTGAGAAAATATTGGGAAACTCCCTTTATCTTCTACTTATAATCTCCCTGGTTCTTACAGGCTTTTTCCTTTACTTTAGTAGAAGCCTTTTGATGGTTTTTGGAGCCAGTTCAGAGACTATAGGTTATGCCATGGACTATATGGGCATATATAGCCTGGGAATTATCTTTGTTCAACTATCCCTAGGGCTAAATCCCTTTATAAGCTCCCAAGGCTTTGTAAAGGCCAGCATGTTTACAGTTTTAATAGGAGCTCTTACCAATATAGTCCTAGATCCAATCTTTATTTATGGTCTTAAGATGGGAGTAAAGGGGGCTGCCCTAGCAACCATCCTTTCCCAAGGCCTATCAGCCTATTTGGTAGTAAGGTTTTTAAGGGGAGATAAGAGCAATCTTAAGATAAAAAAAGTCAATATGACCTTGGAGGCCCCTTTAGTTAAGTCCATAATACTTTTGGGCCTATCACCTTTTATTATGCAATTTACAGAAAGTTTAATAATAGTTGCCTTTAATGCTAACCTACAAAGATTTGGAGGGGATGCAGCAGTTGGAGCCATGACCATTCTTTCCTCAGTCATGCAGTTTGTTTTTTTACCCCTATCAGGTTTAACCCAGGGGGCCCAACCTATTATGAGCTATAATTATGGGGCAAAAAACGAGAAAAGAATGGCAGAGACCTTTAGACTTTTATTTATAGCCTGCCTTACCTATAGTACAATTTTTTGGCTATTTATAATGGCCTTTCCAGGCCTATTTGCCAGGGGCTTTACATCAGATGGTCAAATAATAGAAATAGCCAAGTACGGCTTGAGAATCTATATGGCAGGATCCTTTGCCCTAGGTATACAAGTGGCCTGTCAACAGACCTTTATAGCTATGGGCAATGCTAAAACATCCTTGTTTTTAGCCCTTTTAAGAAAGGTATTTCTTTTAATACCCTTGATTTATATCCTTCCAAGGATAATGTCCAACCAATTGATGGCTGTATTTTTAGCTGAAGCTATTTCTGATCTTATAGCAGCCAGTGTGACTGGACTTATGTTTAAGAATAGGTTTAAGTCAACTATAGAGGACCTGGGTCAGTTGGAAGAAATGGACCAGGTGGGAGCCTAGGAGGATAAGATGGATAGAAGTGAAAGAGTAATACTAACAAATCTATGTATGATTTATGATGGAGATAAACTCCTTTTACAAAATAGGCTAAAGAAGGATTGGCAGGGACATGCCTTTCCAGGAGGCCATGTGGAAGAAGGAGAGTCTTTTGTAGACTCGGTTATAAGAGAGGTAAAGGAAGAAACAGGCTTGGATATAAGAAATCCCCGCCTGTGTGGGCTAAAACAATTTCCCTACCAGGGCATGCGTTATATAGTTATTCTTTTTAAAACAGATGAATTTTCAGGTGAGCTAAGATCCTCAGAGGAAGGTGAGAATCGTTGGGTTAGAAGAAGGGACCTGGACCAATATGACCTGGTAGTTGATTTCTATGATATGTTGGAGGCCTTTGATGATGACCAAATAAATGAATTCCAGTATATAGTGGAGGATCAAAATATTAAAAGACTTTTTAAATAAGCCTATCCATGTGTTATAATTAGCATAATTACAAGGAGAATACTATGAAAAAAAGAATTTATATATTGGCCCTCTTATCACTTTTAATAATGACCGGTTGTTCCAATAAATTAACCAAGAATAATTTAGAGGCCTATCTAATAGAAAACAAATTTGAAGAGATAAGCCTTGGTCAAAACACAGAGTTGGACCTTTTTGAAAATATAGAAGGACTGGACTATAGGAAAAAGGACCTGTTTTTAAGCTACTCTTATTCAGAAGATGGAGCTATACTTAAGTTTTATAATGAAAACATAGTGGACAGGTTGATAGATGAAGATAAGAATATTATAGATGAGGCTATAGATGAAAGTGGCAATATAAGGATAGACTATGAAGAAGGACTAAAGTCCTATAGGTTGGAAACCTACCAGAAGGACGACACCTATCTAATCTTTAATTACCTTATAAACAAGATCAACCAGGACCAGGTGGATGAAATTAAAGAAAGATATGACCTGGAGGCTGGAAACTTTGAGAAAATAGTAGATGAAGAGGCAAGAGATTATGGTTTGGCCATAAGATTGGAAAAAATCCTTGCTGACTATAAGTTGGAAAATTATCATATAAGCGAAGATAGGATAGAGGTTTTATCCGACTACTATATGAAAAAAGATTTCCACCGCCTGATAAAAAATAAGTCTTTATTTATCAAGTCCTTGGCTGAAATTCCCTTGGGCAATAACTTGAATAAGGACTATGATCTTACTAGTATTAACTACATGGTTATAAATCTGGAGGGAACAAATATATTAATAGACAAGTCAGGTCTAGCAGTAGAGGACAGGGAAAACTTGGTAAATGACTGTAGAAGTGAATTAACTGAAGTCTTGACCATGGATAGATTGGACTATTATAACTATATATTAAAAGACCAACCTAAGAATGAAAAAATAGGAAAACCAGACCTGATAGTTAAGGTGGAAGGACTGGAAAAAGAAGCCTCTAAAAACTATAGGGATTTTATAGCTTCCTTAAAAGAGTTAACCATAGAAGACTTAAAACTTGAATCTTATATAGACTTTGATGACAGGTTGAACTTTAAGAATTTAAGCCTAAGTAAGGATGGTGAAAAATTTAAGTTAAATCTAGCCTATGAATTTGTAGACTATGAAAAGTTTATGGACAAGCTTTTTGCCAGATTGAAAAAAGAGATGAAAAAAGAAGAAGAGGAAGAAATTAATTTGGAACTCCTACTTTTGACTGAAATCAAAGCCTTGGACAAGGACTATCTTCTAGTAGAAGAAAAGCTTGGAGAGGACAAGACCAGTTTGGACAATCCTTTTATTTCTAGCCTAAACAAGATAAAAGAAGGCTTGGGCCAAGTTGAAAAGACTAAAAAAGAAGAGGATAAGGCCAGGGAAAAAAGAAGGTTGGAAAAAGATTCCAAGGAGAAAACTACCTATATGGAATTTGAAGGCGATCAGATCATAGACTTTAATTTGGATGAAGAAATCATCTTTAATAAGACCTTTGATTACGATTTGGATGGTCAGATGGAAACCTTGGTTATAAGCCAGGTAGATGGTAAAACTAATATTTACCTAAAGGAAGAAGAACATCTAAACCTATATGAAACCATAAGTCAGGGAATAGAGGATATAAGCTTCTACCAGGCCCAACAAAAGGATAGGACCTATGGACTTATAGTAGTTAATACTTCCAACTACACCAGGTGGTCAGAAAAAGCCTATGTTTATACCCTAAAAGATGGGAAAATTTATAGGGTCAAGCTTCCTAAAGATAATGTAAATATCCAATTGGAGGAAGACAAGCTCTTGGCCAAGGAATGGAAGATGGGAAATATTCTTTTGGGAGAGGTCCACAAGAAAAAGGTTTACGAATTAAACTTCAATGGTTTAACTGGGGACTTTGATTTGATAAACGAATATGTAGAAAACGAATAAAGAAGAGCTGTCTGAGGGCAGCTTTTTATATTTAAGAGAAAAAAATAAGACCCTTATGGTACAATAAATATAATGGGGGATAGAATGAAGAAAAAAAGAAATCTAATTTTATTATTATTGGCAATTTTAATTTTAATATTTATAAATAGGGGAGAGGACCTTGATTTTTCAGACTATTACCAGCTGAAAATCAAGGGCTATAATGGACTGGGATATGTGGAAGTCGAAAAAGATGAGGAAAAAATAGCCAGCAAGTCTGAAGACAAGAAAAAATTCTTTGATAGTATAGGCTATGAAGTACATGGGCAAGACCAGGAGTTAAAAAATGGAGACATGGTTGAGGTGATCTTTAGCTATGATGATGACCTGGCTAAAAAGGCCAAGATAAATGTAAAATCTAATATTTTAAGTTTAGAGGCCAGTGGCCTGGACGAACCTAGAAGTCTAGATTTATTTGAAAAAATCCAGCTTAACTTTATAGGCTATGAGGACCAGGGGACCTTGGACTTAAGTGATGAGAATAAGGAAGAATTTGACTATAAGATAGAAGTCAGTAAAAAAGAAGACTTGAAAAATGGAGATAAGATTGAGCTTAAGCTGGTTTATGATAAGAAGGACTTGGATAGAAGGGGAATTATTATCAGCCAAGACAGCAAGGAGTACTTGGTAGTGGGTCTAAAAGAGAAAAAGGTTTTAAATACAGATGATCTTTTTAAGAATATGGCCATGGAATTTGAGGGAAAAAGTCCTAAGATAAAATTAAAGATAAAAAACAAGCTACCTAAGGAATTAAGAAAGGTCTTTAGTTTTCAAATAGACAAGGGGAAAAAAGAAAGTTATAGGGTAGGAGACAAGATTGGCATTAAGCTGGTCTATGATGAAAAAGAACTGGATAAATTAAATTACAAGTTAGAGGGAAAAAAACTTAAGTTCTTTAAGATTAAGGATGTAAAAGATACCCAAGAAATAGTATAAGTCGCCATTGGCGACTTATTTTTTTAACTATTTATTTTTATACATTAAATCTAAAGTGGACAATATCCCCATCTTGCATAATGTATTCCTTACCCTCTAGCCTTAAAAGACCCTTTTCCTTGGCCTTTACCATGCTTCCTTCAGAAGCCATTAAATCTTCATAGGAAACAATTTCAGCCCTGATAAATCCTCTAGAAATATCTGTATGGATTTTACCAGCAGCATCTACAGCCTTGGTACCCTTCTTAATGGTCCAGGCCCTGGTTTCTATTTCACCTGTTGTGATAAAGCTCATAAGACCAAGTAAATCATAGCTGGCAACTATAAGCTTGTCCAAACCTGAGTTATCAAGGCCCATCATTTCTAGATAGTCTTGTTTTTCTTCATCTTCCAATTGGGAAATTTCTTCTTCTATCGCAGCACTTATAACAACTACCTTGGCATTTTCCCCTTGGGCAAAATCTCTTATTTTTTGGACATAAGGATTGTCCTTTCCATCATTAGCGGCATCTTCTTCTGACACGTTGGCCACATAGATGATTGGTTTGGTACTCAATAATTGGTAGGATTTAAGCATTTTCTTTTCATCCTCATTAAGATCTAAGATTCTGGCAGACTTGCCTTCACTTAAAACTTCCAATATTTTTTCCAATAGTTCAACTTCAGCATTTAGGGCCTTATTACCCTTGGCTTGCTTTCTAGTTCTTTCTAAAACTCTTTCTATAAGTTCCATGTCTGAGAAAATTAATTCCAGGTTAATGGTCTCAATATCCCTTATAGGATCAACTGAACCATCTACATGGGTAATATTATCATCTTCAAAACATCTTAAAACCTCTACTATAGCTTCTGACTCACGTATATTGGCAAGGAACTTATTTCCTAGACCTTCACCCTTGGAAGCTCCCCTAACAAGGCCAGCTATGTCATAAAATTCAATAGCGGCAGGTATAACTTTTTTTGAGTTACTAATGTCACTTAAGTTATTTAACCTTACATCAGGTACTTCAACCAGGCCCACATTTGGCTCTATAGTACAGAAGGGATAATTGGCAGCTTCTGCTCCTGCCTTCGTTATTGCGTTAAAAAGTGTAGACTTACCCACATTTGGCAGTCCTACTATTCCTAATTTCATATAATCACTCACCTTATCTTACTTATTATCAATAAACATAAGCATATTATAAAGTAACTGCTAGTAAATATCAATATTTAGAGGGAAATTGCTAATATATTGATAAACTATATTATTTATTTGTTTTCTGATATTATTATATTGATGAATAATAAATTAAAAAGAGGTGTAAAATGAGTATTTACGATAATGTTGATAAATTAAGAGAACTTATGAGAGATAGAAACATTGATGCCTATATAGTACCTACATCAGATCCGCATCAATCAGAATATCTACCATCTCATTATACAACCAGAGAATTCATATCTGGCTTTACAGGTTCAGCTGGTACGGCTGTAATCACCAAGGATAAGGCTGGTCTGTGGACTGATGGAAGATACTTTATCCAGGCGGAAAATGAATTAAAACATACTCCCTTTAGCCTATATAGGATGGGGGAAGATATTAGTTACTTGGAATTCTTACAAGAAGAAGTACCAGAGTTTGGAAAGATTGGTTTGGATGGTAAGTGTATGTCCCTTACTGCCTACAATAATTTAAGCGACCAACTACCAGGCAGATTGGTAATAACAGATGTTGATTATATAAGTGAAATTTGGCAAGATAGGCCAGAACTACCTATGGACAAGGTATTTATCCATGATGAGAAATACGCAGGTATGTCTACTAGGGATAAGATTAGAGTGGTTAGGGCCATGATGGAACAAAGAGAAGTAGACTACTATTTTATAGGGGCCTTGGAAGACATAGCCTACCTATATAACTTAAGGGGCAATGATATTAAGGCTACTCCTGTATTTATTTCCTTTGCCATGATTACCAAGGATAGTTCCTTCCTATATATTGATGAAAATAAATTAACCAAGGAAGTTTTAGACAAGTTGGAAGAAGATGAAATAGAAGTATATGAGTATGACCATATCTATGACGTTGTAAAGGATATAAAGGGTCAAAAGACAGTTTACTTGGATCCAGATAGGACCAATGTGGCAATATTTCAAAAATTAAATAAAAATGTGAAGATAAAAAGAGGAACCAATCTTACAACCTTGATGAAGGCTTTGAAAAATGAAACAGAAATAAAAAATTCTAAAAACGCCTTTCACAAGGACTCCATAGCCCTTACTAAATTCTTTAGCTGGGTGGAAACAGGAGTTTCAACTGGAAATATAAATGAAGTTTTAGCTTCAAATAAACTACTTGATTTGAGAAAAGAGCAAAAAGATTTTATAGAGTTTAGCTTTGAAACCATATCAGCCTATGGATCTAATGCGGCCATGCCTCACTATGATCCTAACAAGACAGAACCAGCAGTATTAAAGGAAAAAGGTCTTTACTTGGTAGATAGTGGTGGTCAATACCTGGATGGAACAACTGATATAACCAGGACTGTTGCCTTGGGAGATTTAACTTTTGAAGAAAAACTTCACTATACCCTAACCTTAAAGGGCCATATAGCAGCCATAACAGCAAGATTTAAAAAGGGTACAACTGGTATTTTCTTAGATTCAGTTTGTAGATACCCAATGTTGAAGGAAGGCTTGGATTATAATCATGGTACTGGTCATGGAGTAGGCTTTGTCCTAGGAGTTCATGAAGGACCAATGAGTATTAGTAAGAGAGATGGTGGCGTACCTTTAGAAGAAGGTATGGTATTTTCCATAGAGCCAGGAATCTATATAGAAGGAAGCCATGGTATAAGAATAGAAAATATAGTTCATGTAGTGGCAGATGAAGACCATGAAGGATTCTTAAAATTAGAAGCCCTTTCCTATGTTCCAATAGATACTAGACCTTTGGTTTTAAGTCAAATGGAAGTTTGGGAAATAAAATGGTTAAATGACTACAATAAAAAATGTTACGAAATGATCTCTCCTCATTTGGAAGGAAGAGACTTAAAATATTTGGAAGAGATGACTAAAGCAATATAATGAAAAATTTTAGAAATGAATTAAGTAGACTGCCTGAAAAACCAGGCGTCTACTTGATGAAGGATAAAAATGACACCATAATCTATGTGGGTAAGGCCAAAAACTTAAAGAATAGGGTTAAGTCTTATTTCAACAAGGACAAGAATAAACACATGAAAGTCCTTAAGATGGTGGAAAAAGTGGATCATTTTGAATATATTATAGTAGAAAATGAGGTTGAAGCCTTAATACTAGAGTCTAACTTTATCAAGGAGCATAGGCCCCACTATAATATTCTTTTAAGAGATGACAAGCAGTATCCCTATATTATGGTAACCAGGGAAAAATATCCCAGGGTTATGAAGGTTAGAAGGGTTAAAAATGATGGGAACTTTTACTATGGTCCTTATCCCAATGCCTTTGCTGTGAATGACATAATAGATCTTTTAAGGGATACTTTTAAGATAAGAACCTGCAATCTAAATTTTGACAAGGGTCAAAGTCTTAAGAGACCTTGTTTAAACTACTTTATTGATAAGTGTCCCGCCCCTTGTGTAGGCTTGGCAGATGAAGCTAGTTATATGGAAAATATAGAACAAATTAAGGCGTTTTTAAATGGGAAGGAAGAAATCTTAACCAGCTACTTGGAAAGAGAGATGAAGGCTGCAGCAGCCAAGCTTCAATTTGAACAGGCAGCTAAATATAGGGACTCTATGGTCTCTGTAGAACAGATTATGGCCAGACAAAAAATCACATCCACCTCCAATGATGACCTTGACTTGATAGCCCTTTATAAGAAGGATAACTATGTGACCATTCAGGTCTTCTTTATGAGGACAGGTAAGGTTATAGACAGGCAACACTTTATCATGGAAAACAACTATGATGAGTCCAATGAAGAAATCATGTCATCCTTTATGAAGCAATTCTATGTATCCATGACCAATGTGGCCAAGGAAATCCTGGTGGAGTTTATGCCAGCAGACCATGAGGTAATTGAAGAGCTTTTATCGGAAAAAAGAGCCAGCAAGGTAAGTCTTAGGGTTCCCCAAAGGGGAGATAAGTCAGACCTATTAAAGATGGTTAGGGCCAATGCCTATGATATGATGATGGAATTTTTCAAGAAAAAGGAGGATAGGGAAAGAAGTAAATCCCTAGGCCTTAAGCACTTGGAAGAAACCTTGGACCTTTATCCTCTAGAGAGAATTGAGGCCTATGATATATCTAATACATCAGGAGTCCAATCGGTAGGATCTATGGTGGTTTATGAAATGGGGGAAAAGACACCCAAGGAGTATAGGAAGTTTAAGATAAGGACA
Organism: uncultured Helcococcus sp.; assembly: GCA_937926545.1. Classification (GTDB taxonomy): domain Bacteria; phylum Bacillota; class Clostridia; order Tissierellales; family Peptoniphilaceae; genus CALAZW01. The sequence continues at coordinate 49,299 of CALAZW010000018.1, read as the reverse complement.
GTTGAAGGTCCTGACGATTATGCCAGTATGAGGGAAGTTTTAACCAGAAGGTTAAAAAGGGGTATAAAAGAAGAAGTAAACCTAAACATTAATACAGGCTTTGGCAAGATGCCCTCCCTGATAATAATGGATGGGGGCAAGGGCCAGGTAAATGTAGCCCTAGAGGTTATAAGAGACTTGGGCTTGTCCATACCAGTAATAGGTTTGGTCAAGGATGACAAGCATACAACCGATGCCATCATATATAATAATGAAAGAATTCCTTTAAAGAGAAATTCAGCTCTTTATAGATTTCTTTATCAAATCCAGGAAGAGGTCCATAGATTTGCCATCAACTACCATAATCAATTGAGAAAAAAATCCATGTTGACCAGTGAGTTAACCAAGATTGATGGGGTAGGTAATAAGAGGATGCAAAATCTTATGAAACACTTTAAGACCTTGGATAGGATAAAGAAGGCCAGTGTTAGTGAACTTATGGAATGTGAATCGATAAATAATCAGGTGGCGGAAAATATATATAAATATTTTCGCATGGAGGAATAAATGAAAAAAAAGATAAAACTTCAGAAGTTGGCTGAGATTTTAGATATGGAAGTTATGACGGCCAGCTCAGATTATGAAGAAATTGAAATAGACAATAGGAATGTAAATAGACCAGGTCTACAATTAACAGGACATATGGAAGAGTTTCCCTATAAGAGAATCCAGGTTATAGGAAATGTAGAGTACAGCTACTACATGTCCTTGGACTTAAAAACCAGGTATGAAAGATTTAGAGGGGTCTTGTCCCACGATATACCTTGTATAATATTTTCCTATGATAGGGAAATAAGCCAGGATATAATTGACTTGGCCAAGTACTATGACAAGACACTTTTCAGGTCTCCCCTGGCTACAACCAAGTTAATAGGTAAGCTAAGTGTTACCCTGGAAGGATTTTTAGCAGAAGAAATCTCCATTCATGCAGGACTTATGGAAGTATATGGTTCAGGAGTCCTAATTAGGGGTAAATCATCTGTAGGTAAGTCAGAAACAGGTTTGGACCTGGTAACCAGAGGTCATAGATTGGTTGCCGATGACGTGGTAGAAATAAGAAATATAGACGACAAATTAATTGGTAGAAGTCCTGAAAATATTAGACACTTTATGGAAATAAGGGGTATAGGTATCTTGGACATAAGAAGGTTGTATGGAGTTGGTTCGGTAAAGACAGAAACGGAAATCGACTTGGTAATTGATTTGGAAGATTGGGATGACAGCAAAGAGTATGATAGGTTGGGTCTGGATGAAGACTATACAGAAATCTTAGGAGTCAGGGTGTCCAGGTTGACAGTTCCTGTAAAACCAGGAAGAAACTTGGCCATGATAATCGAAGTAGCAACTAGAAATCATAGGCAAAAAAGGCTGGGTTACAACTCTGCCATAGCTTTGACCAACAGATTATTCAATGAATTAAATAATGAGTAGTCTTTATTTGACTATTTCCATATACAATTATATAATTATTAAGGAGTTACGAAATCAAAGTTTTACTGGTGAGTAAAATACTTACTGTGAAATAAATGGTAGCAAAATTTAAGGAGGAATTTATGACAAAAGTTATGAAGACTATGGATGGGAATAATGCAGCCGCTCATGTGGCTTATGCCTTTACAGAAGTAGCAGCAATATATCCTATTACACCATCATCAAATATGGCAGAATTTGTAGATGAATGGTCAGCAAATGGTAGAAAAAACATTTTTGGACAAACTGTAGACGTTGCTGAAATGCAATCAGAAGCAGGAGCAGCAGGTGCGGTTCACGGTTCATTAGTAGCAGGTGCATTAACTAGTACATACACAGCATCACAAGGATTATTATTAATGATTCCTGACATGTATAAGATCGCTGGAGAAAGATTACCTGGAGTATTCCATGTTGCGGCTAGAGCTTTAGCTTCACATGCATTATCAATATATGGTGACCACCAAGACGTTATGGCAGCAAGACAAACTGGTTTTGCTATGCTAGCATCAGGTTCAGTTCAAGAAGTAATGGACTTAGCAGCAGTAGCTCACTTAGCAGCTATTAAAGGTAGAGTTCCATTTGTTCACTTCTTTGACGGATTTAGAACAAGTCACGAAATTCAAAAAATTGAAGTTTGGGATTACGATGAGTTAGCAACTATGGTTGATCATGATGCAATTAAGGCATTTAGAGATGCTTCATTAAATCCATCAAGACCAAAAACTATGGGTACAGCTCAAGGACCAGACATTTACTTCCAAGCTTTAGAAGCTTCAAACCAAGCTTATATCGACATCGTTGGTATAACTGAAGATTACTTAAAGCAAGTATCAGAAAAAACTGGTAGAGATTATGGTTTATTTAACTACTACGGAGCTGAAGATGCAGAAAACGTAATTGTTGCTATGGGATCAATTACAGAAGCTGCTGAAGAAGTTATTGACTTATTAATGTCAAGAGGCGAAAAAGTAGGTATGGTTAAAGTTCACTTATACAGACCATTCTCAGCAGAACATTTCTTAGCAGCTATGCCTAAGACAGTTAAGAAAATTGCTGTATTAGATAGAACTAAGGAAAAAGGTGCTTTAGGAGAACCACTATACTTAGACGTTAGATCAATCTACTACGGAGTAGAAAATGCTCCATTAATCGTTGGTGGTAGATATGGTTTAGGTTCAAAAGACACTACACCTACAGTTATTAAGACTGTATTCGACAACTTAAATGAAGAAGAACCAAGAGATAGATTTACTATTGGTATCGTAGATGACGTTACTAATACATCATTAGAAGTAAAAGAAGAAATCAGAATCGTTGAAGAAGGAACCACTAGATGTAAATTCTGGGGTTACGGATCAGACGGTACAGTAGGAGCTAACAAACAAGCTATCAAAATCATTGGTGATAACACTGACATGTATGCACAAGGTTACTTTGACTATGACTCAAAGAAATCAGGTGGTTTGACAGTATCTCACTTAAGATTTGGTAAATCTCCTATTAGATCAACTTATCTATTAGACGAATCAGACTTTATTTCTTGTTCAAAACAATCATATGTTTACAACTATGATTTATTAAAAGGACTTAAGAAGGGTGGTACTTTCTTATTAAATACTATCTGGACTGAAGAAGAGTTAGAAACTCACTTACCAGGAAGCTTAAAGAGATATATAGCTAACAATGATATTAAATTCTACACAATCAACGCTTCAAAATTAGCTGAAGAAATCGGATTAGGAAACAGAACTAACATGATCGTTCAATCTGCATTCTTTAACTTGGCTAAGGTATTACCTCTTGACGATGCTGTTAAGTATCTAAAAGACTCTATCTATAAAACTTATGGTAGAAAAGGTGATGCTATAGTTAACATGAACTATGAAGCAGTTGATGCAGGAATTAATGCATTAGTTGAAATAGATGTTCCAGCAAGCTGGAAAGATGCTGAAATCGTAGAAGTTGACAATTCAAAATTACCAGAATTCATTAAAAACGTTGTTGTTCCAATGATTAGACAAGAAGGTAACTCACTTCCTGTATCTACATTCGTAGGAATTGAAAACGGTGAATTTGAACACGGAACAGCTGCTTACGAAAAGAGAGGTATCGCATTACATGTACCTGAATGGCAAATCGAAAACTGTATCCAATGTAACCAATGTGCTTACGTTTGTCCTCATGCAGTAATTAGACCATTCTTATTAAACGAAGAAGATAGAGAAAATGCTCCAGAAGCATTCACTTCTAAAAAAGCTATGGGTAGAGGATTAGATGATTACTCATTTAGAATCCAAGTATCTACTCAAGACTGTACAGGTTGTGGTAACTGTGCTGACGTATGTCCAGCTAAGGAAAAAGCATTAATCATGAAACCTTTTGAAGAACAATATGAAAACCAAAAAGGTAACTGGGAATATGCTAATGAAGTAGTAGGATATAAAGAAGGCTTAATGGCAGAAACTACAGTTAAGGGATCACAATTCAAACAACCATTATTAGAATTCTCAGGCGCATGCGCTGGTTGTGGTGAAACACCTTATGCTAAATTAGTTACTCAATTATTTGGTGACAGAATGTTAATAGCTAACGCTACAGGATGTTCATCAATTTGGGGAGGTTCAGCACCATCAACTCCTTACACTACAAACTCTTGCGGAGAAGGTCCTTCATGGGGTAACTCTTTATTCGAAGACGCTGCAGAATACGGATTTGGTATGAATCTTGCAACTCAAAAGACTAGAGAAAGATTAGACGTATTAATGAACCAATTCTTAGAATTAAACATTGATACTGAATTAAATGATGCATTCAAGGCTTGGATTGAAGGTCAAGAAGACTACGGTAAATCAAAAGCTGCATCAGCTGATATATTAAAATTAGCAGAAAATGCTAAATTTGACGATGCTAAGGCAAATGACTTAGTTGAAGAAATAGTTTCATTAAAAGATTATATGATTAAAAAATCATTATGGATCTTTGGTGGTGACGGTTGGTCATACGATATCGGATTTGGTGGATTAGACCACGTATTAGCTTCAGGTGCTGATATTAACGTATTAGTATTCGATACAGAAGTTTACTCAAATACTGGTGGACAATCATCAAAGGCAACACCACTTGCTGCAGTAGCTAAATTCGCTGCTTCAGGTAAGAAGATCAGAAAGAAAGATTTAGGTTTAATGATGTCAACATACGGTTACGTATACGTAGCACAAGTTGCACTAGGAGCTAACCAAAATCAATTAATCAAGGCTTTAGTTGAAGCTGAATCATATGATGGCCCATCACTTGTTATTGCTTATGCACCATGTATTAACCACGGATTAAAATCTGGTATGGGTAAATCAATTGCAAGAGAAAAACAAGCTGTTGAAGCTGGTTACTGGCACCTATATAGATTTGACCCAAGAAGAACTGAAGAAGGTCAAAATCCATTCATATTAGATTCAAAAGAACCAACAGCGTCATTCCAAGAATTCTTGAAAGGCGAAGTAAGATATACTTCACTTGAAAGATCATTCCCTGAAATAGCAGAAGAACTTTACGTAGAAGCAGAACATGCAGCTATGGAAAGATATGCTAACTATAAGAGAATGGCTGAAATGAACTTTGAAAAATAATATTTCTTGAATATAAATAAAGAAACTCTCTTTGAGGGTTTCTTTTTTTGTGTTTAAAACAAAAAAGATGGTTAAAAACTAACCATCTTCTTATCTATTTAATTTAACTTCTTTTTGCTTTATTTCTTTTCTTTCTACTTATATTTCTTAGAGCCATATTAACTTGTGGTATGTTAACCATTACCAAGAGAAGTCCATATACAAGCATGGACAGTAGAACTGTTATTACAAAGGCTAGGAAGAAATTAATTCCAGCCAAAAGCTTGAATACAAAGAAGGTTACCAGCCCCATAAGAGAACTTATGATAAACAACTTGCTTAAGGACTTGATAAATAGTTCTTCTCCAATTTTACCATACTGTCTTCTAAAACTAACCAAGGTTATAATTCCTGCAACTATGGAAGCTATGGATGTGGCTAGGGCCAATCCCTTGATTCCAAAGAAGTAGGATAGGGTCAGGTTAAGACTTATATCCAAGATAACTTGTACAATAGTTATTTTTACTGGAGTTTTTGAATTGCCCATGGCAAAGAAGGCTCTAGTAGTAATATCTTTTATGGTAAGGCCTACCAGGCTGGGTGCATAGAAAAATAAAACACCAGCTGTAAGGGCTGTGGACTCGGCGTCAAACATCCCCCTTTGGAAGAGTAGTCTAACAGTTGGTACTGATAGGATCATTATTCCAAACATGGCAGGAATTACAAAGATTAAGGATGAAATCATGGCATCCATCATGGTCTTTTTTAATCTAGGATATTCTCCATTATTCCCATACTTGGAAAGGCTGGGATAGATGGAAGTGGTAACTGAAACTACCACAACACCTGAAATCAATTGTAGAACCAGGGATGCAAACCTTAAGGCCGCTACAGCCCCGTGGGTATTTTCAAAGAGCTTGGAGGCCAAACTCTGGTCTATCATGGTTGAAATATCAACAGCTGCCACGCTGGCTATAATAGGCAGGGACATTTTTAAAAGCTGCTTGATATACTCATCATTAAAATCTATAAAAAACCTGTGCTTATACTTGGTCTTTTTTATGGCTTTTGGGAAGAACATATACTTAAGAAACTCTGTAAGTACAAAGCCATAGGCCAAAATAAAGAAGTTATTCATCTTGTAGGCTATCATAACTGATATGACCAAGAAGACATTCATAAAAATACCCGTCAGTGACGGCGTAATAAAGTCTTCATGGACATTTAAGTAACCTATAAAGACCGATGATATGGCTGTGGCGTAAAGAGTTAATAGGATAAACCTTGTAAACTGAACTGCCAGGGTTAACTTACCCTCTGTATAGCCTAGGGCAAAAAGCTTGACTATGGGAGTGGTAAAAATCATCATGACCAAAATAAACAGGCTGGCTACTATAAATAAAATATTAACCAGGTTGGAAGTGAATCTCTCCGCCTGTCTTTGTCCCTTTTCTGTACGAACCTTATTGTAGATGGGAATAAAACTTGCCACAACTCCAGCTGTTATAAAGCCGAAAACTGTAAAGGGGACATATGTAGCTGTTCCATATATATCACTTAGCATACCTGTTCCCAAATAGTATGCAAAAAATTGCTCCCGTATAAGCCCTGTAATCTTAGACACGAGAGTAATGATCATTAAAATAAAAGCTGTCGATTTCATTGTTTACCTCTTTCTAGTTGATGAGATAATTATAACATATTATATAAGTAATTAAAAAGGCGCATAAGCGCCCTTTTATTACTCTGCATCATATGCCTTAGCAAATTCGTAAATTGTCTTTACTGGTACTCCTGTACCTCCAGCTGGTATATAGTCAAATGGACTGTCAGCCCAAGCTGGTCCAGCTATATCCATGTGTACCCAAGGAGTATTTTCCACAAAGTGTTCTAGGAAAACACCAGCAGTTATAGAACCTGCTCCACCCTTAGTAGAGTTTTTAAGGTCGCCTACACTACCCTTAACTTGATCTCTATGGGTTTCAAATACTGGATATCTCCAAGTTAATTCGTTGGCTCTAATTGATGATTCAACCATTAGGTTACAAAGGTTTGTATTGTTGGATACAAGTCCTGTAACTCTTTCACCTAAAGCTACGATACAAGCTCCAGTAAGGGTTGCCAAGTCAACTATGGCTGTTGAATTCAATTTAGTTGCTGAATAGTATAGGGAGTCTGCAAGAGTTACCCTTCCTTCAGCATCAGTATTACCTATTTCTATAGTAAGTCCCTTCATGGAACCGATAATATCTCCGTTTTTATAGGCGTCACCTGAAATCATATTTTCAACTGCAGCAACAACCCCAACAACGTTCTTTTGAACCTTGTTTTTATTAAGAGCATACATGGCACCTATAACAGAAGCGGCTCCACCCATATCAGACTTCATAGTAACCATACCTGAAGCTGGTTTAATAGCATATCCACCTGAGTCATAAGTAAGTCCCTTACCTACGAAAGTTAAGTGCTTGTCATCATCCTTAAGAGGAAGATATCTCATGATTATAAATTTAGGTTCCTTAGCTGATCCTCTAGCTACTTGAAGCATAGCTTCCATACCCAAGTCTTCACATTGTTTTTTATCAAGAACTTCAACTTCAACATTAGTTCCTTCAAAAAGTTCAACTACCTTATTAGCTAAGGTTTCAGGGTATAGGTCATTTGAAGGTATATTAACTAGGTTTCTAGTAATAGCAACACCTGCAATTAGGTTTTCTAATTCTTCAAATCTATCTTCTAGGTCTTTGATTCTTTCATCTTCAATGTCTTCTAAAGAAATTTTTAATTCCTTAATTTCTTTCTTTTCAGCCTTATAGTCATCAAATCTATATTCTTCTTGTAAGAAACCTTCTAAAACTGCCATTACCTTGTCATCGTCATTTCTAACTGCACATGGTAGTCTAAGGTTGGCTTTTTTAATATTTAATCTTCTCATTTCCTTGGAAAGCTTAAAGAAGCTATTGATTAAAAGTTCTTCGCTTATATCATCTTTTTCACCTAGACCAACATAGATAGCACCCTTACCATCCAAGTCCATGGCTGGAAAGATAGAATCTTTGCTAGCGTCAAATAGGTCATTATCTCTTAATTTTTCTATATCTTCATGATTGTGGCAATCTGCAACTGCAGATACAAGTCTTAAATCATATTCTTTATTAAATTTTAGTTTCATAAATCCTCCTTTAAATTCTTTTATCCTATTATATCACAAGTCAAGAACTATGGAATAAATTATTTAACTTTGATATATTAATATAGAGGTGGATTATGGATTATACAATTGATAGGGCTGAGCTATTGCTGGAAAAGATAATAGATCAAATGCCAGAATTTTTATTCAAGGATCTAAATGGGGGAGTAGTCTTAATGGATGAGATAAAGTTTCATCCAGAGGCTAAAAACAAGGACCTTTTAATCATGGGTAAATATATTAGGTTTGGAGTTAGAAGGCAGATTAATATTTACTTTGGATCTATAAAGTATGTATATAAAAACTTAAGTGATGGGGACTTGGAAAAAATATTAGAAGAAATTTTAGTCCACGAACTGCGCCATCACATGGAATACAAGGCCAATGTGAAGGATTTAATCCTGGAGGATGAAGCCTTCATTAAGGAATATAAAAAGAAGGTTTGACATAAAAATAATTAATTGCTATAATCAAGATAGATCTTCAGGGCAGGGTGCAATTCCCTACCGGCGGTTATAGTCCGCGAGCGCAAGCTGATTTGGTGTAATTCCAAAACCGACAGTACAGTCTGGATGAAAGAAGATTACTTTAATCTATGTGATTGAAGAGCCCCGAAGCAGGGGCTTTTTTTATGCCCTGAAATAAAAAAATATTTTAGGAGGACAGTATGGATATTACTAGTAGAAATGAAAAATTGTTCACAGCACAAACTATAGCTAAGGTGGGAGTACTAGCAGCTATGGCGGGAATATTAATGTATTTTCAATTCCCTCTACCTTTTGCACCACCATTTATGAAGGTTGATATTTCAGATGTACCAAGTCTTATAGGAGGCTTTGCCCTAGGACCTATTCCAGGGATCATGATAGTTCTAATTAAAAATATAATTCATATTATAATTAAGGGAACATCTACAGCCTATGTGGGAGAATTATCAAACTTTATTGTAGGATCAGCTTTTGTGGTAGTATCTTCATTGATTTATCAAAGAGATAAGAGTAAGAAAACAGCAGTTAAGGGCCTATTATGGGGTACTTTGGTGATGACAGCTCTAGCAGTATTATCAAATTACTTTATTATATTTCCACTTTATTCCAAGGCCTTCTTTGGAGGAGATGTAAATGGATTTGTTCCTATGGCAGCTGAGTTAAATAAATTTGTAAATAGTTATGAAACCATAATGGTATTTGCAGTGACACCTTTTAATATAGTAAAGGGTCTATTGGCATCATTTGTTACCATCTTATTATATAAGAGGGTTTCACCACTTCTAAAGTTGTAAAAGACCAGAAGTAAAAGTAGTTAAAAAGCATATAAGTAGAAGAAGAGGGGTTGACCTCTTCTTTTTTATGGTAAAATATGAAAGAGGTGTTATATGAGAATAGATAAATTTTTGTCCAATATGGGTATTGGATCTAGAAAAGAAGTAAAAAAATATATAAAGGATGGACTGGTATTGGTTAACGGCGAAGTAATCAATAAGCCAACCAAGAAGGTAGATATAGACAAGGATAAGGTTGAATTTCAAAATGAAGAACTTATTTATGAAGAATATATTTATCTTATGATGAACAAGCCCCAAGGAGTAATCTCTGCAACAGAGGGCTATAGCTATCAAACAGTGGTAGATTTACTGGAAGATAAGTATCAAAAAAGAGATATTTTTCCAGCTGGAAGACTGGATAAAGACACAGAAGGTCTTATGCTCTTAACCAATGATGGAAGATTGGCCCACAGCCTTCTTTCACCTAAAAGAGGGGTCATAAAAAAATACTATGCCCAAGTTGATGGAGTTTTGGAAGAAAGGGATATGGAAGCCTTTGAAAAGGGAATTTATTTCGAAGAAGAAGATATACATACCCTGCCAGGTAAATTGGAAATCCTATCAGACCATGAATGTTATGTCTATATACAAGAAGGTAAGTATCACCAGGTTAAAAGAATGTTGGCCCATGTGGGTAAGGAAGTAACCTATCTTAAAAGACTTAGCATGGGATCATTAAAGCTGGATGAAGATCTTTTAGAGGGAGAGTATAGGTCCTTGACTGAAAAAGAAGTAGAAGCTATTAAAAAAGATGGAGGCCAACAATGATTAGAGTCCTAGTTACAGGATTTGATCCTTTTGGAGGGGAAAAGATAAACCCATCCTGGGAGTTGGTTAAAAAGTTGGATATGAAAGAAGAGGGAATAGACCTTTATAAGCTGGAGCTACCAACTGTATTTTATAGGGCAAATGATCTTTTATTTAAGAAGATAAAAGAGATAGATCCCCATCTTATAATATCCTTTGGCCAGGCTGGAGGCAGGTCCAAGATAAGCTTGGAATTTATAGGAATCAATCATATAAATAGTAAAATCCCTGATAATGATGGTAAAAGCTATAGGCAAAAAATATATGAAGATGGAGCGGATGCTTATTTTTCCAATCTTCCCCTTTATAGGATAGAAGAAGACTTAAAGGGAAAAAACATACCTGTTCATATATCCTATTCAGCAGGTAGCTATGTTTGCAATAATATCCTATATAGCCTAGGCTATTACAGAAAAAAACATAAAAAGAATTATATGGCAGGCTTTGTTCATATACCTTATTTAAGAGAACAGGTGATTGACAAACAAGCCTCAACTCCTTCCATGGACCAGGACTTGATGGTTGTTGCAGCTGAAAACATTATTAGACAGACCTTAAGAGGAATAGAATAAATAAAGCAAAAGCCCTTTTCATCAGTGAAAAGGGCCTTTTATATGTAAGAAAAAAGGATGTGTATTTCACATCCCTTAATAGCTTTAGAGAAAGGCTTAAATAACTCCTTGTTTAAGTAGGGAGTCTACCAGTCTTTCAAAGGCAAATATATTGGTTCCTACCATGTAGTTTTTATCATAAGCATACTTTTCATTGCTAGTGATAATATTTCTTGCAATATTTCTCATGGTGGCCTCCAATCTTTCATCAACCATTTCACTGGTCCATCCAAGGAGTTGGGCATTTTGACTCATTTCAAATAGAGAGGTTGCAACTCCTCCCGCATTGGCGGCCTTACTAGGTACAAAGATAATATCCTTGTCCTTTAGATAGTTTAGAGCCTCCAGACTGGATGGTCCATTGGATCCTTCTATAAGAGCCAGACAACCATTGTCTAAAATCATCTTTACATCATCCAGGTCAATTTCATTTTGAGTGGCACAAGGAATTACCAGGTCTGCCTTTAGTCTCCAAGGTTTTTCTCCAGGAAAATAGCTGGAACCTTCCCTAAGTTTTGCATACTCAGATATTCTCATCCTCTTATTTACCTTGATATCCTTAAGAAGGTCAATATCAATACCCTTAGGGTCATAGATAAAACCTTGGGAGTCAGATGCACTAACCACCTTGGCCTTTAGTTCGATGGCCTTTTCTATGGTATGAAGGGCCACATTACCTGAACCAGAAACAAGAATAGTTTTTCCTTCCAGGCTCATCTTATGGTGTTTTAAGATTTCATCGGTAAGATAGATTATTCCGTAGCCGGTGGATTCCATTCTTATTAGGGAACCTCCATAGGCCAGATCCTTACCTGTTAAAACTCCACTATATTGGTTTCTAATCTTTCTATATTGGCCAAACATATAACCTATTTCCCTTTTACCAACTCCCATATCACCTGCTGGCACATCTGTATAAGGACCTATATGTCTGGATAATTCAGTGATAAAGGCCTGGCAAAAGTTCATTATTTCCCTATCACTTTTATTTTTTGGATCAAAGTCAGATCCTCCCTTGGCCCCTCCCAGCTTAAGACCTGTTAGGGAGTTTTTAAAAGTTTGTTCCAAGGCTAAAAATTTAATTATAGATTGGTTGACAGAGGGATGAAATCTCAAGCCTCCCTTGTAGGGACCTAAAAGGGAAGAGTGCTGAACCCTGTAGCCAGTATTTACCTGTACCTGGCCTTGGTCATCAGTCCAGGCCACCCTAAAGGTTATAATTCTTTCAGGATTTATTAACCTTTCAAGAACCGCATTTTCTCTATAGTAGTCTTCCTTGTCCTTTATTAGCTCTTCCAAGGATCCAAGAATTTCTCTTACAGTATTTATGTATTCCTCTTCATGAGGATACCTTCTTCTAGTATCTTCTATAACTTGATTTATATAATTCATATTACCTCCTAAATAATAAATTGAAGTATAAGGCCCATAAGTCCTCCCAAGATAATAATTTTTACTATATCCACCTTCTTAAGGGTAAGGATAAAGCCAACTATAAAGGTTACTAGGGCTATATAATTAAGGTTTAGCAAACTAAGGTCCAGGCCTCCAAAAAGTGAAGAATGGGCCATAGTTAGGCTGGCAACGGCTATCAGACCAACAATACCAGGTTTTAATCCGGCTATGGCCCTGTCAAGTAGGCTGATCTTTTTATCTCCAAAGACTAGAAAGCCTAGTAGAATCATTATAGCAAATTGGGGAATTATTGTTCCCAGGGTAGCAACAATAGATCCTGCTAGACCAGCTACCTTGGTTCCTACAAAGGTTGCTGCATTAAGGGCAATTGGACCTGGTGTCATTTGAGATATGGTGACCACATCAGTCATCTCAGCCATGGTCAACCAACCGTGCTCCTCCACTATAATATCTTGAATAAAGGGAAGAATAGCATAGCCTCCTCCAAAGGCAAAAAGTCCCACTTGAAAGAAGGCAAAAAACAATTTAATTAAGATCATCATCTTCCTCCTTTATTATAAAAGTGAAAACTATAAGTCCACTTAGGGCTAGTATAACTATGATTAGGGCTGAATTAAGATGCCAGAAAAATGATCCTATAAAGGCAAAGACCATAAGTAGTAGGGAAAAGACCCAGTTGTTTTTTATTGCATTCTTAAATAAATCATAGGTGGTAACCAAGAGGATTGCTGATATGACCCCACTCATACCAGTAAGAGCCGCTTGAACGTAAGTATTTTCACTAAATTCTTTATAGAAAAAGGAGATAATAGTGATAATAACTATAGATGGTAGGGCTGATGCCAGGGCTGCTATAAGGGCCCCTGCCAATCCCTTGATTCTATAGCCGGTAAGTATGGCGCCATTTATGGCCAAAGCACCAGGGCCTGATTGTGAGATGGCAACGATTTGAAGCATGTCATCTTCACTTATTAAATTTCTCTTTTCTGAAAATTCATTTTTAATTACGGGAATAATGGTGTAGCCTCCTCCAAAGGTAAAACTGGAAATCTTTAGGAAGGTAAGAAATAATTCCCCTAGACCTATCTGGTCCTTCTCTTTCATATAATCACCTCTCATCTATATTATATTTAACCGCTGGATTAGTAAAGATTTTTTTACTTGAAAGGGAGGCTTAACCAGGTCTTTATGAATAAAAAGCAAATAATTCACAAGAAAAGTCAAGAATATAAGAAAAAATGAATATTATTAAATATAATGGGTATATATGATAAAGGGAAAATATAGGGAGGAATATATGTCAAAAAAAGATCTTAATGAAGTAAAAGAAGCAACACTTAAGGCAGAAATGTCACAAAGAGGCCAAGGCGATCAAGAGGGAAAGGATAAACCCTCAAGTGATTTATATGGCGATGTTGAAAAAAGAGATGAAGACACTGGAGTTGAAGTTCCGACTTTAGACGCAGTGAATGAAGCAAAAGATTGGTCGGAAGAGAATCAAATGTAAGAAGATAATAGTAGTCGCAAGACTACTATTTATTTTTATTTATAGTTAAAATGTATTATAATCTAAATAGAATAAAGATATGAGGGTTAAATATGGATAAAGTAACGATAGTAGGGGTTGCAGGGGGATCTGCATCAGGAAAATCAACAATAGTAGATAAGTTTAAACAGCATTTTAAAGATGATATTGAGGTTTTATGTCATGATTTTTACTATAAGCCCAATGACAAATTGGATTTGGAAGAAAGAAAAAAGTTAAATTATGACCATCCCAAGGCCTTTGATACGGACGAAATGATAGAAGATATTAAAAGGTTAAGGCTGGGAGAGGAAATCTATAGACCTGAATATGACTATAAGCTACATACTCGTTCAGAGAATACCTATTTGGTAAGGCCTAAGAGAGTTGTTATAATAGATGGCTTTCTTATCTTGGAAAATAAGGAACTTAGAGACCTGATGGATCTAAAAATATATGTGGATACAGATGCCGATGAAAGACTTATGAGAAGAATAAGTAGGGACGTGGCAGAAAGGGGAAGAACAGTAGAGTCAGTTCTAGATCAATATAGAAATACCGTTAAACCCATGCACGAAGAGTTTGTAGAACCTTCAAAAAAACACGCTGATATTATTATTCCTAGGGGGGGAGAAAATACAGTGGCCATAGATATTATGATTAAACATATAAGGTCTATGATAGAATAAGACCAGACTATAAATAAAAATTAAGGGGGATTTATGGAATTTATAAAAACAGATAGGGCACCAGCGGCTATTGGACCCTATAGTCAAGGAACTATAATTAATAATACTATTTTTGTATCAGGTCAATTGCCAATAAACATGGAAACTGGTAACTTGGAAACTGATGTAAAGAAGGCTACTAGGGCTAGTTTATCAAATGTATTGGCCATAGTAGAGTCCGGAGGCTCATCTTTAGAAAAAATAGGCAAGGTAAATGTTTTTGTGAAAAACATTGAAGACTTTGATGTAATCAACAAGGAATACGATGAATTTTTTAAGGGCCATAAACCAGCAAGAGCCCTGGTAGAAGTTGCAAGACTTCCCAAGGATGCTGTCATAGAAATAGAAGCAATAGCAGAAGTATAGAAAAAACCTCAAGTGTAGAACTTGAGGTTTTCTTTATCCCGCTATTAAATCAGCTATCATTTTAACTAAAAAATTAACTAAAAAAAGGGCGAGGACGAAAAGATGGGGACTTATATTCATATAGATAAGGGCTATAAACTCTCTAATGGCTGCATTTAACCAGTAGTAGAGTTTGGTTTTTCCCCCTTGTCCATCAGCCTTTATTCCCAGGTCTTTACTAATGACCAAGGACCTAAAAACATGATAGTTATTAGTCGTAATTAAAATTTCTGTTTTATCTTTAGCAAAATCCCTGCCTTCAAGATTTCTAATTAAAGAAAGGGAAAAGTTCAAATTTTCTTCAGTGCTAGTAGACCTATCCTCAACTATAATATCCTCAGGATCTACTCCTAGAAGAAGGGCATACTCTCTCATAGCATGGGCTTCAGGTCTAGCTTCATCATCCCCCTGACCTCCAGACATGATCAGTTTACAGTCATAGCCTCTTTCTTTTATCCTTCTATAGTTTACAAGTCCCTTATTTATTCTAGACTTTAATAGGGGAGTAACATTCCCATCAATTAAACCTGATCCTAAAACTATAATATACTTATAGTTTCTTTTTTTATTGGGAATTAAGTTTAAAAGCGAAGAAAAAATAAAGAGAACCAGTAGGAAATAAAAGTATCCCACAAGAGAGGATAAAAAATCCATGGTATTTATCAGGTATCTATTATTAATTCTTCCATAGACAAGAGGATAAATTATTGTATAGGCTAAAATGAATACTCCCAGGCCAAAGCTTAAAATATGGCTTAGGGAAAAGCCTTCCTTTTTAACCAAGTCTATACCCGTCTTTATCAAAACCACAATTGATGATAAAAGATAAAGGGGAATGAAAATAAGTAGGAGGATAACTAAGACAGCTCCCACCATAAAGAGAGGACGGGCCACATTCATGGTCGTCAACAAAAATAGTAAAAAAGATCCTACTACTATAAAAAATGGTAGGGCTATTAAAAGGCTTCTTTTTTCTCTCTTATAGAAGAAGATAAAGGCCAGGATAGATAGCAAAAAAATTATTAGTCCAAATACTACTTCCATATAAGCTCCTTTCACTTATGATAATATAGAATATAATAACATAAAAGGGGGATATTATCATGGATGACTTAATAATAAGCTGGGCTAAGGAAATTCAAGCCCTAGCTCAAAATGGCTTGGCCTATAGCAACAATAGATTTGATATTGAAAGGTATGAAAGGCTAAGGGAAATTTCCATAGAAATGGTGGAAGAAAAGACGGATGTTAATAAAGATATAATCAAGGACCTATTTGCCAGCGACCTAGGCTATCAGACTCCCAAGATGGATTCTAGGGCTGCCATCTTTGTAGATGATAAAATTTTAATGGTAAAAGAATTGAATAATAAATGGTCTCTACCGGGAGGCTGGGTGGATGAGGATCAAACTGTAGTTGAAAATACTATAAAGGAGGCCTGGGAAGAGGCAGGAGTCAGAGTGAAGTATAATAAGCTAATAGCTGTCCTGGATAGAAATAGGCATAATAGACCCAAATATATCAATAACATTACTAAATTTTTTGTTTTGTGTGATTATATAGATGGTAGCTTTAAAAAGAATTTAGAAACCATTGAATCAGGCTTTTTTACAAGAGAAGATTTAATAAACCTGGAAGTTGATAATAATAAAAATACCCTAAAACAAATAGACCTGTGTTTTGAGGCTAAAGATCAAGAAAATTGGAAGGTAGTAATAGATTAGAACTGGAAACAGTTCTTTTTTTATTCCTAAAGAAAACGGTTTCCTGTTAAGAGGCTAATAAGTAAAACTTATGTATCTTTGTGTATAATTTATTAATAAATAAATAACAATAATTAATATATATGAATTATTACGAATATTTTATATATTAGACTTTTCTAATGAAAAGGCTTGCCAAATCATGGGTGCTTGTAGTATTATAATATCAACATAAAGGTGAACGACCATTCATATGAGGCAATATTCATATTGTATTAATTAATAAACAAGAAGATTAATTAATAGAATTTAATATTAAATTACCAATATTCAATACAAGTGAATAGGTAATGAATAACCTCGTATGAAATCGTATATCAACTGTTGAAAATAAGTAATATTAATTATATTATTAGAGTAGGGAAATGTAACAATTGTTATTACAATTTTGGGAGGGTACTATGAATAATTATTTCGATTTTTACAAAAGCATGATTGATACTCAAAAAAACATGATGGATAGCTTTAACGCTATGATGCCAAAGGTTCCATCAGGTGATGTAAAAGAAGACATGTTCAACAATTATGAAAATTGGATTAAGGCGCAACAACAAATGTTTGATTTTACAAAAAATATGACAACAGGCAATATGAATTGGCCGGTAACTAATCCTGTGGAAGCATGGGAAAAGATGATGGAATTATACAACCCATTAAAGATGGGCAAGAGTTTTGGAGTTGACGAATCCAAGGTATTTGAAAAAATGTTAAATGCCAATAAATTCTATTTAACAATGTATAATTTCTATACAGAATTAAACGATAACTATGTAACCCCAACTGTTGATGAAACTCAAAGAATCATTGATGAAGCAATGGTAAATTACGAAAAAATGTTTAGGGAATCATTACTACCATTAATGCCAGAAGAACTTAGACCATTTGTAGAAAATCCGTTAAACTTCTCTAAAACAGTTTTAGATGTAACATCAACATTCGTTAATCCTTGGAAGGAAACTTATCCAGAAATGATGGAATTATGGATGCAAGCTCCTATGTCAAGAGAAAAACTAACAGAATATATTAAGTTATGGAAAGAAAACTATGATAGAACAGTTGGGGCGTTGATGAAATCTCCTGTAGTTGGATCAAATAGGGAACTGGTAGAACAACAAAACAGATCTGTTGATGCGATGATAGAAATGATCTTAACAGTTTCAGAATATTTAGGTAGTATAGCGACAATTTCCAATGCAAATGCAAGAAAATCTATGGAAGAATGGATGACTATATCAGCAGAAGATTTAGAGCCAAAATCATTTAAGGAATTCTATGACTACTGGACAAGAAAATTAGAAGGTGAAATTGAAGTATTCTTCTATACAGATGAATTTGCTAACCTAATGGCAAGAACAACAGATTCAATAATGAGATTTAAGATCGAAACTGACAAGGTTATGGAAAAGTACTTAGAAACTACACCTATAGTTACTAAGGGACAAATTGATAGTCTATATAAGACAGTTTACGAATTAAAGAAAGAAGTTAAATCTTTAAATAAACAAATTGAAGTTCTTGAAGCTGAAAAAAAAGAAAATAAAGAAGTGAATAAGAAAAAAAATAAATAAGGATGTTCTATATCTTACTGATTCTATGGAAGGAGAATTTAAATGACTGAAAAATTAATGGAAACTAATGAAAAATATTTAGAAAAGATGAAACAATCATTTGACGAGATAATAGATGCTAACGAGAAAATGTTTAGAGGTATGGAAACATTCATGGATTTAGATGTATCTGCTTCTAACCAAACTGAAAGAAAGCTTGTTTATCAAGAAGATAAATTAAAATTATATCACTATGAAAAAAGAACTAGGACTCAACATAAGATACCTACACTAATTGTCTATGCACTGGTAAATACACCAGCTATGATGGACCTTCAAGAAGATAGATCTTTTATTAAGAATATCTTAGAAGGTGGAACAGATGTATATATTATCGAGTGGGGCTATCCAACACCAGAAGATAAGTTTATAACTTTAGAAGACTATATTGAAGGATATATCAATAATGTTGTTGACTTTATCAGAAAAGAAAATGGCGTTGATAAAATAAACCTACTAGGTGTTTGTCAAGGTGGTACTTTCTCAGTAATGTACTCAGCACTACACCCTGAAAAGGTTCAAAACTTGGTTACTATGGTTACTCCAGTAGACTTCTCAACTAACGATGGTCTATTATTCAAATGGGGTAAGTACCTAAATGTTGATAATATGGTTGAAGCTTATGGAAATATTCCAGGAGACTTTATGAATACTGGTTTCTTGACCTTAAAGCCACTATCACTTATGGTTAACAAGTATGTTGATCTTATAGATGATTTGGATGAGCCAGATTCTCTAAGCAACTTTATGAGAATGGAAAAATGGATTTTTGATTCACCTGCACAAGCTGGAGAAGCTTTTAGACAATTTATTAATGATATGTATAAGGAAAATAAATTAGTTAAGGGTGAAATGATGATAGGCGATAAGAAGGTAGACTTAAAGAATATTAATATGCCTTTATTAAACGTTTATGCTGAACGAGATCACCAAGTTCCAAATGCAGCATCAGAACCATTAGAAAAATATGTTTCAAGTTTAGACAAGCAAACTCATAAGATACCAACAGGCCACATAGGAATGTTCGTAAGTGGAAGATCTCAAAAAGAAGTAGCACCACTTATAAGCGGTTGGTTAAAAGAAAGATCTAATAAATAAATATAAAATACTATACTAACAAATTAATTCATTTGAGCATAAAAAAAATGGCGACTGTAAAGTCGCCATTACCCCTTTTAAATCAAAATAGGCTTTCATTAAAAAGTTCTAGTCTTTTCTTTTCACTTATACTATTTCTAATATTAAAACTATAATAGTAAAATATTAAACCAAGCAAGCTCCAAACTCCAAATATTGCCAAACTAATGTATCCCATAAAAGTATCCAAGAAAGGATTTATTAAAAGGAAAATTAGTAGGGTGGATATTAAGGTTGCCATGGTAAGAATAAACTTGCTATTTCCTGCCTTGTAGGGTCTCTTAAGGTCTGGTTCCAACTCTCTTAGTCTTAGAGCTGATAGGGAGGTTATTAACCAACCTATGATAAAACTTAGGGAACCCACATTGGTAAGCGGCTTTATTAATCCAATCCCAAGGAAGGGACCAATAATAGATGCTATACCGGCAAATCTAATGGAATTGACAGGTGTCTTATAGACAGGATGTAATTCCTTGAACTTGGGTGATATTAACTTTACCTTACCCATGGACTGCATAAGCCTTGATGATGACAAGAACATGGCATTCCAGGTTGATAGTAGGCCTGACAAGGCTCCTATCATAGTAAGGTAGTAAAGGATATCTCCAAGTTTACTATCTCCATATAGGTACTTAAACATGATGGCAACAGAAGGAGAGTCCAATTCAGAGAAGGTTCTCCAATCTATAGCATAACCTGCTGATAGTATGATCATAATGTAGAAAATACCAGCTGCCAAGATTGACATGATAAGTATCCTACCAATACTTTTTTCAATTTTATCTGATTTTGCTTCTTCTATAGACTGTGATACAGCATCAAAGCCTGATAGGAAAAAGGGCACTATAACTATCATAGATAGAATAGATTTAATTATATTATCGTGTTCATAGCCTTCAACTTGTGAGTAGATAGGCTTTAGGTTTCTTAGGTTTCCATTGATCAATGAAAATACAATAACAATAGCTGCTGATATCATAATCATTGATGTGAATACAGTTTGCAATTTACCTGATGACTTGGCTCCCTTAAGATTTATGTAAATCATTAGTAGGGATAAAAGTGTTGTTACCAACAAGCCCAAGGGATAAATGTCATGACCCAAAATACTATAGATGGGTGGTAGAGCTTTTAGGCCAGGGAATAAGACCAATAAAATCTTATTTATATAGATAGCTTCCCAAGGAAGCAAAATTATATAGGCCAACATGACAAACCAGCCTCCCACAAAGGACATCCTCTTATTGATTCCCTTGTAGCCATAGGCTATAACTCCTCCTGAAAGAGGTATGGAGCTGGCCATCTCAGCATAGGCAAGTCCTATAGGTATTATCATAAAAGTACCTATAAGAAATGCAATGGCAGCCCCTATAGGGCCGCCTGAAATCTTAAACCACTCATTTATAGCAACCGTCCAACCAATTCCAATCATGGATCCAAAACCCAACATGAAAAAGTCTTTTTTTCTTAATCCTTTATTATTATAATTACTTATTTCGTCTTCTTGATTATTAATATTAATCACTCCTATAGGATTTAGCCTATCAGAAGAAAAAGGTTCAAGTCAAATCTAATGACGATTAATTATGCGTTTGTACACTTTTTAGGCCAGCCATGCTTAAAGATTTTATTAAAATGTTTGAGAATAAAATATTAAATATGGAGGTTGGTAAAACTATAGTAACTAGCAGGTATCCCATGTTAATCGGTGCTCCAGCCATGGTTTTAACTATAAATAAAAATATTGCTCCACTTAAAAGAGTCGATAGGAAAACTGAAATAGACAATTTTATTACATTTATGTTATTTTTGCTTAATTTTATGCAAATAAAATGGAAAAACATACTAGTAATTATTTTGTCTATAAAGTTTGCCAACTGACCACCAGGCATTCCTGTTGTCATAGCAGTGATAATTCCAGCTGCAGTTCCTATGGCTAGGGTGGACTTTAAATCTGAACAAATAATAATTGAAATAAACATTGTTGCCAGTAAAAAGTCTGGCTTAACTCCAAACAGTAAAGGGGGACAGATGTAATGTAGAACCAATCCAAGCGCTAATAATATTGATGATGTTACTAAATCTTTTGTTTTCATTTTTAATCTCCTTATAATTTTCTTTTGTATTTTTATTTAAAATGATTTTATTTAAAGCTACTCTTC
This sequence comes from uncultured Helcococcus sp., assembly GCA_937926545.1. GTDB lineage: Bacteria > Bacillota > Clostridia > Tissierellales > Peptoniphilaceae > CALAZW01. The sequence goes on along the minus strand of CALAZW010000018.1, from coordinate 27,510 downwards.
AAGTCATCTTTATCCTCCTTTTCCAATAAAAAAACCACTTGTCCCTTTAAGGAACAAATGGTTTAAAATTCGTGGTGCCATCCTATTTCGCATACTTAAAAAAGTACACCTCTTTCAGATACAATCATATCCTATCCCTGTAACGGGGGAGACCGTCATCCGATACTTTGTTCACAGATGCTCTCTTGGATCCATTCATATATAATCCGCTACTATTTTTCACCAGCCAATAGTTCTCTTAAAAACTTCATAATATATTACTACTTCCAATCAATGATTTATTATTAATTCTAATGATATATGATTCATAAAGAAAATGCAACTATTTTAATTCTTTTAAAAATAGTGATGGTTCTACCTTCCTATTATTTAATCTTTTTAAGGTTACAAGGGATAGATTTTCCTTGGCCCTGGTAACAGCCACATAGAAAAGTCTTCTCTCCTCTTCCAATACTCCTATGTCTTCCCTATCGCCCATGGAATAGCTGGAGGGAAACTCTTCGTCTATCAGGTCTATAAGATAGACATTGTCATATTCCAATCCTTTGGAGCCATGTATGGTAGATAGGGTAATATTACTTTGAGCTTGGGATGCTTCCCTTTGTAGGCTGTTTAGTTCTTTGAATTTATCTTCCAGGTCCTTGACTGTCTTGCACCCCCTACTAATGTTTATAAGGGTATCTATTACTCTATCGTATGTTAAGATAGGTGTCTTACTTCTTCGGGCGTATTCTTTTAAATACTCATAATAACCTATGTTGGAAAAGATAAATTTAATGGCATCATCCACATCTAGGTATCTAAGTTGGTTTAGATAGTATCTTAGGAGTTCAAACTTTTCCTGGTAGAAGGTATAAACTCCATCGCACTGTTCCAGTCTATTGACTATATTGTCTTTATGATCCATTATCTTTATTTGGTTAATAAAATCTTTTTTTAAGTAAAGATTAAATTTATAGTAGATTTTTTCGAATAGGTTTATGTCTGTTTGATCATAGGAAAAGTTAATCATGTTTATAACATCCCTTATGATAAAGTGGTCGTAAAAGGCAAACTTTCCATCCTTGATATAGAAATCTATCTTTCCAGCCAGGGCATTTATAACATTAATAGAAGAAATGTTATTTCTATAAAGGACAGCTACTGACTTGTCCTTACCCTTGTCTAGAATCTCTTTTACCAGATAGTTGGTTTGAATCCTGGTGTTTTTAGCTCTAATTAGGTTTATCTTATTTCTTTCTTCCTTGGTAGACTGTAGGTTTTTGTCATATCTTATGGTGTTTTTATTTATTATCTTACTTGATAAATCCACTATATTTTTACTTGACCTATAGTTATTTTCCATTAGAAATATTTTTGCTTGAGGATAAACGCTTTTAAAGTTTAATAGTTCATCTGGACTGGCCCCTCTAAATCCATAAATAGATTGGTCGTCATCTGCAACTATAAAGATATTGTCCTCAGGCTGGGCAATCATATAAATAATCTTTAGCTGGATAAGGGAAGTATCTTGGCCTTCATCAATTTGGATGTACTTGAATTGATTTTGCAGGTAACTGAGAATTTCCTTGTCCGTACTTATTATCTGTAGGGCTAGAAGAAGCATATCGTCAAAATCTATTAAATTATGTTGTTTTTTAAAGTCCTCATAGTGCTTGTAAAGCAAGTTAAAGTTTCTAAAACTAGTAGGATACTTTTTGCTATAGGTTTGATAGTCTTGAAGGGTATTCTTTAAGAAACCAGATATTCTAAAAAACTCTTCAAGTTCTTCATCATTTATAGGCTTTTTATTAATATCATAGAAAATTCTTTCGATTAATTTATACTTGTTGAACTCCTTGGAAGATTCTATTAAATTAACCTTGGTATTGTTTTTATTGGCATAGGATCTAACTATGCCATAGGCGAAGGAGTGGATAGTAGAAAAAGTCACTGAGCGATGACCATATTTACTGGAAAATCTATCAGCCATATCCAAGGCCTGATTTCTAGAAAAGGTCATAGCTAAAATGCTTCTAGGGTCCACACCACTATCTATTAAGGAATTTACTCTCTCTAGTAAAACTGTAGTTTTACCAGCTCCAGGGACAGCCAGAACTAGTGCTGGTCCATCCTTGTGATTAATTGCATCTAATTGTTGTTTTGAAAAATTCATATTACCACCTAACTTATTGAAATTGACTAATCATGTATACAATGATATATTAATGTTGATATCAATTCAATCTAAGATATCCTTCTATGAACATTTCGTTCAATTTTCAAAACATTTATTTGGCATGTCTGGCGGATAGTGCAGGTGTCAGTAGGCATAAGAATGCGTACGTGTGAAAGGAGATTTCTTTGTCTTATTTTAGGAAGAAAGATCGTCACCATATAACTAATCCTGTCTATTATCACAGGGATGGAAATGGAGTTCACTTGAAACTATATAATTTTTATGTGGTAGAAAGGGACAATACCAAACTAGTTGTAAAAGTTATAGGCGAGTATGCAAACTATTATTTAGTTAGAGTTGAGGACAAATATAACTCAACTATTAATAAATTTATTAATGAAGACATTAGAATAATAAAAAACCTAACCTAAGACTATATGGTCTTTTTTTTATTGGAGGAAGAATGAAAAAAAGTAAACGTATATTTATATTAGTTTTTATTGGCGTATTGTTAATGGTAAGTAGTTTTGAGAGTAGAGAAATAAGGGCGGAAGAGATAACAATTTATAGATATAAAATAATGTGTGAGACAGAATTGGGAGAACCTATATCGGATGCGGTTATAAGTGTATCTAGTAATCTGGATATGAGTGATTCTTCTGACCTTGTTACAGACGAATATGGAGTAGTATTAGGGGAAACATATGAAGATGTTATTTATGTAAAAATAAAAGAGATACCAGGTTTAAGTGAATATGATTATCTAAAAAAAATTATGTTTCTTGAAGAGGAATCTGAGATTATACTATCACCTATAGAAGAAAATTTTGGAATGATTAATTTTGAAATTAGATTAAAATCTAATGGTAAAACTGTTAAAGAATTTGAAGCGATTATAGTTGATGAAGATAATAATATATTAGAAGAATTATATACACAAAACGGTTTAATTGAAACATCTAAATTTGATGATGGAACATACTATGTTTACTATAAATTTGAAGAAGGAATAAAAGAATATATAGGTGTTGAAGAGGTGGAAATTGAAGAAAAAGGTGTGGTATTAAACGGAGAAATTGACGTAGATATTGAGGTTGAAATAGAAACTAAAATTATTAAAATAATTAAAAAAGATGAAAATGGAAAGTCTTTATCTGGAATGATTTTTAATCTCTATGATGAGAATGGTGTTTTTGTAGAAAGTTTAATAACAAATACTAGAGGCGAGGCCAAGTCATCAAAGCTACCTTATGGTAAATATATAATAGAAGAAGTTTACCAGGAAGGCTTTATTCCCTTGGAAAGCTTTGAATTTGTAATTGATAAGGATTCTGTAGAAACTATTAATATAGTTAATAAGTATGCCAATGGACAAGTATCAATTAGAAAGATTGATTCAGTAAGTAAGGGCCCCATAGCCAAGGTTAAGTTTGGTATCTATAGGCAAGAAGACCAAATGTTGATGGAAACTATAACAACTAATAGCCAGGGACTGGCCACAAGTAAAAAGTTAGATTTTGGTTTCTATTATCTAAAGGAAATTGATAGTCCGGCAATTTATGAAGATAATCCTAATACTTATTCTTTTGAAATAAGTGAAGCTAGTAAGAATGTTGAGATGCAAATTGAAAACACCAAGAAGGAAGGAGAAATCGTTCCGCCTGAAGGTCCTAAGAAACTTAGGATAGTGAAAAAGGACTTGGAAACCAATGAGGTATTGGCTGATGTATCCTTTGGCATATATAATTCAAAGGGAGAACTTATTGAAACTGTAAAGACGGACAAGAATGGGATAGCCATAACGAGTAAAAAGCTAAATAATATTGTTTATACAATAAAGGAAGAAATAAGTCCCAAGGGCTACTATCCAATTGAAAACATTAAGGTTCGTCTTGATGAGCCAAGCTTTGTAGAAACAAAGGGAAATGAAAAGATATATGAACAGGTTATAGCCAATAAGAAAACCAGCTTTAGAATCACAAAGACTGATGACAAGGGAAATATTTTATCAGGGGCCAAGTTAAGATTAGTTGACTCAACTGGTAAAGAGGTGGTTAAGGATTGGATAAGTGATCAAAAACCTCATGAATTAAGAGGGTTAGAAGTCGGCAAAAAATATATATTACAAGAGCTGGAAGCTGTTGATGGATATATAAAGGTGGATGACCAGGAGCTTATTGTAAAAAGTGATAAGGAAAATGAACTTTACCTGGTAAATGAAACTATAAAGACCAAGATAATTAAACTTGATGAAAAGACTAATCAACCATTAAAAGATGTTGTCTTTAACCTGGAAACTGCTGAGGGAGAAAAACTAAAGTTTAAGAAGACCAAGGCTATATATACTAGAGACGAAGAAGGGCAAGAGGAATTAAAAACAGATAAAAATGGTGAAATAGTATTGGAGACCCTGGAGACTGGTAAGTTTTATTTGGTTGAAAAATCACCCAATGAATACTATGAAAATATAGGTAGGGTGGAGATAATAGTGGCTGAAAAGGACATGGTAAACCCAGTTATCATAAGAAATGATAGGATAAATAAATTTGGTAAACTAATAATCAATAAAAAAGATGCCTATACCTATGAACCCATAAAGGATGTGGAGATAAGAATCCTAGATGAAGATAAGACAGAGCTTGGTATTTATGCTACCGATGACGCTGGACAGATAAGCGTTGAACTACCCTATGGGAAATATTTTTACCAGGAACTAAAGGTGGATAAAAGATATAGGTTAGATCCTAGGGAACACGAAGTAAGTGTAGACAAGGAAGTGGTTGAAAAAGAATTCTTAAATGAATCAACCTTTCTTAAAATCATAAAGGAGAACAAGGAAAAAGAAAGATTAAAGGGAGTAAAGTTTAATATCCTAGATGAAAATGACAAGGTTCTTCTCTTTACCTATGAAGAGGACAAGGACCTATATATAAGTGATCAGTATGGAGAGATAGAAGGCCTGGTTACCAATGAAGAAGGCGAGATAGTAGTTTTAAGACTGGATAAGGGCAGTTATAAGATAGAAGAAAAAGAAAGTCTTCCAGGCTATGTTATGGAGGAGATGCCCAAGGAAATAGCTCTAGAGGACAAGCAAGAAGTAACCATTGTAAACAAGAAGATGTCCGATATAGAAAATGTCCCAGGAAAGAAAAAAGATCCCCCTAAAAAAGAAGATCCCAAAGGGCCACCACCGCCACCGGGGGGGGCAGGATCCCAAGGCAGTATAAATACCAGCCAGGGTAAATCACAAGGAATGACAACTCCTAAAACTGGAGACAAGAGCATATTAAACTATATAGTGTCCTTAACAATATCAACATTTGTTTTAGCTTCTACTAAAAGAAGAAGTAAATAAGCTGTAAAAGCCCATTTATGGGCTTTTTATAGTTTAAAAAGACTCTAGATTTTTTTATAATAATAATATACTATGTTATAATAATTTGATGAGGTGAGACATGAATATTTCAATAAAAAACTTAAAAGAATTTGAAGACTTTGCAGTGAAATTTGCAGGCCTAATAGAATATGGAGATGTTTTTTCCTTAGTAGGTGATTTGGGAGCAGGAAAAACCACCTTTGTACAATTTGTAGGCAGGGAATTGGGAGTTAAAGATTATATAACGTCTCCTACATTTGCCCTGGTAAACATATATGATGGAAGAGAAACCATCTATCATTTGGACCTATATAGACTGGAAAACCCTGAGGAATTGGAACAACTAGACTATGAATCATATTTCTACCCTGAAGGAATTAGCTTTATAGAGTGGGCAATCAAGGGAGAGGGATATCTACCAGAAGATATGATTAAGATAAATATAACTATAGACCAAGACAATGGTAGAAGAATAGAGATTATTGAAGATAATGAAAGAGCAAAAGAGATAATAAAGGAGTTAGAATGAGAATTTTAGCAATAGACACATCAACTATGATATCTAATGTGGCCATTTTAGAAGATGAAAAAATATTAGGTGATTATAGTGTAAACCAAGAAAAAACACATTCTGAAAGCCTTTTGCCAATGACAGAAGACTTATTAAAGAAACTAGGCTTGACCATGAAGGAGATTGATGCCTTCGCCATAGCCAAGGGACCAGGATCTTTTACCGGACTTAGAATAGGGATGACAGCGACTAAAACCCTGGCACAAATGCTTGATAAAAAAATAGTTGGAGTTTCCAGCCTGGAAGCCCTAGCTTTTGGAATAATGAGCGATAGCCTAATAATGCCAGTTATAGATGCTAGAGGAAAAAGATTATTTACCGGTCTTTATAAGTGGAAGGATGGCAAACTAGAAAACATTATAGAAGACAGTATGATAAATTACAGTGGCTTTGAAAAGTTTTTAGAAGACCATAAGGAAGAAGAAATAATTCTTGTGGGAGAGGCAAGTCACCTATTGGAAGATATATATAGTAAATATGACAAGGTTAAGGTGAGCCATGCAGGACTTAATAACTGTATATCTAGAAATATCTCCATCATAGCTAAAAATATGTTGGAAGAGGGACTTGAAGATAGTTACTATGATTTAAGTCCAAATTACTTGAGAAAGTCCCAGGCAGAGTTAGACTATAATAAAAAACATGACAAGTAGAATAGTAAGGGCCAAGGAAGAAGATTTAAGCAGAATATATAACTTGGAAAAAGAAACCTTTGAAAATCCCTGGTCTTTTAAAATGTTTGAGTTAGATTATAAGTCGCCCTTTTCTTCTTATTATATAATGGAAGAGGATGATAAGTTACTAGGCTATTGTTGTATATCCAGTATCTTAGGAGAGGCTAATTTAAATAATATAGCTATAGCAAAAAAATATAGGGGCAGTGGCAAGGCCTCTATTTTCATGAGCTTTCTAATGGAAGAACTAAAAAAAGATAAGGTGGAAAAAATCCTCCTAGAGGTAAGGTATAATAATAGAGAGGCCCTGGGCCTATATGGAAAGTTTGGATTTAAAATGATAGATAGAAGAAAAAACTATTATGGCAGAAATATAGATGCAATAATAATGGAGAAAGAAATAGGGGAATAATATGAAAGAGATAATTACCTTGGCAATAGAATCGTCTTGCGATGAAACTTCAGTTGCCATAATTAAAAATGGAAGAGAAATATTAGCTAATGAGGTATTTACACAAATACAAACCCATAGAAAGTATGGGGGAGTAGTACCGGAAATAGCATCAAGAGAACATTTAGAAGCAATAAACTATGTTATAGACTCTGCTGTTAAGGAATCAGGCCTAGGCTATGACGACATAGACCTTATATCAGTTACAAAGGGACCTGGACTAATAGGAGCCCTATTGGTTGGAATTAGTGCTGCCAAGGCCATGAGTCTAGCCCTAGATATACCCTTGATAGGTGTAAACCATATGGAGGGCCATATATGTGCTAACTACTTGGAAGATAAAAGCTTAGAACCACCTTTTATATCCCTAGTTGTTTCTGGTGGCCACACCTACCTAGTAGATGTGAAGGACTATACAGACTATGAGGTCATAGGAAGAACTAGAGATGATGCAGCAGGAGAATCTTTTGATAAGATATCCAGATCTTTGGGTCTAGGTTATCCAGGAGGCCCAGCCATTCAAAAAGCAGCAGAAAAGGGAAATCCCCACGCAATAAACTTCCCAAGAGCCTTTATAGACAAGACTACTTATGATTTTAGTTTCAGTGGACTTAAAACCTCTGTTTTAAACTACTTAAATACAGAAAAGATGGCAGGAAGGGATATAGTTGTCGAAGATGTGGCGGCTAGTTTCCAAGAAGCTGTTTTAGATGTCTTGGTGGAAAAAACCATGAGATTGGCCGAGGAAAAAGACAGCAAAAAGATAGTTTTATCAGGAGGGGTAGCAGCCAATAAACCCTTGAGAGAAAAACTTGGTGCCAGGGCAGAGGTCATGGGGATAAAAATGTATTTTCCTAGCATAGAACTATGTACAGACAATGCAGCCATGATAGGTTCTGCAGGCTACTACAACTATTTAAAATATGGGGCAGATGACTTGTATTTGGATGTCTATCCTAACCTGGGTTTAGAAAAGAACTAAAGGAGATAATGTGGATTTAAATACGCTTAATAATAAACAAAAAGAGGCAGTTTTAGCAACTGAAGGAGCCAGTCTGGTATTGGCTGGAGCTGGTTCAGGTAAGACCAAGGTTCTAACATCTAAAATAGCCTATCTAATAGAAGAAAAAAATATTAGTGAATATAATATTCTAGCCTTTACCTTTACCAATAAGGCGGCAGAGGAAATGAAGGAAAGAATAGGAAGTCTATTAGATAAAAATGTTGACCATATGTGGGTGGGAACCTTCCACTCTATTTGCTCAAGAATACTTAGGAGAAACATAGATAGGTTGGGCTATAAAAATAACTTTACCATCTATGATACAGCAGACCAAAAGACCTTGATTAGGGATATCCTAAAAGAGTTAAATTATTCAGATGATAACTTTAATCCTATGGGGGTTTTAGCCCAAATATCTGACTATAGAAATAGGTTTGTAAGCCCTACTGAAGTTATAGAAAAATCAGCCTTTCCTAGGGAGAAACAAATAGGAGAGATTTATAAAATATATGAAAAAACAAAAAAAGAAAACAATGCTTTGGACTTTGATGATCTAATCTTAAAGACAATTGAACTTTTAGAAAATGATGAACAAGTTAGGTCCTACTATGCTACAGTTTTTAGATATGTATTTGTAGATGAATACCAAGATACCAACCAGTCCCAATACAGACTTATCCAATATTTCACATCCATGCATAAAAATGTTTGTGTAGTAGGAGATGCAGACCAATCTATTTATGGTTGGAGGGGGGCTGACATTAGTAATATCTTAAACTTTGAGAAAGACTATAAGGATGCCAGGGTTATACTTTTAGAACAAAACTATAGGTCTAGTCAATCTATTTTAGATGCGGCCAATAAATTAATAAAAAATAATACTGAGAGAAAAGACAAGAGATTGTGGACTGAAAACAATAAGGGATCAGAGATAATATATAAACAATTGGCCAATGAATATGATGAAGGCAAGGAAGTTGTAAGCTGGATTTATCAAATGCAAAATGAAGGTCATTCCTTTGAAGATATGGCCATCTTATATAGGACCAACTCCCAGTCTAGAATCTTTGAAGAACAATTGATGAGAGAAGGAATACCTCACAGACTAATAGGTGGACTTAAGTTCTATGACAGAAAAGAAGTCAAGGATATGATAGCCTACTTGAATGTGATAGTTAATCCGGACGATGATCTGGCCTTAAAGAGAATTATTAATACACCTAAAAGGGGTATAGGATTAAAGTCAGTGGAAAAGCTAGAAAGATATGCCTTGGAAAAAAACTCCAATATGTTTGACTCAATCTATGATGAAGACTTGGAAAAACATTTTACCAAGGGCAGTTTAAAGAAAATAAGAGACTTTGCAGACTTAATTATGGACTTTAGAACCCATATGGATGACTATCTAATAGAGGATCTTTTAACTGAAGTTTATGAAAAATCAGGCTATAAACAAAGCCTAATAGATAGTAATGCTGTGGAAGATAGGACCAGGATGGAAAACATTGAGTCCTTGATAAATGCAGTTACAGATTATGAGAAAAACAATGAAGATGCTAGTTTGGTGGAATACCTACAAAATATAAGTCTTTTAAGTGATGTGGATAAGACTGATGAGGCCAAGGGAATATCCCTTATGACAATTCATGCTTCCAAGGGATTGGAATATGATGTAGTATTTTTAACAGGCATGGAAGAAGGACTTTTCCCTAGTAGAATCTCAGTTGAAGAGGGAAGCTTGGAGGAAGAAAGAAGACTGTGCTATGTAGCAATAACCAGGGCTAAGAAACAATTATTTATGAGTTCAGCCTCTTCTAGAATGGTTTGGGGCAGAACTAGCATGTCTACTAAATCTAGATTCTTGGAAGAAATGGATGGCATGTATAAGGATGATAGTATAAAATCTGAAGTCCAAGACTTTGATTTTGACTTTTCCTATTTTGAAGCTAAGAGAAGTGAATATAGAAAAGAAATAAAAAAGAAAAAAGAAATTATAGAAAAGAAAGAAAAAGAAAACTACCAGGCAGGAGACAAGGTTGACCATAAGAGATTTGGTAGGGGAACAGTAGTACAAGTTACAGGAAATGAGCTTTTAATAGCCTTTGATGGAAAGGGGATTAAAAGATTAAACTCAACAGTAGCACCAATTAATAAAATATAAGGAGTAGGTATGGAAGTAGAAAAGAACAATCAAAAAATAAAAAAACTAGTCTACGGAGCTTTGTTTGTAGCCTTGACCGTGGCAGTACACTCAGCTAGAATTCAAACACCGGTAACAACCATAAGTTTTAAAGGATTACCAATTATTTTATCAGGATTATTTCTTGGAGCACCAATGGGATTTGCAGTAGGGACAGTAGCGGATGTAGTTGCCTTTATTGTAAGGCCTTCACCTTTTCCCTTTAACCCTTTATTTACCTTGACATCAGCTTTAACTGGAGCCATACCAGCCATAATGATGAAGCTTCTTAAGGATGAAGGTGAATTTAAGCTATGGAAGGTTTTAATCTCAATAGCAGTTGGACAGTTTATTACAACTGTTACCTTGGTGCCAATCTTTAGAGTTTTAATATTTAAGTTATTTGCCCAAGGAGGAGAGGCACCCTTATTTACAGTTTTATTTACTAAGGCTTTGATTAAACAGGCCATTCACGTACCGATATATTCTTTGATTACAGTAGCGGTATATAAGCCTCTAAAGGCATCGAAACTATTATAGGTGATAAGATGGAAAAAGCAGAGAGAATAGATCAGCTAATTAAACAAATAAATGAACTAAATTATCATTACTATACCCTTGATGAGCCAGTTGTAAGTGACGGAGAATATGACCTTCTTTATGATGAGCTAGTTAACTTGGAAAAAGAAAGTGGAATTATAAGAGACAACTCACCTACTCAAAGGGTGGGATATGAAATATTAAAGAGCTTTAAAAAACATGAACACTTGGGTAGACTTTATAGCTTGGGTAAGGCCCAATCCTATGAAGAGGTAAAGGAATGGATGAATAGAGCCTCTAGACTTGTTGAAGATTATAATAGCCAAGCTGAAGATAAACTACCAGAGTTGGAATATATAGTGGAATTAAAGTTTGATGGCCTTACAGTAAACCTGACCTATGATCAAGGTAGACTTATAAATGCAGCAACCAGGGGGACTGGTGTCATAGGAGAAGAAATCCTAGCCCAGGTAAAGACCATTAAATCCATCCCCTTGGAAATACCATATAAGGGCTTGATGGAGGTTGCAGGTGAGGGAGTTATGCCCTTGTCCAAGCTTAAAAAATACAATGAAAAGGCAGTTATTCCTTTGAAAAATGCTAGGAATGCAGCAGCCGGAGCCTTGAGAAACCTAGATGTAAGAGAAACTGAAAGAAGAAACCTGGATGTATTTTTTTACAATATAGGCTATATGGAAGAGGATAGGTTCGAAAGCCATTTGGAAACTTTTGAATTTTTAAGGGAAAATAGATTTAAGATTTATCCATTTTTGAAAAAGGCTAAAACCTATGAAGACCTGGTAGCTATAATAGAAGAGATTGATAAATTAAGAAAAGAAATAGATGTTTTAACAGACGGAGTAGTAATTAAGATAAATGATATAAGGACTAGACAGGTCTTAGGCTATACCAATAAATTTCCAAGGTGGGCCTTGGCCTATAAGTTTGAAGCAGAAGAATACACTACTATAGTTAGACAGGTTGAATGGAATGTGGGAAGGACCGGTAAGGTAACCCCTATAGCTATTTTAGACCCTGTAGATATAGATGGAGTAACTGTGGCCAGGGCGACCTTAAATAACTTTGACGATATAGTTAGAAAAAAGGTTGCCCTAGGATCTCGAGTAATCATTAGAAGGTCCAATGATGTTATACCAGAAATATTAATGGCTTTAGATGATGAAAACCTTAAGGTGGAAGAAATAAAAAAGCCAGAAACTTGTCCTTACTGCCAGACAGAACTATTTTATGACAAGGTTCATATTTATTGTCCAAATTCCATGGGATGTTTACCCCAATTAAATGCCAGAATGGTTCACTTTGCCTCTAGAGAGGCCATGGATATAGAAGGCCTATCTGAAAAGACAGCCGGCAAGTTAATGGAGGAGTTGGGAGTAAACCACCTGGACCAAATATATGACCTGGGAGAAGAAGATCTTTTGAAAATGGAAGGCTTTAAGGAAAAAAAGACCAATAATCTTTTACAGGCCATAGAAAAATCTAAAAAGGTAAAGTTATCTTCCTTTATTTATTCCTTGGGCATACCGAATGTGGGAATAAAAACAGCAGAGGACCTGGCCCTAAAGTTTGAGAGCTTTGAAGGACTTAGACAGGCCAAGTTTGAAGAACTTATTGAAGTGGATGATATTGGAGAGATCACTGCCAGGGAAATTGTGGATTATTTCCATGATCAACATATTGTTGAAGGTATAGATAGACTCCTATCCAAGGGGATAGAATTTGAAAAAATAGAAAAAAACCTTGGAGATAATATGGAAGGTTTAACAATAGTTGTAACTGGAAGTATTGAGGGGTACAATAGAAAAGAAATAGAAAGCCAATTAAAATCAAGGGGGGCCAAGACTACTTCCGCCGTATCTAAAAATACAGATATTTTATTGGCAGGAGAAAAAGCAGGCTCAAAATTACAAAAAGCTCTTGATTTGGGAGTTAAAATATATGAAGGTAATGATTTATTTAAGTTTTTAGAAGAAAACCTTAAATAAAAGGAGGAAGCATGAAAAAAGAAGAAGTAAAAAAAATATATGAAAAATCATTTCTATATCTTGAAGATGAAGAATTAGAAGAACAAGCTGAAAAATTCAATGAAATCATAGAAAAGGTAGATGAAATATTTAATGTTAACCTGGCTGATGAAGACTACTTTGAAATTACAAGTGACCTAAACTCTCTACTTAGAGAAGATGAGCCAGAAGAATCATTGGATAGGGAAGTTGCACTAAAAAATGCTAAACACAGAGAGTATGGCTATTTTAAATTAGAAAGAGTTTTAGATTAGGTGGTAGTATGAATATAAATTTATTACATGAAAAATATAATAATAAAGAACTAACAGTATATGACCATATAGAAGAATGTTTTGCAAATATTGAAAAGAATCAAAACAATTCCTTTATAAGTCTAAATAAAAAAGAAGCCCTAGACAAGGCTAAAAAATTAGATGAAAAATTAGCGGCAGGCCATAAGGCCAGCGGCCTATTTGGAGTAGGTCTAGCTTTAAAGGACAATGTTTTAACCAAGGGACTAAGAACCACGGGAGCATCCAAGGCTCTAGACAACTATATACCTGTCTACAATGCTAGCCTTGTGGACAAGCTAGAAGAAAGTGACCTAATAATCCTAGGTAAAACTAATATGGATGAACTTGCCATGGGAGGATCTTCAGAAACTTCCTATTATGGACATGTTAAAAACCCAGTAGCAAAAGGTAAGATTCCAGGGGGCTCATCTTCTGGTTCTGCAGCTGCAGTTGCTGGTAAGGAAGCTTTAATAAGTATAGGAACAGATACAGGTGGTTCATGTAGAAACCCAGCTAACTATTGTAATATTATAGGTTTTGCCCCTTCCTATGGAGCCATATCAAGATACGGAGTTATATCCATGTCTAACAGCCTTGATAGGGTTGGAATCATGGCAAACAAGGTAGAAGAGGTAGCAGAACTATTTAAACTAATAGCTGGACAAGATAAACATGACTATACCAGCTTAAATATAGACATAAGAGAAAAGCTAGAAGAAGTTGATTTAAGCAAGACTAAAATTGCCTATGTAGAATTAAAAGATGACTATAAGATGGATGAAGATTTCAAAAACCATTATCTAACAGCTGTTGCCAAGCTTAAAGAAGCAGGAGCTATAATGGAAGAGGTAAGTCTTGACTACTTAGAATATATAAATGCAGTTTACACTATCATTATGTCAGTTGAAGCAGCGGCAAATGTGGCTAGACTTGATGGAATTAGATATGGAGAAAGTGCTTTATCCTATGAGGATACAACAGATCTTTATATGAAAAATAGAAGTGAAAACTTCGGTGAAGAAGTAAAGAGAAGAATTGCCCTTGGTTCATATTTTTCTGCCAAGGATGACGACCAAAAATACTATAAACAGGCCATGAAAATGAGAAATGTTTTAAGAAGACAAATGGACAAGATTTTAGCTGACTATGATTTTGTACTTAGTCCAACAAACACAGAAAAACCTCATGACTTGGGTGCGGTTAATCTGGATGCTAATGCGGCCTTTGATTCAGGTATGTTTAACGTTTTAACCAACCTGGTAAACCTACCAGCCATATCCATGCCAGTTGATGAAAAGGAAATAGGTTCTGTACAATTTATAGGAAGAAGAAATAAGGATCAAGATTTATTGGATCTAGCATATACATTTGAAAGGATATTAGGATAATGGAAACAATAATAGGATTGGAAATACATGTGGAATTATCCACTGATACAAAAATGTTTTGCTCTTGTAAGAATGAATTCGGTAAGGCACCTAATACAAATGTTTGTCCTGTTTGCCTAGGCCATCCAGGAGCTTTACCAAGAGTAAATAAAAGGGCTGTAGAGTATGCCATAATGGCAGGTACTGCCTTTAATTGTGATATAAGAGACGTTATGAAGATGGATAGAAAGAAATATTTCTACCCAGACTTGACCAAGGGATACCAAATTACCCAAGAAGATCAACCAATAGCTACAGAAGGCTATATTGAATTGGAAGAATTTAATAAAAAAGTAAGAATACAAAGAATCCACATGGAAGAGGACACTGGTAAGTCCACCCATACAGATGATGGGAACACTTTACTAGACTACAATAGGGCAGGAGTTCCCCTAATTGAAATAGTAAGCCATCCAGACATGTCATCTGCAGATGAAGCAAGGGAGTTTTTAGAAGCCCTAAAGCAAAGACTTAAGTTTATAGGGGTTTCAGACGTTAAGATGGAAGAAGGTTCTTTAAGATGTGACGTTAATATTAACGTTAAGGACGGGGACAAAAAAACCCATATAGCTGAAATCAAAAACTTGAACTCATTTAAATCAGTGGCCAAGGCCATAGAATATGAAGAAAAAAGACATAAGGAAATGCTTGAAAGTGGCCATATCTCTGTTAAGGAAACAAGAAGATGGGATGAGGCCAGTCAATCTACCATCCTAATGAGAACCAAGGATGAAGAAAATGACTATAGATTTACAGTAGAAGCTGATATTCCTGTTATAAAATTGGAAAAGTCCTTTATTGAAAATATTCAAAACAATATGCCAGAACTACCTAATGATAAGAAGAATAGGTATATGAAGGAATATAAGTTAACAGAATATGACGCAAACATCTTATCTCAAAACAAGGAGTTATCAGACTTATTTGAATCCATGGTAGAAAGGGTAAATGACCCTGAAATAATAGCCAACTGGATCTTGTCTGAACTATTGAGAAGATTAAAGGAATTTGATATAGAAGCAAATGAAATGAATCTATCTTTAGATAATTTTGCCAAATTAATAAAGTTGGTAAAAGAAGATAAAATAAGTAACAATGTGGGTAAAAAAATATTAAGAGAAATATTTGAAACAAATGAGGACCCAGAAACTATAGTTAAGGATAGGGGACTATTACAAATATCTGATACAGGATTTTTAGAAGGACTTGTAAAGGAAGTTTTAGATGAGAACCCTCAATCTATAGCTGACTATAAGGCTGGTAAGGATAGGGCTTTAGGATATTTAATGGGACAAATCATGAAAAAATCCAAGGGTAAGGCAAATCCACCAGAAGTAAATAAGATGTTAAGAGAAAAATTAGGTGAATTATAATGGAATTACTTATATCTTCATCTAATAAGGATAAAATTAAGGAAATGAAGGGGATTCTTGGTGATAGCTATAAATTAATCACCAAGGAAGACCTTGATTTAGCTGATTTTGATGTGGAAGAAGACGGTGAGACCTTGGCTGCCAATGCCTATAAAAAGGCTAAGGAGCTTTATGACAAGACCAAGAGAAATGTCATAGCTGATGATACTGGCTTATTTGTAGAGGCCTTGGGGGGAGCTCCAGGAGTATATTCTGCCAGATATGCGGGTGAGTCTTGTTCCTATCAAGATAATGTTGATAAGATGTTAAGAGAATTAAAAGAAATAGAAGATCTGAAAGATAGAAGGGCGACTTTTAAGACTGTTTTATGCTTAATCACCCAGGAAGGCAGGGTAGAATTCATAGAGGGACGCCTAGAAGGCTCTATAATTAAAGAAGAGAAGGGCAGTAATGGATTTGGTTATGACCCTATCTTTATGCCTTTAGGAATGGATAAGACCCTGGCAGAACTAAGTGATAAAGAAAAGAATAAAATTAGTCACAGAAGAAATGCCTTTGAAAACTTAAAAGAATTTTTATTGAGTATGGAGTAAAAATGAAAATTATTGTAGTTTCAGATACTCATGGTAATGTGGATGGTTTTATAAAAGAAATAAAAAACCATCCCGACTGTGAGATGATTATACATCTAGGTGATTATACTGATGATGCTAGAAAAATAAAAAATCAAACAGACAAGAAATTAATCTTTATCAGGGGGAATAATGATTTTATGGATTTTAAAGCCCAGGATGAAAAAGTAATCTATATTAAAGGCCATAAGATATTTCTTACCCATGGCCATCAATATAATGTTTATTTTGGTTTGGAGAGACTGGCCTATAAAGCTATGGAAGTGGGCGCAGATTTGGTTTTGTTTGGCCATAGCCATATAAATGTTGATGAAAGTTACAGAAATATTAGGCTAATAAATCCTGGTAGTACAACCTATCCTAGAGGTGGGGATATGAGAAGGGGGTTTATGATTTTAGACCTTGATGAAAGCGCTATAAATACACAAAGGATCTATCTGGATTAAAAAAAAGAAAAAAAACTTTAAAAAAGTGTTGACAAAGTGATAAAAAGTCTGTATAGTATATAAATGTAGTCAGTAGTTACTAATTGGCTACAGGGAATAAATGGTGAGTATGGCCTAGTTGGTTAGGGCGCCAGATTGTGGCTCTGGAGGTCGTGGGTTCGAATCCCACTATTCACCCCATGCGGGAATGGCGGAATTGGCAGACGCGCTAGACTTAGGATCTAGTGTCATTGACGTGGGGGTTCAAGTCCTCTTTCCCGCACCAAAGACTTGCTTTAAAGCAAGTCTTTTTTTGTATATAAAAGTGTCAGTAGCTTAAAGGATAAAGCCATGGTTTCCGGAGCCATTAATGGGGGTTCGATTCCTCTCTGACACGCCAAAATATAAGAGAAGAGCTTAGGCTCTTCTTTTTGTTTTATAGGCCTTAAAATCAACCAGGATTATTTCAAAAGGAAATATGATATAATAAGATGAGTAGAGTATTTATATCTTAGGGAGGGTATTATGGCAATTTATGATGTGAAATGTAATGAAGTAAAAGATTGTACCAAGGATGGTTTATCCATGATTTATGTTTATCGTACAACTTGTAGCCAGTGTAGAGTTTTGGAACCTGTATTGGTAGATTTGTCTAAGGCTTATGACCAGGTAGATATATACAAGATAAGGGCTGATGAAAACAAGGCCTTTATTGAAGAGTACAAAATTAGGGCGGTTCCAAGTATCTTATTTATTAAAAATGGAAAGATAGAACAAAGGCTAATGGGAGTGCTAAACTACTCTGGAATTAAAAACATATTAGAAGAATATATCGATTAAGGGGAGAAAAATATGATATCAAGAAAGAAAATGAGAGAAAAATTTGAAGAAAACCCGTTGATAATAGCGGTAACAGATGATGATACTTATCGCCAGGCTTTAAAAAGCAATAAGGAGATCATTTTTTTGTTGGATGGAAATATTTCTAATCTAAAACCTAGGGTTACAGAATTATTGGAAAAGGGTAAGATTCCTTTTGTCCATATAGATATGATTGCTGGTATGAGTAGCTCACCTGTTGTGGTGGAATACATAGCAGAAATGTTTAATAGGGAATGTGGTATTATAACTACCAAACCCAACTTGGTAAAAAAAGCAATTCATGAAAATGTAAGGGTAGTGCACAGGGTATTTATGGTTGACTCCAAATCTAGAAGGATATTTATGGATAATATTACAAACACAATTGATCCTGATGCAGTGGAAATTATGCCTGCTTTTATGCCTAAAATAATTAGTGATGTGAAAAGGAAGGTTCCACATATGACCATCATTGCTGGTGGACTTGTTACAGAAAAGAAAGAAGCCTATGAAATATTAAACAGTGGTGCAACCGCTATTTCAAGCTCTTCTAAAGATTTAATTAGAGATTAAATATACAAAATAATTGATAAAGAAATAACAATTGTTGACATGCCATGAAAATAGTGATATCGTTTTCATTACAGAGACAAGAGAATAATCATTTTAGTTTGAATGTTAGAGTATATAGAGTTTTATTCAAATAGAACTTCGTATGCTTTTTTTTGTGCTCTAATCGTAGCTTATAATTTATTGCAATGAATTAAATATAAAAAATTAATTGGGGGAGAGAAAACGATGTCAGTATATTTAGCAGAATTTATCGGAACGGCAATTTTAATCTTTTTTGGTGTAGGAGTTAACGCTTCAGTAAACTTGAACAAATCTTATTCAAAGAACGCAGGATGGTTAACAATCACTTTTGGTTGGGGACTTGGTGTTATGCTTGGAGCATATGCAGTAGGTAGTGTGAGTGGAGCTCACTTAAACCCAGCAGTAACAATCGCTTTTGCATCAACTGGTGACTTAGCATGGAATTTAGTACCAGGATACATATTAGCACAAGTAGCAGGAGCTATGTTAGGATCACTTCTAGTATTCTTAATGTATTCTCCACACTGGAAAGAAACGCAAGAAGATAAATTAGGCATATTCGCAACAGGACCTGCTATAGATAGCAAGGGACAAAACTTATTATCAGAAATTATTGGTACATTTTTCCTAGTATTTGGTATTATGGCAATCAATGCTAACGAATTAAGTCCAGGATTTGGACCATTCGCAGTAGGTTTATTAATCGTAGCACTTGGTATTTCAGCAGGTGGAGCAACAGGTTATGCAATCAACCCAGCTAGAGACTTAGGTCCTAGATTAGCTTATATGATCTTACCAGTAGGTGGAGAAAAAGACGGTAACTGGGGTTATGCTTGGGTACCAGTAGTTGGTCCAATAATTGGAGCAGTTTTAGGAGCATTAGTATATACAGGAATATTCTAGTAAAAGAGGGGGATTATAATGACAGAGAAATATATCTTATCATTTGACGCAGGAACAACAAGTTCAAGAGCAATCATATTTAATAAAAAAGGTGAAATCATAAAAGTTTCACAAAAAGAATTTAAGCAAATTTATCCAAAACCAGGTTGGGTTGAACACGACGCAATGGAAATTTGGGGATCTCAAAGTGGTGTTGCAAGAGAAGTTCTTGAAATGGCTGGAATCAGACCAGACCAAATCGCTGGTATAGGTATTACCAACCAAAGAGAAACAACTATCGTTTGGGATAAAAACACTGGTAAACCAGTATATAACGCTATTGTTTGGCAATGTAGAAGAACAGCTAACTACTGTGAAAAATTAAAAGCAGCTGGTTGGGAAGAAAAAATAAGAGATAAAACAGGTCTAGTAATAGACGCTTACTTCTCAGCAACTAAAATAGCTTGGATCTTAGACAATGTTCCAGGAGCTAGAGAAAAAGCAGAAGCTGGAGACTTATTATTTGGTACAGTAGATACTTGGTTAGTATGGAACTTAACAAGGGGTAAAGTTCACGTAACTGACTATTCTAACGCATCAAGAACAATGTTATTTAACATAAAAGAATTACAATGGGATGATGAAATATTAAGATTATTAAATATTCCAAAATCCATGTTACCAGAAGTTAAAAACTCTTCAGAAGTTTACGGAAAAACAGATCCTGCAACTTATGGTGGAGCAGAAATACCTATAGCTGGTATAGCTGGTGACCAACAAGCAGCATTATTTGGACAAACATGCTTCTTCCCAGGTATGGTTAAAAATACTTATGGAACAGGTTGTTTCGTACTAATGAATACTGGTGACAAACTTATAAAATCACAAAATGGACTATTGACAACAATTGCATGGGGTATTGACGGAAAAGTTAACTACGCCTTAGAAGGATCTGTATTTATAGCAGGTGCTGCAATCCAATGGTTAAGAGATGAATTAAAACTAGTATATGATTCACCACAATCAGAATACTATGCAAATAAAATAGAAGATACAGGCGGAGTATATGTAGTACCTGCATTTACAGGACTAGGAGCTCCATACTGGGATATGTATGCTAGAGGAGGAATCTTTGGTATAACTAGAGGTACTAAGAGAGAGCATTTAGTTAGAGCTACTCTTGAATCATTAGCATATCAATCAAAAGACGTTATAGAAGCAATGGAAGAAGACGCTGGTATACCATTAGCAAACCTAAGAGTAGACGGTGGAGCTTCAGCTAACAACTTCTTAATGCAATTCCAAGCTGACATGCTTGATACAGAAGTTCATAGACCAAAAACATTAGAAACTACAGCACTAGGTGCAGCTTACTTAGCTGGTCTTGCAGTAGGTTATTGGGAAAGCATGGATGACATTTATTCAGAATTTATAGTAGATAGAGAATTCAAGCCTGCTATGAAGGATGAAGAAAGAAATAAGAATTACAAGTACTGGAAAAAGGCAGTTGAAAGAACAATGGGTTGGTTAGATAAGGAAGACTAGACTCTTATACTATCTGATGGGGACCTATGGATATAGATCCCTATCTGTTATAGTTTTAACTTATGGTTAAAACTTGACAAAATAATTCCATTATATTATCTTAAGAATGTAATAAATAAATATCTAATATTATTTTGAGTTATAGAGTATGTGAGAGTTTAATTCAGGAACTTTTCACGTACTCTTTTTTTGTAAAAATTTGGAGGTAGATATGTACGATGTAATAATCATTGGGGGAGGAGCAATAGGAACAACTATAGCTAGAACCCTATCAAAATACGACAATAAAGTAGCATTACTAGAAAAGAACATTGAGGTTTGTCAAGAGACAACCAAGGCTAACTCAGCAATAGTTCACGGTGGATTTGACGCTGAACCAGGAACCTTAAAAGCTAAATTAAATGTAAAGGGTAATCAAATGTATCCAAAACTTAGCGAAGAATTGGACTTTACATTTAATAAAATAGGCTCATTAGTCTTAGCTTTTAGTGAAGATGAAATGAAGACAGTTAAAGAACTTTATGATAGAGGTATTGAAAACAATTGTGTTGGCCTAGAAATCATAGATGGTGACAGAGTAAGAGAAATAGAACCTAAGGTAGCTGACGAAGTAGTTGGAGCTTTATATTGTGCAAGCGCAGGAGTTGTAGATCCTTTTAACTATACATATGCAATGATTGAAAACGCTGTTACAAATGGAGTTGAACTATTTACAGAAACTGAAGTTACAGGATTAGAAAAGAAGGAAGACCATATAGTAGTAAAAACTAATAAGGGAGAATTCACTTCTAAATATGTCGTTAACGCAGCAGGCCTATTCTCAGACAAGGTTGCTCAAATGGCTGGCGATGATGATTTTTACATCATACCTACAAAGGGTGTTTATAGATTATTAGACAAGACTAAGGCTGACTATATAAATACAGTTTTATTCCAAACACCAACAGAAGCTGGTAAGGGAGTATTGGTAACTGCAACTTATGATGGCAATACCATGATTGGACCTACAGCTGATAAGATTCAAACAGTTGAAGATACAACAACTGAAGCTGAATCATTAGTAAAATTAGATACACTAGGAAAGAAATCTGTTCCAAGTATCAACTTAAAGAAAACAATAAGAGTGTTTACAGGTGTTAGGGCTAAACCTAATACAGGAGACTTTATGATCTATCCTTCAAATAAGATGGATGGCGTAGTACACTGCGGTGGTATAGAATCTCCAGGTCTTGCATCTGCACCAGCAATTGGTGAATATGTTGAACAAATTCTTATAGGTATTGGAATGAATACTAATCCTAACCCTAACTACAATCCTGAAAGAAAAGCAATCGATAGAATCGTAGAATTAAGTCTAGAAGACAAGGTTAAGAAAATAGAAGAAGATCCAAATTACGGTAAGGTAATTTGTAGATGTGAAACTGTTTCTGAAGGAGAAATTATCGAAGCTATCCGTAGACCAGCAGGCGCTAGAACAGTTGACGGCGTTAAGAGAAGAGTAAGAGCTGGTATGGGAAGATGTCAAGGTGGATTCTGTGGCCCTAGAGTATTAGAAATATTAGCTAGAGAATTGGACATAGACCAAACAGAAGTTAAAAAAGATTTATCAGGATCAGAAATCGTTGAAAGACATTTAAAGAAATAGGAGATAGATTATGTTAAATTATGATTTAGTAGTAATAGGTGGTGGCCCAGCAGGATTAGGTGCTGCTGTAGAAGCCAAAAAAAATGGAATAGACTCTATATTAATTATAGAAAGAGATAGAGAATTAGGTGGAATCTTAAACCAATGTATACATAATGGATTTGGTTTACACGAATTCAAAGAAGAATTAACAGGACCTGAATATGCTTCAAGATTTATTCATCAAGTTGAAGATCAAGGTATTGAATATATGTTAAACACTATGGTTATAGACCTTAATGAAAATAAGGAAATAATTGCCTTAAGTGATAATGGTTTAGTTAGTGTTAAGGCTAAGGCAGTAGTTTTAGCTATGGGGTGTAGAGAAAGAACAGCTGGAGCAGTAGCTATCAATGGTTATAGGCCAGCAGGTGTTTATACTGCAGGTATGGCTCAAAGATTAATGAACATGGAAGGCCTAATGGTAGGTAAGGAAGTTGTTATCTACGGTTCAGGAGACATAGGATTAATCATGGCTAGAAGAATGACCTTGGAAGGTGCTAAGGTAAAATGTGTTGTTGAAATATCACCAACATCAAGTGGATTAAACAGAAATATAGCCCAATGTCTAGATGACTATGGCATACCACTTTACTTAAGCCATAACATTAATAAGATTCACGGTAAGAGCAGAATCGAAGGAGTAACTATTTCTAAGGTAGATGATAAATGGGCTCCTATACCAGGAACTGAAGAATATATCGAATGTGATACCTTATTATTATCAATAGGTTTAATCCCAGAAAACGAATTATCAGTTAATGCTGGTATCGATCTTGGTAATGTAACCAATGGACCTAAAATTAAATCAAACATGGAAACAAACATGGACGGAGTATTCTCCTGCGGTAACGTTTTACATGTTCACGATATAGTAGACTTTGTAACAAAAGAAAGTAGAATGGCTGGTAAAAATGCAGCTGACTATATAAATGGAATAGATGATTCAGAAGGTAAAGAATTAGTTGAAACTTCTGCTCTAGAAGGAATATCATATGTAATTCCTAACTATATAATCTCTGGTGGTAAGGATGGAGCAAATCTTTACATGAGATCAAGAGGAATTTATAAAAATGTTGATATATTAGTTAAGAGTGGCGATAAGCTTATCAAAAAGAAAAAAATGAGAACTATGATACCATCAGAAATGATTAATATACCACTTAAACCTGAAGATATTGAAAATATCACAGAACCAGTGACTGTAGAAGTGGAGGGATTATAATGGAAAACACTAAGAGAGAATTTGTTTGTATAGTATGTCCTATGGGATGTAACTTAACAGTTGAAAAAGATGACAATGGAGAATATCAAGTTTCCGGTAACACTTGTAAAAGAGGAGAAATTTACGGTAAACAAGAAATGATAGATCCTAGAAGACATATAGCTTCAACCATAAGAGTTAAGGGGGGCTTCTTAAATTTAGTTCCAGTAAAAACAGATAAAGAAATACCAAAAGGACAAATATTTGAAGTAATGAGAGAAGTAAACAATACAGAAATCGATGCTCCAGTAAAATTAGGAGACGTATTAATCGAGAATGTAGCAGGTACAGGAAGTAACATCGTAGCGACGAGAGATATAGATAAAATTGATTAATAAAAGAGCACCCCAAGGGTGCTTTTTTATTATTTAAATCATTGATTCAAAGGCTTCTGCAATGTTAACCAAGTGATCAGAGACCCTACCTAGATAGGTGCATAACTTATCATAAAGTAGGCCGGATTCGGTTACACAGGTGCCGTTTTTCATTCTTTCCACATGAGAGTCCCTATTTGACTCTATTAAACTGTCAATCCTATAGGCGGTAGTATAGATCTTTTTAATCTTAAAACTATCCTGCTGTAAATTGTAGTTAATTTCATCAAACATTTTATTGATAAGGGTGAAGACCGCTTCCAGTTCTTCCAAGGCCGTATCCGTAAAAATTAGGTCCTTATCATTCTTTTCTATGGCCACATTATCTATGCTGATTGAATAGTCACCAACTCTTTCCACGTTGGATGCTATTGTCAAGTAGCCAGATAGTTGGTTGTATTGATATTTACCCAATTGGTTGGACATGGTCTTAACTGATAGCCTAGTTATCTCTGTATTTAAGAAGTTTATAATTTCTTCATTGTATCTTATGGTGGCTGATTGCTTGTCTGTATACTTTAAGAAGTTATTACAAGATGCTTGAAAGTTTGTCTTAGAAACATCTAACATTCTTATTAGTTCTTGTTTTAAGTTACTGATCATAACGATTGAATCACCAAAGCTTTGCTTGTTTAAGTAAATTAATTTCTTACTATCTTCTTCGTCATCTGATCCCTTGATTAGATGGGTAGAAGCCATGGCAATATACTTTGAGAAAGGCAATAATAGCAAGGTTGTACTAATATTAAATATAATGTGAATATTAGCAATTTGTTGCTTAGGATTGTTGGATAAACCCTTAAGAAACGGTATAAGCGGTGTAAAGCTTGCTAGGGCTGCAAATATTAGGGTTCCCAAAATATTAAATAGAACGTGGGAAGTAGCAGCTCTCTTGGCGTTCTTATTAGCTCCTGTTGAAGCTATAAGAGAAGTTACACAAGTTCCTATGTTTTGTCCAAGTATTATGTAAAAACTTGTTCTAAAATCAACTAGTCCTTGTGATGCTAGTGCTTGTAAGATACCTTGAGATGCAGCTGAACTTTGAATAACAGCTGTAACTATAGTACCTATAAGGATGGCTACAAAAGGATTAGTAACCCCAGCCATTAGACTGATGAACTTTTCACTTTCATTCAAAGGTGCCATTGCATCGGTCATTATACCCATTCCCATGAAAAGGAAGCCGACACCTATGATTATTTGTCCTGCGTGTATTCTTTTTCTTTTCTTTCCAAACAGTAGAAATAACATTCCTATGAATGCTATAAAGGGTGCGATCTTATTTACATTAAGAGCCATCAACTGTCCGGTGATAGTGGTACCAATATTGGCACCCATAATGATGTTTACAGCCTGATTTAAGGTCATTAACTTGGAGTTAACGAAGCCTACAACCATAACTGTTGTAGCAGATGAACTTTGAATAACTGCCGTTATTAAAGCTCCAACTAGTACTCCCAATAGTTTTTTATTGGTAAGTTTTTCTAGGATCTTCTGCAATTTGTTTCCAGCAAGTAACTCTAGACCCTTGCCCATAACTTCCATTCCATAGAGGAATAGGGCTAGTCCACCGAGCATCTGGAAAACATGCCATATATCCATATAACAATTTCCTCCATACTTATATTAAAGTCAACATTATAATTGTACTATAAAATAGTTTAAAGTAAAGATATATAATAAATGCCTATATATTATATATATAAGGAAGGAAATAGAAAGAATAAAGGTTGCAAAAACTAAATATTACTAAAAATTAACAAATAAAAGTTTTAGAGGGAAAAATTAAAATAAAGCTTGCACTATGGTCCATGTTAATGTATTATATCTTAGTACTGAATTTTAAGCGGTGAGTGGGAGGTTGCCAAACTGTAAACTTCTTGTAGACAGCTTTGGGAAATTCACACTAAGTTAGTTCAATAATGATATTGAATGGCCCAGAAGATATTCAGGTTTTTTTAAGACTCGGATATGGTACACCCGGATATGAGTATCGGGAAGGGATTCGTTGAGAAGTACGAAAGAGGAGGAAAAATGGCTAAACAACAAAAAATTAGAATCAGATTAAGAGCATACGATCATGAAGTGATTGATTTATCAGCACAAAAGATTGTAGAAACATGTAAGAGAACAGGTGCAGAAGTATCTGGACCAATTCCATTACCAACAGAAATTGAAAAGGTAACAATTATACGTGCGGTTCACAAGTATAAAGATTCAAGAGAACAATTCGAACAAAGAACTCACAAGAGATTAATTGATATCATCAATCCTAATGCAAAAACATTAGATGCTCTTAAAAAATTAAATCTACCAGCAGGCGTAGATATCGAAATTAAGCTATAAGCTAAACTTAGTATGATTGCATAGCAATCCAATGTAAGAAAAGGAGGAATATCTCGTGAAGAGTATATTAGGTAAAAAACTAGGTATGACTCAAGTATTCGACGAAACTGGAGCAGTAATTCCAGTAACAGTAGTTGAGGCAGGACCAATAGTTGTAACACAAATCAAAACAATAGAAACTGACGGATATAACGCGGTTCAAGTTGGTTATTTAGAAAAGAAAGAAAAACATGCTAACCAACCAATGAAAGGACATTTTGCTAAGGCAAATGTTGAATTAAAGAAACACTTAAGAGAATTCTTAGTAGAAAACCCAGCAGAATTTACTTTAGGACAAGAAATTAAGGCTGATGTATTTGCAGACAATGAATTAATTGACGTTGTTGGAACATCAAAGGGTAAAGGAACACAAGGTTCTATCAAGAGACACAATTACAGTAGAGGACCAGAAACACACGGTTCTAAATCTCATAGAGTTGGCGGAGCAAGATCTGCAGCAGCTTACCCAGGAAGAGTTTTCAAAGGTAGAAAAGGTTCCGGTAAGATGGGTAACGAAAGAGTTACTGTACAAAACTTAGAAATAGTAAAAGTTGATGCGGATAAGAACTTACTTCTTATTAAAGGTGCTATACCAGGACCTAAAGGCGGACTTGTTACTATTAAAGAAGCAGTAAAGGCTTCTAAGTAGGAAGGAGGATAGAATATGCCTAACGTTAATGTGTTAAACCAAAAAGGAGAGCATGTAGGAAACATTGATTTATGCGAAGAATTATTTGCAGCAACAATTAATGAACATGCTGTTTACGAAGTAGTAAAAAATCAATTAGCTAA
>CALAZW010000017.1 GCA_937926545.1 uncultured Helcococcus sp. | reverse complement strand
AATAAAGACTAAAGAATTCATTTTGTAGCTTATAAATAGAAGTTATTTAGCTGTATGAAATCGTTAGCATAAAATCATACCACATAAGGAGAAATATATGCAAAGATATTCTAAAAGAAATAGAATTATATCTAAAATTTTACTTGCCAGTTTAGTTTTTTCATTGACACCTGGTGAAAGTTTGGCAGAAGAAGGAGAATTAAATCAAAAGTATCAAATGGTGTCAGAACCGGAGGTTGTATACGAAAATAAAATTATTTCCGGTAAAAGAAGTCAGAATTTTAATGAGGGATGGAAATTTTATTTAGGTGATTTGGGAAATGCAGAGTCATCAAATTTTAATGACTCATCTTGGAGGAATATAAACCTGCCCCATGACTATAGTATAGAACAGAATTATAGCAAAGCAATGGAGGCGGAAAGTGCCTATTTACCAGGAGGAACAGCTTGGTATAGAAAGACCTTCTTTATAGATTCAAGTTATAAGGGCAAAGTAATTAACCTTGATTTTGATGGGGTTTATATGAATGCATCAGTTTACATAAATGGAAAAAAATTAGGCATGCATCCATATGGGTATACTCCATTTTCATTTAACTTAACAGATAATTTAAACTACGATGGCGAAAATACCATTGCTGTAAAAGTTGATCATAAGACTCCTTCCAGTAGATGGTATTCAGGGTCTGGAATCTATAGAGATGTGGAATTAAGAGTAACAGATCCTATCCATATAGATAAAGATGGTATCAAAATAGAAGCAAAAAATCTTAAATCTACTAATAATGAAAATGTAGAGTTAGAGATAAAGACTATAATTAACAACTATCTTAAATCAGATTCAAAGATAGTTTTAGAGCATAAACTAGTAGATAAATCTAGTAAAAAAGAGTTGGCAAAAACTACAGAAAAAGAAATGGAATTAGGAAAAAAAGAAGAACTTAATTCAACATCAAAAATAAGTTGTGCTAATCCTAAACTATGGTCAGTTTCGTCACCAAATCTATATGAATTGATTACAGAAATTAAGGCTGATGGAAAAGTTGTTGATACGATTACAACTGATTATGGTTTTAGAACAATTGATTATAGCCCAGAGAATGGTTTCTATTTAAATGGAGAAAAGACTAAGTTAAAGGGTGTTTGTATGCACCATGACCAAGGTTCCTTAGGGGCAAAAGCCTATCATGATGCTATTGAAAGACAAATAGATATATTAAAGGATATGGGGGCAAATGCCATAAGAGTAACCCATAATCCAGCATCTAGAAACCTAATAGACATTGCCAATAAAAAGGGGATCTTAATAATAGAAGAAGCTTTTGATGGTTTGGATAAGGTTAAAAATGGAAACTATAATGATTATTCAGTTTGGTTTAATAAGACTATTGGACAAGAAAATCATATAAATAATAAAAAAGATCAAATGACTTGGTCTGAATTTGATTTGACAGCAATGATAAAAAGAGGACAGAATTCGCCTGCTATCATAATGTGGTCTTTAGGTAATGAAATAAGTGAAGGTACAAACTCAGAGATGGATGCTTTTATAGATCCAGTTAATAAATTAATTGCTATAGCTTCATCCTTAGATAGTACTAGACCTGTTACCACTGGAGATAATAAATTAAAGGGCGGAGATCATAATTCTAAAATTATAGGAGATAACCTAACTAAGGCCAATGGAATTGTTGGTCTAAACTATTGCTCAGGTGGAAAATATGATTCTATTCATAGCAATAATCCTAAATGGTCTATCGTTGCATCAGAAACAGCATCGGCTATAAATAGTAGAGGTATTTATAATAGATTGTCAGGAGGAAGTATGACTGATGATAAACAATTAACTTCCTATGATAATTCAAAGGTTGGCTGGGGAGCTATGGCCAGTGAATCTTGGTATGAAATAGCTACTAGGGACTTTATTATGGGAGAATTTATTTGGACAGGTTTTGATTATCTAGGAGAACCTACTCCGTGGAATGGTATAGGTTCCGGCAATCAAGGTCCATGGCCTTCTCCTAAGAGTTCATATTTTGGAATAATAGATACAGCAGGCTTTCCTAAAGACACCTATTATTTCTACCAAAGTCAGTGGAATAAAGATGTAAATACTCTTCATATTTTACCAGCTTGGAATGAAGATGTAGTAGCTAAAAATACTAAAAATGAAGTTAGTGTGGTTGTATATAGTGATGCAAGTAAGGTTGAGTTATTATTTACTCCAGAAAATGGCAGTCAAATTTCTTTGGGTACAAAAGAATTTTCCAAGGAAAAGACCAAGGGAGGATATGAATACCAAATATATAAGGGAGAAGATAAAAATAGAACAGAACATAAAAATCTATATTTAGAATGGAAGGTTCCTTATCAAGCAGGTAAATTAGAGGCTATTGGATTTGATGAAAATGGGGAAAAAATAACAAATACACAAGGTAGATCCTTTGTGGAAACAACAGGAAAAGCTAGTCAATTGACTATGGCTGCTAATAGAAAAGAAATTCAAGCCAATAATGAAGATTTGATCTATCTTGAAGTAGATGTTAGAGATTCAAAGGGAAATATAGTTCCAAATGCTGATAATAGAGTTAAATTTAAGGTTGATGGACCTGGTGAACTAGTTGGTATAGACAACGGAAATGCACCAGACCATGATAGTTTTTTATTAGATAATAGAAAAGCCTTTAGCGGAAAAGTATTAGCTATAGTTAAGGCAACAGATAAGCCCGGTAAAATAACAGTGATAGCAAGTGCGGATGGTCTAAAATCCGCTTCCACGAGTGTAACTTCAAAGGGAGAAGTAAAAGAAAAAGAGATTGATCACTATGAGTACTCTAAAAATTACTATGTGGCAGTAGGTCATGAGCCAGTTCTAGAAGATACGATTAAAATCGTTTATAGTGATGGATCTATCGTTGAAGAAAAAATAGAATGGAATAGACCTAATAAAAATGAAATAGAAAAAGAAGGTAGTTTCATCTTAACAGGACATAGTAAAACTAATAAAAAAATTACTATAAACATTAATATGGTAGATAGAATTGGAGCAATTCAAAATGTTTCTTTAACTACTGGATTAGGAGTGCTACCAAAACTTCCAGAAAAAAGACCAGCTATAAGTAAAGAAGGAAAAATCTTAGATATAAGCTTTGATGTCTCCTGGGAAAAAATAGATTCTAGCTTGGTAAGTAAAGCTGGAGTAGTAGAAGTAAAAGGCAAATCAATAGTTTTTGGAGAAAAGTTTGACGTTGTAGCTAGTGTTAGAGTCCAAGAAGAAAAGATTACTATTGGCTCAAATGTAGCCCCTCAAGCTAGTCTATTACAAAGTCTTAGCGTGGATAATCAAAGTGATTATTTGAAGGCTATAATAGATGGGACTAAAACTGTTTCACCGAATAATTCAGGTGGTCCAAATCCAACCTTGTGGACTAATTATAAGGCTTCACAAAATGGATTAAATACAGCAGAAATAACATTTGAATATGCGACTCAACAAAGAATTGGGAAGTCAACTATTTATTTCTACAAGGATGGGCACTCTGCAAGATATCCAGATACCAATACTACAGAATTTTATATCTCTGAGTCAGGATATGAAGGAGATTGGAAAAAGGTAGAAACAAAAGAAACAGTTGGAAAAGAAAATGGCAATGTAATTGCTTATACTTACAATTTTGACCCTCTTTTAGCAACTTATGTAAAAGTAAAGCTTACAAATAAAAATGAGGTTTTACCTAATGCTAAGCCATGTATAGGAATTGCAGAACTTGAGTTAAATACAATAACCAGTAAATTTGACATCAATAAAACTACTAATATTGGTAGCCTAGTTATAAATGATTATGAATTAAATTCTGGTGAACTTAAATTAGATGAATTTAATACAGAGTCCTTAAAGGCAGACATTAATGTTTCTATGACAGATAATTCTTCTGTTACAATTCTTCCGGCTTATGACGGCAAGGTAAAGATTTTAATGGAATCAGAAAATCATGCTGAAGTAAGAACCTTCACAATTAATTTAGGTGTAAAAACTATTTTAACAGATGAAGATCCAAAACAAGATATTGATGTAAGTAAACTATCTATAGAGGTAGGGGACGAACAGTTACCTAATGACAAAAAAGAAAATGCTTTAGATGGTGATACATCTACTGTTTGGCATACTAATTGGACTAAAAAGGTTGATGATGATAAGAGATGGGTTACTTTAATCTTGGATGAACCTACAAAGATAGAGGCATTGAGATACTATGCTAGAGATGATCAAGTCAATGGTAGAATTGGACAATATGAGGTCTATGTAAGTAATGACAATGCTTCCTGGGAAAAAGTAACTAATGGTAGTTGGGATACTAGTAAGGGAGGCTGGAGAATATCCAAATTTGCACCTGTAACAGCAAAATATATAAAATTAAATTCACTTACATCAGTAGGAGAAGGTAATCAAGATAATAA
>CALAZW010000016.1 GCA_937926545.1 uncultured Helcococcus sp. | reverse complement strand
TCCTTAGGATTAGGCTTTTTAGTCAGACGTAAAACATTTCTATCTTGAGATATGATTCTTTCTGTCTTCTTACTGTGTAAACCATAAGGCATGGCTGTAGCTACTGGCTTTTCCAAACCTAGCCTTTCAAATAAGATGTCATTCACCCTTATTTCTTCTTCTATATCCTTTTCACTTCCAAAGACCAGCCTTGGATTAGTGTAGGTTCCACACTGGAAGTCCCAGTCATTCTCATACATTTCCTTTACTTCTTCACTGCTAATATATCTTTCACTATAGTCAATATTACTACCTGTAATAAAGGATGTTGCCTTAAGATGGTGTCTAGTTAAATATTTATAGGCACTATAGTCAGTTTCTGTACTGTCATCCATGGTAATTATTACTGTAGGTCTATCAATTTCTATCTTTTCCCTATAATAATTGTCCTTGTAGGTCCTATAATTCTTATAGCCGCCTACAAATAAAACTAAAAGTAAAAGTCCACAAATAATTTGTAAAATTGACTTTTTACCCTTCAAGTAGGTGGCCAACCTGGTCTTTCTAGTCTTTTTAATATTTCCACTAAAATTCTTATAGACCATCAAGGCCATCCAAGGATAGGGAACCAACCAGAAGGAATGGGAGAATAAAAGCTCCATGGAAGCTATAAATACCATTAAATAATAGTTGGATACTAGGAAATTCTTTTCAAAGAAAATCATTCTAAAACTAATTACCAGGTATAGCAATAAAAGGATGGGACCTAGGATAATTCCAAAATCCGCCAAGAATTCTAAGATTACATTGTGACTATGGGCCCAAACAAACTGTTGGGAAACCACTGGCCTATCTCCAAAGATACCCAGGCCTGTAAATGGTCTTTCCTTTAATTCAGTTAGAACAAGTCTAATGATTCTCTCTCTACCATTGCCTGCAAAAAAGTTTCCTGATGTTAATAAATCCACATTCCTAGACTTACTATCCATACTATCAAAGTTTAACTCTTCCGTAGATTCTATTTCCGCCTTTTCAAAGTCCTCTTCTGTGGGAACCTTCTTGGGTACAAATAAAATATATACAGCCAAAACTAGAACTGCTAAAAAGGACAGGCCTAAGAAGGCCTTCTTAAGCTTGGGCTTTAAATCTAGACCAAAGTCTTCCCTTTCCTTTTTCTCATCATTTTTTGTAAGCTTCTTTATCAATAAAATAAAGAAATACATAACAGGAACCACCATGGCCCCTCTTGAACCTGCTGTTAAAATCATAATAAAGCCCAGAAGGGAAATATTATAGTAAAATAACTTCTTGTACTTGTCCTTGCTTATACTTCCCTTAAACATGAAAAATACTGTGGGAAATAAAACAGCATAACCAAAATCTAAATCATAACTACTAAAAACCTTTTGACCTCTACTGTTTAAAATAATCCAGTAGCCTCTCAACTGGGCCGCCAAATACTGAAGACCAGAATGGGCAAAAGCCAACCAAGCTCCCAGCTCAGTAAAGGCTATTAGAGACTTAATATCATCAATGAGACTTATAAATAAAATTATATAAATCCCACTATCAGGCCTTAAAAGATACTTTACAACCCCCCTATCGGCTTCAAAATACCAGTAATAGTAGTCTGGATTATAAAGATAACTCAGGGCCAGGGCCAGGCAAAGACCAAACATAAAAATTGCAAAGGTCTTTAGTCTTTTCTTATCTCCCATCATTATAGACACTAGGGCAAATACCAAGGGGATTAGGTTACTGACTAAAACAAACCCTGGTATATGCAAAAGCCCCATAAATCTAAATAGGAATGATTTTATTAAATTAGCTCCCAAATATGTAGATAATGCCAATCCGGCATAAAAATTCTTATTGGTTAAAAGCTTATTAAATTGTCTATTATCTCTTGTATTACTTTTGTTCACTTTTCTTTTTTCTCCTATTTTGTAGTAGCTTTCTTATCAACTCTCTTTTTCTATACATAATCAACAAAACAATTATACCAGCTATGGCAACTATTATGTACCTTATTAAAATAAAGTCATATATCTTTTCCACAAAATATCCATATACTGTTAAAATCGTCAAGCTTGCAAATATAAATTTATTGTCATAGACCTTGGTCATATCCAATTTCCTACATATAAAGTAGTGGATCATTAGAAGGACCAAGTAACTAAAGAAGGTGGTATAGGCCGCCGCCACAAATCCATGCTTGGGAATAAACATATAGTTTAAAACTATATTCAAAAGAGCTGCAACTGTGGTTCCTATAGCTATACCTGTGGTTTTCTTCTTATAAAATTCCAAGTTCATATAAAGTATATAAACGTGTTGGAATACTGTTCCAAGTAAAAGTGGAACTAGGGCTGCCCTGGCAGGCGCATAACTCTTACCCCCAAAGAAAAATACTATTTCAGGACCTATTAAAAGCATGCCTGCCACCATGATGGAATAAAGAAGAACTTGTAAATTAGTATTTTTCTTTATTTCACTACGGTCATTATCCTCAGCAAGTTTTCCTGTAAGCCAAGGTACAAAGGCATTATTTAGGGAATTTGATATAACTGCCAAAATGGCAACAACATTTCCCCCCACTGAATAGTAGGCTGTATCAACTGATCCTACCAGGTTGGTAAGCATTATACGGTCTGACTTATTAAGAATTACTACTCCCAGCAAATGGGGAATCATAGGAACTCCAATTTGTAGGGCACTTTGAACCAGGTGCTTTCTAATCTTTCCCTCTGTTATAAAAATTTTAAGTAAAAAGAAGAAACCAAGAAGAGCCACTGGTATAGTTTGTCCCATAATCAAGGCTGTAAGCCTATTTTCCTTCATTACTAACATTAGGGCTATTGAAGCTACCACTGTACTTGTCAAATAAACAAAGGTTGCCCTCATATAACTTCTAATATCAAAATAGGCCCTATACTTGGCCGTATATATATTATAGGCTGGATATAGGTAAAGATAGAGAAAGAGAAGGCCTATCTGTATATTGTCCATCTTTAAAAAATCCTTAAAGTAGGGAGGGTTTATAAAGTAAACCAAAAGAAGAACACTTATAAAAGCAAACACCACTGCATAGGATGTTTTCAAATACCCATCTATCTCATCTTCAAATTCATATCTGGATTTCATAATTGAAACCTGTAGATTCATTCCTGTTAAAACAGAAAAAATGGTCATCCAGGAAACAAAGTTACTGTAAATTCCATACTCACTTTTTGTTAAAAATTGTATATATATTGGCGTTGCAATAAATACAATGGTCCTAGTTAAAAAGTTTCCAACTGTATACCAAAAACTGGACTTTAGTAAAATCTTATCATCTTTCATAACTACTCCTCATAAATAACATACTCATCTAAAATCTCACCAATGTCCCTTTTACCTGTCACTTTTTCATTAATAAAATTCAAGTCTTCCAAAAGACTATCTTGGTCCATGGTAGCTTTAAGATAGTTTATATCCACCACCTTAAAGGTGTTTGATTCATAGATCATTTTTACTAGGGAGTAGCTTAATTTGGTAAGGCTCTTTTTATCCCTGTCTATATAGGCATGGACTACCAAACCGTATTCTGGTTTATCATCAGCAACTACAAATATAGAGCTAGGGTCCATGGAAAAATTACCCAGGGAATAAAAGGCAAAGCTATCCTTTATTTTTTCATACTTTTGAACAATATGGGGATGATTACCCACCACCATATCAACTCCTTGTCCTGCTAGAAAGTTCATATAAAACTCAGCAAAGGAACCTGGCTGACTATTGAACTGGCCTCCCATATGGGGAGCAAATATCACCATATCAGCATTTTTCTTGGCATAGGCTATATCACTTTTAATCTGGTCTAAAATCTCCTTATCAATTCCTTCAGGAGCTAGACTATCAAGTACAACCGTATTGTGGGGTCTTCCCATCATTTCCTTAAGCTTAAAATGATTTTCTATGCCTATCCAGCTTAAGATCTTTCTCTTTATCTTAAAGCCCATCCCCTTCTTGTTAGGATTAACATAGCCCCTATCCTGCCTATCCAAAAGATTTAATTGTTCTTTTTCGTGATAGGACAACATGTATTGATTAAACTTATAGTTGGTTGATTGGGTATAGGCTATTAAGGCCAATTTAACTCCACCAACCTCCACTATTAAAGCTTGTTCTCTCTCTTCCTTAAGAAAGGCACCTGTGGTTTTTATACCATTTTCATTTAAGATTTTAATGGTCCTTTCTAAACCGTGGCTTCCCCTATCTAGAATGTGGTTGTTGGCCAGACTGACAATGTCTATGCCCATCTTTTTAAGCTCTTCAACCAAACTATCTGGACTATTAAAGGAATAAATATGGTCTGTATAGCCTTCATTTCTTCCTGCTAAAACAGTTTCTAAATTCCCTATAACCAGGTCTGAACCATCAAATAAATTATATACTGGCTTAAAAGTTTTACTAAAGTCGGTATTTTCAGGATTTCTATCCATCCAATTTTTTTCCGCCATTATATCTCCAGTAAAACTAACTTTAATACAATTTTCCATAATCTCTCCTAATCTATATACTTTGAAAATAAATGCCATTTTCCAACTAGATCAGTTCTTTGAATAACATCTGGGTCTCCTGAGTGATTCCCCTCAATTATTACCACACTACCATCTTCCCTAACTCCTATATCCCAACCTACATATCTCATATCTGGATGGATCATAGCAGCTTCCTTAACTGTTTTTATAACCTTGTCCCAGTGGGGGATTTTAAATCCTACTATCTGCTTATTACTGTCTGGGTGGAAGGTATACCTATTAAAGTACTGGTCAGTACCAGTGGTCTTTACCACTCCACTTTCATGGTCTATAAGGGCAGAGATACCATCATAGTGAAAGTTATCTACAAACTTACCCTTTCTTCCCATCCTTAGAACAGCAGCTATAACATCAGGCTCTCCCTTATCATCAATCAGGGTTAAAACCCTAAGAGTATTAAAGGAACTATCATTGAATTCTGCCAGTTCCTTGTCTTGAACCAGGTACTCTTCGATTATATAGTCCTTCCCCATATAGTCCTCTAGGACCTTTTTAAGCCCACTATCATCACAGGCTATCTTGGTTATACCAACTCCAAAGGAACCTTCAACTGGCTTTAACATAATATTTTTTTTGTCAGCCATAAAGCTTTCCACTTCCTCCTGGCTGGCCTTGGCCAAGTCCAAACTGGATCTACCTATATATTGGGAAAAATCCTTGTTAAACCTATCCTTGTCATCAAAAATAATCAACTTATCCTTGTTATTTAACTTGTTTCTAATAATCCTTCTCTTTTTTTGGCTAATAAACCTATCCCTGCCATCTCCGTTGAGAAGAAAAAAATTATATTGTACATAGTCTATTAGGGCTGTATTCTTAAATGTCCTGGAAAGTAAAAACTTAAACTTTATCCATTTTTGCTTAGCTGGACTATAGGACCTATAAATAGGATTCCTATTAAATACTTCATCCATATAATTAAATTTTTTCATACTTCACCTTCAAAGAAACTCTAATTAATTCATTTATTTTATCCATTTTTTCTTTCAATTCATTATAATTGTTAAACTCTAAAAAAGCTATACCTAATCTTTTATCTGCGCTGGTAAAGGCATCCACCTTATCACCTTCCTCTTTGGTCAAGGTCAAGTCTAAAATGTTTTCCCTTATACTATCATCTATATCTATTTTCTCTAAAATCCCTGGTTCTCCACTGTGAATCATATAGGTTGATAGGTAGCGACTATCATAAGTGTATTCTTTCATATCCAATAGGTTACAGGCACCTAAAACCCCATTCTCATAAAAGTTAAAGCCGGTTGCCCTCAATAAGATTTCTGGTATCTTATTGCCACCATTTCTAGGGTTTAACTCATTTATAAAAAGCCTGTCCTTCTTGTCAAACATTATCTCTATATTTATAGGTCCAAAATCTATTTTTAAAAGATCTATAACCCTTTCTATAGCTTCCTTAACCTGCTTGATTTCTTCCTCTGTCAAATAAGTGGGAAAACTGGTTCCTGTAGGGACCAAATCACTTAAAGCCATATTTCTCATGGAGTTCATAAGCCCCCAAAATACAACCTTACCCTTTAGAACAAAAACATCTCCACCTATCATAAAATCATATTTTTGGTGGATATATTCCTCTATTATTACTTTTTTTTGTTTGGAAAAACCCAGGGCTTCCCTTATATAAAAGTCCAAGTCCTCCAAGTCTTTTACCCTATTAACCCCCCTACTGCCCGAAGAGTCTATGGGCTTAACTATAAGCTCACTATTCCACTGACCCAACTCTTTTTCCAAGTCTTCCAGACAATAATTCTCATCTATACTTATATAGTTGGGATAATTAAAGCCCTCTTCTTCTAGAAACTTTTTCATCCTGGACTTATCCACCAAGGTTAAAAAGGACTCATGATCAATGGATGGTAAATTTAATAGTTTAGCAACATAAGTCGCAACATACATACCAGGCTCTGAACTAGTAAATATACCATCTATATTTTCTTTTTTAGCTATGCTTAAAATTTCTTCCTTATCTAAGATACTGGCCAGATAAAACTTATCTGCATAGTCCCTAGACATATTGTCTTTGGCATAATCACATAAGATAGTATAAAGTCCCAGCTCCCTACTTGCCTTAACAAAAGGGAATTGATTGGGACCTCCACCTAAAATCATTATTTTCTTTTCCTTCATTTCTTACTCCAATACTCATCTATAACCTTCAATAACCTATCCATATCATCAATGCCATATCTTTGATCAACAGGAATTGATAGAGTGTGTTCATAAATCCAAGCCACATCTTCATCAACCTGCCTAGACTCATAAATATCTGGTTTAGACCATATAATAGGTGCATATATATCATTTTGAGCCAGGTGACCTTGAAAATCCCTTCTAT
The DNA here is from genome assembly GCA_937926545.1 of uncultured Helcococcus sp. Lineage (GTDB taxonomy): Bacteria > Bacillota > Clostridia > Tissierellales > Peptoniphilaceae > CALAZW01. Next base: position 10,720 of record CALAZW010000016.1, on the reverse strand, counting down.
CCACCTTTAAGTGAAGGGGAAAGTAAAGGGGAACAACCTGATCATCTAGTTTGCTAAAAACGGGTTGACCTATCTTATCCCAATTAGGGTAGGATAAAAGCTTGGAAAAGTTACTTCTTCTACTTTCCTTAAGCTCTTCTAAATTCAAGTTATCCACTACAAGTTTGGATCTACTGGACATGGCAAATATTTCCTTGGCCTGTCTTATGGCATTTAAGCCAGCTGAATAAAGTCTTAAAAACTCTTTTTTATCTCCCCTATCCTCCTCCATATATTCATATTTTAACTGAGAAGCTTCCATCATCAGGCTAGTTAACTTATCATCTTCTACAAAGTCAAAGGTCTTTGTAAAACTACCGGTCTTTTTCTCAGCAAAAGCTCCATCTAAAACCTCAGCCCACTTTCTAATACTTCCTACTTTATAATCATAAAAATCATAGTCAAAGCTTGAATACATGGTTTGGGTTGCATCGTAAATAACCTTAACTTGCGAAGAAATTTTTTCATCCTCTATCAAAGAGTCAAAGCCAAAATAAGGATGGAATAAAAACACCCCTATATCATATTTTTCTATCAGACTATTAACCTTACTTAAACTAAGTCTTAACTTTTTATCTACAGGATAGTAAAAAATATCATAGCCTTCTTTTAAAAAAGGATCTATGACACTATGACAGGTGTATTCTGGTAGTAGGGCCCTTTTTTTATCGGGGCTTATGTCTTGTAAAACAAATCTTACAGCCTGTCTGGCTGTAGAGAATAAGTGGCTATCGCCAGTTAAATTTAGTTTTCTAAATATACTTTCTTCATCATAGGTTTTATCTATAAAAAAATCCTCTGATATCCAAAAGTTACTTCCCAATTCTTTTTTCATGACAACTCCTATAACTCTTTTACTACTTCAACTCTTTTTTCTTCAAATCCATTGGCCAGGTAAAACTTGCCAGCTGCCTGGTTGACAACTGCATAATGGGTGGACATTTCCCTACATCCTTCTGTCCTAGACTTATCATAGGCAGCATCCATTAATTTACTTCCCAATCCCAAGGATCTATATTTCTCACTTACAAAAAATGAGTTTATTATCATTCTTTTATAGGTCATAAAGTCCCTTTTATAAAGCCAAATATAACCTGCTATTCTTCCATCTACCAAGGCTGCTATAAAATAGGTGTTGCCCTCTCCTATAAACTTTTTAAGCTTAGTAAATTTTTCCCCTATAAAATCCATATCCACTTCCTTGTCTGGATAGTGAAACTTATAGGTATTTTCTATAAACATGGACTCCAAGTCCCCTCTATAAGACTCTATCTTGTCCACTCTTAAATCAATTATCTCTAACTTATTCATTCTTTTCCCCCAATGATTTTAAATGGGCCTCATATTCTCTTTCCTTGTCCAAGGGCCTATATTTTCGGCCATTGTGAAGCAGGTAGTCTCCAAATTCATCAGTCCTAACCTCTCCTGCATCGGCTACACCACTGCCCTTAAATACTATTTGAATAGTCTTAAAGATTATTTTTAAATCAAAAAGAAAGCTCACATGGTCAACATAGTAAACATCATATTCAAACCTTTCCCTCCAGGTTAATTTATTTCTTCCCATAACTTGGGAATAACCTGTAAGTCCTGGCCTAACATCATGCCTTCTTCTTTCCTCTTCCTCATAGTAGGGAAGGTATTTTGCAAGTAGGGGCCTAGGACCTATAAAGGACATATCTCCCTTTAATATATTAAATAACTCTGGAAGTTCATCAAGGGAGGTTTTTCTTATGATTTTACCAAACTTAGTAATCCTATAATTAGATGGTAGGTATTCACCATTCTCATCCTTCTCATCTGTCATACTTCTAAACTTGTACATGGAAAAAACATCTTCCTTATAGCCTGGTCTTTCCTGTTTAAATATAATGGGCCTACCGTGAAATATTAGTACTAGGATTGATATTATTAAAAGTAAAGGACTTAAAATTATTATCAAAAATAAGGCTAGTATAATATCTAGTATTCTCTTTATATATCTTGCATACAATCTCATTTATTAATTACCTCTATCGTCTATTCTGGCAATAGCTTTCTTGTATATTTCATATTTGCCCACATGGTCTGAATGTTGTTGAACATGGAAGTTGCCCCTGTAGTTACCTTCTAAAAGAATAGGTCCCTTGTCAGTGATGGCTATATCCCATCCTGTATACCTAACTTGAGGTACAACCTGGCCAAGTTCCTTTACCAAAGCCTTGGTCTCTTCCCAGTAAGGAATTTGAAGACCTATAATTTGGGTCTTGGTTTCCGGGTGTAAAACATAACTATTATGTAGCTTGTCTACCCCTGGCACCTTGATAATTCCAGTTTCTAAATCTATGGCTGCAACCAAACCACCAGTGGTATAGTTGTCCATAACATCCCCATGCCTACCCATTCTAAGGGAGGCTGACATAATATTTACCCCATCCTTGTTTCTAACTGTTGCTATTCTCAAGGTATTTACTGATGAAGGATGGATGTTATTAATGGCTGGAGCCTGTCTTATATAGGTCTCATATAGGTACTCTTCCATTTTAAACTTGTTAAATACCTCTTTTAATTCCTTGTCTTCTAAGTTTTCATATTTATAGATGCCTTCCCCTTCAGTTCCATGGATGGGCTTTACTATAAAACTTGGGTTTTTTTCAACAAAATCTTCAAATTCTTCATATTCTATTTTGTTTGATATCTTCCAATCCCTACCTAGATATTCATTGAAATTTGTATTTATATGGTCCTTATCCCTTAATAAATATCCATATTCATCCTCATTACATTGCTTGTAAATCCACTTTTGCCTTCTCCATGTCACATATTTTTTTCTTTCCCTGTGCTTCATTCCATAGAAACCATAAACAAAATAATTGGTGATGGAACATCCATGAAAAACAAAGGCAAACAAATAGTCAATAAACATAAAAAACCTATTTATCTTTCCCTTGTTTAAGGACTCGTCATTTACATTTTCATAGTAATAATTAAACTTTCCTATAAACGCTTTCGGACTCATTCTTATCTCCTTCTATACTGAGGGAAAAAGTCATTGTCTTCTCCTCCAGTAGCTGCTACTAATTTATTATAAATCTCTTGGTTGTAAATATTTTTACCTATGTGGAAATCAAAGAAACTATCCTTGGTAAATCTGGTTTTAAACTTGAAAAGTGAGTCTTCAGGATCATTGCTGGTCCCACCCCCATGATGTATATAGTCCTTACCATGTTCCTTGCCCCATACTGTCAAAGCATAGCGCAAAATATAGGCTGGACTCAGATTTAAATATTCTGATAAGGTTCCTGATAGGTGGGTATGTATATAAGGTCCATAGACAAAATAAAGTCCACTGGCTATACACTTACCATCATAGTAAACATTGACATTTATAACCCTGTCTTTAAGATTTTCCAAAATATAGTCAAAATACTCGTCATCAAAGTAATAGAAATCTTCTGCATCATTTCTATCCATGGTATCAAAATAAATTGATTTAAACACATCTAAATTAACAGGGTTTTCAATTATTTCATAGTTAACCCCCTGTCTTAGAGTCCTTCTTATATTCTTTCTTGTACTCTTGTGAAATTCTTCTTGGACTGGATCATCACTATCCTTAAGATTAGTAGCCACAGTCTTTCTTAAATAGACTGTTTCATATATGTCTTTAAAGTCTTTGACATTAGATATTAAAGGATGAAATCTAACGAATTCACTTACAATATCATTATCTTTACAATAGCTTTTAAAATCCTCATAATAGTTTTCAACCAAGGTTTTTTTATCTCCCTTAAGTTCTTCTATTATTGGACCTCCATAGCCATAGGGAGTGGTTATATCAAAATACTTTTTACCATCTATCTCTTGATCTATTTCCCTTTTTATAAAGATATTTCTGATTTTCCCATTCTCATCTTCATACTCATATTCATAGGCCCTGCCCCCATCTATTCTTTCACACAACTGTCCATACTTTTTCTCAAAGTATATATCCTTAGGCATTAATCATCTACCCCCATTACCCGTATATTTCTTCGTATTTACTTTTTATCACTTGGCAAACTCTTTCCAAATCCTCATCTGTCATCTTAGTATCTGATGGAAGACAAAGACCATTTTCAAATAATTCCTTGGAAACCCCACTTCCTATATAGTCATAGGACTCAAAAATTGGCTGCATATGCATAGGTTTCCAAACTGGCCTAGACTCAATATTTTCTTCTTCTAGAGCAAGTATTATATCAAGGGGTTTTATCTTTCCCTTGACCTGCATGGCCGTAAGCCAACAATTTGCTCTGTTAAAGTCATTCATAGGCATTAAGTCCAAGTCAGCTAAATCTTTAAAAGCTTCCTTATAATAATTATATATATATCTTTTCTTTTCTACCCTATCTTCTAAAACTCTCAATTGGCCTCTTCCTATACCGGCAACCACATTGCTCATCCTATAGTTATAGCCTATTTCACTATGTTGGTAATGTCTAGCCTGGTCTCTTGCTTGAGTTGACCAAAATCTAACCTTTTCAACTCTTTCCTTGTCCTTGGCTACCAACATACCACCACCTGATGTGGTTATTATCTTGTTTCCATTAAAGGAATAGATACCATAGCTACCAAAGGTTCCCGTATGTTTTCCCTTATAGGTAGTTCCCAAGGACTCAGCTGCATCTTCTATTAAAACAGCCCCATACTTGTCACACAAGTCAACTATAGGGTCCAAATCAGCACTCATTCCATATAGGTGGACTACCAAGACAGCCTTTACTTGTGGATACTTCTTAAAGGCTTCTTCCAAGGCCTTAGGATCCATATTCCAAGTTTTTCTATCACTATCTATAAATACCGGTTTGGCATTTTGGTAAATAATAGGATTTGCAGTTGCTGAGAAGGTCAAATCTTGACAAAATACTATATCGTCCTTTCCAACTCCAGCTGCCATAAGAGCCATATGAATAGCAGACGTTCCAGAAGCTAGGGCCGCTCCATAGCCTCCATCCACCATATGGGCCAATTCTTCTTCAAATTTATTTACATTTTCTCCCAAAGGAGCTATCCAGTTAGTATCAAATGCCTCTTGTACAAATTTTTGTTCATAACCTTCATCACTCATATGTGGTGATGATAAATATATTTTATTTTTCATAATCTCCTCGAATCTTTAATTATCTATTTTTAGCTCTTATAATTTTATCACTATACTTGTATTTTATCAATTATAGACAATTGTAGCCTTTACAAGATTACTGTATTTAACTAAGGCTATATATGGCCAGACTAAATTTTTTTATTATTATTTAAATAATTTTATATAGTCTTTAATATCTAAAGATAACTTAAAATCTATATCCATGATTTTCCCTTCCACCACATATTTTAAGATATTTGCAGTCTAGACTATAAATATCTTAAAAGAATTCATTTTTTTTGCTCAATTCCCTATTTTGTAGTATTATTTATAAAATAGAGAAGATTTTTATGGAGGAAATAATGAGAGATATACACATCTTATGTGGTGGCATTAGCAGTGAACATGAAATCTCACTGAGAAGTGCCCAATCAATAATTAATTACATCGACAAGGACAAGTATAGGGTGTCCATGTCATATATAGATAAAGAGGGAAAATTTATCCCCATCGGCAGCTACAAGGGCCCAATAGAAAATCCTGAAGATTTAATTAAAAAATCCAGTGATTCCAAGTTGGAGTCCATCAGTAAATTTATAAAGTACCTAGATAAACTTGATAATCCTATCATCATTCCTGTTATTCATGGTACCAGTGGAGAGGATGGTCAAATTCAAGGCTTTATTAAGACTTTAGGTTTTACCTTTGTAGGAAATGACATCCTAGCATCTGCCCTATGTATGGACAAGGGCGTTGCCAATGATATGTTTAGGGCCCACAATATACCCCAGGCCAACTACTATGTTCTAACTAGAACAAAGTATGATAGACATCCTAGCAAGGATAAGATAGTAACTGATATCTTTGATATTTGTGGCGACAAAGTCTTTGTTAAACCAGCTAATAATGGTTCTTCTGTAGGCGTAAACAGGGCCAATAGAGAAAATATTATAGAGGCCTTGGAAGATGCTTTTAAGTATGATAATACAATAGTTATAGAAGAAGAAATCATAGGTGACGAGTTGGAAATATCTGTAGTTGGTAACGAAAATCCAGTTGCCTCCCTACCAGGATCCTACTCTACCAATAGGGAATTTTTCGACTATACAGCAAAATATCACGACAGAACTCTCATAAGAAATATTCCCCATAAATTGGACAAGGCTAAGGAAAAAAAGGTTAGAACTCTTGCCATTGATGCCTATCAAGCAACAGGCTGTAGAGGCTTTGCCAGAGTTGATATTTTCCTAGACAAAAATGGAAACTTCTACGTAAATGAAATAAATACCTTCCCAGGAATGACCTTCTCTTCACTTTCAGCAGGTCTATGGGAAGCGACAGATGGCACTACTTTTACCCAGTTGGTTGACAGGTTAATTGACCTAGCCATAGATAGGGAAAAAGAAGATAAGAAACTTGTTAAGGTAAGGGATTAATTTTATGTTGGGATTAAGTTTAAAAGAGATTGCCCTTTTGGCAAATGGCAGATTAAGTAATGAAGAATTCTCAGATATTAGAGTAAATGTAGTATCAATTGACACTAGAACCATAGCCAAGGGCGAAATTTACATGCCCATTATTGGCGAAAAATTAGATGGTCATCTTTTTATTAACCAGGCCTTTGATAAGGGAGCTCTTGCCTCCTTTACCCACAAGGAAAACTTAGTTGATCAAAGACCCTTTATAATTGTAGACAATACAAATGAAGCCTTCCAAAGGCTGGCTAGAAACTTTAGAAACAGCCTGGATGATCTAAAAATAATAGGTATTACTGGTTCCAATGGAAAGACAACAACAAAAGATATAATAAATTCTATTCTAAAACAAAAATACCATGTTCGTAAGACCATAGGTAATTTAAATAATGAGATTGGTGTTCCTAGAACCTTGTTAAGGATGCAGGCCAATACTGATGTGGGAATAGTAGAAATGGGAACTGATGGACCTGGTCAAATACATGACCTAACCATGATGGCCAAACCAGATATCGCCATCATAACAAATATTGGTGATTCCCACTTGGAACTTTTAAAAACCAAGGAAAATATAGCCAAGGAAAAACTTCATATAATAGATGGCCTTAGTGATGATGGCTATTTTATTTACAATTATGATGATCCCATATTAAAAAAAGAGCTAGCTTTAGTTAAACCAAAGCAAAAGACCATTAGCTTTGGCCAAGAAGAAGGAGCTGATTACCATATTGAACTGTTAAGAACTACAGCCAATGGCAGTAGCTTTAAGGTAAATAATAAGTATTATCAAATAAGCCTTATAGGCTCCCATCAAATATATAATGCAGCTGCAGCCATAATTGTAGCTGAACTTTTAGGCATGTCTGAAGATGAAATAATAAATGGACTTGATGTAAAAAATAGTACTTCCATGAGAAATGAATTAATTTCCTGTAATGGATTTGATATTTTAAATGATAGTTACAAGTCCAATCCTCAAAGCCTACGATCAGCCCTAGACACCCTAGGCTACCTAAATGGCTATACTAGAAAAATAGCTATCTTAGGAGATATGTTGGAGTTGGGAGACGGAGAAGTTGACCTTCATAGGCAAATAGGAGCCTATATAAATCCTAAGGAGATTGATTATTTACTTTTATATGGTCCCCTTAGTAAGTATATAGCAGAGCAAGCCAGAGGAAACTTCCCTGACGGCCATGTCTTCTACATGGAGAAAAAAGAAGACCTTATAGATAAGGCTAAATATCTAATAATAAAAAATTCAATCGTATTGGTTAAAGCTTCACGCTCCCTAAGATTAGAGGAAATAGTAGAGGCCTTAGAATTAATCAATATTTAGGGAGAAAAGATGAAAATAAAAAGAAGATTTAGTGTCCTTGTGACACTAGTTCTCTTATTTTTCCTGGCTGGATGCAAGAATAACACTCCTGTATACAAGCCTAAAAAACAAACTGTAATATTATCTATGGATGATGGATCTAATTCTGATTACACTATTCTCTTTGACTATCTAAAGAAAAAAGATATTAGGGCCACATCCTTTTTAATTGGAAGTAAAGTTAATAGCAAAGGATTTCTTAATGAAAAAGAGATAAGAGAAATGAAAGACTACGGCTGGGACTTTCAAAGTCATACCTATAGCCATGGCAAAATGAACAAGCTTAATAGGCAGGAACTAATTAAAGAAGTTGAAATGAATAATAAGGTCTTTGAAGACCTGGGCCTGGAAGCCCCCATAGCCACAGCCATGCCCTTTGGCCTAAGAAGCAACCTAAGTACCAGCATTTTTATGAAACAAACCCCCCTTATTAGACTTACCAGACACTTTAAGGATAGACAGGTAATCTATGATCAATTAACTAAAAGTGACTTAACTAGAATCCACTCAATAAATATTGATTTACAAGAGGGAAGCCAAGAAAAACTTCAAGATATAATTGAAGATATAAATTTAGCAAAAGAAGAAAAGGCCTTGATAGTCTTATATTTTCATAGGACTTTTAAAGATAAAACCCATGTAAAATACTATGCAGAATTTAAATATATAAGGCAAGTTATCCAGCACTTGGAAAAAAATGATTTTGATTTTATTACTTTTAAGGATTTATATAATGAAATTTATCATACAGGTCCCCAGGACCAGGTATGATTTTTTTCTTTATGCCTTCTTTAATATGGTATAATAAAATTGATATTTTAGTAATTAGGGAGATGAAAATGAATAATAAAAAGAAAAAATTATTGATAAAGCCCTATCTTTTCATTGATTTCTTAATAATAATCTTGAGTTTTTATATATCATTATTTTTAAGATTTGATGGAAATATACCGACTTTCTTTGTAAATAATTTTAAAAAGTACATATTAGCCATAGTCCTTATAAAGGTTATAATTTTTTATCTATTTAACTTTTATAAAATTTATTGGAAGGTGGCCAGTATAGAGGAACTAGTAAACTTGGCCTTTGGAGTCTTTACTCCAAACTTTATGATATTTTTATATGTCTTGGCCAATAGGAAATTCCCTCTTTCAGTAATTGGGATCTCAGCCATACTAGACTTTCTACTAATCGGTTTTGCCAGATTTGTGCTCAGATATAGATCAGACAAGAGCAAGTCATGTGAACCTATTAATAGCATCAAGAATAATATTATGATTGTAGGTGCTGGTGAAGCTGGTATTTTAGTTTTAGATGAATATAGAAAACATCCCAACCTGGGTCAGGTAACATCCTTTATAGATGATGATGATGAGAAAAAAGGTCAATATATAAAGGGCATAGAGGTAGATGGCTCCATAAGCCAAATTCCATCCATAGTTAAGAAAAAAAACATAGATGAAATTATTCTAGCCATACCCTCCCTTGATGATGAGGATAGAAAATATATTCTAGATACCTGTACCAAAACCAATAAGAAGGTCAAGGTCCTACCTGGAATCTATGAAATCATAGATGGAAAATTTGACGTAAGTAAGATTAGGGATGTGGAAATCGAAGATTTACTTGGCAGGGACTCTATAAAACTAGATCAATCCTCCTTGTCTGGAATGATTAAGGATAGAACCATCATGGTAACAGGCGGTGGCGGCTCTATAGGTTCAGAGTTATCTAGACAAATAGCCAAGTACCAACCTAAAAAGTTAGTAATTTTAGACATCTATGAAAATAATGCCTACTCCATACAAATGGAGTTGGAAAGAAAATATAAGGATGATCTGGACCTGGAAGTAGTTATTGAATCCATCAGGGACAGGGAACGTATGGACTATATCTTTAATCTTTACAAACCAGATATAGTATTTCATGCAGCAGCCCATAAACACGTTCCGCTTATGGAAGACAGTTATATATCAGCCATTAAGAACAACGTTTTTGGAACTAAAAACCTTTTGGAAATATCAGATAAATACCAGGTTAAAAAATTTGTAAACATATCTACCGACAAGGCTGTTAACCCAACAAATATTATGGGGGCAACCAAGAGGATTATAGAAATCATGTTACAAACCATAAATCAACACTCCAAAACCGACTATGTGGCTGTTAGATTTGGAAATGTTTTAGGCTCCAACGGTTCTGTTATACCTTTATTTAAGAAGCAAATCAATGATGGAGGACCTGTAACTGTTACCCATCCAGATATTATAAGATACTTTATGACCATACCTGAGGCCTGCCAACTGGTTCTACAAGCTGGTGCCATAGCCAAGGGAGGAGAAATTTTCATCCTGGACATGGGTGAACCTGTAAAGATCTTAGATTTGGCAGAAAATTTAATATCCTTATCAGGCCTGGTTCCCTATAAGGATATAGATATAGTTTTCACGGGCCTAAGACCTGGAGAGAAATTATATGAAGAATTATTATTAAATTTAGAAAATTCTGATAAAACTTCTTTTGAAAAAATATACATTGAAAAACCAGAAGAACATTCTACAGAAGAGTTGGAAAAACACTTGGAAGAACTAAGGGTTCTTGGCAACAATGACGCCTCCAAGGAGGAAATAATTAAGGCCATAGGAAAAATTGTTCCAACCTTCAATCACAAAGAAAATAGATAAATTATAGAGTATGATTTTTAATCATACTCTATTTTAATAT
>CALAZW010000015.1 GCA_937926545.1 uncultured Helcococcus sp. | reverse complement strand
TACCTTCTCTCTCTTAATTAGTTTAGAATAGTCCTCATAGAAGCTTAATTGGCTTCCATTTTTCTCTCCTATTAGATTTATTGCTCTAATAGTTAAAGCTCTGATAGGACTTTCCCAACTATACTTTTCTAAGAAGAGGTCATAAGCTTCTTCTGCTAAGATAGTAGAAGATAGGCTAGGATAGGATATCTGTCTTTGATATTGCTTAGAAAATAGATTGTTATTTTTAACGGATATTTGAATTCCTCCAGCTAAGTATCCATAGCTTCTTAAGGCCTTGGATACTCCAAAGGATAATTCTCTAAATACCCTATAAACTTCTAAGTTGTTTTCTAAATCTTCTGTAGTAGTTATTCCTCTTCCTACCGACTTAACTGGATCCCTGTAGTCCCTATCAGTTACTGAACTATAATCTCTACCATTGGCATAGTTCCATAAATAAACTCCATTAATGCCTAGCTTCATCCTAATTAAATCTGGATCCCCTCTAGCCAAGTCTCCTATAGTGAAAATCATTAACCTATTTAACTTTTTCTTAAAAGCCTTACCTACTCCTAAAAGTTCTTCTAATGGTAAATTCCAAATCTTCTCCTTAAAATCTTCCCTAGCTATTTCTGTAACTGCATCTGGTTTTTTCATATCAGAACCTAATTTTGCAAAAATCTTATTAAAGCTTACCCCTATACTTACTGTAATTCCTAGTTCTTTTTTTATCCGACTTCTTATCTCTTCAGCTATGTCTTTACCTTTTCCAAATAAATGGATAGAACCTGATACATCCAACCAACACTCATCAATCCCATAAGGCTCTACCTGGTTGGAATAGTCATAATAAATATCCCTAGCCCATCTGGAGTGCTTTAGGTATTCATCATAATTAGGAGGAACTATTAAAAGATTAGGACACTTTAGTTGAGCTTCCCAAATAGCCTCTCCAGTCTTTACTCCTAATACTTTAGCTTCTTGAGATTTAGCTAATACTATCCCATGCCTGTCCTCCCTTCTGCCACATACAGCTAGAGGAATACCTTTTAGTTTTGGATTAAGCTTGGTCTCAATGGAAGCATAGCAATTATTCATATCTGCATGTAAAATAACTCTTTCCATTAAACTCCCTTGACAGTGACTGTCTGCTATTGTACAATAGAATTATATTCAAGCTTGTAATGTCTATTATAGGACAGTCATTGTCCGTTGTCAATTGGAAAATAATTTTTAATAGAAAGAAAAGGTGAAGATAATGAAATTTGGCCAAAAATTAAAGATTCTTAGAGAGGAGCAAGGTCTGACCCAAGATGATCTAGCTAAAATGGTTGGTGTGTCTTCTAAGACCATCTCCAGGTATGAGTCTGGAGAGTCAAATCCTAGGTATCCTAGAATTTATGATGATCTGGCAAAAGCTTTAAAAATTGATAAACTTGAACTTTTAAGTGATGAAGATGCCTTTGTCCTTTCTATCAAGGAAAAGTTTGGTTCTTATGATGCTAACTATGCTTCTGATTTAGTTAATGGTATGGTAGGTTTAATGGCTGGTGGGGATATAACTGATGCTGATAAAAGGGTAATCTTAGAAACTCTCCAAGAAGCTTTTATCATTTCTAAGAAAGAAAACAAGAAGTTTATACCTAAAAAATTTAGAGTAGTTGATGATGAAAATAAGGAATAGATATTATGAAAAACAGGTATGGATTAATCTATGAAGATGCCATGAAGTTAATTATGAAGCATGAAACTAGAGACCCTGAATTGATTTTAAGAAACAGAAATGTCAATCTACTACCATTTACTGGCCAGACCCATGCTTTAGGTATGTATGTGGTTATTAAGAGGAATCGCTTTGTTTTCTACAATCCCTCTATTGATGATAATTTTAAAAGAATGATGTTTGCCCATGAGCTAGGCCATGATCTTTACCATCGGGCGGAAGCCAAGGAAGGACTATCAGAGTTCACCCTCTTTGACGTTAAATCAAGCCTAGAGTATGAAGCTAATCTTTTTGCTTCTCACTTACTCCTAGATGAAGAGGAAATTATTGATTATGGGAAAATGGGCTATGACCTAGATCAAATCGCCCAGGTTATGAAAGTTAATATTAATCTTTTACTCTTTAAGTTTTATGGAATGAATAAATTAGGATATGATTTTAATCTAGACCAATGTCTAAACAGGAAATTCTTTAAAGACATTGATGGTAGAAAATAAGCTATAGGAGGTCAGTATATTGATAGGATTATTTATAGGGATATGTTTAATAATATTAGTTCTTTTTATAAAACTTTATAAAAATATTACCTTGCTTTCCTTCAAAACAATGGCATTTGGAATTGACTTTTTTGTTATCTTATTTTATTCAATTTATTTCT
>CALAZW010000014.1 GCA_937926545.1 uncultured Helcococcus sp. | reverse complement strand
AAAAGACTATAAACCAAGTTATGAAACAGATTTAATGAGTAGGCTAAGTAGAAACATTAAGGATGAGTTAAAAGTAAGTGACGAAAACAAGATAAATCTTAAAAATAGCTTGGAGAAGACGGAGGAAAGTGCCCAAGAAATAAATGATATAGAATTTGAAATTCAAGATATAAAAGAAACTATTTCTAATTACAATATAAATAGAGAAAATCTAGAGTTTGAAGAAAGACAAAAGAGGGACTTATCAGATACTATTCCTGTACTTAGGTTTGAAATAGAAAAACTGATAGTAGATATAAGGGAAGCCACTAATAAGTTGGAAGGTTTAGACAAGGATATAGAAAAAGAAATAAAAAGAGAAAGCATCATTGATTATGAGTATGAAAAATATGAATTCATGAAAAATCTTAATGATAAACTGGAAGAAGTTTTTAGCCAGTATGAAAATAAGACCAAGGAACAATTGGGTTATGCTACAACTAAGAAGTTTAAACAATTGATAGATTATAAAGATAAATCCTTGGTTGAAAGAGTTGAAATAAATGAAAAATATGAGTTGGAACTTTTTGAAGGTGATATGAATATAACAGCCGATATATCCCAAGGTCAACAAATGATTGTAGCTTTATCTTTTATAACTTCTCTAGCAAGTCTTGCATCCAATAATTTAGATAGAGTAGATTATCCTTTATTTATGGATACTCCATTTGGTAGGCTTAGTAGGGAAAACAGGAAAAATTTAATAGAAAAATTACCTAAGGTAACTAAACAATGGATTCCTCTACTGACAGATACAGACTATACATCCTATGAAAAAGGAATTTTTGATTTGGAAGATAGGGTTGGTTCTACCTATAAAATAGTTAAACTAGACAGTAGAAGATCAGAAATAAGGAGGATTGATTAAAATGATAGAGTTCTTAGATACGGAGACCCTTTATAAACCAGGGAAAAAATATGAAGACTTTTACAGGTATGCTTCAGAAAAAAATATAAAATACAAGAATTTATTTGTTTTAATGGTGACTATAGGATTTAGAAATAATGTGAAAGAAAAAGTAACTGATCAAGCTGGTATTGAATTTAGGGGAAGTTACTTTTCAGAAAAAGATAAGCTAGTCCTATATACCATCCTTTTGAATGATAAAAGTTTAGATTTAGAAGTTAATGATTTATTTGATAAGGATAGATTTGCAGATTATAGGATGCTTTTGATAGAGTATGCGGCAGGTGGCTTAGAGTATACAATAGAAAGATATTTACCCATTGGAATATTAGAAAATCCAGAGAAAAAATATCTTCCTTATGACCTACCAGAAGAGTTATTAAAGGCTGTTTATCAAGAATTAAATGTAACACCATTTTAAGATGGGCACAGGAATTAACTCCTGTGCTTTTACTTTAGAAAAACTCTTAATTATGTTAAGATAGTAACATTAATTGAAGAGGTGGGCTTATGGAAAGAAAAGAAGAAAATATTAGATTAAAGAAGGCGGTCAGCCTGGAGGCATTTATTTGTATAGGTTTATTGGTCTTGTTCTTTAGCTTGTTAGGATCCAAGATGGGCTTTATGAACGCAGTAAATACTTTATTAAATACAGCTTATGATTTACTTATGACAACTGTTTTTCAAATAACAGCGATTGCAGTTATAGCAGGAGCTATGGCTAGCATTTTGACAGAGTTTGGCGTTATAGCCTTGATTAATAAGATGTTATCACCCATGATGAAGCCCATATACAACTTACCTGGAGCCAGTGTAATTAGTATATTTACAACTTATTTATCAGACAATGCCGCTGTTTTAACCTTGGCAGATGATAAAAGATTTAGAAGGTATTTTAAGAAGTATCAATTGCCAGCCCTTACCAACCTGGGAACATCCTTTGGTATGGGAATGATAGTTACTGTATATATGATGGGACTTCCAGCCGTAGAAGGAGAAAGATTTGTCCTAGCAGCCATAATAGGAAATATAGCGGCTATTCTAGGTAGTATTTTATCAGTTAGACTTATGTTAAGAAGGACTAAGAAACTATATGGAACAGAAGAAGAAATTGAGTCAAGTACAGAGTTGGGCTATAATATTTTAGAATACAGGGAAATAAAGGAAGGAAATATTGGAATAAGACTTTTAAATAGTACCCTAGAAGGGGGAGCTACAGGAGTAAAGGTTGGAGTATCTATAGTTCCTGGAGTTTTAATTATTTGTAGTATAGTAATGTTACTTACCAATGAAGCACCTGATAGTGGTCTTTATACAGGAGCAGCCTATGAAGGAGTGGGACTTTTACCGAAGATTGGTGAAAAGATTAGTTTTATAACTAAGCCCCTTTTTGGCTTTGAAAGTCCTATGGCCATGTCAGTACCTATAACGGCCTTGGGATCAGCAGGAGCTGCTGTAGGCTTAGTTCCTAATTTAGTAACCAAGGGGTTGGTAAATGCCAATGATGTGGCAGTTTTTACAGCCATGTGTATGTGTTGGAGTGGTTATCTAAGTACCCATGTGGCCATGATGGATGGACTTAACTTTAGAGAACTAACAGGAGATGCTATTTTATCTCATACCATAGCCGGAATAGGGGCAGGAATAGCAGCCAACTATTTATTTAAGTTAGTTATATTATTCTTATAAAAAGTAGACTAGGTCTACTTTTTTTGTACATAATTTATCTATAAAAAATGTATAATATTGTATGTGTGGAAAAAATAGTCAATAAGGTCTATAATTAACAATTGATTATCATATAAAGGAGTAGACATGAAAAAAAATAAAGAAATGGTGGAGATATGGCAAGATGTAGTTGCTATTAAATCACTAGTACTAGCTATTTTTATCTCTGCAACGACCACTATGGGAGCTTATTTTTTAGCGCCAAGTGGAGATAAGACAAAACAGTTATTTTTTGGTCTTATGGGGGCTGTTTTAGGATTTGTTATAAATGCCCTTATTATCAAGCCAAAAAGAATCATAGAAGTAAAAGATGTTAAGGAGGAAGAAAATGACTTTTAATTTAATATTACAAATGATTTTAGCCTCCCTACTAGCAGTAGTTATATATGTAATAATAGGATTTATACCAGGAACTGATGAAACTTCAGTTCTTATGCCCATAACTTTGACGGTTGTTCTTTCGGGAGTTGAGCCAATTGTGGTTTTAAGCTTCTTTATAGCAGCCATAGTTACCTTAAACTTGACCAATGCCATACCTACAGCCTTGGTAGGCCTACCAGGCGGGGTTATGAGTAGTCCCATGATGGAACACTCTTTATATTTAAAAGAGAGGGGACTTTCAGCCAGGGTTATAAAAAAAATGGCCGTAGGATCTTTAATTGGGGTTATCGTATCAGTACCCATATCCTTGGCCTTGGCCAATATTTTGGCACCCTATGGAGAGAGTATAAAGGAATATGCTCCCTTGTTATTTATATTAGGAGCAATATTTTTATCCTTGATAGGAAAGAATAAGATTTTATCCCTAATAAGTATTATTCCCATGTCCATTTTATTTATGGGCCTGAGACACTTATATTGGGGAATAGGGGTAGTACCAGAAGGAGTAAATATTAGTACTTCCTTCTTTTTAGGAATAACCATAGGTCCTTTAATTGTTTCCTTGTTTAGTCTTTTAAATAAGACAGAAAGAGACAAGATGCTTAGGACCGAAAAGAAAAAAATAGTTATACCGAGGGATAAAGAGGCTGAAAAGACCTTAAATCCCCTAAAGATAGTGACCAGGGATGAAATAAAAAAGGCATCCATATCAGCTCTTTTGGCTAACTTTCTCTTTGTTTTAAGTCCAGTAGGACTTACTATACTAATAGGAGAAGCCATGGCCAATAGGGAAAAGGATCCTGTTAAAAAGGCAAATACGGCCATAACAACCATGAGTGCCCTAACCCAGGCCACCTATATATCTGGAATTACCATTCCTCTTATAGCCTTGGGTATGCCCTTATCACCAACATCAATAGGACCTGGATCCGCCCTATTTAATGCGGAGCCAGTGTTTTCAGTAGACCACAACCTTCACCATATACTATCAAAAGGAGAATTCATCCTAGCCATTGTTCTAGGGGCCTTAATAGCGGTAAGCATAACCTATATTATAACCAACAGGTATGCTGGAAAGATTTCAACCTTTGTATTGAAAAAAATACCCCATGAGGCAATTTTAGGATTATTTATTTCCTTTATTCTTTTATTAGCCTATATGGATGCTGGTTTAATTAATATTTTTGGTGTTTTATTGATAGGAATAACCTGTGGAACATTAAATAAATTGGGAGTTAATTATGGGGTTCAATTTATGACCTTGTATGCGGCGCCTTGGATAATAAGTAAATTAATTTTATTATAGGAGATAGTCATGAAGAAAAGTATAAGTGCTTTTTCTGTTGGAAAAATAATCCTTATGGGAGAACATTCAGTGGTTTATGGAAGGCCAGCCCTTTCTATACCCTTTCCAGCAGCAAGGGTAAAAACTAGCATAAATGAAATAGAAGGAAAGGCTAGATTTTCTTGTTATTTTTACGAGGGTAGGCTGGAGGATGCTCCAGAAAAACTTTTAGGAATAACCAGTATGATAGAAAAAATATTAGAAAGTTTTAATGAAAGGCCTGAAAACATTGAAATTATTATAGAGAGCACCGTGCCCCAAGAAAGAGGCATGGGATCTAGTGCAGCAGTTTCAGTTTCAGTTATCAGGGCCCTATATAAATATTACGGTAGAGAAATAAGCTTGGAAGACCAGATTAAGTGGTCAGACTTTTCAGAAAAATGGATCCATGGTAATCCTAGTGGCTTGGATGCTGCTACAATCGTAGGTAATAAGAGCCTATACTTTATCAAGGGAAAGGCCTTTAAAAGTTTTGACAATAAGCTTGATGCCTATCTAGTTGTGGGAGATTCAGGACTTTTAGGCCAGACAAGAGAAGCGGTTACAGATGTTAGAAAACTAGTAGATAAAAATCCTGAAAAGTATATGGCCCTAATAGATGAATTGGGTAGTTTAGCTGACCAGGCCAAGATTAATATAGAAGCCAATAGACCTAAAGAACTGGGAGCCAATATGCTAAAGGCCCATAAGCTTTTAAGACAACTAACTGTAAGTAATGACAGTTTGGACTCTTTAGTAGAAGCGGCCCTAGAGGCAGGAGCCTGGGGAGCCAAATTAACAGGCGGAGGTCGAGGGGGAAGTATGATTGCCCTTTGTAAAGATGAGAAACAAGCAAAAGAAGTTTCCCTTGCCCTTAAAGAGAAAGGTGCCATAGAAACTTGGATAGCAAGGTTAGGTGAAGATAATGATTAGAAAGGCAAGGGCCAAGGCCCATTCCAATATAGCCCTAATAAAGTATTGGGGAAAAAAAGATGATAAATTAAAACTTCCCATGAATAGTAGTTTATCCATGACCTTGGATTGTTTTTATACCATAACAGAGGTGGAGTTTAACCCGGATTTGGAAGAAGATGTTTTCTATTTAAACAATATACTACAAGATGAAAAAGCCACAGACAAGGTAAAGACCTTTGTAGACCTATTTAGACAAGAGGCAGGCACAGAAGATAGGGTTCTTATAAAAAGCACAAACTATCTACCTACAGCAGCAGGCCTGGCATCTTCAGCATCTGGTTATGCAGCCTTGGCAGGAGCCTTAAATGAAGCCTTAAATCTTAAGATGGATAAAAAGACCCTATCTACCTTTGCTAGAAGGGGATCAGGAAGTGCAACAAGAAGTGTATATGGTGGTTTTGTAGAGTGGATAGAAGGCTTTGACAATGAATCTTCCCATGCCCAAAAGGTAGATGAGGGAGACTTTGATATAGGCATGGTTATTGTGGTCTTAAACCCTAATAAGAAAAAAATATCCAGCACCCAGGCCATGAAGGCTACAGTCGAATCGTCACCTTTTTATCAAATCTGGCCAAGTGAGGCAAATTCTAATATAATTGATATGAAAAAAGCAATTGAGAAAAAGGATGTGAAATCCATAGGTAGGATCGCTGAAAGAAATAGTATTATGATGCATGCTACCATGATGGGAGCCAAGGAACCGATTATTTATTGGGAAAAAGAGAGCATCCTGGCCATGGACTTGGTAAGACAGATGAGAGAAGACGAGATACTGGCATATTTTACTATGGACGCAGGTCCTAATGTTAAGATTATTTGTAGAGAATCGGATCAGGATTTAATAGTTGAAAGACTAAATAAGCACTTTTCAGATGACCAAATAATCAGGGCTGGTATTGGACCTTCTATAACTATATTGAAGGAGAATTTATGATAGAGACGAAGGCGGCTGGAAAACTCTATATAGCAGGAGAGTATGCAGTTGTGGAACCAGGCTATAAGGCAATACTTGCCTCTGTTGACAGATATATATATGTATACTTGGAAGAGGCTGATGATTGTGGTTCTATAACCACCTATGACAACTTGCCCATAGCTTGGAAAAGAGAAAATGGAAGGCTGGTCCTGGATAAGAGGGACAATAGACTTTCTTATATAATTGCTTCTATTAGGACTGTTGAATCCTATGCCAAGGAGCTGGGAATAAAATTAAGTTTTTATCACTTGAAGGTTATAAGTGAGATGGAATCCAAGGAAGGAAAGAAATTTGGTCTGGGCTCAAGTGCAGCGGTAACAGTTGCCACCATAGATGCCCTATGTAGGTTCTATGGAATAAAGACCAGTAAGATGGACTTGTTTAAGCTATCCAGCCTGGCCCAACTTAGTATAAATGATGTGGGGTCTTGTGGAGATATTGCCTCCTCAGTTTTTGGAGGCCTAATAGCCTATAGTTCCTATGATAGAAGCTGGGTTAAGGACAGGATAAAGTCCACTCCAGTAGGAGACTTGTTGGCCATGGCTTGGCCCAAGTTAGAAATAGAATATCTTCCTTTTCCTGATGGTTTTAACATGCTTATAGGCTGGACCGGTAGTCCTGCCAGTACAGCCCATCTAGTTGACAAGGTCAAGGATAAAAAGGTAAATAAGGATGAGATTTACAATGATTTTTTAAGAAAGAGCCAAGACTTGGTTGAAAAAATGATTGTTGGTTTTAAAGAAAATAAAATAGAAGTAATTCAAGAAAATATAGCGGCCAATAGAAGGGTTTTAAAGGATATGGGAGAAAACTTAAATGTTCTAATAGAGACCCAGGCCCTAAGCAAACTTTGTCAAATTGCCCTAGATCATGAGGCCTATGCCAAGTCATCAGGCGCAGGTGGAGGGGACTGTGGGATAGCCATAGTTAGTGACAAGGAAAAGATAAATAATATTGTGGCCAGTTGGAAGGAAAATAATATTATTCATTTGCCAATCAAGATAAATAATAAGAGGTGACAAATGGGATTTAATAAAAAAGACGACCATGTGGAACTTGCCCAAGTTTTCCACGGCAGGGAGAAAAAATCAGACTTTGATAATATAAAATACATCCATCATTCCTTTCCCCAAATGGGAGTGGAAGACGTGGATTTAACCAGTCAAATGGCAGGAATAGAGATGGAAGTTCCCTTCTTTATTAACGCCATGACAGGCGGATCAGACATGACCAAAAAGGTCAACGAAAATTTGGCTATCTTGGCCAGGGAATGTAACCTTTTAATGGCTTCAGGCTCCCTGAGCGTAGCTGTTAAGGATCCAGACCTGATGGATAGTTTTAAGATAATTAGAAAAACTAATCCCAAGGGGAAAATTCTTGCCAATTTGGGAGCTGAGCATTCAGTGGAAAATGCCAAGAGGGCCATGGATGCCTTGGAGGCAGATGGCCTTCAGATTCATGTAAACTCTATACAAGAGTTGGTTATGCCAGAGGGAGATAGGGACTTTTCAAACTGGCTAGGAAGCATAGAAAAGCTAGTAGAAGAGATAGATAAGCCTTTAATAGTTAAGGAAGTAGGCTTTGGTATGAGTAAGAAAACCATAGACCAACTTGCTTCAATAGGAGTTAAGACCATTGATGTGGGAGGCTATGGAGGAACTAATTTTGCAAAAATAGAAAACTTTAGAAGGGATAAAAATAAGTATGATTATCTTGAAGACTTTGGACAATCAACTATTATTTCTCTTTTAGAGGCACAAGATTATATGGATAGCTTGGAAATAATTGGAAGTGGTGGAATTAGAAACCCCCTAGATATAATTAAGGTTTTATCCTTAGGTGCCAGTGCAAGTGGAGTTGCTGGCCATATTCTAGATATGGTTTTGAATAGGGGGCTGGATAATTCCATAGAAACTATCAATAACTGGAAAAAAGAATTAAAGGTTATTATGACCCTTCTAGGTAAGAAGGATATAAAATCCTTAACTGAGGCAGAATTTATTTTGTCAGGAAATCCTAAAGAATGGTGTGAAGCAAGAAATATAGATTATAGACAATTTTCTAATAGATAGGATTTGATTTTTTAATTTAAATATGATATAGTTTCACACATTGGGGAATGAAGTTCTCCCTTAGTTGAACTAAAACCGCTATTTAGCTGATGACTTCTGCATTTGCAGACTCGTCAGCTTTTTTTGTTTTAAAAGGAGAAAAATATGTTAGAAAGCATTGGAATTTTATTTGTTTTTGGTTTGGTCTTTTCTTTATTTTTTGAAAGATTAAGCCTGCCCAGTTTAATGGGCATGATCCTTCTAGGTATAGCCGTAGGGCCCTATGGTCTAAAACTTTTGGACCAGGGGCTCTTGGATATATCTGCTGACCTAAGGCAGGTTGCCCTGGTTCTTATCTTAACTAGGGCTGGCCTATCCCTGGATATAAGAGATATTAAAAAACTTGGAATCTCATCCTTACTTATGAGTTTCTTACCAGCCTTAATAGAAATATTGGCCTTTACTATTTTTGCCCCCCTAATCTTTAAGATATCCTATTTGGATGGGGCTATAATGGGGGCAGTAATGGCTGCTGTATCACCGGCTGTAGTGGTTCCTAGATTTATAAAAATCTTGGATGAAGGCTATGGTAAAGAGAAGAAGATACCTCAACTTATCTTAACAGGAGCCTCCATGGATGACATATTTGTCATAGTTGTTTTTTATTCTCTTTTAGAATTAAAGACCCTGGGAAGTTTTTCCATCTGGAGCCTGGTAAATATTCCGGTATCTATTTTTCTAGGCTATCTTTTGGGAAAACTACTTTCTTTTATCTTAGTAGCAATATTTGATAAGATAGTAATTAAAGACAACTTAAAGGTAATCTTGATTTTGGGCCTGTCCTTTCTACTTTTAGCCTGGGAGAAAAAGATAGATTTAAGACTGAGTTTTTCAGCCCTAATAGCTATTATTTCCATAGGCTTAAATATTTATCAAAAAGATAAAAACCTGGCAGAGAGGCTGGCCAAGTCCTACAACAGTTTATGGTCAGGTTTTGAGATTATTTTATTTGTCCTGGTAGGGGCCCTGGTAAACATTAATTATCTATTTACTTATTTGGGTAAGAGTATATTATTAGTATTAATAGGACTCAGCTTTAGGATGCTTGGAGTCTATCTTTCGATCTACTCCAGGCCCTATAATAGGAAGGAAAAAATATTTTGTATGGGAGCCTATCTACCTAAGGCTACCGTTCAGGCAGCAATAGGTTCCATACCCTTGGCCATGGGCTTGGAAAGTGGAGAAATAATATTGGCTGTATCAGTTATTTGTATATTATTGACAGCTCCCCTAGGGGCGGTCTTTATAGATAAAACATATAAAAAATTATTAGATAAATAAGGAGATAAGATGGAAAAAATAGTAGAAAGATTTAAGACCTATATAAGTTATGACACTAAAAGCGATGAAAAAAGTTCAACTTGCCCTAGTACAAAAGGTCAAGTGATTTTGGGTGAAAAATTGGTAGAAGAGTTAAAAGAATTGGGAATTACCAATGCCCATCAAGATGAGCATGGCTATGTTTATGCCAGCCTGGAAGGAAATACTGATAAGGTTGCTCCCATAGGTTTTGTAGCCCATATGGACACTTCACCTGACATGGATGGTAAGTGTGTAAATCCTAAGATTTTCCTTTATGAGGGAGGCGACGTTAAGCTAAATGATAAGTATAGTTTAAGAGTAGAAGAGTTTCCTTTCTTGGAAGACTTGGTAGGTCAAATACTTATAACAACAGATGGAACTACCTTGCTAGGTTCAGATGACAAGGCAGGTATAGCAGCCATAATGGATGCTGTAGAATATTTATTGGACCATCCTGAAATTAAAAGAGGAGACCTTAAGATTTGTTTCACACCAGATGAAGAAATTGGAAGGGGAGCAGATTTATTTGATGTGGAAAAATTTGGGGCAGATTTTGCCTACACTATAGATGGTGGACCAGTTGGAGAATTGGAATATGAAAACTTTAATGCTGCTTCAGCTAGAATTGTAATCCATGGTAAAAATGTTCATCCTGGTTCAGCAAAAAACATTATGATAAATGCCATATCCCTTGCCATGGAGTTGGATTCTATGATCCCAAGTGTGGAAAGACCAGAACATACAGAAGGCTATGAAGGTTTTTATATGTTGGCAGACATAGCAGGTAGTGTTGAAACTTGTAGTATGGACTATATAATTAGAGACCACTCTAGACAAGAGTTTGAAAACAAGAAAAACCATATGAAGGCCTGTGTAGACTTTTTAAATGAGAAATATGGCTCTATCATAGATTTAACCATAGAAGATAGCTACTATAATATGAGGGAAAAAATAGAAGGCCATATGGAGATAGTAGACTTGGCTAGAAAGTCTATGGAAGACTTGGGAATTAAGGCTGATATTAAACCTATAAGAGGGGGAACAGATGGAGCTAGACTATCCTATATGGGCCTACCTACTCCTAATATATTTACAGGCGGTTATAATTTCCATGGAAGGTTTGAAATAAATACTGTGGAAGGTATGCAAAAGGCCTCTCAAGTTATAGTGAAAATAGTTGAGAACCATGCTAAGTAGACCCTTGGTGGCCACTTCTATCCTGGCTAAAAACCAAAAAGAATTGGACAATTACTTGGACTATTTGAAGGATAAAACCTTTGATTTAATAGAGTTTAGGGCAGATAAATTGGAAAGCTTAACCATAGATGAGATAGATTTTTTCCTAGGGAAAATAAAAAGTCTTAATAAGCCCCTTATCTTTACCCTGAGAAGGGAAGGAGAGGCTGAAATAGGTGATACTAGCTATTGGACCATAAACAAGCATATAATTGAAAATCAACTGGCTGACTATATTGATTTGGAGTTATCCAGTTTGGAGGGAGTTAAACTTCCTAGTTTTTCCAAGCCAGCCCTTATAGTCTCCAGCCATAATTATTCTGGCCTAGTTTCCAGGCAGGAATTTTTTGATAAGCTAGGGCAGATGGATTCTTTTAAGCCTTTTTATAAAAAGCTTGCCTATAAGCTAAATAAGCCTGGTGAAGATGACATTTTATTGGGCTGGGCCAAGGAAAGTGGAGAAGATAATCTTATAGTAATAGGTATGGGGCCTTATGGAAGAAAGACCAGACTAGCTAATAAGACATATAAGTCCCAGATTTCCTTTTACAAGGGCTTGGAAGAGGGAGCCTCTGGACAAGTAGGTCTGGATGAACAGGTGTTTTTCTATGAGAAGAACTATGACATTGGCAGGATAAGTCTTTATAGCAGGGCCAATAAATTAATAGGCCTATCTATAAATGAAAGAATTAGGGATGATGGTTTAGAAAGAAAAACGCCCCTTATGGAAGAGGCCTTTAACCAGTTGGATGATTATTTTCTAGGTCTTAGAAAGGAATTTGATCTGGCCTGGGAGCTGGAAGCCAAAGGCTTTCAAAAGCAGGTTCTTATGGCCTGTAGCATCTTGACCTATGGACAAAGGGTAAGTTATAAGGACTTGGCTTCTATGGCAGGTTCCAAGGGCGCCTACAGGGCAGCAGGAACTAGTCTT
>CALAZW010000013.1 GCA_937926545.1 uncultured Helcococcus sp. | reverse complement strand
CCCCTATCAAGAAATGGGGACCAGATAACCACCCAGTATAATATGATTGAGCTGGAAGAGTTGGGCCTTTTAAAGATGGACTTTTTAGGTCTTAGGACCCTGACAGTTATCCAGGATGCCCTGGATTTAATCAAGATAAATCACAATAAAGAAATAGATATAGACAAGATAGATGTAGATGATAAGAAGGTTATGACCCTTTTTAACAAGGCTCATACCATAGGAATATTCCAGTTTGAATCCGATGGGATGAGGGCCTTTTTAAGGGAGCTAAAGCCAACTAGGTTTGATGACTTGGTTGCAGCCAACTCTCTTTTTAGGCCAGGACCTATGAATGAAATACCCAACTATATCAATTACAGACACAATCCAGAAAACATTAAGTATATAGATCCATCCTTGGAATCCATCTTGGATGTGACCTATGGAACCATAGTCTACCAGGAACAGGTTATGCAGATAGTTCAAAAGCTGGCTGGTTTTAGCCTGGGAGAGGCAGACAATCTAAGAAGGGCCATGGGAAAGAAGAAGATGGAGGTCATGGAGGAAAATAGGAAATACTTTGTCCACGGCAGGGATGATGATCAGGGAGAAATCCTGGTTTTAGGCTGTGTTAGAAATGGTATAGATGAAGATGTGGCCAATAAAATCTATGACTTGATGATAGACTTTGCCAAGTATGCCTTTAACAAGTCCCACTCTGTAGCCTACGCCTTTGTAGCCATGCAGACGGCCTATTTAAAGTATTACTATCCTAAGGAATTTATGGCAGCCCTTCTATCATCTGTTATGGGAGATACGGCCAAGGTTCAGTTGTATATCAAGGAGTCTAGAAGGCTAAAGATAGAAATTTTACCACCTAGTATCAATCAGTCCTATAGAAAGTTTTCAGTTGAGGACCAGGCCATAAGAATGGGTCTGTCTAGCGTGAAAAATGTGGGGACCAATATTATTAGGTCTACAGTTGAAGAGAGAAAAAAAGGAAACTATAGTAGTTTTACAGATTATATAGATAGGATATCTTCCAGAACTGACTCAGGCTTGAATAAAAAGGCGGTTGAATCCTTAATTCTAGCTGGAGCCTTTGATGAATTTGGCCTGAAGAGGGCCCAGATGATGGCTGTCTATATAAATGTTATAGATTCTATAAACAACAAGAACAAGAAAAATGTACCAGGCCAAACGGATATGTTTGGTATCTTAAAGAAACAGGCCAGTACAGAAATTAGTATACCTGACATAAGAGAATATAGGAAAAGAGATTTATTAAAGTATGAGAAGGAAGTTTTGGGCATATATATAACAGACCATCCTTTTAGACCCTATGAAGCCTATGCCAGGACCAGGACCAACTTTACCAGCCTGGATTTGATAGAAAAGAAGGATTTTTTAGATAGCCTGGACAATAGCTATGTAAGGTTTGCCGGTATAATTACAGCTAAAAAAGAATTATTAACAAAAAATAATAAAATTATGGCCTTCCTAACCATGGAAGATCTCTATGGAAGCTTGGAGGTTATCGTCTTTCCTGATATGTATAGCAGGTATAGGACTATCATTCAAGAGGAGGCAGCCCTGGTTATAAATGGCCAATTACAGGTAAGTGATGTTGAGGACGCCAAGTTAATCATGAAGGATGCCAGTTTGATAGACCTTGACAAGCTGGGAGAAAAGGAAACTCTCACCAGTAAAAAAGATGATAAATTATATATTCAAATGGACTCTAGAGACCAAAAAAGGTATTTATTATTAAAAGATATTTTGTTAAAATCTAGAGGTAATACAAGAGTAGTTATATACTTTGAAGATAGGAAGAAGGCCTATAAATTAAAAGATAAATTTTCAGTTGATGTAAATCAAGGTGAATTTATGGATAGATTAAAAGATTTGATGGGAAATGAGAATGTGAAAATTAATTAGGGGGTAATTATGAAGACAATTGGTATTTTAACATCTGGGGGAGATGCGCCAGGTATGAATGCTGCTATTAGAGCGGTGGCTAGAACTGCCTTTGCCAATGGCCTTAGGGTTAAGGGGATTAGAAATGGTTATGATGGCTTAATTAGAGGGGACATTTATGAAATGAATGTATCCAGTGTTGCCGATATAATTCATAAGGGAGGAACTATTTTAGGTTCTGCCAGATCCTTAGATTTTAAAACCAAGGAAGGTCAAGACAGGGCAATTGAAGTTATACAAGAATATGGTATAGAAGGTTTGGTTGTCATGGGGGGAGATGGTTCCTTCATGGGGGCTAATATTCTTCATGAAAGAGGAATAAAAACCATGGGAATACCTTGTACAATAGATAATGATATGGGCTTTACAGACTATACAATAGGTTTTCATACAGCAGTAGAGACTATTATAGATGCCATAGGCAAGCTTAGGGATACGTCAAGTTCCCACGGCAGGGGAAATGTGGTTGAAGTAATGGGAAGAAACTGTGGAGACTTGGCCTTGTTTTCAGGTCTAACAGGGGGAGCAGAAAGCATCTTGGTTCCAGAAATACCCTTGGATATGAATGAGGTTGTAGATAAGATTTTAAGAGGAAAGAAAAGAGGTAAATTACATCACATTATTATGGTGGCAGAAGGGGTAGGTAACTCCTATGGAATCGCCGATGAAATTTATCAAAGAACAGGTGTTGAAACCAAGGTAACGGTTTTAGGCCACGTTCAAAGGGGAGGAAGTCCTTCCTTCCAAGATAGGCTAATGGCCAATGAATTGGGAAATAAGGCTGTAGAATTATTGATGGAAGGTAAGAGTTCCCTTGCAGTAGGTATGAAGGATGGACAAATAATAACCATGCCTATACCAGAAGCAGTAAAAGTAAAAAGACAATTTAACACAGAACTTTATGCTATTGCTAACATATTAGCTAACTAAGGAGTAGGAATATGAAAAAAACAAAGATTGTATGTACCATAGGCCCAGCATCTGAATCAGAAGAAATATTAAGGGGTCTTATAGGGGCGGGAATGAATGTTTGTAGACTTAACTTTTCCCATGGAGACCATGAAGAACATCTACAAAGAATTAATAGAATAAAGAAGGTTAGAAGGGAAGCTGGAACCCATACTGCCATCATGTTGGACCTTAAGGGACCAGAAATAAGAACGGGAAAGTTCAAAGATGGAGTTGTGGATCTTAAGTCAGGAGACAAATTTACCCTTACAACTAGAGATGTTTTAGGAGACGAAAATATAGTTTCCATATCCTATGATGGACTTCCAAATGATATAGAAGTTGGATCAAGAATTTTAATAGATGATGGTTTAGTAGAATTCTTAGTTGAAGATATAATAGATGGTACAGACATTGTTACAAGTGTAGTTAACTATGGTGAGTTGAAGGATAGAAAGGGAGTAAACATTCCCAATACTAAGATTAATTTACCAGCCCTTACAGACAAGGACATTTCAGACATTATTTTTGGAGTGGAAAATGGGGTTGATTTTATAGCTGCATCCTTTGTTAGAAAAGCAGACGATGTTTTGGCCATAAGAAAAATACTTGAAGAAAATGGCGGAGAAAACATACATATAATTTCTAAGATAGAAAATGAAGAAGGGCTTACTAATCTTGATGAGATAATAGCTGTATCTGATGGAATTATGGTAGCTAGAGGGGACTTGGGAGTGGAAGTTTCCAACGAAAGAGTACCTTTGGCTCAAAAGGAAATAATAAGAAAGACAAATTATGCAGGTAAGCCAGTTATTACTGCAACCCAAATGCTAGATTCAATGATTAGAAACCCAAGGGCTACCAGGGCTGAAGTAAATGACGTTGCCAATGCTATTTTAGATGGTTCAGACGCAGTTATGTTGTCTGGAGAAACAGCTGCAGGTAAGTATCCAATAGAAGCAGTTGAAACCATGGCTAGAATAGCTGACAATATTGAAGCTTCCCAAGACTTTAAAAAGGCCAATGCCAGAAGAAAAAACTGGGAAGGAAATGATTCAACCAACGTTATTTCCATGTCAGTATGCCAAATAGCAGAACAATTAAGTGCCAATGCAGTAGTGGCTGCCACAGCATCAGGAGCTACTGCCAGGGCCATCTCAAAATTTAGGCCAAATTCAACCATAGTTGCTACAACTATAGAAGAATCAGTGGCTAGAAAATTATCACTAGTATGGGGGGTAAATCCTTATGTGTCCAAGGAATCTACTTTTACAGATGAATTGATTGACAGATCCATATATTCAGCGTTAAAATCAGGATTGGTGTTTGAAGGTGATTTGATTGTTCTTACAGCGGGTATACCTGTAGGTGTTGGTGTTGCAACCAACCTGATCAAGGTTCATACAATTGGTAAGATAATCCTACAAGGCCAGGCCATTGGAAAGAGTTCAGTTGTTGGTAAGGTATGTAAGGGAAATACAGTTGAAGAATTAAAAGATAAATTTGAAGATGGGGATATTTTAGTTGCAGACTATACAGATGCAGAAATCGTTGATTTCATCGATAGATCATCAGGTATTATTGTAGCTGAGGGAGGCCTTACTTCACATGCTGCTATATCTGCTATTCACTTTAAAAAACCGGCTATAATCGGTGCTTCTAAGGCTATGCAAACCGTTGAAGACGGTGACATAATAACCTTGGATGCCATATCAGGTATAGTTTATGAAGGAACTGCAAAAGTAATATAAGTTCTATAAGGGGGAAAAATGAAAAGATTAATAGGTACAAATGCGATGGGTCTTAGGGCTCCTATAATAAAAAAGGGAGATGACTTGGTTACAATAGTTAAGGATGTTGTGGTTGAGGCTTCTAAGAATCACGAATTTACCATACAAGAGAAAGATATTGTGGGAATCACAGAATCTTTAGTAGCCAGAGCTCAAGGAAACTATTGTACAATTGAGCAAATCGTTGAAGATTTTAACAATAAATATGATGAAGAAATAAGTATTGTTTTCCCAATATTAAGTAGAAACAGATTCTCAAATATTTTGAGAGCAGCAGCTTTAACCGAAAAGAAAATTAAAATATACTTATCCTATCCTTCTGATGAAGTTGGAAACTGTTTGATGGACAAGTATAAATTAGCTAGCAAGAATGTGAATGTCTACAATGATACATTGACAGAAAAAGAATATATGGATATAGTTGAACATCCTTATCTTCATCCTTTCACAAAGATAGACTATGTTGACTACTATAAGTCATTTGCTGTAAATGATAATATTGAAATTTTATTCTCAAACAACATTGACTATATAGCAGAAAATGCCAAGGAAATCTTAATAGCAAATATCCATGAGGAAGACTACTTGAAAAACTTCTTTAAATCCAAGGGAGTTGACAATGTCTTAACTCTAAAAGATATAATGAATCAAGCTGTGGGAGATTCTGGCTATAATCCAGAATATGGTCTTTATGGATCCAACCTATCAGGTGAAAACTCATTGAAACTTTTCCCTAGAGACTCTAAGGCCTTTGCCTATAAGTTACAGGAAGAGATTAAAAAAGAAACTGGTATAGAAATAGAAGTTTTAGTATATGGA
The DNA here is from genome assembly GCA_937926545.1 of uncultured Helcococcus sp. GTDB lineage: Bacteria > Bacillota > Clostridia > Tissierellales > Peptoniphilaceae > CALAZW01. Next base: position 34,257 of record CALAZW010000013.1, on the reverse strand, counting down.
GATGGTGCTTTTAAAGATCCTATTGGTGGAATTTGGGAGTTGGCAGATCCAGTGGTATCTCCAGGCTATACAGATGGCCTAGAAGGACAACCAAATGAAATCAAGTTAAAATACTTGGCCGACAATGATTTGGCAGAATTAAAGGGAGAGGATGCCATCAAGGCCATGAAGGAAAAAATTTCCAGCAAGGACAAGGAAAGTGAAGGCAAGGAAAAATTAGGTACTACACCTAGACAACTTACAGACCTTATAGGTTCCCTATGTGATTTGGTAAGTGGTTCAGGAGACAAGGGTACCCCAATAGTTTATATCAAGGGCTATTTTGACAACTATTCCAACGATTAATAGATAAATAATATAAAAACTTAATAAATATAAAAGAAAGGTTAAGATTTGGTTAAAGTCTTAACCTTTTTGTAACTTTTATGGTATAATAAACCGTGAAGAGGTTATTATGATTAATTTTAAAAATGTTAGTAAGAAGTATTCCAACAATGTGGTAGCTATAAACAATGCCACATTTGATATAGACGAAGGAGAATTCGTCTTTTTAACCGGAGCCAGTGGAGCCGGTAAATCTACCATAATCAAATTAATCCTAAAGGAAATAAATCCAGATAGTGGAGAAATTTATTTGGATGGCAGAGATATTACCCAGGTTTCAAAGAGGATGATTCCCAAGATAAGATCAGATATAGGGGTTGTTTTTCAGGACTTTAGACTTTTGAAAAATAGAAATATTTATGAAAACATAGAGTTTGTTCTAGATATTTGGGGCATGTCCAGATCTGAAAAGAAAAAGAGAATAAGGGAAGTACTGGAGCTGGTAAACCTTTATGATAGGAGAAAGGATTATCCTAATCAACTATCAGGTGGTGAACAGCAAAGAGTATCCATGGCTAGGGCCTTGGCTGTAAACCCTAAGATTCTAATTGCCGATGAACCAACTGGAAACTTGGATCCAGATACGTCTTGGGAAATAATGAAGTTTCTAGAGAAGGTAAATCAAAATGGCACCACAGTAATTATGAGTACACATTCCAGAGAGATTGTAGACAAGCTACAAAAAAGAGTTATAGTTTTGGAATATGGAAGGATAATTAGAGATAGTGTGGGAGGTTATGATGAGGGGAATTAGAAGGTTTTTTAACTCATTAAAGGATGGATTAAAGGGCATATGGAAACATAGGTCCATGGGGTTTGCTTCAATAGTATCTACCTTTGCCACCTTATTTATTTTAGGTTTAATCTTAATTATGACAGTGACTATAAACTTTGTTGCCATGGATGTTCAAGACAAGGTTGATGAAGTTGATATTTTTATTAAAAAAGAAGCCAGCGAGGAAGACATCAAGGTTTTAGAGAAAAAAATTAATGATTTTCCCGTTGATAAAAAAGTTAGTTTTAGGGAAAGTGACGAGGCCCTGGAACTTATGAAGGAAAGCTGGGGGGATGATGCTGGAATTTTAGAAGGCATTACATCAAAGGAATTATTACCAGCGTCTTTTATTGTAAATATTGAAGATATTAGTAAGGCAGGCGAATTTGTCGATTACATAAAAGATGAGACGATGGTTGATGAAGTCCAATACTATCAAGATATAGTTGAGAAGGTTTATACAGCTTCCAACTATATAAAGATAATAGGGGCCGTACTAGTACTGGTATTGATAGTGGTTTCTCTTTTCATTATCTCAAATACAATAAAATTAACAGTATTTGCCAGAAGTGAAGAAATATCAGTTATGAAGTATGTGGGAGCTACAAATAATAGAATAAGAATTCCCTTTATTATAGAGGGCTTGGTCTTTGGGGTAATAGGTTCACTACTTGCCTTTTTGGCTATCTATTATTTATATGAATATGGCTATGGCTCCTTTGGCAATATAATGGTTGAAAACTATTCAGTTTATCTGATAGATCCAATATATTTTAAAAACAGTTTAATGCAAATATTCTTATCCTTAGGTATTGGGATAGGAGTTATAGGGAGTATATTCTCTATGAAAAAATACTTGAATGTATAAGTGGAGGCTTGTTTTGAAATCGAATAGTAGGTTAAGTAAGATATTAACAGTTGGTTTGGCCACTTCTATAATGGCTGTAAACATCATAAGTCCAACAGTATATGCAGAGACTTTAAATGAAATGAATTCCAAGTTAAACCAAATGAATTCAAATGTAAATAATTTGAATTCCAAGGTAAATAACTTGAACTCCAAGGTAAATGGAGTGGATGGTGTTATTCAAGGGGTCAATGAAGAAATAAACAGCTACCAATCACAAATAGACTCTAAAAAAAGCGAGATTGATGGTAAGAAAGGTGAATTGGAGCAACTACAGGGTGAAAAAATGACTGTGGAAGACGAAATCAATATTATCAACAGTCAGATCTATGAAAGAGTTATAAAGATAAATAAATTAAATGAAGATATTGATGGCCTAAAGGTCAAGATAAAACTAAATGAAGAAAAGATCAAAAAGATTGAAAAGGAAATTGAGGCCAATACAGAACTATTAAAGGAAAGACTAATAGTTATGTATAAGAAGGGGGATATTCAAAAAATAGAAATCCTACTTTCTTCAAATGATGTCAATGATTTCTTAAGTAGAAATTTTTTAATGAAGACAGTGGCCAAGTATGACAAGGATTTAATTGAAACCTTGAAAAGAGATAAGGCCAAGGTTGAAAAGCTAAAGCTAGAATTAAAGGGTCAAAAGACTTCTCTAGAGATAAATAGGTCCAATGAGGAAGAAGAAAAATCCAAGCTGGATCAAAACAAGAAAAAGCAAGATGAGCTTTTATTAGAATTACAAAGACAGGAAGATTTAACCAATGCTCAAGTTGCAGAACTTAAAAAGGCAACTTCAGAGTTTGAAAAAACTCTTTCTGAAAGACAGATGGATATGTCTGACTTGGAAAGTGAGAAAAACACCTATCTTTCTAATTTAAGTGACTATGAAAGACAATTGGCAGAGGAAAAATCATCCCTGGCCAGTCAACAAAGAAAGATAAGTCAAAAGAAACAGGCCCTTGAAGAAGCCAAAAGACAAGAAGAGCTTAAAAAACAAGAGGCAGAAAACAACAATCAAGGATCAAATAATAATAGTCAAGAGACAGCTCCAAGACCATCTGTCAATGGGCGTATGTTATGGCCTGCAGCATCAGGTTACATAAGTAGTCCTTATGGTTGGAGGGCAAGTCCTTTTGGAAATGGAAGGGAATTCCACCTGGGTATAGATATAGCCTCAGCAGAAGGAACAGAAATCTATGCAGCAGAAGCTGGAGTAGTGGTGAAGGCATCCTGGTCATCACTAGGTTATGGTAACCTGGTTATAATAGATCATGGCAATGGCAAGTCAACCTACTATGCCCACTTGAATAGTTTCAATGTGAGTGAAGGCCAAACAGTAGCCAAGGGATCTTTAGTAGCCTTTATGGGTACTACCGGAAACTCAACAGGACCCCACCTACACTTTGAAGTTAGACAACATGGAGTTACTACAAATCCATTAGGTCATTTATAGGACGAATATTTAAGAAGGTTTTATTCTAGGATAAAACCTTTTTTGTTAATAAGGAAGTGTTTATGAATAAGAATATGAAAAGATTTATAGCCCTAAGTTTAGTTCTTTTATTATCAATGGGAACATATTTTTTAGGCTATAACCAAGGCAAGGATAAGTTTGCTACCAAGGAAGTAATAGAAGTTGCCAATAAGATATATAAGATGAAGGCAAATATAGATTCAGAATTTCTCTATGACTATGATATGGAAATGATGAAGGATGGAATCTACAAGGGATATTTGGCTGGTCTGGATGATCAGTATTCAGCCTACTACAATGCGGAAGAATTCAAGGCCTTAAATGAGCATACAGAAGGAGAATTTGCCGGAGTAGGAATTGAAATATCAGGAGTTAAGGGAAATAAAATTGTTGTAATTTCACCTATCAAGGGAACACCAGCAGAAAAGGCTGGTATTATGGCAGGGGATGAAATAATAGCCATAGATGGCAAGTATTACACCAATGAAGAAATAAATGATGCAGTCAAGGTTATGAGAGGTAAGGAAGGGGAGAAGGTAACCCTTACCATAGGTAGACAGGAAAAGGGAGAGTATGTTAGAAGGGACATAGATATTGTAAGGGAAATAATAGATGTCCAATCAGTTTATTCAGAAATGATAGAAGGGGACTTGGGCTACATCTATATAGCCAGTTTCCAAAGACATACAGCAGACCAGTTTAAGGAAAACCTAAAGGAATTAAAGGAGCAGGGAGCCAAGAAGATAGTTCTAGACTTGAGAAATAATCCAGGAGGACTCCTAGATGTTACCATTGACCTGGCAGACTATTTAATATCAGATGGGACCATAGTTTCCGTTAAGGATGCCAAGGACAAAACCCAAGAATACAAGGCAGGCAAGGGCAGTGAAAATATTGAGATGGTTACTCTTATCAATAAGGGATCAGCTTCAGCATCTGAAATTCTATCAGGAGCCTTAAAGGAAAATAAAAGATCTGTCCTAGTGGGAGAAACCACCTTTGGCAAGGGAGTCGTTCAAAAAATAATAGAATTTAGGGACGAGGAGCCAAGAACCGGCATGAAATTAACCATAGCAGAATTCTTTACACCAGATGGAAATAAAATCCAGGGTGTGGGAGTAGGCCCAGACAAGGAAGTTAAGTTGAAGGAAGGCGTCAGGTTAATAGGACCGGAAAACATAAAAGAAGATAATCAATTGCAAGAAGCAATTAAAATACTAAAAGAAAAGGCGTCCTAGGACGCTTTTTTTGTTGACATGAAACATATGTTCGTTTACTATTAAGTAAGAAAGTGATGGGGGAAGATATGGATAAATTTGAATTGGTTTCTAATTATAAACCTACGGGAGATCAGCCTGAAGCTATAAATATTTTGGTGGATGGTTTAAATAAAGAAGATAGATTTCAGACCCTAAAGGGGGTTACTGGATCGGGAAAGACCTTTACCATGGCCAATATTATTGAAAGGACCAATAGACCAACCTTGGTCTTGGCCCATAATAAGACCCTGGCCTACCAACTGTTTACTGAGTTTAAAGAGTTTTTTCCCAACAATGCAGTTGAATACTTTGTATCCTACTATGACTACTATCAGCCAGAGGCCTATGTGGCAGCTACTGATACCTATATAGCCAAGGATTCTTCTATAAATGATGAAATAGACAAGCTGAGACACTCGGCTACAGCGGCTCTTTTTGAGAGAAAGGATGTTATAATAGTAGCCTCTGTATCCTGTATCTATGGCCTGGGAGACCCAATTGACTATGAAAATATGACAGTGTCCCTAAGACCAGGTATGCAGCTGGAAAGAGATGAAGTCCTAAAGAGACTTATCAATATCCAGTACACCAGAAATGATATGAACTTTACCAGGGGAACCTTTAGGGTTAGGGGGGATGTGGTAGACATTTTTCCAGCCAATGCTACAGAGCAGGTTTTAAGGGTGGAGTTTTTTGGTGATGAGATCGATAGAATATCAGAAATCAATTATCTTACTGGAGAAGTCCTAGGCTATAGAAAGCATATATGGATATTTCCAGCCTCCCACTATGCAACATCCAGGGAAAAGATAAATAAGGCCATCCTATCCATAGAAGAGGAACTTAGGATTAGGTTGGAGGAGTTGGTGTCTCAAAATAAATTGGTTGAAGCTCAAAGACTTGAGCAAAGGACCCTTTATGATATAGAAATGCTTCAAGAAATAGGATTTTGTACAGGAATAGAAAACTACTCCAGACACCTAAGTCAAAGAGAAGCAGGCAGTAGACCCTATACCCTAATAGACTATTTTCCAGACGACTTTATTTTAATGGTGGATGAATCCCATGTTACCCTGCCCCAGGTTAGAGGCATGTACGAAGGGGATAGGTCCAGAAAGCAAAACCTGGTAGACTATGGCTTTAGACTACCATCTGCCCTGGATAATAGGCCCCTAAAGTTTCTAGAATTTGAAAAACTTGTTAAGCAGGCTATCTTTGTATCAGCCACTCCAGGACCTTATGAAAAAGATCATGAGACCAGGGAGGTTGAACAAATAATCAGGCCTACAGGTCTTTTGGATCCTATAATCGAAGTAAGGGAAACTAAAAACCAAATAGATGACCTTATATCAGAAATAAATAGGAATACGGAAAGAGGCGAGAGGACCCTGGTAACCACCCTTACTAAAAAAATGGCAGAAGACTTGACTGACTATATGGAAAAGATGGGTATAAAGGTAACCTATCTTCATTCAGATATAGACACTATAGAAAGGGTTGAAATCATAAGAGACCTTAGACTTAAAAAGTTTGATGTACTTATAGGAATCAACCTGCTTAGGGAAGGGCTGGATATACCAGAAGTATCCCTTATAGCCATCTTGGATGCTGACAAGGAAGGATTTTTAAGATCAGAAACCTCCCTGATACAGACCATAGGAAGGGCGGCTAGAAATGAAAATGGCCGAGTTATAATGTATGGAGATACTATAACCAAGTCCATGGACAAGGCCATAAAGGAAACGAAAAGAAGAAGGGCCATCCAGGACCAATATAATAAGGAACACAATATTGAGCCCAAGTCCATAGTAAAGGAAATCAAGGATATAGTAACAGCTACTATGGCGGCAGAAAATGAGGATGGCTATAAGGAAGAAATAGAGACCTTCTCCTTTGAAGAGATAAATAGCTTGATTATAAATATGGAAAAAGAGATGTTTAAGGCTGCAGAAGTATTGGACTTTGAAAGGGCGGCCAGTTTGAGAGACGAGATAGGTAAACTAAAGAAAGATTATGGATTATAAGAGGTAGTATGAGTTTAGAAAATATAGTAATAAAAGGCGCTAAGGCCAATAATTTAAAAAACATAGACTTGGTTTTACCAAGGGATAAGATGATTGTTTTAACAGGTTTAAGTGGCTCTGGAAAATCATCCCTAGCTTTTGATACCATTTATGCAGAAGGACAAAGAAGGTATGTTGAGTCTCTTTCCAGCTATGCCAGACAATTTCTTGGCCAAATGGACAAGCCAGATGTGGAATATATAGAGGGACTATCACCATCTATTTCAATAGATCAAAAAACAACCAATAGAAACCCCAGATCTACAGTGGGTACAGTAACAGAAATTTATGACTACTTAAGACTTTTATATGCCAAGGCAGGAACCGCCTATTGTCCAGTGTGTGGTTTGGAAATCAAGGCCATGTCCATAGATCAAATGGTTGACAGGGTGGCCAGCCTGGAAGAAAGAAGCAGGCTTTTAATCCTGGCTCCAGTTATAGTTGGCAAGAAGGGCCAACATAAAAGACTTTTGGAAAACATCCAAAAAGAAGGCTTTACCAGACTGGTAGTAGATGGACAAATGCTGGAGTTTGGCATAGATGAAATTGAATTGGATAAGAATAAAAAACACGATATAGAAATAGTTATAGACAGGTTAATTGTAAAGGAAGGCTTTGAATCCAGGTTGGCAGATTCCTTGGAGGTTGCCCTAACCATGGCTGGCGGCATAGTAAATATTGAAGTCCTTGACCAGGATAAATTTACCATGTCAGCCAACCTATCCTGTCCAGACCAACATATGTCCTTGGGAGAAATTTCTCCTAGAATGTTTTCCTTCAATGCTCCCTATGGTGCTTGTGAGGAATGTAATGGACTGGGCTTTCACACCAAGGTGGATAAGAAGCTGATTATTCCAGATTACAATCTATCCTTAAATGAAAAGGCGGTTAGGCCCTATGAGTCATCCAAGCCAGGGACCTATTATTATGAAATACTAAAGGCCATAGCCCACCTTTATAATTTTTCCATGGATGAAGCCTTGAAAAATGCTCCAGAAGAAATGATAGATCATATTCTTTATGGTTCAGACGCCCCCCTATCCTTTGTCTTTGATTCCCATTATTCTGGAGTTAAGAGAACATCGGTTAAGTTTGAGGGAGTGGTAAGAAACCTGGAAAGAAGGTATGAAAGCTCAACTTCAGAGTCAGTTAGAAAGAGGACTGAGGAGTTTATGAGTGAAGAGGTTTGTGGCTCTTGTAAGGGACACAGACTTAAGGAGGAAGTTTTATCCATAAGAATCGAAGATAAGAATATTATGGAGATAACTGATCTTAGTATTGACGAAGCCTATTTATGGTTTGACCAGCTAAGCTTAGACAAGACCAAGACCTTGATAGCCAATCCTATAGTTAAGGAAATCAAGGCCAGGCTGAAGTTTCTAATAGATGTGGGGCTGGGCTATTTAACCTTGTCCAGATCAGCTGGTACCCTATCGGGAGGTGAATCCCAAAGGATCAGGTTGGCAACCCAGATAGGAGCAGGCTTGGTTGGCGTGGTTTACGTCTTAGATGAGCCTAGTATAGGCCTTCATCAAAGGGACAATGACAAGTTGTTAAAGTCCTTGAGAAACCTTACAGACTTGGGTAACACTCTAATAATTGTAGAACATGATGAGGATACCATGAAGGCTGCAGACTATATAGTGGATATAGGACCGGGAGCTGGTGTCCACGGTGGTCACATTGTGGCAGAGGGAAGCTATGATGACATTATAAACAATGATGACTCTATAACAGGTCAATATCTATCAAGAAAGAAATTCATTCCCCTTCCAGAAGAAAGAAGGACATCAGATAGGTTTATTGAAATTAAAAATGCCAGGGAAAACAACCTAAAGGGCATAGATGTTAAGATTCCTATAGGTAACCTTACTGTAGTAACGGGAGTTTCAGGTTCAGGTAAATCGTCCCTTATAAACCAAATACTTTACAATGGACTTATGAAACAACTCCATGGTTCCAAGTTAAGGCCGGGAGCCCATGATGAGATAAAGGGTGTCGAATATATAGATAAGATTATAGAGATAGACCAATCGCCTATAGGAAGAACTCCCAGATCCAACCCGGCAACCTATACCAAGACCTTTGATCAAATAAGAGATGTATTTGCCATGACCAATGAGGCCAAGTTAAGAGGCTATGACAAGGGAAGATTCTCCTTTAACGTCAAGGGCGGCAGGTGTGAAACCTGTAGCGGAGACGGAGTTATAAAGGTGGAAATGCACTTTTTACCAGATGTCTATGTGCCTTGTGAAGTATGTTCAGGCAAAAGATACAATAGGGAGACCTTGGAGGTTAAGTATAAGGACAAGACCATATCAGATGTTTTAGATATGACAGTTGAAGAGGGAGTGGACTTTTTCCAAAATCACCCAGGTATCAAAAGAAAATTACAAAGCCTTTATGATGTGGGGCTGGGCTATATAAAAATAGGCCAATCATCCACCGAGCTTTCAGGAGGAGAGGCCCAAAGGGTCAAACTGGCATCTGAACTTGGTAAAAGATCTACAGGCAAGACCCTTTATGTTCTAGATGAACCTACAACAGGCTTGCACACAGCCGATATTCACAGGTTGGTTAAGGTGTTAAATCAACTGGTTGAAGGTGGAAATACGGTTGTAGTTATAGAACACAATTTGGATGTGATAAAGATAGCAGACTATATTATAGATCTGGGTCCAGAAGGTGGGGACAAGGGAGGAAGTATTGTTGCCACAGGTAGGCCTGAAGACATAATAAAGGTAAAAGAATCCTACACAGGAAAATATTTAAGACCCTATATAGAATAAAACTTCGGTTTTATTCTTTTTTTAGGTCATGAAAACAATTTCATTACAAATATTTAAAAAACTTAATAGTTTTGAGGCTTAAATGACACCAATAATGGAAAAAACTTGCAATTAGGCATATAATGTGTAAATGCTATTGAAAGATGGAAAAATATATGTTAAGATATCATATCTTAAAGATATAAGATTATAATGGATAATTGTGCTTATACATATTATCAAGGATAAAAAATGAAACTAAATTAGTCACTAATATACGAAATGAGGGGTGGATGTATTATGAACAATCATACTGTTATGTATGGTAAGACAGAAAGACAAAGTTTTTCAAGAATCCCAGAAGCACTTCCGTTACCAAATTTACTGGAAATCCAAACAGGAAGTTATAAATGGTTTATAGAAGAAGGTTTAAAAGAGGTCTTTGAAGATATTTCTCCGATTGTGGATCATTCAGGGAACATATTGTTGCAATTCGAAGACTATTATTTTGATGAAAAACTTAAATATACTGCACAGGAAGCAAAGGATAGAGATGCTAACTATGCTAAGTCACTAAAGGTAAAAGTAAGGCTGATAATACTGGAAGATGGAAATCCAAAGGAAATTAAAGAACAAGAAGTATTTATGGGTGATTTTCCTCTAATGACAGATTCAGGTACTTTTATTATTAATGGTGCTGAAAGAGTCGTTGTCAGTCAATTGGTAAGGTCCCCTGGAGTATATTATAGTGAAGATTTCGATAAAGCAGGTAAGAGACTAGTATCATCAACAGCTATACCTAATAGGGGAGCTTGGTTGGAATATGATACAGATGCAGCAGGAGCTATGACTGTAAGAATAGATAGGACCAGAAAATTACCAGCTACCACCTTGGTAAGGGCCTTGATGTACCAAAGTGATGAAGAAATTCTAGAAGCCTTTGGTGAAACAGAAACCTTGAGAAAGACCTTGGAAAAGGAAGTATCAAAAACTCAAGAAGAAGCCTTGCTTGAAATTTATAAAAAATTAAAGCCAGGAGACCCTGCTTCAATAGAGTCAGCTGAACCTTTAATTTACAATCTATTCTTCGATTCAAGAAGATATGATTTGGCTAAGGCAGGAAGATATAAATTCAATAAAAAGTTGGCCCTAAGAGATAGAATCACAGAAAAATATGCAGCTAGAGACGTAATCAGTGAAGACGGTGAAATCATAGTTGACAAGGGTGACTTTATAACCTTAGACAAGGCTATTGAAATAGAAAATGCAGGAATAAACACAGTAGATGTGGTTCTTACTGCAGAAGCTGTAGGTGAAGTAACTCCAGTTAGAGTTATGGGTAATCACTTTGTAGATTTAGATGCCTTTTATGAAATAGCAGACTTGGATTTATCCGGTCTAGGACTTTCAGAAAAAGTATTCTATCCAGAAATGAGAAGGATTATTGATTCATTTACAGATGAAATGAATGAAAAACAAAAAGTAAGAGAAATAAAGAAACATAAGGACATCCTTTCACCTAAGAATATCACGGTAGAAGATATAATGGCTACCTTCAGTTACCAATTAAACCTATATGAATGGGTTGGGGAAATTGATGATATAGACCACTTGGGTAATAGAAGGGTAAGAGCAGTTGGAGAACTATTACAAAACCAATTTAGAATAGGTTTATCCAGAATGGAAAGAGTTGTTAGGGAAAGAATGACAACTGGAGACCAAGAAATGCTTACTCCTCAAAGTTTATTAAACATTAGGCCAGTTACAGCGGCCATAAAAGAATTCTTTGGTTCCTCCCAGTTATCTCAATTTATGGACCAAACCAACCCGATGTCAGAGTTGACTCACAAGAGAAGACTATCAGCCTTGGGACCGGGTGGTTTATCTAGAGATAGGGCCGGTTACGAAGTAAGGGACGTTCACAACTCCCACTATGGTAGAGTTTGTCCTATAGAAACACCAGAAGGACCAAACATCGGTTTGATAACATCCCTTACTACCTATGGAAGGATCAATGGCTATGGCTTTATTGAGACTCCTTATAGGAAGGTTGAAAAGGGAACTGGTAGGGTAACAGAAGAAATAGTTTACTTGACAGCAGATGAAGAAGATAAGTATATCAAGGCCCAAGCCAACGAACCTTTAGATGAAAACAATGTGTTTATCAATGAAAGGGTTTCAGGTAGGGGGATAAATGCGGTAAACGATGTTTATCCAAAAGAAGAAATAGAATACATGGACGTTTCTCCACAACAGATAGTTTCTGTGGGAGCTGCCATGATTCCATTCTTGGAAAACGACGACGCAACCAGGGCCCTAATGGGTGCCAACATGCAGCGTCAAGCAGTTCCTCTATTAAAGGCTGAATCGCCAATTATAGGAACAGGTATCGAATACAGGGCAGCCAAGGACTCAGGCGTAGTAATAGTTGCTAAAAATGGCGGAGTTATTGACTATGTAGGTGATACTAGAATTAAGATAAAAACAGATGATGGTTCCATTGATGAATATGAGGTTCTTAAATTTAAGAGGGCCAACCAAGGAACAACCTTCAACCAAAGACCTATAGTAAGAGTAGGGGAAAAGGTTAAGGCAGGCGATGTAATTGCCGATGGTCCATCAACTGATAATGGAGAAATCTCCCTAGGTAAGAATATATTGATCGCTTTTATGACATGGGAAGGTTACAACTACGAAGACGCCATGTTATTAAACGAAAAATTAGTTATAGATGACGTTTTAACTTCAGTTCATATAGAAGAGCACAATTGCGAAGCTAGGGAAACCAAGCTAGGACCTGAAGATATAACAAGAGATATTCCAAACATCGGTGAAGATATGAGAAAAGATCTAGATGAAAATGGAATCATAAGAATTGGGGCAGAAGTTCAAGCAGGAGATATATTAGTAGGTAAGGTAACTCCAAAGGGAGAAACTGAACTATCTCCAGAAGAAAGACTTTTAAGAGCCATCTTTGGTGAAAAAGCAAGGGAAGTTAGAGATACCTCTCTAAGAGTTCCTCACGGTGAAGCCGGTGTTGTAGTAGATGTAAAGACTTATTCAAGAGATAGCGGAGATGAACTACAACCAGGACTTAACAAGGTAATAAGAGTTTATGTTGCAACTAAGAGAAAGATTTCCGTTGGGGATAAGATGTGTGGACGTCACGGTAATAAGGGGGTTGTATCCCGTATTCTACCTATAGAAGACATGCCTTTCCTACCAAATGGAGATCCAGTCCAAATAGTATTAAACCCATTAGGGGTTCCATCTCGTATGAACCTGGGCCAAGTACTTGAAGTTCACTTGGGTCTAGCTGCTAAGAAGTTAGGCTGGAAGGTAGCTACACCAGTATTTGACGGTGCCTCAGACAAGGATATAGAGGATGCTTTAGAAGCAGCTGGCTATCATAAGTCAGGTAAAATACCTCTAAGAGACGGTAGAACAGGTGAATTCTTTGCCAATGATGTTACAGTTGGTTACATGTATATGTTAAAACTTCACCACTTGGTAGACGAAAAGATTCACGCCAGATCAACAGGACCTTACTCACTAGTAACTCAACAACCACTAGGAGGAAAGGCACAGTTCGGTGGACAAAGATTTGGGGAAATGGAAGTTTGGGCATTGGAAGCATACGGTGCTGCTCATACACTACAAGAAATGTTAACTGTTAAATCAGATGATATATCTGGAAGGGTTAAGACATATGAAGCCATAGTTAAGGGTGAAAATATTCCTGAACCAGGTGTACCAGAATCATTCAAGGTATTGACTAAAGAATTACAAGCCTTAGCATTAGACGTTAAGTTATTAGACGAAAATGATAATGAAGTAATTTTTGTAGAAGATCCAGATGAAAATGACGATTATTCTCAAATAGAAAGAATGGCTGTTAAGGAAAAAAACTATTCTGAAAAAACCTTTATAAAGAAACCTGAAAGAGAGCAAGAAGACAAGGTGGAAGATGAAGAAGAAAGCGCAGATGGTTTTTCAATAGTAGACTTAGATGAGTAATAATAATCGCGACGAGAAAGGGGTAGGCTTCTTGAAAGGAACAACAAATTTTGAATCAATGCAAATTGGTTTAGCTTCTCCAGAAATGATTAGATCCTGGTCAAAGGGAGAAGTTAAGAAACCAGAAACAATTAACTATAGAACATTAAAACCAGAAAAGGAAGGACTTTTCTGTGAAAAGATTTTTGGTCCAACTAAGGACTGGGAATGTAACTGTGGTAAGTACAAGAGAATTAGATATAAGGGTGTTATCTGCGAAAAGTGTGGAGTTGAAGTAACTAAGGCAAAAGTTCGTAGAGAGAGAATGGGCCATATTGAATTGGCCACTCCTGTATCTCATATTTGGTACTTCAAGGGAATTCCATCTAGAATGGGCCTTTTACTTGATATGAGTCCAAAATCCTTGGAAAAAGTACTTTACTTTGCCAACTATGTTGTTACAGATCCAGGCGATGTACCAGATCTATATAAAAAGCAACTATTATCAGAAGCTGAATTTAATCACTACTATGATGAGTATGATGAAGATTTTGAAGCTTTAATGGGAGCTGAAGCCATCAAGAAACTTTTACATGAAGTTGACCTTGATAAGGAATTAAAACAATTGGAAGAAGACTTGAAAACTGCAACTGGTCAAAAGAGAGTAAGAATCTATAGAAGACTGGAAGTTGTTGAATCCTTCCTTCAATCAGGTAATAAACCTGAGTGGATGTGCCTGGATGTAATCCCAGTTATACCACCAGATATAAGACCTATGGTTCAATTGGAAGGTGGTAGATTTGCCACATCTGACTTGAACGATCTTTATAGAAGGGTAATAAATAGAAATAACAGATTAAAGAGACTATTAGATATAGGCGCTCCAGAAATCATCGTTAGAAACGAAAAGAGAATGCTACAAGAATCTGTAGACGCTCTAATTGACAACGGTAGAAGGGGTAAGCCTGTTACAGGAGCTTCCAATAGACCATTAAAGTCCCTATCAGACATGCTTAAGGGTAAGACTGGTAGATTTAGACAAAACTTACTTGGTAAGAGGGTTGACTACTCAGGAAGATCTGTAATTGTAGTAGGACCAGAACTTAAATTCTACCAATGTGGTCTTCCAAAGGAAATGGCCCTAGAGTTATTCAAGCCATTTATCATGGAAAGATTGGTAAGAACAGAAGAAGCTCACAATATTAAATCAGCTAAGAAGTTGATTGAAAGAAAGAAACCAGTAGTTTGGGGAGCCTTGGAAGAAGTTATCAAGGACCATCCAGTACTACTAAACAGGGCACCGACCCTACACAGACTTGGTATCCAAGCCTTTGAACCAGTATTAGTAGAAGGAAAGGCTATTAAGCTTCACCCTCTAGTATGTACTGCCTACAACGCCGACTTTGACGGTGACCAAATGGCGGTCCATCTACCGTTATCAGCAGAAGCTCAAGCAGAAGCTAGACTTCTTATGATGAGTACTAATAACATCTTGGCTCCAAAGGATGGTAAGCCAATTACAACACCAACCCAAGATATGGTTTTAGGTTCTTATTATTTAACATCATATGCGGAAGCTGAGGAAACCAACCTAGTTTTTGAAAACTATGATGAAATGATCAAGGCTTATGAAAATAAATTAGTAAACCTACACTCAGTGGTTAAGATAAGAATTAAACTTTCTGAAGAAGATAGGGGCCAATTGGTTTCTTCGTCAGTAGGTAGATTTATCTTCAACTCAGAAATCCCACAAGATTTGGGTTATGTGGACAGAAATATAGACAAGTATTCCCTTGAAGTAGACAAGCAAGTAGACAAGAAGGTATTGTCAGACATTATTGAAAGATGTTTCATAAGACATGGCAATATTAGAACAGCTAGGTTACTTGACTATATTAAAAATACTGGTTACAAATACTCAACCTTTGCCTCATATACAGTTTCCATGGGAGACGTATCAGTACCAGATGCTAAGAAGGAAATTCTTAGAAAGGCAGAAGAAGAAGTATTTAGAATAGAAGAAGAAACTGACTTAGGTTTCTATACAGAAAATGAAAGATATAATCAAGTTATCAATACTTGGACTAAGGCTACAGATGATGTAGAAGCAGCCCTATTGAAAAATTTAGATGAAACAAACTCAATAGCAGTCATGGCCAACTCAGGAGCCAGAGGTTCCATCAAGCAAATTAGACAGTTGGGTGGTATGCGTGGACTGATGGCATCTACAACAGGTAGAACCATAGAAGTTCCGGTAAAGGCCAACTTTAGGGAAGGTTTATCCGTGCAAGAGTTCTTTATCTCTACCCACGGTTCCAGAAAGGGACTTTCCGATACAGCCTTGAGAACAGCCGATTCAGGTTACTTAACCAGAAGATTGGTTGACGTATCCCAAGATGTTATTGTAAGAGAAGATGACTGTGGTACTAATAGCTATATAGTTGTTAGAGACTTTAAAGAAGGCAATGAAGTCATAGAAGACTTGAAGAGCCGTATTATAGGAAGAACTTCATTTGAAGATATCCTACATCCAGTTACTGGAGAAATTATTGTTCATAAAAATGAAATTATTAATGAACATATGGCAGAAGAAATAACTAAAGAACATGTGATTGAAACCTTTGATGGTTCTAAAAAAGTTAAGGTTACTGATGAGGTTAAGGTTAGATCTGTTCTGGAATGTAAGGCTAAACACGGAGTATGTTCTAAGTGCTATGGTAGAAACTTGGCAACAGGTAAATCAGCAAATATTGGGGAAGCAGTTGGTATTATTGCAGCCCAATCAATCGGGGAACCAGGTACACAGCTTACCATGAGAACCTTCCACTCAGGTGGGGTTGCGGGAACAGCTATCACACAAGGTTTACCGAGGGTTGAAGAGTTGTTTGAAGCCAGAAGACCAAAGGGACAAGCAATTATCTCTAAAAACGAAGGTGAAGTAATAATAGATATGCATGACGGAAAGACTGATGTGGTTATCAAGGGGGACAAGGAAGAAAGATATTCAATTCCTTATAACTCAACTCCTATAGTAAGTGATGGAGACTTCATTTCAGTTGGAGACAAGATAACAGAAGGTTCTATTAACCCTCATGAGTTATTAGAATTACAAGGAACCCAAAGTGTTCAAGACTATATAATTAAGGAAGTTCAAAAGGTATATAGACTACAAGGGGTAGATATCGACGACAAGCATATTGAAATAATAATAAAACAAATGCTACAAAAAGTTAATATTGTAGACTCAGGCGAAACTGATCTATTGACTGGAACCATGGTCAACAAGAGACAGGTTGAAGACGCCAATGAAAAAGCCAGAGAAGAAAAGAAGGACCAAGCAGATTACGAACACGTTCTACTAGGTATCACCAAGGCAAGTATTGCCTCAGACTCCTTCCTATCAGCTGCATCTTTCCAAGAGACAACAAGAGTCTTAACAGATGCATCTATTAAGGGTAAGAGAGACGACTTAATTGGCTTAAAAGAAAATATCATTATAGGTAAATTGATTCCTGCAGGAACTGGAATAAAAAAATATTCCCATGTGGAAATTGACTATGAAGGTAGAGAAGAAAAAGTAGAAGAAGAAGTAGAAGCATAAATTACATTTTAAATGTTGACAGTATCATAGAGTGATGATAAAATTAAAAAGGTTAAGTTGGAAGGATATTATCCTTCCGATTTACCATGATTAACACAAGGTGTTGATATGTAAATTTAAGCAAGAAGGAGGTGCGATATGCCTACAGTTAACCAACTAATAAAAAAAGGTAGAAAGTCAGAAGTTAAAAAATCTAAAACTCCTGCATTAGGATATAACTACAATACATTAAAGAAAATGAATACTAAAGTAAACTGTCCTCAAAAAAGAGGTGTTTGTACATCAGTAAGAACAGTTACTCCTAAGAAACCTAACTCAGCTTTGAGAAAGGTAGCCAGAGTAAGACTTACTAACGGAGCAGAAGTTCTATCTTATATTCCTGGAATAGGACACAACTTACAAGAACACAGTGTTGTACTTATAAGAGGTGGAAGAGTAAAGGACTTACCAGGGGTAAGATATCATATAGTTAGAGGTTCATTAGATACAGCTGGGGTTGAAAATAGAAAACAAGCTAGGTCTAAATATGGTGCAAAGAAAGCCAAATAAGAACGACAATAATTAAGAACTAACAGAGTGCATATATGTTTAGATTTATATATCAGCAGTTGCACTTATCGGAGTGAAAAACCCGAGTACCAATGAAATACTTATTAGTAAGGAGGGAAGAGAAGTGCCAAGAAAAGGTAGTGTTCCAAAGAAAGAAGTAATGCCAGATCCAAAATATGGTGAAGTTGTTATTTCAAAATTAATCAATAATATAATGCTTGACGGAAAAAAAGGAACTGCTCAAAAGATAGTTTACGGAGCATTCGACATGATCGAGCAAACAACAGGTGAAGACGCTTTAGAAGTTTTCCAAAGAGCCATGAGTAACATCATGCCACTATTGGAAGTTAAAGGTAGAAGAATAGGTGGGGCGACTTACCAAGTACCTATGGAAGTTAGACCAGAAAGACGTCAAACTTTAGCTTTAAGATGGTTAGTAGGATTCTCAAGAAAAAGAGGAGAAAAAACTATGACTGAAAGATTAGCTAAAGAAATAATGGATGCAGCTAATAACACAGGATCAAGTGTTAAGAAGAAAGAAGAAATGCACAAGATGGCAGAAGCTAATAAAGCGTTTGCTCATTATAGATATTAATCATTATTAAAGGAGTATGAAGTGCCAGATATTAAACTTGAAAAAATCAGAAATGTCGGAATAATGGCTCACATTGACGCTGGTAAAACCACTGTCACTGAAAGAATCTTATTCTACACTGGAAAAATTCATAAACTTGGTGATACTCATGACGGAACTGCACAAATGGATTCCATGGATCAAGAAAAAGAAAGAGGGATCACAATTGGTTCTGCTGCAACAACATGCCATTGGAGAGATCATAGAATTAACATTATAGATACTCCAGGCCACGTTGACTTTACAGTAGAAGTTGAAAGATCTCTAAGAGTACTTGATGGTGCTGTTGCGCTATTCGACGCTAAGAGCGGAGTTGAACCACAATCAGAAACAGTATGGAGACAAGCTGACAAATACGGGGTACCTCGTATGTGCTTCATCAATAAGATGGACGCTACAGGCGCAGATTTCTTCATGGCTGTAGAAACAATAAGAGAAAAATTAAAAGCGAATGCTGTTCCAATTCAAATACCAGTGGGAGCTGAACACAACTTCCAAGGTATCGTTGACCTAGTTAACATGGAAGCAGAAATTTATCATGACGATCTTGGAAAAGATTTCGAAAAAACTGAAATACCTGCAGATTTATTAGAAAAAGCTGAAGAAATGAGAGCTAATCTATTAGAAAACCTAGCAGATAATGATGAAGAAATCATGATGAAATATCTTGAAGGAGAAGAAGTTACTCCTGAAGAAATGCAAGCAGCAATTAGACAAGCGACAACAGATAGACATATATTCCCTGTTCTATGCGGTTCAGCATACAAGAACAGAGGGGTACAATTCTTAATTGACGCCCTAGTTGACTACATGCCATCTCCAGTGGATATTCCACCAATCACAGGTTCAGTACCAGTGAAAGAAGGAGAAGAAGAAAAGATAGAAGAAAGAAGATCTTCAGTAGAAGAACCTTTCTCAGCATTGGCTTTCAAAATAGTTACAGACCCATTCGTAGGTAAATTAACATATTTCAGAGTTTACTCAGGTAAGTTAGATTCTGGATCATATGTTTACAATACAACTAAAGATAAGAGAGAAAGAGTTGGTAGAATTCTTCAAATGCACGCTGACCAAAGAACTGAAATTCCTGAAGTAACAGCAGGAAACATCGCAGCTGCAATTGGACTAAAGAATACAGGAACAGGGGATACACTTTGTGATCAAGATCATCCAATAATTCTTGAAAAAATGGAATTCCCAGAACCAGTAATCTCAGTAGCTATCGAACCAAAAACTAAAGCATCCCAAGAAAAGATGTCTATAGCTTTAGGTAAGTTGGCTGAAGAAGACCCAACCTTCCAAACATATACAAATCACGAGACAGGACAAACAATTATAGCTGGTATGGGTGAACTTCACCTTGAAGTTATAGTTGAAAGATTGTTAAGAGAATTTAAAGTTGAAGCAAATGTAGGTAATCCACAAGTTTCATACAGAGAATCCATTACACACGAAGCTGAAGCCGAAGGTAAATACGTTCGTCAATCAGGTGGACGTGGACAATACGGACATGTTAAAGTTAAAGTGGAACCAGGTGAAGCAGGTAAAGGTATCGAATTCATTGACAAGATTGTTGGTGGGGTTGTACCTAGAGAATATATCAATTCTGTTGAAACCGGAATCAGAGAAGCTTGTAAGGCAGGAGTTCTTGCTGGATATCCAATATTAGACTTGAAAGTAACATTATTTGATGGTTCCTACCATGAGGTAGACTCATCAGAAATGGCCTTCCAAATTGCTGGTTCAATGGCTCTAAGAGCAGCTGTTGAAAAAGCGGGCCCAGTATTATTAGAACCAACTGAAAAAGTTGAAATAACAACTCCAGAAGAATACTTAGGAGATGTTATGGGTGACGTTTCATCCAGAAGAGGTAAAATCGACGGAATGGATGCTAAAGATGGTATTCAAATCATCACTGCATTTATCCCATTATCAGAAATGTTTGGATATGCTACAGATTTACGTTCAAAAACTCAAGGACGTGCAACATATTCAATGCAATTCGATCACTATGATAAAGTACCTGAAAGTATAAAAGAACAAGTATTAGAAGGTAAAAAAGCTTAAGGAGGATTATTAAAATGGCTAAAGCTAAATTTGAAAGAAACAAACCACACGTAAATATCGGTACAATTGGTCACGTTGACCACGGTAAAACAACAACTACAGCAGCGATAACATTCGTATTAAACAACAGATTCGGTTCTGGTGAAGCTATCGATTATGCTAACATAGATAAAGCTCCAGAAGAAAGAGAAAGAGGAATTACTATTTCAACTTCTCACGTAGAATACGAAACAGCTAACAGACACTATGCTCACGTTGACTGTCCAGGTCACGCGGACTACGTTAAGAACATGATTACTGGTGCTGCACAAATGGACGGCGCTATCTTAGTAGTATCTGCTGCAGATGGTCCAATGCCACAAACAAGAGAACATATCTTACTTGCAAGACAAGTTGGTGTTCCAAAAATCGTTGTATTCTTAAACAAAGAAGACCAAGTTGATGACGCTGAACTAATCGAATTAGTTGAAATGGAAGTTAGAGACTTATTATCAGAATATGAATATGATGGAGACAATACTCCAATCGTTGTTGGATCAGCATTAAAAGCATTAGAAGATCCATCAGGAGAATGGGGAGACAAAATTGTTAAATTGATGGAAGAAGTTGACGCTTGGATTCCACAACCAGAAAGAGACACTGACAAACCATTCTTGATGCCAGTAGAAGACGTATTCTCAATCACAGGTAGAGGTACAGTTGCTACAGGTAGAGTAGAAAGAGGAGTTGTTAAAGTTGGTGATACTGTTGAAATCGTTGGTATCAAAGAAAAATCAAGAGACGTTGTTGTAACAGGAGTTGAAATGTTTAGAAAACAACTTGACGAAGCTCAAGCTGGAGATAACATTGGTGCTCTATTAAGAGGTGTTACAAGAGAAGATATCGAAAGAGGACAAGTATTAGCTAAAGCAGGAACTATCCACCCTCATACAAAATTCGAAGGTGAAGTTTATGTATTAACTAAAGAAGAAGGTGGAAGACATACTCCATTCTTCTCAGGATATAGACCACAATTCTTCTTCAGAACAACTGACGTTACTGGAGATATCCAATTAGCTGAAGGTGTAGAAATGGTTATGCCTGGAGATAACGCTACTTTCACAATTTCATTAATTTCTCCAATCGCGATCGAAGAAGGTTTAAGATTCGCAGTTAGAGAAGGTGGAAGAACTGTTGCTTCAGGAGTTGTTTCAAAAATTATTGAATAATTTTAAGTAGAGATGACTTTAAATTCCCTTTATGAAGACCACCAGGTCTCTCGTAAGGGGGATTTTTTTATGAAAAGAGTAGGTGGAAATGGCTAAACTATATTTTAGATATGGAGCAATGAATTCAGGTAAGTCAACCGCCCTTATGCAGGTGGCCTTCAACTATGAAGAAAGAGGCATGAAGGTTAAAATCCTTAAGCCTAGAATCGATGACAAGGGAGAGGACTTTCTTTTATCCAGATTGGGAATTAGAAGAAAGGTTGACTATTTAATTAGGGAAGATGATGATCTTTATGAAAAGTATGACCAAATAGTGGGAGAAGACAAAATATCTTGTATCCTAATAGACGAGGTCCAATTCTTGAAAAAAGATCAGGTAGACCAGTTACTTAAAATAGCTGTTTTAAAAAATGTTCCAGTTATATGCTATGGTTTAAGGACGGACTTTTTAGCCAATGGTTTTGAAGGATCTGAGAGACTATTATTATTGGCCCACTCCATAGAAGAGTTAAAAACTATTTGTAGGTGTGGCCGAAAGGCTGTTTTAAATGGTAGGAAAATAAATGGCAAATTTGTTTTCGAAGGAGAGCAAGTGGCCATTGACAATAAGGATTACATTGAGTATGAGGCACTATGTGCCAAGTGCTACTTGGATTTAAAGGAAGGGATATAGCCCTTCCTTTTTTACTTATAGTTAATAATTGTGGAAAGTATTATGGCCTATTTTATCCTATAATAGTCTTAGGTGATAGTATGATAGATTTATATATAGACATGAAAGACAAGGCTTATAGGGAACGTTTTTTAAGGGTATTTAAGAAAAAATACCAGGATAACTTCAATATAGTTACAAGCAAAGATTTTCTCTATAGTAGACAGGTTACAGTAAGTGATTACCGGCAAGAAGCTGATATAGTTTACCTGGCAGATAGACCTGAAGAAGGTAAAATCTACAAGTACTCCAGATCAGACCTTGTCTATGAAGAAATTAAATCTAGAATAAAACAGGGGAGAAAAAGCTCCAAGAGCCAGATTATATCTATAGTAAATGATTTAAATTTCCGATTTTCCAACCCTCATTTGGAAGTGGCCTTAAAGACTGCCAAGGAAGGGTTAAAAATTTTATTAATAAATCTAAATTCTAATTATATTAGAAACGCCAATTCTTATTCCTTTGACTCCATCCTTATAAACCATAGATTAAACTTGGATTTAACTCCCCTACTTTTTAATGAATTAAATCTTTTGGATAATATATACTATATTAATCCTTCTTATTTTGGGCCCCTTAGCCAGTCAATTTCCATAAGGGAATTTCAAATAATTTTAAGCAAACTTAGAAATAGTAGTTTCGACTATATTTTTTTAGATAAATTCTTTCGTATGGACCAGATAGACCAGGTCCTGATGGAAGAAAGTGATAGGCTTATATTCTCCCTCTATAGGGATTTTTCTTCAGCCGCCTACAATAGAGTCTTAGAAGGCTATGCTAGACCCTTTATCAGACTTCTTATGGAAGAAGATGGGGATAGCCTACTTAAAGAAACCTTAGAAAAGATATGGGAGGGTGATAAAAATCTACAATAAAAAAAGAAACTTAATAGAAAAATATAAAAACATTATAATATCCCAGGTTGATCAAAATATTACAGACCAAGAACTCTTGGATAAAATCCACAAGCTAGTAAGAAGGGATCTTCTGGAGGAGGGAGGCTTTATAGGCTTAACTGATTATATAGACCTGACCAAGTTTATCTATTATGAAATAAGAAAATACGGTCTTTTAAGTTACTTTCTAGATAATGATGATATAAGTGAGATTATGATTAATAGACATGATCAAATCTTTCTTGAGCACAAGGGAAGGCTGGTCAAGTCTAAATATAGTTTTAATAATAAGGAAGAAGTGGATATTTTGGTTCAGAAAATAGTTGGTAAGTCAGGTAGGGAGGTAAATTTATCTAAACCTATTGTAGATACTAGACTGGAAGATGGATCTAGAGTAAACATTGTCCTAGCCCCCTTAGCCAATAGGGAGCCGGTTATAACAGTTAGAAAGTTTCCGGAAGAAAGCTTGACCATTGATGATTTAATCTCCTTTGGAACCTTGGATAGACCAACTGCTAACTTTTTAGAAAAACTGGTCAAGGCTAAGTTTAATATATTAATAGGGGGAGGAACCAGTTCTGGTAAGACCACATTCTTAAATGTCCTAACTAATTTTATTGGCCCCTATGAAAGGGTTATAACCATTGAAGATTCCAGGGAGCTTCAGGTAAAAAACATAGAAAACCTGGTTTCCCTCCAGTCTAGACCAGCCAATACTGCCGGCAAGGGGGAGATTACCATAAGGGACCTTATAAAGAGTTCTTTGAGGATGAGACCAGATAGAATAATAGTTGGAGAGGTCAGGTCAGATGAGACCATTGACATGCTCCAGGCTATGAATACGGGACATGATGGATCCCTTTCCACAGCCCATGCCAACTCAACCCAGGACATGATATCTCGTTTGGAGTTTATGATTTTAAGTGGAGTAGATATTCCCATTAAGGCCATTAAACAAATGATTATATCTTCCATAGATCTTTTAATCCATTTGAAAAGATTGGAGGATTCCAGTCGTAAGGTGGTGGAAATAAGCGAAATAGATAAGACCAAGAAGGATGAGGTCAGCCTAAATGTCCTCTATGCCTATAATGTGAGAAAGAATGTTTTAGAAAGAACAGAAAATAAACTTCTCAACCCTATAAAATTAATAGATGGAGGCTAGGATGAAGAGAAAAAATAGGATTATAGGTTTTCTTCTAGGCTTTATTTTCTTTTATTTAACTTCTTATTTATTTTTTGAAAGCTTCTTAGTATCTCTTCTTATAGGAGGCCTGGGAGGATTGTTCTATTCAGATAGATACCAGCAAAGAAAGGAAAAAGCCAAGATAAAAAAGAAAACTTTGGAATTTAGAGAGTTTTTAGATTTATTAAATAACTCTATAGCAGCAGGGGAAAACTTGGAAAATGCCATTAGAAATACTAACCAGGACCTTTTAGAAATATTTTCATCCAAGGACGAGATCTATATCCACAGCAAGGAAATTATAAATTCTCTAGATCTGGGAAGGTCGATGAAGCTTAGCCTGGAAGACTTTAGAGATAGGATGGGCCTGGAGGATGTGGATATTTTTGTGGGAACCCTTTTAATAGCCATCGATTCAGGTATGAACCTTAGCTATGTCATAGAGAATAGCAAGAATATTATCAACCAAAAAATTGATATTGAATTGGAGATAGATAGTATTATGAGATCCAGCAATAGGGAACTGGTCATTATGACCCTTCTTCCCTTAATTATAATTCTTTTGCTCAAGCTAACCAGGCCAGACTATAAATTAAAAATGATTGATTACTTGGTTAGACTACCAGTATTTATTGTCTTTATAGTTTCTTATAGGATGGGAAAGAAGATTGTAGCCTTGGAGATGTAGATAAGATGAAAAAACAAATAATCGGCATGACGGTCTTAACTATTTATTTAATAGTTAAAATATTTTTACTCTATGCCTATAGAAAAAATCTAGAAGCCATGACCCAACCTGACAACAAGGCCAATAGACTTCTCAATTACTATTATGGCAAGTATTATTTGCTGGGAAAGATCATAGTTAATAAGAGAAGGGCCCATAATATAAAAAGTTATTATATGCTTCAGTTTCAGTATAATGAGAAAGAAATCTATGAAAAAATATTGGACAAGATGTCTAATAAGCTAATTATTATGGATAAATTACTTATCCTGTCTTTGCTATCTCTAGTCTTTATAGAGCAGTGGATAATTTTTTTAATGATTTTCATAAGTATTTTACTAGTATCCCCCCTGATTGACTTTAATATGAATATAGATAGTAAATCTTTTCAAGTGGAAATAAAAAATGAGTTACCCATAATTCTAACTAAATTTTCTTTATTGACCAAGGCCAGTATTAATGTAAGGAAGTCTTTTGAAATAGTGGCCTATAGCGGAGACGGGATAATTAATAAAAGGATGCAGGAAATAATTAAGGATATAGCCAATGGAATGGAAGAAAAGAAAGCCATAAGTCAATTGAATAAGTTGACCAATGCCATGACTATGAAGAAATTAACATCTGCAATTAATCAGAATATAGCCATGGGAACATCGAACTTTGATAAGAGTTTGGATTTGATGAAGGATGAAAGTTGGAATGAAAAAAGGTCTTTGATTAAGACCAAGTCAAAACTGGCCAGTCAAAAACTATTGATACCCAATGTGATCATGTTTGTAGGCATTATGGTTATGATAATGATTCCAATGTTATCCAGCGATATAGGAGGTTAGATAGGATGATTTGTGCTTTAAGTCTAATGAAAAATAATTTTTTTATAAGAGGGCTGATTAAAAGGTTGGTAAGGGATGAAAGAGGAGAAGTTAATATGATAGCCATAGTTTTAATTATTATAGTAGTTCTTATTTTGGCTGTAATATTTAAGGATGGATTAAAGAGAGTTATGATGGGAATGTTTGATACTATGGAAGAAAAAATTGAGAACTTTAATAATGAATAGGGGGGCAGTTGAAATTGTGGAGGCAAGTATAATTTATCCGATTATCTTTGCCTTTATTTTTTCTCTTTTTATATTTTCATTAAAAATTTATAATGTGGTCTATCTTTATAACTATAGCTATAACAATATGGAAAGGCTTGTAGCCGATGAGAGCTTGACCAGGGAAGATTTAATAAGTTCAAAGACTAAAAGCTTAAATATAAAAAACTATAAGTATGACATAAGAAAGGATAAGTATGGTTTTTATGATAGATACACAAGCCAGCTGACCTATAAGGAGGGGATGGTATTTAAAAAGGAGGTTCAGGTGGGCCTGAAAAAATATAATCTTAAAGAGGCTGGCTATATTAGAACCATAGATTTTTTAAACTCTTTAGAAGATCTAATCTTTAATAGGAAGACCAAGGTTGGTGAAGACAATGAAGGGATTTCAGAACAAAAGAATTAGAGGATCAGTATCCATATTTTTAACCTTAATACTTATTCCCACCTACTTGGTAGGAGTGTGTCTAGCTGACCTTTCTGTACTCTATGGGGCAGAGAATATAGCTAAAAACACCATGAACAATATAGTAAATTCCATCTACTACCAGCATAATACAAAACTTTTGGACAAGTACCACCTCCTGGCCATATCCCATGAAAGGGAAGTTTTAGAGGATATGATAAGGCCAGTGGCTGAAAAAAACATTGAGCAATACCCAAGTAAGGATAGTTTTTTAATCAAGCATAACTATATAGCCATGCGGCTTAATAAGTTTGAAATAGAGGTGGATGAAGAGGGAAGTTTAGCCAACCCTTATATTTTAGAAAATCAAATAGTAGAGTATATGAAGTATAAAAAGATATTAGATATCCCCATCTTTATAGATGAGTTTATTAAATCCTATAATCAGTCAGTAGAAGATGCCCAGGTTATAAGTGAGAAAATGGCCTATGATAAAAAACTTAACAAGGCTGATGGTAAATTAGATAAGATAGGAAGAGATTTTACGACCATAAAAGATTCTTCTGAGAAGATAAATAGAATTATTGAGTCATATAATGAGAATTTAAGGGACTATGCTGGAATAAAAGATAAGGAGTCCTGGACTAATGAGGATAGGAAAATAGCCAACAAGTATAATGCTTCCAGAAACAATTTATCCAATGCTATAAATAGGATGGATAGGTATTATGGTAGGCTAAAGACTAATCTTGATAACTTTTCAGAATATAGGGATGGTCTACTTGATTCAAAGGATGGCTGGCAGGATTATGTGGAGGGGATAAAAAATAGGAAACTAAAGATAATATATAAAAATGGAGATTTTTTATCCAATATTATTTTCAATAAGATAGACATGGATGCCACAGACAGTCAACTGGCCTATGATCAGGACTATCTCTTAACCATGGCTGAAAACCTAGAGGAAGAACATTATATTAGATATTTGGTAGGTAACTATGAAGAGGACAATATTTCCAAATACCTGGCCAATAAGGAAAAGTTAAATGGTGAAAACTCAGTAGGCCAGGCCAAGAAGATAAAGAAGAGACTAATAGATAGGATTAATTCCTTATTTTTAACTGAGAAAACAAATAAAAAACTTCTAGACTATATAGGCCAGGACAGGTTGGAAGAATTGACTGAGGAAATAGAAAATCTAGGAGGGGAAAAGCTTTATAAGATAAATCAAAACCAATCTGATAGTGATAAATTAGATAACTTTATGGATGTTTTAAGCGATAGTAAAAAGATAGAAAAGACTAGGGGCAAGGCCTTCTTGGATAATGTGTTGGTGGCAGACTATATAGTTAGTTTTTTTCCAAATAAGTTAGATGATGATGAAGGCTTTAATAGTAAGCAGGAATATATTATTTTTGGCGAGAAGGATTTGGATGCTAATATAGCCAAGGCCAATAATAGAATCCTAATTACCCGCTTCTTATTCAATAGTGTCTATGCCTTTACAGATGGAAATATTCAAACCCAAACTTCCATCTTGGCAACCAAGTTATCAGCAGGCTTTGGATTTGCCATCCCCCTAATTCAAATGGTTCTAATAGCCAGTTTGGCCCTGGGGGAAAGTCTATTGGATTTGGATGACTTGAATAGGGGCAAGGAGGTTGCTCTGATAAAAAACAAGAAGACCTGGAAATTAGGCCTTACCAGTATTAAGGAAATTTCTGATGAGGACTTGGGAAAACTCGGAGAAAAGTTTAAAGATTATGATCTACAGGATATTTTTTCTAATACCGTCCAATCCTTTGTTTTATCAGAGGCGATTTTTGAAGGGGATTTTAAAGAAAACTTTAGCTATTTTCTAGGTGATTTGGCCAGTGATTTAAGTGAAGGTGACTATGATAGCAGTCTAATAAAAGAAAAGCTTTTAGATAACCAGACTAACTTGGAAATCCTTTCGAAAAATTCAAGTGTGGAAGAAATAGGGGAGTATGTTGAAAGCACAGCCCAGGAAATACCAGGCCAGGAAAGTGATGGAAGTAATTTTGCCATGGACTACTCCAACTATTTACTTTTAATTTTACTTACCAAATTAAACTTGGGATTTAAAAATCAAATGTTAAAGAGAGTGGCCCTTTTAATTGATCAAGATATGGCTGAAGGAGAATACTTTGACATAAGTAGGACCTATTCAGAATTTAAGGTAAATCTGGAAGTGTTTATAAATACCATCTATGTTCACAGAATATTAAATAAGAAAAAAAGTCACTATTTTGACTATAGTATAGGCAAGGGATTTTATGAAAAGTGATAGGGGAAGTGTAAGTATAGAGGCATCCTTGGTCTTGTTCACCTTTTTACTAGGTTTTTTGGCAGTAAACTTTATGGCCCTAAATGCCCTGGTGGAGACCAGGACCAAGCTTTTGTTGGATAATGCCTGTGTGGATTTGAATAACTACATCTATTTTAATGATCGGTTGAAGATTGTAGATGAGCAAAAGGCTGATGAATATATAGACAAGCTTTTAGACAAGAACAAAATAGAAATAGAAGGAGTGGAAGGTAGAACCATAAGAAATAATCCAGTTACCCTAAGGTTAAAGATAAAGGTTTTAATGGCCAAGTATTTAGAAAGACCTCTCGATGAATTTTTCAATGACCTGGGCATAAGTAGGATGAGTTTTCTAAGAAGCAGGGTCTTGGATGATAATAAGAATATAGAGGTGGTCATGGAATATGATTTGGACTACCAGCTTTTTAGCCTATTTAGAAGAAAGAGGCATCTGGTTCAGGTTTGTCACTTGGTTACCCATAGACCCCTTCTTGAAAAGGATCAAGAAGATGAAAAGGGCCAAGAAAAAAGTATGTGGCAGGAAAGTAACTTTACCAGGGGCAAGTACTATGTAAATGAAATAAGACAGGAAAACAAGGGCCAGATTTGCAAGACAGGTCAAAAGATTGATCTTTATGATGAAAGTGGCCAGACCCTAACCGAGATATTTTCTGTGAATTTATTTACTTCCAGCTATTCAAGCTTAGACAACGGTAGTTACAAGTTAAAAGAAGACTATGTAAAAAAGTTTTTAGAGGATAAGGCCTTAAAACTCTATGATGATATAGAAGATTTAAAAGGAAGCATTGAAATGGAAGAGGGCACTATTAAAAAATTAAGTGGAAGGGAAAGTCGTCAAATAATATTGGTGGTTCCCGAGGAAGCCGTGGAATTTGCCAAGGAATTAGATTTAATTAGGAGGGATATTTTGAAGAAGAACAATACTAAAATAATCTTAAAATATAGGGATAAGGCCCTATTATGATTGTATTTTATGGTTTAACTATAATTGGACTTATGATGTTTTATCTTTATAGGTTAAGAAGTTATCCTTTAAAAGAAGTATCTCTTATTTGTCTTACATTAGGACTTTCCTTTGCCCTTAGACCTATGGATGATTATCTTTATAGTTTGGTTTTTTTAACGATTTCCTATGTAGATCTTAAGGAGCATATCATCCCCAACAATCTACTTATGATGCTTATTGCCTATTGGTTTTTTAAAAGTTCAGCCTGGAAGGATATCCATCTGGGCCTTAGCTACTATAATTTAATGGGCCTGGTTATTCTCTTAAGTCTCTTTCTTCTTTCCCTGATAAGTGGCCATTTTGGCATGGGAGATGTGAAGCTTTTGGCAAGCATACTTTTGATTTATGGATCTTTGGATTTTCTATCTATTCTATTTGTTTCCATGTTAATTTTGTTTTTATATGCCCTGGCCAACTTTTTACTACTAAAGAAAAGTAAGAGCCAACTTATAGCCTATGCCCCCTTTGTCTATATATCGATTTTACTTTTAGGAGTTTAATATGAAAAAGATGAGAAGAGTGAATATGTTTTTATTGGTAATCTTTCTAGGTTTAGTATGGGGACTTTTTATATCCAGGCTGGGCCTAAAAAAGATAGCCTACAACAAGAATCTTAAGATGGGAGAAAAGTGTTATGACAATGGTCTCTATGAAAAAAGTAATTATTATTATGAAAAAATTTTAGAAACCAATAAGGAGGACAGGATATATTTAAGTTTGGCTAAGAATTATTTAGAGTTGGAAGATTACTATAGGGCCGAAGACTTATCCCTGGAGGCTAATTTTAAGAAGAGAAAAGAAATAGCAGATGGGCTAGTAGATTATTATTTAGCTGAAGAGGACTATGAGTCCCTAAGATCTTATCTGAAAAAAATGAAAAAGGTAGACCAAGATCTTTACAGCCATTACCTGATAGATTTAAAGGGACTTTACCAGCTTAAAAACTATAGCTTTGAGCAAGTGGTCTTAAATAAATTAAATGATAGATTCTTTTTGGTTAAAAGGCAGGAGGGTTGGGGAATTTTAGATGAAAATAATAATATGGTGGTCAAGCCCATCTACCAATGGATAGGTGATTTCGAAAGTCTTGATAGGATACCTGTTAAAAAGGATGGAAATCTGGACTATATAAATAAAGAAGGCCACAGGCAGGTGGAGATTAAAGGGGGAGACTTTTTATTGGGAATATTTGCAGATGATTCCTATATCCTAAATTCGAAAAAGGAGGTTGGCCTATATAATTTTTTAGGTGAAAAAATAGATGGTCCCCATGGCAGGATGGAAAAACTATCTTCAGAAGAACTTTTAGTAGGGGATAAGAAGCCAGTTATAGTAAATAAGAAGACTGGAAAGACAGAAAAATTAGAGTATGCCTTAGTGGACAGGGAAAAGATTTTATACAAGAAGCTAATTCTTCTAGAGGACGGTGAGGAATTGGTTTATAACATAAAAGAAAAAAACTACTCAAAAAGATATGACCAGGTGGACTTGGCCAGATATAGTGCTGTAAATCAAAGGGGCAAGTGGGGATATATAGACGAAAACTTTAATGAGGTAATCCAGGTGGGTTACGAAGATGCAAGGGCCAGCCAGGGAAATTTAATGCCAGTTAAAGTCAAGGATAAATGGGGCTTTATAGATTTATCTAACAAGCTGGTAGTGGAGGAAATCTTTGAAGATGCCAGTGAGTTAAATAGAAAGAACATGGGCTTTGTAAAAATAGAAGGCGGCTGGGACAAAATTGAATTTATCTTGGGGGATATGATAGATGGGTGAAAAACTAAGTTTAGATTATTTAGGCAAGAAAGATTCAGTTTTAATCAGGCTGGTAGAAGACAATAGCTTGGATGGTCTTCTAGTTTATGGGAAGGACCAGGATGGACTGGTATATGACTGTGATAAATTAAGGAAATTAAGGGAAAAGAAAATTATTTATAGTAAAAAAAATCTTAATGAATTAATTTTATCAGTGATAGAGATTTTAGAAAATGCCTTTGATTATTATATTTTTCAAGAGGATATCCTGCTTAGTTTGGATTATATCTATTATGATGCTAATGGAATTTATCTTTTACTTTATCCAGGCCAGTCTAATTTTACCCTTAAGAGCCTATTGGTAGAAATGATAGGAAGTTTTTCTTTCCAAGAAGATGAAGATTGGTCTTACTTGATTAAGATGATTAATTACTTAAGTGATGATCAATATAATTTAATTGATAGTTATCTTTTACTTAATGATTAAGAGGAGGGGCTTAGGGTATTATTAGATTAAGCCCAGATCCATTTGAGGGGAAAAAAACTTTTTTAACAAAATATTTGACAAAAGCAAAATATTAAGTTAATATATAAAAGTACTCGAGAGAGTCACTAGGAAATAAAGCACCTAAAGAAATAAATATCAAAAAATGGTTGACAAACAAGTAATGATAAGCTAAAATAATAAAGTACTCGTCAAAAAAGTTAAGCGGATCAAAAAAACATTTGATAAAAAAGCTTGACAAAAGAAAAACAATCATTTATAATGAATAAGTAATCGAAAGTCGAGGAAGCTTCAAAGAATAAGAAGTAAAAAGAACTTGACAAAAGAAAAACAATGCATTATAATAAAAAAGTGGTAGAAATCAGGTCAGACATCAAATAAAAGTTGATAAAAAACTTGACATTACTAAAAAACAGAGTATAATAAAGAAGTGACATTCACAAGGCCCTATGGTCAAGCGGTTAAGACATCGCCCTTTCACGGCGGTATCCCGGGTTCGAATCCCGGTAGGGTCACCATTTTGGGCGCTTAGCTCAGTTGGGAGAGCATCTGCCTTACAAGCAGGGGGTCATAGGTTCAAGTCCTATAGCGCCCACCAAAATGGCCTGGTAGTTCAGTTGGTTAGAATGCCAGCCTGTCACGCTGGAGGTCGAGGGTTCGAGTCCCTTCCAGGTCGCCAATTTAATTATTTTAGTAATAAGCTGGTGTAGCTCAATTGGTAGAGCAACTGACTTGTAATCAGTAGGTTAGGGGTTCAAGTCCTCCCACCAGCTCCATTTTTTTTGGTGGAGTTCCCGAGCTGGCCAAAGGGGGCGGACTGTAAATCCGCTAGTTAAACTTTCAGTGGTTCGAATCCACTCTCCACCACCATTTATCTTTAGAACTGGACTTGTCCAGTTCTATGGGTGTTTATTTAATAATATTTTATGTACGCGGGTGTAGCTCAGTGGTAGAGCCCCAGCCTTCCAAGCTGGTTGCGAGGGTTCGATTCCCTTCACCCGCTCCACCTGGACCTATAGCTCAGCAGGATAGAGCAACGGCCTTCTAAGCCGTGTGCCAGAGGTTCGAATCCTCTTAGGTCCGCCATATTGGGGTATAGCCAAGTCGGTAAGGCACCAGACTTTGACTCTGGCATTTCATAGGTTCGAGTCCTATTACCCCAGCCACTTGATCCATTAGCTCAGCCGGTAGAGCACCTGACTTTTAATCAGGGCGTCCGGAGTTCGAATCTCCGATGGATCACCATTTTATAAAAAAATCGAATATTAAGATCCATTAGCTCAGCCGGTAGAGCACCTGACTTTTAATCAGGGCGTCCGGAGTTCGAATCTCCGATGGATCACCATGTTTGGAGAGGTACCGAAGCGGTCATAACGGGGCGGTCTTGAAAACCGTTAGGGTGCAAGCCCACGTGGGTTCGAATCCCACCCTCTCCGCCAAATGGAGAAGTACTCAAGTGGCTGAAGAGGCTCCCCTGCTAAGGGAGTAGATCCTTTACGGGATGCGAGGGTTCAAATCCCTCCTTCTCCGCCAAGTTTGACTTAATAGAGTCACTTGAGACTTTATTATTGTTGGGGACTAATAGAATTATGCCCAGATAGCTCAGTCGGTAGAGCAGAGGACTGAAAATCCTCGTGTCACTGGTTCGATTCCGGTTCTGGGCACCACATAGAGGGGTATAGTTCAGTTGGCAGAACGTTGGTCTCCAAAACCAAATGTCGAGGGTTCAAGTCCTTCTACCCCTGCCATGTAGGGGCCTGTAGCTCAGGTGGTTAGAGCGCACGCCTGATAAGCGTGAGGTCGGTGGTTCGAGTCCACCCAGGCCCACCATTTAAACAAACGGTGAAACCCTTGTTAATTCAAGGGCCTTTAGCTCAGTCGGTTAGAGCGCCCGGCTCATAACCGGTAGGTCCGGGGT
>CALAZW010000012.1 GCA_937926545.1 uncultured Helcococcus sp. | reverse complement strand
CCTTGGCCTCTGGCTCACTAAAATTCAACTCTTTCAACTGATTAATTAAGTCCATCTTCTCCTCCTTATAGTTGTTCCCTTTGGTAACTACTATATTGCATTTTTATTTGTTAGCTGTCAATAACTATTTTTTTCTCCATGAAAAAAAGGGCCTAGGGCCCTTCTTTTGCTAAGTAGCATGGTAATATAATAATTTGATTATTTATCTTTAAACTTTCCATAGGTGGAAAACTTATCAAGCATGGTTTCCATTTCCTTGTCATCCAAGATAACAGGTTGACCTATCATCCTGGCCAAACAGTAGATCTTGGCACTATATTCCAATTGATCTATAATATTTAAGGCATCCTTCATGGTTTTTGCCCCACCAATAATACCGTGGTTGGCCAAAAGAACCGCCTGATTATCCCCCATGGTTTCAACTGCCTTTAGGGCCAGGTCCTTGGTTCCAAAGGTCGCATAATCAGCCACCTCTATTCTTTTTCCCCCTACGGCCACCATATAGTGGGCAGGCTCCAAGGGCTCTCTTAGGGCTGATAAAACCGTTGTATATACTGTGTGGCCATGGATAATAGCATTAATATCATCCCTGTGCCTATAAATTTCTGTGTGCATTATCCATTCACTGGATGGCTCATACTTACCTTCTATCACCTGGCCATCCAAGTCTATGGTAACTAGATCTTCCTGGTCCAAACTGTCAAAGGCCAGGCCTGAAGGAGTGATATAGACCAGGTTCTTTTCCCTGTCATAGTAGCTCAGGTTGCCACCTGTTCCACTGGTCAGTCCCATCTCCACCAGTTTTTTTCCATATATAATTACATCTTCTTTATAAGTCATATTTATCCTACTTTTTATATCTGTCAAAAACTTCCTTAATAGACTGGTCATAAGGTGGTCTTAAAACCCCATACTCAGTTACTATGGCTGTTATTAAATCATTGTCAGTAACATCAAAGGCTGGATTGTAAACATTAACTCCCTCTGGAGCCATCCTATTTTCATACCACATTTCTGTCACTTCTTCCTTGGGTCTTTCCTCTATGACTATATCCTTACCTGTTTCACATTCCATATCTATGGTTGAAGTAGGTGCACATATATAAAAAGGAATATTATATCTTTTGGCTAAAATTGCCACTCCCAAGGTACCTATTTTATTGGCTGCATCCCCATTGGCAGCAACCCTATCACAACCTACAAATACCGCATCTACCCATCCATTTTTCATGACCATGGCAGCCATATTGTCTGTGATTACTGTAGTGTCTATGCCTGCTGAATGAAGCTCATAAGATGTAAGTCTTGCCCCTTGTAGTAAAGGTCTAGTCTCATCTGTAAAGACCCTTATCTTATAGCCTTTTTCATGGGCAAAATACATGGGTGCTGTAGCTGTTCCATACTTAACTGTAGCCAATTGGCCCGCATTACAGTGGGTCAAAAGACCATAGCCATCTTCTATTAGATCCAGGCCGTATTCACCTATCTTTTCACTAACCCTAATATCTTCTTCCCTGATTTCCAAGGCTTCTTTCTTTAATATTTCCTTGATTTCTGCCACTGGCCTTTCCCTATTATCCAAGGCCTTTTGATCCATCCTATTTAGGGCCCAAAATAAATTTACAGCCGTTGGTCTGGATGTGGCCAAATAATCTATGCCCTTCTTATAGTCCTTATAAAAGTCATCAAAATTATCAGCCTCTATCTTGGAAGCCACCAAGGATGCTCCGATGGCAGCTGCAACTCCTATGGCAGGAGCCCCTCTAACTTTCAACTCATATATGGCATCCCATATATCTTCTATCTCTGTAAGCTCTATAATACTGGTTTCATAGGGAAGTTTGGTTTGATCTATAATTACCAAGCCACCATTTTCAGTATTCATATGAACTGTATCATAATCTAAAATAGTCTTCTTATTTGTCATCTAGCCCTCCTTATGTAATAAAAGACGACATCCACCGACAAACATAACTTCCTAAATTATATAAAATGATATCGTCTTTCTTAATTTAAGTATACAAGATAGGCCAGTATAGTCAACAAATAATTATTATTTTATGTTATCTTCAACATAAAACCACAGAAAAAACTTTTTGCCAAAAACCCTTGACATTTTAAAAAAAATGTCCTATACTTAAATAGTCGTTTTAAGAGATTCACTTAAAAAAAGATTTCTTAGAAAATACTTGACAAATTATTTTATTTGTTATATACTTAAAAAGTCGTCGGGGTGTGGCGCAGTTTGGTAGCGCACGTGGTTTGGGACCATGGGGCCGGGGGTTCAAATCCTCTCACCCCGACCATTTAATTACAGCTTATATAAGCTGTTTTTTTTATGCCTAAAAAGATCATATATTTAAAAAACAAAGAGAAGACCTCAAGGTCTTCTCTTTTGGAGTTAATTATGATGAAAAAGAATAAACAAAAGTTTGTGCCAGTTTTTAACTTTATTTCTTTCACATTTCTATAATACGACATTATTTTAACTTTGTCAACGTTTTCCTGTTTATTTTATGTTTTTAAAGTATTTATAAAAGTCCTTATTATCCTTAGTATTTTTCATAAGCTTGATGAATTGGCTGGTAGACTCAATATTTCTACTATCCTTATTGGACTTTCTAATCTTATACATAAGATCCAACTCTTCCTTACTAAGTAGAAGGTTTTCCTTACGGGTTCCAGACTTAAAGATATCAATAGCTGGAAATATTCTAAGTTCAGCCAATTCCCTATCTAGATGAAGCTCCATATTACCTGTTCCCTTAAATTCTTCATAAATCATATCATCCATCCTAGATCCTGTATCAACTAAACAGGTACCTAAAATAGTAAGAGAGCCCCCATCTTCAATATTTCTGGCCGCACCGAAGAACCTCTTAGGTTTATATAGGGAAACTGGATCAAGCCCTCCTGAGAGCGTCCTACCGCTGGCAGGGGTAACTATATTATAGGCCCTGGCCATTCTGGTTATAGAGTCTAAAAGTATAACAACATCCCTGCCCATTTCAACAAACCTTTTGGCTCTTTCCAAAACGATCTCTGAAACCTTTATATGGTTTTCAACAGGTTCATCAAAGGTGGACGCTATAACCTCTGTATAGTCCATAGGATCCTTGCCCTTAGTATACTTGTTAACTGATCTTTCCATATCAGTTACCTCTTCTGGTCTCTCATCTATTAAAAGAATAAAAATCTTTATATCTGGGTGATTGACCTCTATGGCATTGGCTATAGACTTTAAAATACTGGTCTTACCAGCCTTGGGAGGACTTACTATAAGACCTCTTTGCCCCTTACCCACTGGAGACACCAAGTCTATCATCCTGTTGGAAACTTCATTTTTATTATTTTCCAAGTTTATCTTTTCCAAGGGATAGATAGGGGTTAGGTCCTCAAAATTTAATCTTTTATAGGCGTTTTCTGGTGATTTACCATTGATAGCTAGAACATAGATAAGGGGTGGAAATTTATCCTTGTCATTGTTGGGCTTGACTAGCCCTTTTATGTAGTCCCCTGTCTTTAATTTGAACCTTCTCACCTGAACTGGTGATACATATACATCTTCGTCTCCCGACTCATACATATGGTGTCTAATAAAACCGAAACCATCTGACATAACATCCAAGATACCTTCTACAGTTATGGTTCCATCGTCATTTAACTGGTGGGCTTCCTGGCCTTCTTCCTGCCTAGGCGGTTTTTTATTTTCTTCTTTAGGACCACTATTGTCCTTTTGATTAATTTCTATTTGCTCTATAATAGCATCTATTAATTCATCCTTCTTATACTGGGATATCCTATCCACTCCCAGTGTTTTAGCCAAGTCTCTCAACTCACTTACCTTCTTGGCCTTCAATATATTTCTATCCATAAATTCTCCTTTATCTAATAAAGAGGTAGACCAAGGTCTACCTCTAAAAGATTATTAAGCTCTATTTAAGGAACCAAATATTTCCATTTTTTCAAGAACCTTAGCCTTCATAGCTTCATTAGCTGGTGCTAAAACTTTTCTTGGGTCAAATCCTTTTGGTTGTTTGTCCTTATCTTCTTCAAAGTACTTTCTAGTAGCTTTTGCAAATTCAAGTTGTAATTCAGTATTAACGTTAATTTTTGATACTCCAAGTGAAATTGCTGTCTTAATCATATCTTCTGGAATACCCGTACCACCGTGTAGTACTAATGGTAATTCACCGATTTCTTTTTGGATTTCTTCTAGGGCTTCAAAGTCTAATCCTTGCCAGTTTTCTGGATAAACACCGTGGATGTTACCAATACCAGCTGCTAGGAAGTCTACTCCTAAATCTGCAATCTTCTTACATTCCTTAGGGTCTGCAATTTCTCCCTTGCCTACTACTCCGTCTTCTTCTCCACCTATTGAACCAACTTCTGCTTCAACTGAGATTCCTTGACTGTGAGCCAATTCAACAATTTCCTTAGTCTTTTCGATGTTTTCTTCTATTGGATAGTGGGAACCATCAAACATGATTGATTTAAATCCTGCTTCCATAGCAACCTTAGCTGCATCATATGAACCATGGTCTAAATGTAGAGCTACTGGCACTGTAATATTTAAATCCTTGATCATACCATTTACCATGCCAACTACTACATTGTAGCCACCCATGTATTTTGCTGCTCCTTCAGAAACACCTAAAATTACTGGTGATTTTCCTTCTTCAGCTGCCAATAAAATTGTCTTTGTCCATTCCAAGTTATTAATGTTAAATTGTCCTATGGCATATTTGCCTTCCAATGCTTTTCTAAGCATTTCACCTGCTTCTACTATCATAAATTTCCTCCTGTTTTATAGCTTCCAAATTTCTTCTGCATATTCACCGATTGTTCTATCGGATGAAAAGATTCCCGAATTAGCTAAATTAAGTAAACATTTCTTAGCCCAATTTCTCCTATCCCTATAGTCTTCGTCCACTTTTGCATGGGCTGTCTTATAGGAATGAAAATCCTTTAATAAGTAATAGTTGTCTCCCCTAGAGCCATCTTGAGGATTTACAAGTTCATTGTAGATATCAAGGAAATAATACCTGCCACCATCTGAAATCTTACTTTCATCAATCAAGATATTTACCGCATCCTTGATGTCTTGGTAGTTGTGGTAGTACCACTTAGGATCATAGGAATCCCTGATTTCTTCCAATTCTTCAACCTTGGCTCCAAATAAGTAGTTGTTTTCCAAACCGGCTTCTCTAAATATTTCCACATTAGCCCCATCTAGAGTACCTATAGTAGGTGTTGCATTCATCATAAACTTCATATTGCCCGTACCACTTGCCTCCTTGCCGGCAGTTGATATTTGCTCTGAAAGGTCTGCTGCTGGAAATAGTTTTTCCGCATAGGATACCCTGTAGTTTTGTACGAATACTACCTGTAGCTTATCATTTACCTCTGGATCATTATTAACCAAATCTGCTATTTCATTTATAAACTTAATTATACCCTTAGCCCTAAAGTAACCTGGGGCTGCCTTAGCACCAAAGATAAAAGTTCTAGGAACCATATCTATATTTGGATTCTCTTTTATTCTATTATAAAGATCGACAATGTGCAAAGCATTTAATAATTGTCTCTTGTATTCATGTAGCCTTTTTATTTGAATATCATAGATGGAATTAGGATTTATCTTAATTCCTTCAGTCTTTTCTATATAATCAGCCAATTGTTTTTTCTTTGTAAACTTTATTTCATTTAATCTATCCAAGACTTCTGGGTCATCTTGGAACTTTTCCAAGCCCTTAAGTTGACTTAGGTCCCTTTGCCAGTCTTCCCCTTCCAAAAGCTTATTTATAAGTTCTGTAAGTTCTGGATTGGAATACTGTAACCACCTTCTTGGCGTTACCCCATTGGTCTTGTTGTTGAACTTTTCAGGATAAAGCCTATACCAAGGATTTAAAGTATCAGCCTTTAGTATTTCTGTATGGATTTCTGCCACCCCATTGATACTCTTGGCCATATAAGTAGCTAGAAAGGCCATTTCAACCATGCCGTCATGGACTATCCTATACTTGTGAAGATCCTTCTTATCTATACCTTCCTCGTCTAAGTCTTCCATCAGTCTTCTGTCTATTTCAACTATAATATCCTTACATCTTGGAGCTACCTCATCAATCAAGTCCAAGGACCATTTTTCCAAGGCCTCTTGTAGGACTGTATGGTTGGTAAAGGCAAAACTTTCACCGGCCACCTTAAAGGCCTCATCCCAACTAAGCTTTTCATCATCCATAAGGATTCTCATAAGCTCTGGTAGGGCTATAACCGGATGGGTGTCATTTAATTGCAGGATATGGTAGTCTGAAAAGTTTTCAAACTTAGGATCCTCTGGGAAATTCTTTTTATATTTTTCTATAAGCTCTAAAATACTAGCTGACACAAAAAAGTATTGTTGGGTCAATCTTAAAAGCTTACCATCCCTTTGTAGGTCATTGGGATAAAGAACCCTGGTTATATCCTCTGCCCTATTTTTAGCCTCCAAGGCCTTGTCATATTGGAAGTTATTAAAGTCATCAAAGTCAAATCCTCCATCAAGGGCCTCAGCCTGCCATAGTCTCAAGGTATTTACCACCTTGTTTTCATAGCCTACTATGGGCACATCATAAGGAATAGCTTCCACCTGATAGTCCCTAAAGGTAACTATTTGCTTTTCACTGTCCTTTCTTATGGACCAAAAGTCTCCATTCAAGGTCCAGTTGTCTCCCAATTCCCTTTGGAAGCCATCTTCAAATCTTTGCTTGAAAATACCTTCAGAATACCTGACCCCATAACCTTGAAGCCCCAAGTCCATGGAGGCTGCTGATTCTACAAAGCAAGCAGCCAATCTGCCCAAGCCTCCATTACCCAAGGCTGCATCCTCTTCCTGATCTTCTATCAAATCAAAGTCCAAGTCCAAGTCTGCCAAGGCTTCCTTGACCTGGTCAAAGATGCCTAAGTTCAAAAGGTTGTTGCCCAAGGATCTACCTATTAAAAATTCAGCCGACATATAGTAGGCATTTCTCTTCTTCTTATTTCTCTCACTGGTTTCCAACCAGTCTTGCTGAATTAAGTCCATTATGGTCTTGGATAGACCACCATACTTTTCAGCTTCACTGGCATCCTCAAACCTTTTACCATAAAGACTTAAAACATTCTTCTTAAAATCTCTTGTAAAGTCTTTTTTGTTAAATTCTTCCATCCCATCCTCCATTATCTATCATACAAATAGGCCATTAGCCTTAACCTGTCGGCTATCTCCTTGTCCAACAAGTTCTTGTCCATCCTCCAGGTCCAATTGTCTCCCAGGCTTCCTGGCACATTTATTCTAGCCTGGTCCTTAAATCCTAAAAGATCTGCTACAGAAAACATGGCCAAATCAGCCACACTGGCCATCAAGGCCCTAATAATCTTCCAATTATAGTTTTCATCATAAGATAGGCCAAAATACTTTTTAACCAAGTCCAGCCCTTCCTTGTCCAGGTCATCCATCCAACCCATCAGGGTGGAGGAGTCATGGGTGGAACTATAGGCTACCATATTGGGCTTATAGTTATGGATCAAACTATCTGATTTCATATCCTTGGAAAAACCAAACTGAATTACCTTCATACCAGGACATCCAATCTTCTCTCTCAGGTCTATTACATCCTGATTTAAGGCCCCCAAGTCCTCCACAATTAAGTTTAGTTGGGCTAGCCTATCAAACACCTGCCTAAAAAAGTCCTGGCCAGGTCCCTTGACCCACTGGCCCTTTCTGGCATCCCCATCAAGGGGATCTATGGCCCAGTAGTTCTCAAAACCTATGAAATGATCCAATCTAATAATATCATATAAATTCATATTGGCTGCTAACTTATCTACCCAATATTCGTACTTATTAACCATTAAATATTCCCAGTCATAAATAGGTGTATTCCACAACTGGCCCTTGTCATTGTAGTCATCAGGTGGCGCCCCTGAAACCAGTCTGGGAGTCAAGTCTTCCTCCAATTGAAGAATATGGGGATTTACCCAGGCATCCACCGAGTCCATAGGTATATAGATGGGCAGGTCTCCTATGATTTTTATGCCCTTTTTATTGGCATAGGCCCTTAATTTGGACCACTGGTTGAAAAACTCATATTGGAGAAAAACTTGAAACTTAAAGTCGTCCTCCTTCTTGTTAATAAGAATATTTAAAGCCTTTTCATACCTGGTCTTATAGTCTTCTTCCCATTCATACCAAGGCCTGCCCTGGTGCATGTCCTTTAAAA
Organism: uncultured Helcococcus sp.; assembly: GCA_937926545.1. Classification (GTDB taxonomy): domain Bacteria; phylum Bacillota; class Clostridia; order Tissierellales; family Peptoniphilaceae; genus CALAZW01. The sequence goes on along the minus strand of CALAZW010000012.1, from coordinate 31,650 downwards.
TCATAAAGAGAGCAAAGTCCCTTAACCAGGTCACATTCTTATTGTAGAAAAGCTCCAACTTTTTTTCCTGGCTGGGGCTTAGTCTGGCAAAGGCCCTTCTTAGGACATCATACCTTTTCTGGTAGAGAAGACCATAATCAACCCTTCCATCATCCTTAAAACCACAGGCCTTAATCTCCTTCTTGGTCAAAAGCCCCTTATCAACTAAAAGATCCAAGTCTATAAAATAAGGATTACCACCATAGGAATAAAAGGACTGGTAGGGTGAATCCCCATAAGTTGTTATGCCCAAGGGTAGCAACTGCCAATAACTGGCCCCGGCCATATGTAAAAAATCTATAAATTCATAGGCTTCCCTTCCAAAGGTCCCTATCCCATAGGGAGAGTCTAGGGAAAAGACAGGGGCCACCACCCCAAAGCCTCTAGTTAATTTTTTCTTCATATTCCACCTCATTTCAAGTACAATTATACCCCATACTTTCTCCTTATAATAAAATATGATAAAATATTTTAAAAGGAGGGCTTATGAGAAAAAGTTGGAATGAATATTTTATGGATTTAGCCAAGGGAGTCTCTGAAAGAGGCACTTGCGACAGGGCCTATGTGGGATGCGTTTTAGTAAACGATGACAACAGGATAGTTACCACAGGCTACAATGGATCTATCACAGGCAACAAGCACTGTGATGAAATTGGCCACACCATGAGAGATGGCCACTGTATAGCCACCATTCACGCAGAGATGAATGCCCTACTATACTGTGCCAAGGAAGGCATATCAGTTAAGGGTTGTACCTGTTATGTAACCCACTTCCCCTGTTTAAACTGTACCAAATCGTTAATTCAAGCAGGCATATCTAAAATCTACTACCATGAAGGCTATAGGATGGATGAATATGCTCTAGAATTATTGAAGAAAAATAATATTGAATATATTCAAATATAAAAGCACTCTTACGAGTGCTTATTTTTGTTTTATTAAATATTTCTTGTCCACAAAGCCCCTTTGCCTGTCATAGTCTATTTCTAAAAAGTCTCCCCTATCTATGCCCCTGACCAACTTACCCTTGTCCAGGTAGCCTAGCTTGTTAAACTTTTCATCTCTAACCCTAACTCCTTGGGACTTGTAAACTTGGTAGTCCAAATAAAGATAATCCCTGGAAACCTTATAGGTCTTGGACCTACTTACCAGCTCAACCTCTTGGCCCAAATCAATTCCCTTAATCCTTGTTCCTTTTTTTATATAATCCTTCTTCTTACCCTGGCTATCCCTTAAATTCAAGCCCTTGGATATATAAACTTCCTCAGATCTTTTAACCTGATCTGCCCTTCCTATATAGTCCCTATCCTGGTAGGTGAAATAAAACTTATCAGCCCTTATCTCGCCAGCTAAAACTCTTCCTGCTGGAACCTCTGCCAGCTTCTTGCCATCCAGGCCTTTCAAGTCCAAGCCCTTGGATATGTAAAGCTTATAGTAGGGTCTCATATATTTTTTAGGACTATAGGCCCTGTGGCCTAAATACTGGGTTTCAACAAAAGTTCCCCTGTCTATGGCCTCTATCCTATCATCAGCCTCTAAAGTAGCCAGCCTATTGCCATAAATATCCCTTAAATTGGATCCTTTACTTATATATATCATAGAGTCATCCTCCATCTGGTCCAAGTCCACATAGGCCTTTTTACCCTGGTAGTCAAACTCTATTTTTCCATCCTTCAAAAGACTGCCCCTTAAGCTTCTATTGGCCTCTAAAAAACCAATTTCCTTCTGGTTTTTATCATGGACCTTGGCCCCCCTAGACTTGTAGAGCTTGGTTACCTCTTCAAGGTCCTTGGCCCTTGCATAAAATGATTGGCCATCTTTTAAAAATCTTATCTTGTCCTTGTCTAAAATACCCTCTAAAAGGCTATTATTTTCTAGTTTTCCTTCCTTCTTGTCCAAATAATTATAATAGCTAGAGCCCTTGGCCTGGTAAAGCTTGACTGGATTTCCATATTCTTCTTCATAGTAGTTTTCCAAGTCCATTAAAATATTTTTTTCCATCATCATAAACATATTTTTAATGTCCCAGATATCCCGGCTATCTATATATTTATAGGTGGTATTAAAATTGGTTAAACTAGTAAATGTGTCCAATACTTCTTCATTATCTTTTTGAGTATTAGTGTCAAGGGCATGACTTTGATATGTTTTCATATTGGACACATCTGCATAGTACTTATTAATATCTAATATAAGCGGCCTGCGAAGCTTATGCTCTTCTTCAATGAAATCAAATGTTGAGTAAGTTTGTCTAGCATAATCCTCCAGTTCACTTATGGAAAATTCATCCATTTCTATTAAGGGTTTCACATCCCTCTTATAATTCCTATAGGTCAAATCTATTAAATCTATACCATCTGTAGATAAATCATATTTATCCTTTTTCTTGTAGTATCTATTTATTTCCTTTTCTAATTCTTTTCTAACTTCTTCATATTTTTTCTTGCTGCTTATGGTCACTTCCTCTTCCCTAGCCCTTACAGGACTTAAGCAAATAAGTGAAAGTAGAAAGACCAAGCCAAGCAGCCTTGATATCTTTTTTCTCATTCTATCACCCTACTACCAGTATACTATAAAGAATATTTATATACATATTATATTAGCTTATAAGTCTTCTTTAAGTTATATTTACCCTTTTTATTAATTATATGTCACACCTGGCTAAATTTTTCCGGCTTCGGCTAAAGACTCTACCTTCTAATATTTCCAAAAAGGGTCCTGGAAATTATTCTTCCTATTTCCCTGCCCATTTGGCTGGCCACATTCTTGGTAAACCTATCAAAACTAGTATCAGATCTTCTTCTAGAACTGGGCCTAGAGTCCCTCTTTTCCACCAGGTCCTCTTCCCGCCTCTGGCTGAGCATTTCATAGGCCGAAAACCTGTCCTGGCCCTGGGAATACTTATCCCTTAAACCAGTTTGGTTGATCTGGTTTTTTCCCAGAGTCCAAACAAAATCCAGATCCAAATCTTCCAAATCGTCTTTTTCAATAAGACCTACCTGGTCCAAAAGTTTTTTATCCGCTTTCTTAAGTTGATCATAGACTAAATATATATATAGGTCTCCAGCCTTTATCTTATTTATAAGACCTTCTTGAAGTTTCTTATCCAGCCTTTTAAATAAGTCCCAATCGTCCTCTATAAAGATGGCCAGGGGCCTGGTAAGTTGAAAGCTTTCTGTCACCAGCCAAAAGGTAAGGGCAGATGCCAAATTGGGACTATCCTCAAGACCTGCCAGATCAAAAATATAAAGCTCTTGATCCAAGGCCCCCAGGTCCAAGGAAGGATCTGTGAAAATATCCCCATGATTTCTTTCCAAAATAACCAGTTTTTTTATAAGACTGGATAGACCTGATTTACTGATGGCCCCATAGCCCCTTTCAAAGTCCTTTTTCTTATCCCCTATATAAATTAAAAGAGCTCTAAGGTCCTTTATATCATAAAGATAAAGTCCCCTTTGATCGGCTATACTAAAGACCAGGGCTAAAAGATCAGCCTGGGCCTGGTTAAGCTCTAAAATCTGGGCCAGATAGACTGGACCCAAAAGGGAAATATTTATTCTCAATCTAATTAAATCCTCCCTCTTACTTGAAAAGACCTGGATATTTTCTATCTTTTCCTGCCTATCTAACGAATTTGTTATCTTTAACCGATTTGTAACAACAATTACAGGCCAGTTACAAGCTAATATTTTTCCAATTTCTCTTTTCATAAAATCATCCCTACCTGAATCCAATGCTAGTATCCTTAACTTTTCTTCACCTATCTCCTTCTCATATATGTTTTTCATAATAGCCCCTTTCGTATGTTTATACTTCTTTTATATTAATTATAGGAGAAATTAATCTTTTACACATTTCCTTTTATATTATATAATTGTTATATCTAAAGGAGGTAATTATGGATAAGAAAAACAACAAAAGAAGAAATGATTATAAGTTAGTACAAGTAATTATTATTCTACTTCTTCTTGTAATAGCTCTTTTTTTAGTTAAAAAGATTTTCGCATCTGACCAAGCTGTAAACATAAATGAACAGATTGAAAAAATAGATGATACTGAAGAATTAAACAAACTAAAGGAAGAAAAAATTCATGATATCAAAAAAATTAATGAAAAATTAGAACTTTTAGGAGTTGATAAGTCCGAACTGGAAAACCCAGAAGAAGAACAAACTTCTGAAAAAGAAAAGGATGAAGATCCTGATGTTAAAAAAGTACACACCCTTCCTGGTTCAGGTAAGAACCATATAGCCGATACCAATAAAATCGCCTATAAGACTAAGGAAGTTAGGGATGAAATGTACAATAATGGCTATGAAGGTAAAAAACTTGCCTTTCTAACCTTTGATGACGGGGTTGAACACAATCCAGACTACAATGTATCTACCACATCAAATATCCTAGATGTGCTTAAGGAAAAAGAAGTTCATGCAACCTTCTTTATCATGGGCCAAAAGTTAAACGATACTACAGGTCCTATCCTAAAGAGAACCTATGACGAAGGACACGCTCTTGCAACCCACTCCTTCTACCATGACTATGGTTCCCTTTATCCAGGCGGATCAGCTAATCCAGACAAGCTGGTAGAAGAACACAAGATGGTTGTAGAAGCTATGCAAAACTACCTGGGCAAGGATTTTGACACCAAGGTAATGAGATATCCTGGTGGCCACCTATCCTGGTCTAATGTGGAAGCTTCAGACAAGGCCTTGGCAGATATTGGAGTTGAATGGATTGACTGGAATGCTATGAATGGGGATGCCCAACCGGAAAACCCAACAGATCCTAACGATGTACCTCTACCAAAAAACCAAGAGGATGTTATTAAGAACTTTGACCATTCCCTAAATCTTTATTCCAATCCTAATCAAATAGTAATCCTAATGCATGACAAGGATTTTACAGCTGAAACCTTGGGTCCTTTAATAGACCACATCAAGGCTGAAGGCTATGAATTTGGAATTTTAGAATAAAATAAGATACAAAAAAACCTATGTGAAAAAACATAGGTTTTATTTTATGCCAATTGCGTCCTTGGCCAGCCTGTCAGCCTGATCATTATACTTGTCATTGGAATGGGCCTTGACCTTGATAAAGTTCACCTTAAGATCCTTTTCTATGGAGTCATAGTAGGCCTTATAGGTCTTGGTAAGTTCTATATTGGTCTTCCATTCTCCCAGGGCCCAGGACTTGATTCCCATATAGTCAAAGTGAAGAAAAAGCTCCTTCTTCCCCAGCTTAAGGGCTCTTTTCATGGCAGCAACGGATCCGTAAATCTCTCCTGCCACATTTCTTTGCTGGCTCCATTCTGGATGGTTCTCAAAGCCATTAAAACTTTCCTTGCCATCCTTGGTAAAAAAGACCACTCCATAGCCAAAATCCTCAGTCTCTATATTATAGCTTCCATCCACATAGGCAACTGCCTGGTCAGGACCAAGCTTGTCCAAGTCTAAACTTATAATTTTTTCATCAGCAACAAAGGCTTCAGCCTCTTCCCGGCTGGTAAATTTCTTAAATTCTGCAGCTTTAAATCCTTGAACCTGGGCCTTACACTCCTCCCAAGTCCCATATATACCCGGTTTTCTCCCTTTTTTTACAGCGTAGAACTTGGTCATCTCTTACAACTGTGGGCTATTCTAGATGCGGCTGCCGCTGCTATTGCTGCCACTATATCATCTAAAAAGGTATTTACATTTCCTGTTTTTTCTTCATCTAATTTCTTTATGATTCCTTGTTTTTCCTTGTCCAAGTAGCCAAAGTTTGTAAGGCCTATAGAACCATATAGGTTAACTATAGAAAGAGGCAAGATTTCATCTATGCCGTAAAGGCCTTCATCGCTTTTAATAATGCTTAAGATAGGCTCTTCTAAAAGATCTTTTTCTGCTGCCTCATCTATGGCTATTCCTGTTAGAACAGCGTGAACTACCTCTCTTTTACTTAGAACATTTAAAACTGCATCCATGCAGATTTCATCAGTTAAATTAGGGTGGTAGTCATTTTGTAGAATATAGACTATTTCTGCTATATCTTCCAAGCCAACTCCCCTTTCCTTTAACTTATCTATGGTCATATCTGTAAGTCTTTTCATAGAATACTTGTATTGACAATCGTAATTACTCATACTTCACCTCTATACTAATTCTAAAGCTATTTCCATCATCTCATTGAAACTTCTTTCCCTTTCCTTGGATGTGGTCTGTTGACCTGTAACCAAGGAATCTGAAACCGTCAAAATAGTCAGGGCCCTTACTCCTGCCCTTTGGGCATTGGCATAAAGGGCATAGGCCTCCATTTCCACAGCTAAAATTCCCATGGCCTGCCAGTTTTTCCAGTCATCCTCTATCTGGGAATAAAAAACATCTGAACTTAAGATATTTCCCACCTTATAGTCTATGTTTTTTTCATCTGCCACCTGACTGGCCTTCTTTAAAAGGTCATAGGAACAAAGAGCTGAATAGGTCCCATTCAATTGAAAATTATAGGCATAGTTTGAGTCCGTTGAGGCCCCCATGGCTATGACAATATCATATAGATCCAAATCCTCACTATAGGCCCCACAAGAACCTATCCTAATCAAATTCTCCACCCCATAAAAGTGGATGAGTTCATAGGAATAAATCCCCATACTGGGCATGCCCATACCCGTTCCCATAACAGATACCTCCCTGCCCTTATAGCTTCCTGTATAACCCAGGATATTTCTAGTAAAATTAAACTGTTTAACATTTTCCAAGTAGGTTGTCGCTATAAACTTTGCCCTTAAAGGATCTCCAGGCAAAAGTATAGTCTTTGCTATATCTGATTTTTTTGCATCTATATGTGGCGTAGCCATTTTCTATCCTTTCTCCTAGTAACCAGGTTTTTCCAAAAGAGTAAACATGTTTTTCTTATATTCTTCAACTCCAGGTTGATTGAAAGGATTAATTCCTAAGATATAACCTGAAACTCCACATGACAATTCAAAGAAGTAGATAAGCTCTCCTAAGCTCTCTTCATCTAATTTATCCATGGTCAATAAAATATTTGGTACTTGACCTGTAACGTGGGCCTTAACTGTAGCCTCACAAGCCTTCTTGTTAACATAATCAACAGTTTTTCCTGCTAGATAGTTAAGTCCGTCCAAGTCATCCTTGTCACTTATTATTTCCAAGTCTGCCTCTGGCCTATCTACTGCTAGAACTGTTTCAAACATGATTCTTTCCCCATCTTGGATAAATTGACCTAGAGAGTGTAAATCTGTAGTAAAGCCAACACTAGTAGGGAATAGACCCTTGCCATCCTTGCCTTCTGTTTCTCCATATAATTGCTTCCACCATTCAGCAAAATACATAAGCTTAGGTTCATACCTCACTAGGATTTCCATTTTTTTACCATGTCTATATAAAATATTTCTAATACCTGCATACCTTAAGGCATCATTAGTATCAAAGTCATTTGCTAGGTATTTTTCTCTTCCCTTTTCTGCGCCCTTCATTAGAGCATTTATATCTATGCCAGCAACAGCTATTGGAAGTAGGCCTACAGCTGTTAAAACTGAAAATCTTCCTCCCACATCATCTGGTACTACAAAGGTTTCAAAGCCCATATTATCTGCCAAGGTCTTTAAAGCCCCTCTATTTTTATCTGTTGTAACAAAAATCCTATCCTTAACTTCTTCTTGGCCATATTTTTCTTCCAATTTGGCCTTGATAAGTCTAAAGGCTATACCTGGTTCAGTAGTTGTTCCTGATTTAGATATAACATTAATTGAAAAGTCCTTGTCTTCTATATAATCAATTAATTCACTTAATTCTACTGATGATAAGTGGTTACCTGCATAAAGGATTTCAACTCCTTCTTTTTTATAGCTAGGACTTAAGGCTTCTATAACTGCCCTTGCTCCCAGGTAGGAACCACCAATTCCTATTACCACCAATACTTGGGAATGGTTTTTAATCTTTTCACTGGCCTTAAGAATTCTATCAAACTCTTCCTTGTCATAGTCTACAGGTAGGTCCAACCAACCTAGATAGTCATTACCTTCGCCTGTTCCTGCCAGTAGTTTTTCCAAAGAAGCTTCAGCCTCTTTTCCAATCTTACTTAACTCTTCTTCATAAAATGAATTTGTTAAATCTAATTTAATCATAATTACCCCTTTCTCACATCCATCAATAGCAAGGCTATATCATCATTTTGCTCCAGCCACCTATAGGCATTTAACTCTCTTACCAAGGCCTCTATAAAGTCCTTTCTGCCCCTGTTTTTCTTAACCCACCTCATCAGGTTTTTTTCACCGTAAAACTCTCCCGCCTTATTGGCAGTTTCCAAAAGTCCATCAGTGTAAAACAAAAAGCGATAGCCTGGTAGTATATCCACCTTTTTTTCATGATAGGCCTCATCGGGAAATATATTGGAGATAAACTTCCCCCTATTTTGTAAAAAGGCTATATTTTGATTATTAAACATTAGTGGCCTGCTATTGTGACCTGCATTTACATATGTCATTTCATTTTTTTCCATATCTACCACCGCATAAAGGATAGTAAAATATTGACTTGGTTCCAAGTGTAGTTCTGAAAACCTACTCTTTAATTCTAACATGGTATCAGACGGGCTCAAGTAATTCTTCTCCAAGAGTATATTTCTCATGGTTTGTCTAATAAACATGGTCATAATAGAAGCTGATATACCATGGCCGACAACATCTGCTATATAGATGCCCAGCTTGGACTCATCTATCTCTATAATATCAAAGATATCTCCTGATAGGTTGCCTGAAGGTATATAGGCATAGTCAAAAACCAAGGCTTCAAAGATCTTTTTCCTAGGCAGGATGGACCTTTGAATGTTTCTAGCCAAAATCAGCTCGTCATTTATCTTCTTATTGGCATTGAATAGCTCAATTTGAATCCTCTTAGCCACTGTTATATCCCTAAAAACTTCCACTAGGGCTATAACTTCACCCATTTCATTATAGACAGGTGAGGACTTGGCTGAATATATTTTGTCCTTTTGATATATTTCTTTTGATATGGATCTTTTTTGATTTTTTGAAATTTCAGAAATACATTGAAGGGCATGGCCCTCCTCATTTCTCTTGCAACAATTTACCCCCAGGGAAATCTTGTCTCCAGTCCTGGACATGGCAGTGTTTTCATAGATAATATTGCCTTCCAAGTCTATTATTCTAACTAAATCATCCATGGATTCCAAGACATGATAATTTAGCGTATCAAACTTAGTTACCCTCGATACATCCTCACCACTAAAATCTACTTTCAAAAAATCACCTCTTTACTTAAGCAAGTCTGGATTAGGACCAATAAATTGATAGTAATCTACCTCAATTCTTCCATTGTATAACTTCCTCTTCCTATCTGCCCTTCTATTAAGCTTCTTTTCCAAGCTCTTCTCATTAGTAATAATATAGAAGGACCATGTGGAAAGTTTGTAGATAAGTCCTTGAAGACTTTGGTAAATTTCCTCCAGGTCTTCTTTTTCCCCAATTCTTTCCCCATAGGGAGGATTGGATATTAGAACTCCAAAGTTATTTAGAAGGCCTACCTCCTTCATATCCTTGGTCACAAACTTTATACAATCATCAACTCCTGCATTGTAGGCATTGTCCCTGGCTATCTTAATGGCCTTTCTATCTATATCAAAGCCTAAAATATCCAATTCCACATCCTGGTCTATACTATTTAAGGCCTCAGCCCTTACCCTCTTATAAATTTCCTTGTCATATTTTTTCCAATGGACAAAGTCAAAGTCCCTATCTATACCAGGAGCTATATTTCTAGCCATCATGGCCGCCTCTATCAAGATGGTTCCTGAACCACAAAATAGATCCACCAAGGGTCTGGTCTTGTCCCAGTAGGATAAATAAATCAAGGAACTGGCCAGGGTTTCCTTCATGGGAGCCTCATTTTGAGCTGTCCTATAGCCTCTCTTGTGAAGGCCGTCTCCCGAACTGTCCAAGGTTACTGTTGCCTGGTCCTTCAAAAGAGATATTTCTAGAGAGTACCTTTCATCACTTTCCTTGAACCATTCCTTATTATATTCCTTACTTAGCCTGTCCACAATAGCCTTCTTTCCTATGGATTGAAGGTCCCTTGGACTGTAGAGTTTGGACTTGACTGACTTGGCATTTACTATAAACTTACCGTCCTCGTCCAGGTAGTTTTCCCAGTCGATTTTTTTCATGCCTTGATAGACATCTTCATAAGTTAGGGCCTTAAACTCTCCCAATTTAATCAAGACTCTTTCAGCTGATCTTAGCCATAGGTTGGCCTTGGCCAAATCCTCCTGGTCCCCAGTAAATTCCACCTTTCCATTTTCTACTTCTATATCTTTAAAACCTAACTTTTCACATTCTTCCTTTACAATGGACTCCAGTCCAAATACTGTAGTAGCTATTATCTTTACTTGTCTCATATTAGCCCCTTTCTAAAATAATTATAACAAATATATGAAATTAGTGTTATTATTTATCCTTTTAGGGTATATTAATAGAAGTAGTGATAAAACTTTAAAGGAGGATATTATGACATATTTAAATGAAACAGTACAAACTGGAGATTGGAAGGGCGAAAAACACGTTCCTGCAATCGAAATTAAGAATGCTAAAAAGGGTGAAGATGTAGTTGTTAAGGTTAAGGTTGGAGAAGAAATTGCCCATCCTAATACTTTTGAACACCACATAGCTTGGATTAAAGTATTTTTCTTAGCTGAAGGAGCAAAATTACCTGTTGAAGTTGCTGATTTTAATTTCTCAGCTCACGGCGAAGGTGAACTATTTACAGATCCAGCAGGATATGCAACTTTCAAAACTGACAAAAATGGTACAGTTTTAGCACAAAGTTACTGCAATATCCATGGTTTATGGGAAGATGCAATTGAATTAAAATTAGAAGATTAATTTGGATTTATGTGGGAGTTTTAATATCTCCCACTTTTTTATTACTTATTTTTAATATGTCTGTGGTTTTGTCTATTCTGTGTGTTTGATGCTTTTGTTTTCTGTTGATTTACGTGGACTTTTTTATATTTTTTCATTCTTTTGGGTAAAATAAATTGACACCAGGTCAGATATTGATAGAATTAATCTGTAATCTAATTAAATAGGAGGCTTTATTTTGGAAAAGTTTTTTAAACTTAAGGAAAACAATACGGATGTAAAGACAGAGATCATCGCCGGTATTACAACATTTATGACTATGGCCTATATATTAGCGGTTAACCCTAATATGTTGGCAGAAACAGGAATGAATCCTAATGGAGTATTCACAGCAACAGCCCTGGCATCGGGAATCGCAACTATCCTAATGGCCCTACTTGCAAATTATCCATTTGCTCTTGGACCTGGGATGGGACTTAACGCCTACTTTACTTATACGGTAGTTATCCGTTATGGTTACTCATGGCAATTTGCCCTTACTGCAGTATTTATTGAAGGACTTATTTTTATACTACTTTCATTCTTCAAGGTTAGGGAGTTGATCTTTAACTCTATACCTCTAGAATTGAAAAATGCAGTTTCTGCAGGTATTGGTTTATTTATAGCATTTATAGGACTTACAAATGCTGGAATCATCCAAAACGGACAAGGTACCATTACAGAATTAGGAAATGTGACAGATGCCGCTCCTCTACTTGCCATCATCGGTATACTATTAACTGGTGTCTTGGTAATAAAACAGGTTAAGGGAGCCATACTTATAGGTATCGTAGCTACAACCCTAATTGGTATTCCAATGGGAGTTACAGTAATTCCACAAGGCTTTACACCTTTCTCAATTCCAAGCGGAATGGGAGATGTGGCTTTTAAGTTCGTAGGCCTAAAGGAAGTATTTTCAAGTAAGATGTTAATTGTAGTATTCACCTTCTTATTCGTGGATATGTTTGATACAGTTGGAACACTAGCAGGCGTTGCCTCAAAGACAGGCATGCTTGATGAAGACGGAAACTTACCAAGAGTTGAAAAAGCTCTTTTAGCAGATGCAATCGGAACAACAGTTGGTGCTGCCATGGGTACATCAACAGTTACAACCTATGTTGAATCTTCAGCAGGGGTTGCCGAAGGTGGTAGAACAGGACTTACATCACTTACAACAGGCATATTATTTCTTATATCCCTGTTTTTAAGCCCTATCTTCCTATTGATTCCAGCATCAGCCATAACACCTGCCCTAGTAATTGTTGGTTTATTTATGATAAGCCCAGTGGCAAGTATTGATTGGACTGACTATACAGTGGCAATACCAGCATTTATAACCTTGATTATGATGCCATTTGCTTATTCAATAGCTGAAGGTATAGTATTTGGTATGATATCTTATACAGTGCTTAAGACCTTGACTGGTCACCGTAAGGACGTGTCCCTACTAATGTATATAATATCTATCTTATTTACCCTAAGATATGTATTTATAGCTTTCAAATAAGTTAATAAAATAATAGCAACCTGCGGGTTGCTATTTTTATGCCTATTTTATTTAAAAAGAAAAAACTCGGATAAACCGAGTTTCTATTATTCTTGATCTTCTGCTTCGTCTTCACCAATTACTTCAACGTCTGCTGCATCTACTTCTTCAGCATCTTCGTCAATTATTTCTTCTTTTGGTTCAGTCAATGTACATACTACTTCGTCTTCTTCAAGTAGGATAGTTACATTTTCATCAGTAAATATATCTAAGTCCTTAACGAATTTAGATTCATCATATTCCATGTCATTAACATTAACTTCTGCAGTTTGTGGAATATAAGCTGGTAATGATTCAACTTCGATTTCGTCTAAGTTTTGAATCAATACTGATGGTTGTAAGGATATTTCATTTCTACCTACCAATACTACTGGAACAGTAACCTTAATAGTTTCATCCATTCTTACACCTTGGAAGTCAACGTGTAGGTATCTGTTTTTATAAGGATGTTTTTGATAGTCCTTAATAAGAACTTTCTTTTCCTTACCGTCTAATACTAAGGTAATAATTGTTGATGTACCTGCTTGTTCAATAACCTTGTCTAATTCTTTTTCTAACATTTGAACTGACATGTTATCTTCACCTCTTTGGTAAATAACAGCAGGAACTATTCTATCTTCTCTTAATTTTCTTGTTGCGTTTGAGCCCTTACCTTCTCTAAGCTCAATATTTAATCTAATATCTTCCATTTTTCCTCCTCAAAGTCATACTTCAATTAATACATTTTAATCTAAAATCAAAATTTTTTCAACATTTTTCTTATTTTTTAGCCTTTTCCAAGGCCAAATCTAAGGCTTCTAAAAATCCCTTACTAGTCACTGTAGCCTTGGATACCATATCTACGTCCTTACTATTACTGTCAATTACATCTTTTACCAGCTCTTCCAGGGCCTTGCCACCAGTCTCTGGGGTCTCACCATGGTCTAAAATCTTCACATCAGAAATTTGACCTTCTTCATTTATGGTAACCGTTAAGACGATCTCTTTTCCTTCATAGTAATAGCCCTTGGCACTGGCCTGATAAACTCCTGGCCTATATTTCCTAGAAGAAGCACATCCAACCAGACTAAGAATCATAATAAGACTAGCAAGTAAAAATAATATCTTCTTCTTCATGGTGTCCTCCTATAAGTGCTTGATAAAATAAAATAAACCTAATGTATTGGGACCTCCATGACTGGTTATGGTCGCCGATGCATCAGCGACTACAATATCCTTAAAGTAATGCAAGTCTTCTATCTTCCTAATCACATGGGTCAGGGCTTCCTCATCCATTCTGGTATGGGTGATAATAATCCTGTCATCTTCTATATTATCTAATTCCTTAGTCATGTCATTTACGTACTTATCCATTACCTTAAGTAGGTTTCCCCTGTACTTTTTTACCACCTTCATCTCGCCATCAACCAAGTTGATACAAGGCTTGATCTTAAGTGTGCCTGTAAATAGAACAGACATTTGTGAACATCTTCCCCCATAATATAGGTAGTCTAATGAATCTATTACAAATCCCGTATGTAGTCTTTTAACATCCTCTTTTAATATGTCTATTATCTGAGAAAAATAAAGACCTTCATCTATCAAGCTTTGGGCCTTCATGATGAGTTGGCCTGTACCTCCAGATAAACTTTTGGTATCTATTGCAACTACCCTATCTTGTAAATTCATATATTGTATGGCATTATTAACTATCATATATGTAGAGGAGGAAACCTTTGATGAAATCATGAAAAATATTCCATAATCATAGTCTTCCATCTCTTTTAATACATTTATTGCAGCTTCCAGAGTTGGACTGGCAGTCTTAGGTGTCTTCTTGGTCCTCTCACCATAGTCCAAAATATCATCTGGACTAATATCTACAATGTCTAAATAATTTACGTCATCCATGACTATATTCATAGGCAATATGGAAACATTGAGCTTTTCTAACAGTTCCTTAGGCAAGTCGACATTACTGTCTGTAAATAATTTATATTTTGCCATTATTCCCTCCTTAGTATACAAATGACTAAAATGAGTATATCATAAATCACTTTTCTTGTATATTCTATACATAAGTAAATAAACCCAAATAACTTGGGCTTATCTACTGAATAGATTCATTATGGCTTGGCCTACACTTCTAAAGAAATCAGCTAGCTTATCTAAGAAGCCCGACTCTTGAGCTTGTTGATAGTAATTGCCTATTGTTTCTTTTAAGTTGTCTCCTAGCTCATTTAATTGCTTTAGAATGGCATCAGAGTCTATGGCTGATGTGTTTTGGAAATTATTGAAAAACACTACCAATTTATCTATATTTATTTGACTTACCACCTTGTCCAGGTCGTAATCTTTTAAGGCCTTGTTTATTATTTCTTCTATTTCTTCCCTGGTAGCCAAATCCCCAGTTTTCTTCTTTAATTCAATCAAGGATTCCTTAATATCAACTATGGCCTTGTTTAACTCTTCTGAGCTAAAACCTTCTTCATCCTTGTGTTCTTGGACTATGCCATTTACCGTTTCCAACTCTTCATTGGCAACTTCAATCCTATCCTCTTCCAAGGCATCTCCATTGGCCTCAAAGGCCTTGTAAACCCCTGTAAGGGCAGCTTCACCTGTTACTGGCTTATAGGCTGCCACCATGATAGTAGCGTCTGATACACCTGCCGTAATGGCTGCATTGGCATATTGAACATCCTTTACCTGGCTAATGTTTTCTGGAGTTTCGATTATTACCTTAACCCCA
Source organism: uncultured Helcococcus sp. (assembly GCA_937926545.1). Taxonomy (GTDB): domain Bacteria; phylum Bacillota; class Clostridia; order Tissierellales; family Peptoniphilaceae; genus CALAZW01. Next base: position 16,423 of record CALAZW010000012.1, on the reverse strand, counting down.
TGTCCCTTGTTTTCCTTTTTAACCAAGATGGAAGAGATCATGTTTGAGTCGCTGGTCTCCCCTCCCAGGTATTTTTTCAAGTCGCCGGCATCAACCTTGACAAAATTAACATTGTCCTTATTTTTTATGTCCAGCTTCTTCATGGTTTCCTCTAGACTCTTTTCATCTAGGGCTGCTCCATAGGCAAAAGTAGGCTTACCCCACTTTTCATCTATAACTTCCGTGTCTATCTCTGCTGCCATTACAGCTGAGGCAAAAATACCTAAAACCATAAGGACTGCTAAAAATAAAGCTAAAAATCTTGTTGTCTTTTTCATAATATTTTACTTCATAGGTTTCGCAAAAATCATCTTACCTGCAGCAGTTTGTAAAACTGTTGTCACCATGACATGGACCTCTTGTCCTATAAGAGCCTTACCAGACTCTATTACTATCATGGTTCCATCTTCCAGGTAGGCTAAACCTTGATCCTTTTCCTTCCCTTCTTTAATAATATTTACCATCATTTGTTCCCCTGGTATAACAATAGTTTTTACAGAGTTGGCCAGGTCATTAACATTTAAGACCTCTAGGGCTTGAACCAAGGCCACCTTATTAAGATTGTAATCATTGGTTACTATCTTACCGTTTAAGTCCTTGGTCAGCCTTAACAACTTTGTATCTACTTCTTTAATATTATCATAATCCTTGTCTGTAATTATAACTTTTATGTTATCTAATTCTTGTAACTTCTTCACTATATCCAGGCCCCTTCTTCCCCTCTCTCTCTTAAGGTCATCTGAAGAGTCTGCTATAAATTGTAGTTCTTCCAAGACAAATTCTGAAATAACTAAAGGCCCTTCCACAAAACCTGTTTCCACTATGGGAAGAATTCTTCCATCTATTATTACTGACGTATCAAGTATTTTGGGATTTTGGTCCTTTAGCTCCTTCAGATTTATTTTATTTTTCTTAATGATTTTCTTTTCTTTTTCCTTTTCTTGCAACTTTTCCCTGTTGAAAAAAGAAATAATCTCATCCTTGCTCCTAATGGCAAGTCTCATGAAAAATGTACCCACTATAAAGTAAACTACTATGGTAAGCACTACTTCTATAAAGTTTCCTATAACAGGCATGTTAATTAGAGAGAATGGTTTAGTAATAAAAAATGAAAGAATAAGTCCAAATAATAGACCAACCGCTCCAAATGCCACATCTATAGGTGGTACAGTTTGCAAGGATGTCTCTGTTTTTTCCAGAGCCTTCTGCAGCAAGTTATTAAGTTTTGGCGATATTAAATAAAATAAAACAAAGCCAATTAAAACAAATACTAAATATATTAGTACTAAAAATAATGTATTCTGGGTCTTTACGAGCTTTACATATATTCCCAACTCAACGAGAATATATCCCAAAGCTCCCCCAAATACAGAAAATAATAATTGTAATATTTTCCGTAACATAAGCCCTCCTAATCAGTAGTTATCAAATCATCAATCATTTCAGATGCCTCCTCCTTAGTCATAGAACCAACTATTACCAATTCTGATACTAAAATCCTTTTAGTATTGTTAAGCATCTTTTTTTCCGATGTGGAAAGTCCCTTATTTTTGTCCATCAAGGTAAGATTTCTAACTATGTCAGCTATCTCAAAAATATCACCTGTCTTGATGGTTTCGGTATTTTCCCTATATCTTTGTCCCCAATTTGGCGACATTTCCGTTTTTTCTGACTTTAGTATTTCCAATACCTTCTTGCCCTCATCCGAACTGATTACAGGTCTGACTCCGACTTCTTCAACCCCGTCAACCGGTATAGATATTCTAATATCATTAATAGGCATTTGCATTATGTAATAACTTTTAACATCACCTAAAATTTCTATTTCTTCAATATCCACAATTGTTCCTGCTCCATGTACTGGATAAACTATCTTATCCCCAATATTAAACATAAAATCACACTCCTATATAGTCATTATACTTTATTTAGTGATTTTAGGCAAAATGATTATTATATAATAGGAGTATGTCTATGTCAACAGTAAAAAATATAAAGAATTTATAATCTTTACACATCTTATTATTAATTATATGTAACTATATGTTTAAAATATGAAGATAACAATTTTGTATTATTTGTGGTATACTTAGGATGATATTTCACTAGGGGAGCGCAAGCTGAGAAGGTTAAAACCTGACCCTCATACCTGAACTATGTAATGATAGCGTAGGAAAGTGGGTTTACACCACTTTGTGGTGTTTTTTTATTATACGGAGGTTTAGATGAATAAACAAAAAGGATTTTCAACAAAAATGATTGCTGAAGCGGGCATGATGATCGCCTTGGCAAAAATATTAAGTTATGCGGTTCTTCTTAAAATGCCGCAGGGAGGTTCTATAACTTTAGGATCCATGGTTCCTTTAATTATATTTGCCATCAGATGGGGCTGGCAAAAAGGAATGGTAGTAGGAGCAGTTTATGGAGTAGTAGACATGCTTATAGGAGGCTATATTGCCTATCCGGCACAAGCTATCTTGGACTATCCCCTTGCCTATGCCATGATAGGTTTGGCAGGCTTAAAGATTTCTTTAAGCTCCAATGAAAACGACCTATCCAACTATTTATTTGGAATTATCTTAGGACACATTTTAAGGGCTCTTTCCCATGTCTTATCGGGAGTTATCTTCTTTGGTGAATTTGCACCAGAAGGAATCAGTCCCCTTAAGCACTCAGTAAGCTACAATATAGCCTATATGGGACCTGAGCTAGTTATTTCCCTACTGATTGTAATTTTACTTTGGAAACCAGTTATGGGAGCCTTGAAGAAAGCTAATTTGTAAATATGTAACTAAACCTATGTGAAATATTGCTGTGTGTAAACACAGCTTTTTTTATCTTAAAAATATCTCCATATGAATATCCTCAGGCTCCAAGTCATATAGCTTCCCATCGACTTCTTCGGCTAAAACCGCCCCTTGTCCCTGGTAAAAATCAACTGTATTCTTAAAGGGACTGGCTGAAATATAGATGGACCTGGCCCCTTGTCTTTTGGCTTCTTCCTTAAAATAGGTCATAAGCCTACTGCCAACTTTTTTTCCCCTATAGGACCTGTCTATATAGAGAATATCCAACTTTAATCTTTGGCCTGATAAAAATCTTGAATCCAGACTTCCCAAACCTATTAACCTGTTCCCATCAAAAGCTCCCAGGGCCCAGCCCCCCTCACCTATAAGCTCCTTTGTTCTTTCAATATAGGATTCTACTTCCTCTTCTATCCAGCCCTTAATATCCAAGGGACTTTTCACTAGGACCAAGCCCCCATCATGAAAAATATAACTTTCTTTTATTTTTTCTGACCTATCTAGGCTGGCCAAAAGTCTAGCCTCCTTCTTTTCTATCAATCTATATTGCATATTTCCTCCATAAAAAAAGGCCCTAGGGCCCTTTATTTAACTATTTCAATTCCTTCTATTTCTATATCATATAGGGGTCTATCACCATGGTCTCTTTTAACCTTGGATATTTCTTCAACCACATCCATACCAGCTATAACTTGGCCAAAAACTGTGTGCTTAAAGTCCAACCAAAAAGCTCCACCTAATTCCTTGTAGCCTGCTATTACTTCTTCTGGATAGCCACCTTCTTCACCAAATTCTTCCATTTGTTGGAAAATATTTTCAGGTATATCCTTGGCAGTGACTATAAAAAATTGTGATCCATTGGTTGATGGTCCTGCATTGGCCATGGATAGGGCTCCATAAAAGTTCCTATAGTTTAGGTCAAACTCATCTTCAAAGCTATGACCATAGATGCTTTCTCCTCCCATACCACTTCCAGTAGGATCTCCCCCTTGAATCATAAAATCTTCTATTACCCTGTGGAAAATAACTCCGTCATAGTAGCCATCTTCAGCCAGTTTAATAAAGTTTTCCACAGCCTTGGGAGCTATTTCAGGAAAGAGAACAAGCTCTATATCTCCCATGCCTGTCTTCATTATTGCCCTTATATCTTCGTCTTTATATCCTTGTAATTGTCTCATACTTACCTCCGTTTTCTCTATTATACTATGTTTTTTCTACTTTTGGTTTAAAACAAAAAAGCAAGGACTTTAGCCCTTGCTTTCTTGCTATTTTATAGGAAAGTTAAATACTAAAACACTAATATGTGATCTCGAAAAACCATAAATATTAGCAAAAGTAAATATTGTCGGTAGATAAATATTGTTAATTATTTATCTGTTATTATATTAGCTTATTTTTTTGCCTTTGTAAAACTTTTTAGTTAAAAAAAAGACAATAAACTAACTATGGTGAATTTTATTCATTTTTTAAAAACCCTTTTAACCTATAAGATAGATAATATCAAGCTTATAAAGGATTAGTATATTAGACTACTCTCATATCTATTTATTAAATTATATTAATAATCGTTAAATGTGTAACAAACTATAGATGAAATAAACTACAATTGTCATATCAAGTCCTCCTGAAAAGTATAGTAGAGCCTTCCAAATTAAAATATATTCTTCTTTTTTTATTATATCCATGGATAGAAATCCTAAACATGAAATAAAAACCAGACTGGATATGGCAAAGACCAAGGAAATAATCCTAGTCCTATCCCTTCTCTTATCAGCCTCCAAGATCCTATCATCCTCCAGGGTCTGAATTTTTAACTCATAGCCTGACTCCTCCATCTTTCTGGTAAAGTCCAAAATAGTCTTGGGCAGACTCTTGGTCAAAATAAAAAGATCATAGTAGGAGGACAGGCCAAACTCTTTAAAATATTCCAAGGAAAAGAAATTCTTATATAACTTCTTGGCCAAGGGTCTGGCTAGTTCTAAAATACTGGACTTACTGTCCAATCTTTCAACCAGGCCCTCCAAGGTTAGAAAGGTTTTGGCCAGGGTCATAAGAGATCTGTCTATCTTTATTTCATATCTAAGTAAAATATCAAAGAAATCATCCATCAAAATAGATAGCTTTACCTCCTTTAGATTCATGGTCAAGTACTTGTCTAAAAAATACTGCATGTCTCTTTCAAAAAAAGATAGGTTTACCTGGGCCGATATGGCCCCCAGATCCAGGATGGAATCCAAGATAATCCTAGGTGAGTTTAGAGATATACCTAAAAACATCTTTAAAAGAGTAAATCTTTTTTTCTCAGTCAAGGTCCCCATGATTCCATAGTCTATAAAATAAATTTTATCCAGGTCCTGGACTATAATATTTCCCGGATGGGGATCAGCGTGAAAGTAACCATAGTTAAAGACCTGGTTGGCATAGGAGTGAAGTAGCCTATTGGCAATCTCCTGGCCATTTTCTTCCAGGTAGGCCTCTTCCAAATCCCCTACTGAAGGCCCCTTGACATAGTCCATAACTATAAGCTTTTCATGGGTGTAGTCCTCATAGAGTCCAGGACTTTTTATATACTTGTCCCTTCTTATATTTTGACTAAACTTTTTAAGGGACCTGGCCTCCAAGGTAAAATCTATCTCAAGAATTATCTGTTTTCTAAATTCTTCTACCAAGTCTTCCAGGCTGACCACCGCATTGGTCTTAAGCCTTCTGGACAACCTGCTGGCCAAATCCTCTAATACCTTAATATCTGTTCTTATGGTCTGGTCAATACCAGGCCTTTGCACCTTAATACACACATCCGTCCCATCCAAAAGATTGGCCCTGTGGACCTGGGCTATGGACCCTTGGGCCAGGGGAGCCTCATCTATGTAGGAAAATATTTCAGCTGGTCTTTTTCCAGTCTCCTCCACAATAATGGCCTCCACCTGCTCAAAGGAAAATCCCTTGACCTGGTCTTGTAGGCGGGATAACTCGTCTATTATTTCCTTGGGAAAAATATCAGACCTGGTGGACAACATTTGGCCAAACTTTACAAAGGTGGGTCCCAAGTCCTCCAAGGACTTTCTTAGGGAACGAGCAAAACTAAGATTGTCCTCATAATTGCCCAGATTAAAACCCTCTTTAAAATTCCCTTTTTTTACAAACTTTCTTAAATACCTAAAAACTCTATTTTCATAAAAGGTAGACACCAGTTGGGCATACCTTTTAAGATAGCTTTTAGTCTTCATTTTCTTCTTTTACTTTTTCCAGCTCTTCCCTAATTATCCTTCTAATATCATCCTTGCTGGCATAGTCACTGGATATGATATCCTTAACTTGATCTCTTATCAAATCTTCCATGTCAGCTCTTTCTTCCTCTCCCTTTTTAACCAACTCATCCACCAAATCCTTGGCCTTGTCCTCTTCTATCTTGCCTCTTTTAACCATATCATCTACCAGTTCTTCAACCTTGTCCCTGGAATACCCATAGACACCCAATCCAAAATGTAATGACTTTTCAAATAAATCCTTCATAAATCCTCCTTATTTTTCTTCTTTATTATTTATATATACCCATTAGGCCCTCTTGTCAATTATGTTAGTTAATTAATAAATAGGCTTCTTCATTGACATTAAAGCCCATAACTTTTAACATGGACTTATAACTATACAAAGGATGGTATTATGATAAGAGAAGTTTATAAAGATATCTACACATTTGAGGTTACCTTGCCCAATAGTCCCCTAAGGGCTATTAATTCCTATGTAATAAAGGCCAAGGATAAGAATATAGTAATAGACACTGGCTACAATAGACCAGAGTCAAGACAAGACCTGCTGGAAGGTCTAAAGCAATTAGACATTGATATAAAGGATACAAGTTTAATCCTAACCCACCTGCATGCAGACCACTCTGGCCTGACCAACCTTTTTTCTGATAATCAGGTTGATATCTATGCGGGAGAAGTAGATGGTAAATTTATCAATCAAATGGCCACCGGAGAGTACTGGGACCTGATAGGCTCCTTTAAGCCCCTATACGGCCTATATGAAGATGAGATAACAATTGAAGATAATCCAGGCTACAACTTTAAGCTGGATAGGCCGGTTGAATTTAAGACTCTAAACTTTGGAGATGTGATAGAAATTGGCGACTATGCCTTTGAAGTCATAGACTTAAAGGGGCATACACCAGGCCATTTGGGTCTTTTTGATAGAAAGCATAAGATTATGTTTTCAGGAGATACAGTCCTAGATCCTATAACCCCCAACATTACCTTCTGGGGCTTTGACTATGACAATATCTTAAACACCTATATGGAAACCTTAAGAGAGCTTAAAAAGACAGATGTAGACCTACTTTTTGCCTCCCACAGAAGGGTCATAGACAATCATGAGGAAAGGATAGATGAAATCCTTAACCACCACCAAGAAAGACTGGAAGAAATCCTTCTTTCCATGGATGATAAACCCATGACCATAAGAGACATATCGGCTAAAATCTCCTGGAGAATCAGGGCTGATGGCTGGGATGATTTTCCCAAGCCTCAAAAATGGTTTGCCACAGGCGAAACCATGAGCCATATGGAATACCTGGTTTTAAAGGAAAAAGTAAAAATGGAAAATATAGATGGAGTACTTTACTTCACTAAAATATAAATAAACCCCAGATGGGGTTTATTTTATTGCCTCATATATTCTTTTTTCAGTCGGAGTAAGGGAAACATTAAGCCTTTTTAACTCTTGATAACAATAACTCTTAAGCTCATCGCTTTGGCTGGTATTGTAAACCTTTCTTACTATATTTACATACTCCTTATTTTCCTTGACTTCTTCCAGGTGGTCTATGGTTTGTTTATAGTTCATTTCGACCATTCTCTCTGCTATGGTCTCCCATATACCAGGCCAAATATCTAGAATTTCATATAGGTCCTTTAGTTTGACCTTGTCAAAGTTAAACTCCTCCATATTTATGGCCAACCTGTCCAGACTAAAATCAGCAAGACTCTCTCCCAGTTGCTTCCAATCATCTTCCACTCTTAGTAGGGGCATATGACCTAGGTCTTTTCTCAAACTATTGTCTGATAAATTCCACAGCTTTTCTAAAACTCCCAGGGCCCTATCATCTAATTTTCCTGTGGAGAAATAGTCTTCCAAGGATTTTCTAGTGGCCTCATCTCCCTTGTCAAGGACCAGGTCCTCCCTAAGAATTAAAAGATTGGAGTTAAATAAATCCACCAGGCTTTCCTTAATATAGCTAATATTTAAAAACTTATTATCCACATCCATAAGGGCCAGGATGGGATCATACTGGTCATAGGAAAATTTTTCCACCGGTTTTTCTTCCAAGTCTATTTGTTCTTCTTTCTCAGGCTGGTCTGGGCTGGTAGTCTTTAATTCTTCAGGTCTTTCTTCTCTAACATCTGTCTTTTCCATGTCTAGGGCCTGGTTCTTGCCAGGTAGATTCCTTCTAGCCCTGTCTCTTCTCTCTTCTCTTTTCTTGGCTTTTTCTTCTCTAATTTCCTTGCTTAATAATAAAATAATTGCCCCGTCCACTATACCTATGATGACAAAAACAGCTATAAACTTAAACTTAGTTAAAAGCTGAATAAGTATAATAAGTCCTGCGGTCACATAGTGGCCTAGATATAATCTGTGAAGTCCCAATGAACCGCCAAAAAACGCCAGTAGGGCTGCCAAAACATCTGATCTGTTTTCCTGTCTCAGGTCTTCCTTAGTAATTAAAACACTTTTTTCCTTCATAACCTTCCACCTTTCCTAATTTATATGTATATTATAACATATAATAGAAATCCTATGCATTCATTTATGTAAATATACAAATAAACAGTGGAAAACCCACTGTTTCTCAATTATTTATTAAGATTTTTATAAATACTATCCAAACTAATATTCACCATATCCCTAACTGCATTATCTGTAAAATAAGCTATATGTTGGGTTACTATGGCCTGGTCCATTTTTTCCAACTGGCCGAAGTAGTGCTTGTTTATTTCTTCTTCAGTCAAGTCTCTCTTGGCAAAAATACTAAGTTCATCCTCTAAAACATCCAGGCCAGCTCCTGCCAAATGTTCTGACTCTAAGGCCTCTATTAAAGCCTTGGTATCAACCAAGTCTCCCCTGCTGGTATTTACCAGGTAGGATCCCTTCTTCATTAAAGATAGCCTTCTCTCATCTACCATATGGTAGGTTTCTTCCGTTAAAGGAAGGTGAAGACTTACCAGGTCTGCCTCTTCAAAGATTTCATCTATGCTAGCTCTCATATCTACAAAATCACTTTCCTTGGGACTTCTATTGTAGCCTATAACCTTGGCCCCCAAACCATGCCATTTTTTAGCAGCCGTCATACCAATATTCCCAAGACCTATAACTCCCACGGTCATAGATCCTATTTCCCTTCCTAAAAAGTCCAACTTGGGTGCAAAACTTCTGTCATCCATGGCCCTCATGGTCTTCTTATAATTTCTAACCAACATTAGACCTAACATAAGTGAATACTCTGCCACTGCTGATGGTGAGTAGCCTGCTGTATTATAAATTTCTATGCCATATTTTTTAGCCAAGTCAAAGTCAAACATATCCACCCCTATTGACCTGGTAGCAATGTGGTTCATCTTATACTTGGCCAAGCCCTTGTAGATTTCTTCATCTTTAAGGTGTTTGGATTGGTGTAGGCAAATGGAGTCATAGCCTTCTATTTCATCCAAATTATCCTTCTTAAGAGAATAGGTCCTATAGTCCAATTGAACCTTATTTCTTTGGGCCCATTCCTTTAAATATTCCATTTCACTATCTTTTGCATTAAAAACTAGTATTTTCATAATAACCTCCTATAACTTTCCTATAAATAATGTACCATATTGGCCTGATTATTAATAGAAAAAAAGGTGTCTTGGACACCTTTTAATTTATCTTCCTTAGAAGTTCTTCACTAATTTGTTTTTTATCTACTAATTTTTCACCAAGTGATATTTGCCTACTGGCACTTACCTCTATATAGTCTCCAGGCTTAAAATAGTCACTGCCCCTATATCTTTCAAAGCTAACCCGCCTTTTTTCCTGGTCATTGTAAACGTCCAGCTCATAGCTTATGGCAGGGCCTATAGGTTTCTTGTCATCACTGTATTGCATCTTATAGGTCATATCTTGATCTTCTGGAATCTTTCCATAGTAGGTTTGTCCTAGATACCTATCTTCATAATAGGCCTTGCCCTTGGTAAAGCCTCCAACTAGAAGGGCTAAAATAATAACCATAACTATCTTCTTTTTCATTTTTCTTTCTCCTCTTAACTTTTCTTAAAATTCCAATTCACTTTTCCTATAAAGGACCATGGCCAAAAGATTGGCTAGGACCAAATAAAGTCCCAGGGCTGGTAGAACCTCCATGGCCCCCTTTCCTGTCATTAAAACTTGTAGAAAGTTATTTGATAGGGCTGCCACTAAAAACCTAGACTGATCTCCTATTACTCTAACCACCAAGGAGGAGTTTAAAATGATTCCCATTAAAGAACCTATAATCCCCGATGCTAATAAAACATAGGCACTCATGCCCATAACTGGGTTTTCACTTTTGAAAACAAAAATTGAAGTCAAGGAAAAATACACTAAACTCTTAACAAATTCCGTCAAAATATTATAGGTCAAGACCTTCATGGCCTCTCCATCTAAGGCAACTCCTAGAAAAATACTGGCCATATAGACTGTTAAAAATAGACCTATAAACATAAAGCCAAGCATTGTGACCAAGACTATCAGCTTGGACAAGATTAGCTTCCACCTGCCCATTCCTCTGGCTAAAACTTGATGGGAGGTCTTGGCCTTTAATTCCATACCATAGACAAGATAAAAAATAAGTATGCCCACATAAAGAAAGCTTAACCTAACTAGTATATTGACAAAGTTAACCACATCCATGGCCACTTGAAAATTCTTTTGGCCCATATAAACAAAACCCATGAAAAGAGCCACATAAAGGGCCAGGGTGGCTATAAATTTCTTATCTTTAAAAATCCTATATAAATCCGCTCTAATATAATTTATCATCCTATTCTCCTGTAACTTCAAAGTAATAGTCTTCTAGACTTTCCTTATTCTTATAAATTTCAATCAATCCCAAATTCCTATCCACAATCTTTTTAGTCAAGGCCTTTCTGTCTGCAACTAGCTCATTGTCAACTATTAAATAGTCTCCTTCTTCAAGTACCTTTTCCAGACCCAAGTCTTCCCTTAAAATAGACCTTAGGCCTTCCTTGTCTTCCACCCTAATGTAGACCTGGTCTCCATAGCTTAAAAGTTCTTCCTTCTTAAGCTCTTTTACCAGTCTACCTTCATTTATAATGCCAAACTTATCTGCCACAGCATCCAGTTCTGACAAAATATGAGAAGAGATAATAATGGTCATCTTTTCTTCTTCATTTAACTTTTTAATAAGAAGCCTAACTTCCTTGATTCCTTGGGGATCCAGACCATTTATCGGCTCATCCAAGATTAAAATTTCAGGTTTTCCTAAAATAGCATTTGCTATACCCAGTCTTTGCTTCATACCCATGGAAAAACTCTTAAAGGGCTTTTTCACCCCATATAGACCAACGATTTTTAAGACCCTGTCAGTCTCTGACCTGTCTGTTAGTCCCTTGAGCCTTCTATAGTATTCTATATTTTCCCTGGCTGATAGGTGGTCAAAAAAGTTTTGTCCTATGAAAAAACCTATCTTGGACTTTTCCTTGGCCAACTGGCCTCCAGATTTTCCATTGATTAAAATCTCCCCCTCAGTCAAGGGAGATAGGCCTAGAATAAGCTTAAAGATAGTTGTCTTTCCTGCCCCATTTCTTCCTATCAAACCATATATATCATTTTTTTCTACTTTTAAGTCCACCTGCCTTACGGCTTTAAAGCGTCCATAATCCTTACTTACATTTTTTAATTCTACTGCTACCATCTCTTCCTCCTTAGTGTACTGTTTAATTAATACACTAGTATCTTACAACTGTTTTTTTAATTTGTCAAGCCGATAGTTTATCATCTTACTTTTATGGGTAAAAATAGGATAGAAGCAGATGTTCGAATAGGAGGATGATATAATGGCATATGAAAAAATTAAAAATTTGGAAAGTTTTGACCAACTACTTATTAAAGATGATTACCTAGTAAGTATTTACCATGATACTCACAAGAGCTTACCAGATAACAAATCTGACGCTTTAGTTTTTAAGAACTTACTAGCTAAGGCCGATAAAGAATTAAAAGAACATAAGACTGCTTTATTATCTGACAGGTTAAGAGATTTAGTTGACGATTCCTACTTCTGGGCCCACACCAATGAGGGACTGGCAGTATTTGTAGGTAAGGATGACATAAAAATTTATGAGATGTATGAAAGTCCAAAAACACTTTATACCATAGATGAGCATTTCTATCTGCTACCTCTATTGAAAAATAGACGATATATAAATAAGCCGGTTTTAGTGGACCTGGCCAGGGATAAATTTATGGTCTATAATTACTTGAGCAAGAGGGTCGAAAAATATATTTTACCTGAAGAAGTACATACAAACTTCAAGGATCTATATGATGACCTTGACAGTGACTCTACCTTGGGTGCTACCAGTAGGGCCAGTGGAGACTCTTTCTACTATGGACAAAATACCTCTGCAGAAGGTAAAGAAAAAGATAGGGAAAGATTCTTTAGATATATAAATGATGTCCTATTAAAAGAATTTGGCAAGGACAAACCCATCATACTTATAGGCTTAAATGAAAACATTAATGCCTTTAATAATTTTAATAAAAACTTAAATATAGTAAAGATGGTAAACAAGCCTTTTAATAACTTAACAGAAGAAGACCTTATCAATACAGTTGATAGGTATGTGGAAGCAGAAATCTTAGAAAGGGAAAAAGTCCTTATAAGATCCTACCATGCCAACAGCCAAAAAAACTTGGCCTTAAATAGTGTTAAGGATATAGAAAAGGCCAGCAGGGAAGGAAGAATAAACATGCTTGTGGTAAATGAGCTTATCAATGAAAGAATTGAAAGCCAATACTTTAACAGGGATGATTTCAAATTAATTAACAGGGCCATAGTGGAAACCTTAAAGTCAGGCGGAGACGTGGTTACTAGTAAGAATGAAGACTTGATGGACTCAGATATGGTAAGGGCCATCCTAAGATTCTAAATACAATAAACCCAGTAGACAAAATCTACTGGGTTTTCTTTATTTTGAACCCTTATTTAATCTTCATAGCTATAGTAAACTTCTTCATCATCTTCATTTTTTATTTCACCGTATAAAACAGCCTCTGCCATCATTCTTGATGTTATGTTTTTATAGGTAAAATATATTACCAAAGCCAGGCCTAGAATAAATAAAATCCATCCTAGAAAGGCGAAAAAAGTAGAAGAATCCAGGGAGTTTATTCCCAAGTTCAAACCTCCAAAGCCCAGAACAAAGTAACCTAAAATAATTGGCCAGGCATATTTAATCCTGATTAAAAATAAGTTTAAGACATTGTCCTTCATCATCCTATAACTGGTCTTAAAGTTTTCCACTATGTCATCTTCTGGCCTGTCTACCAAGACAAATATTGTCAGACTAAATAAATAGCTGGCTATTAGGGCCAAGATCCAACCTATGGCTGGAATTAAGTTCAAGATAAAGCTAAGGGCTCCCATCATTAAAGAATATAAAACTATCTTTAATAAGTGGTTGGAAAAATTAGTAAAGATGGATCCTAGATGAAACTTCCCATCCAAACTATACTTGTAAACCTCTATTTGAAGTCCTGATTCCAAAAGCTTGGCCAAGGCCAGGACTATAAATAAAATAGGTCCAAAGGCTATCAACTTAAGCAAACTGGCAAAAATCATGGCATCACTCATATAGGAACTAATAAATAAACTCTTTAGCATACTGGATATCCCAAAAAAAGAAATTAGGGCTGGAATAAGTCTAACTATAATATAGCCTATAAAAATACTGCCTCTTTTGCCTTCTATCATCTCTTCGGTTCTTTCATAAATATTTTGTCTATTAATTTTCTTGTACATGTCTACCTCCTTTTTATATTTATACCCATTTTGGTTTAAAACAAGAAAAACCAGCCTTAGCTGGTTTTCCTTTTGTAAAGTATCGTAGCAATCAATAATACAAAATATTATTGGGAGATGATAGAATTTGATCAGAACCCTATCATTCCCTTGCATTATAGTACTTTATTTAGTGAATATCAAAAAAAATAACCATTTAAGACCTAATTCTTTAATTTTTGTAACATTTGTCAAGAAATTAACCACCAGTCATTTTTTAGAATTTTTATTTGATTTTTCTTTCTAAAAGGATTAGAATGAGTTGATTAATAAAAATCCATATATTTAGGAGGATCTTATGAAAATAGTTATTGCTCTAGGCGGAAATGCCCTAGGAAATAGTTTTGAAGAACAATTACAACTTTTAACAGATAATATGGGCCCTATAGTTAATTTAATTGAAAAAGGACATGAAATAGTTATCAGTCATGGTAATGGACCTCAGGTTGGAATGATCTTAAAAGCCTTTGAGGAAAACTCATCAATCCCAAATATTGAACTACCTGAAGCCACAGCCATGAGCCAAGGCTATATTGGCTATCACTTACAACAAGTTATTAAAAATGAATTAAATAAGAGACAAATAAATAAAAATGTTATCAGCTTGGTGACTCAAATTATAGTTGATAAAGATGACAAAGCCTTTGATCATCCAACAAAACCTATTGGTTCTTACTTTACTAAGGAAGAAGCGGAAGAGTTGGAAAGAGATAAGGGCTTTTTTATGATGGAAGATGCTGGCAGGGGGTATAGAAGGGCTGTTGCCTCCCCTAAACCTATAGATATAATAGAAAAAGACCTAATAAAAGACCTGTCCCAAGACAATATAATAATTGCCACTGGCGGTGGAGGTATTCCTGTAGTGGATAAAAACTCCTCCTATTCTGGCCTGGCCAGCGTTATAGACAAGGACTTTGCTTCAGCAAAACTAGCTGAACTAATAGGGGCAGACATGCTGATGATTCTAACAGCTGTAGAACACGTTGCCCTAAACTTTAATAAAAAAGACCAGGTTTGGCTGGACCATATGACCTTGGACCAGGCAAAACAATATAGGGATGAAGGCCACTTCCTACCCGGCTCCATGCTTCCTAAGGTTGAAGCCTGCATAGGCTTTATTGAAAATAACCCTAGAAAAAAAGCAATCATAACTTCTTTGGCAAAAGCTGAAGAAGGTTTCAAGCACCAAACTGGAACCCTAATAGAAAAATAAGATAAATAAAAAAGATAAATAAAAAGAAGGTAGATTAAATCTCTACCTTCTTTTCTATTAAATAAGAATTCACAATGAATAGAATTATCACCGAAATTAGGTTTATAGCTATACCCACATTGGAAAATCCTATCTCTAGAATATTCCCTCTCGTATAACCATATATACTATTATATATCAAAGTTAATAAACTGTCATATATAAAATTATATATAAATAAAATGATTATCCAAAAGCCACCGGCTGTAGTTCTTTTCCTAATAATTTTATCGCTTATTAGGGCCAAATAAATCATAAGAATAGAAAAGGCTGATCCTAGAATAATATTTATAAAGCTCTTTATTCCTGACTTAAATAGATCTATATTTAAAAAGTTTCCACTAATAAACCTATCCCAAAAGACTTGGACATCTGACCAGGAAAAACCAAACAAGACCATGCTTAAGATAAAGTTCCAAACCAGGGCCAAAACAATTAAAAACAAGGTCCAAATTATAGAAACTATAAGCTTGGCTCCAATTATTTCATAGCCATTTACTGGAAGGGCAAAGGTTAAATAGCCTCTTTCTGTAT
Source organism: uncultured Helcococcus sp. (assembly GCA_937926545.1). GTDB lineage: Bacteria > Bacillota > Clostridia > Tissierellales > Peptoniphilaceae > CALAZW01. The sequence goes on along the minus strand of CALAZW010000012.1, from coordinate 708 downwards.
AAAGATCCTTCTTCATCATATGGGCCATACTAATAAAGAAGGCCAGAAGAATTCCAAAAATAGAAAAAATGGATATGGCCAAGAGAATTCCCTTGATTACCATCAAACTTCCACCAAAACTACTGGAACTAAAGTAAAACCCTCCTTGATTAACTTGAACTTCCCCCGCTTTATTTCCTACATTTCCTGCCAAACTCCACTGGATAATAAGGGATATGACCATTCCTACCAGGCCTATATAAAAAATATTCTTTTTTGTATTTCTAAATTCATATTTTATTAAACTTTTCATTTTACCACCTATCCAAAAATCTCTCTATAGATATCTGTAATTTGCATGTTTTTATCCATTCTAAGGTCTTCTGCATTTGCATATAGAACAATTTCACCATCTGATAAAAAGGCAACATCATCAAAGATTCTTTCCATATCACTTACTAAGTGAGTAGTTATAATCATACTCTTATCCTCATCTATATTGGACAAGATAGCCTCTAAAATCTGGTCTCTAGTTACCAGGTCCACTCCAGATATGGGCTCATCTATAATATAGAGTTTGGCCTCTCTGGATAAGATCAAGGTCAAGTGTAACTTTTCCTTCATCCCCTTGGACATGGATCCCACCTTCATATCCTCTTCCAATTTCATAAAACCTAAAAGCTCACTGGCCTTTTGCCTATTAAAATCTTGGAAAAATTCTTCAAATAA
>CALAZW010000011.1 GCA_937926545.1 uncultured Helcococcus sp. | reverse complement strand
TATTTATATTCTTTTATTATTTGCCTGTAGTAGATAAATGATAATACACTTCCTATCACCCATCCTACTGGCCATGATAACCAAATACCAGTTGATCCTAATCTAGCACTTAATATAAAGGCTAGAACTACTCTTAGAATTAAATCTACAAAGGTTGCTATCATAAATTTATTCATATTTTTAGAGCCTCTTAAAACCCCATCTGCTGTAAGTTTTAAGGCTATCACCACATAGAATGGTGATATTATTTTAAGAAACTTATGACCGATAGCTATAGTGTCCATATTTTTTTCCTTAAGGAATAATCCAACTAAATTTCCACCTAAGAAAAAGAATACTAGAAATAAAGCAAGGCCAATGGTTATTGATATTTTTAATCCTGCTTTAAAACCCTTCTCTATCCTATCTTCTTTTTCTGCTCCTATATTTTGAGCAGTAAATGAAGATATCCCATTACCTATGGTAGTAAATGAGGTCAAGGCAAAGGTATTCAACTTATTACCTGCCGCAAATCCTGCTATAGTCGAAGAACCAAAGGTATTTATTCTGCCTTGAATAAATATATTTCCTATGGAGATAAAACTTTGTTGTAGGATACTGGGTATGGCTACAATTGATATATTTTTTAACTCATTGAAGGAAAACAGTTTATGCTTAGGACTTATAATCATCTTAAGTTTTTTCCTCAATACAATTAGAGATAAAATACAAGCTATTGATTGGGCTATTAAAGTTGCATAAGCAACCCCTGCTACCCCCATATTGAACTTAGCTACAAAGACATAGTCAAGAACAATATTTCCCAAGGAAGAACCTATTAAAAAGTACAAAGGAATTCTAGAATCTCCAATTGATGTAAATATCCCTGTCGATATATTATATAAAAACAAAAAGATAAATCCATAAATATAAATATTTAAATATATCTGAGAATCTACAAAAATATTATCTGGAGTATTTAGCTTATCCAACATAAATGATGAACTTTTAAGACCTAAAACCGATAAAACTATGGATAGGATCACTGTAGTAATAATCACTGTTGAGACCGCCGTCTTCATCCTTTTATAATCTCTGCTACCGTATAGATTGGATATAATAACCATGGTTCCAATACCTGTTCCAAGTGCAACCGCCATAAGTATCATGGTTATAGGATAAGATGCACCAACTGCTGCTAGGGCTTCTTCCCCAGCGAATTTTCCTGCTATTAAGCTGTCTGCCACATTATATAACTGTTGAAATATTACAGAAATAAACATGGGCATGGTGAATTTAAATAGGACTTTGTCCACATCACCGTTTGTTAAATCTAACATTCATAATCATCTCCCTCATATATTCTTGCACAAAACCATGGAGACTTCAATAATTTATTGTGTTTTGCCCTACTTATACTTACAGTATTGAACAAAAAAGTAAATCACTGATTAAAATCGCTACCAAAAAAATTGACCTTTTTCTACCCCACTAATTTTGTAAAGATTTATTATCTTAAAATAGTAGTTAATTTTCTATACAAAAAAAGAGGGTATTCCCTCTTTTTAACTTTATTTAACTATATTTTGACCTGCTATTCTACCAAATACAACAATATCTGTAATTGCATTTCCACCTAGACGGTTAGTCCCATGGATACCGCCAACTACTTCTCCTGCTGCATATAGATTAGGAATAACTTCTCCCTTAGCATCTAATACTTGAGCATCTTCATTTATAGTGATTCCTCCCATAGTATGATGGGTACTTGGTACAACTTTTTGTATATAGAAGTTTCCTTCTTTAATTGCAACCATATTTCCCCCCTTATTAAAGGCTTCATCTTTTCCTTCTTCTACTGCCTTGTTAAAACTATCAATAGTATTCATAAAAGATTTTTCATCAATATTATAGTGCTTTGCTGCATCTTCTAAAGATTCAGTAGAATATATTAAGTCATCTTTTAACCACTTTTCATATTCTTTTTCATGAACTTCAGTCATATGACCAACTGATTCTACTTCTTGTCCCCATACTAGGTAGGCATAGCTACCTTCTTGGTCTAGAATAGCATTGGATATTTCGTCTCTTCTACCCATTTCATTTACAAATCTTTCACCTTTTTGATTAACTAAAATAGCCCCATCAAATCTAGCATTGGCAACGTAAGAAATAATTCCAGTTATAGGGTTACAAGTTGGATAAACTTGAATGAAATCTAAGTCTCTTAATCCAGCTCCTACTGCTTCTGCCATCTTAATACCATCACCAGTACTTGCTTCTGTAGCTGTAGATTTAAATCTTTCATCATAATGGTCATTATATTTTTTTCTCATTTCTACATCTGAGGCAAATCCTCCTGAAGCTACAATAACTCCCTTTGAGGCATTAAAAACTACATCTTTATCATTGTTTTTAACTACAACACCACTTGCTTTTCCATCTGTCATTTTTATTTCTTCAGCCTTCGCTTCATAGAATACTTTAACATCTTTTTCTTCTGCTTTTTCAAGTAGTTTACTTATTAAAGCAACTCCCTTATTTCCTTCTGGAATTAAGGCTCTTGGAGTTGAATGGCCACCAAATTGTTGAACCCTATCGTCCATAAATTTAACACCTATATCATCCATAAGCCAATCAGCAGCAGCTAGAGCATTTTCCGCCATAATTTTTACTAATTTGGAGTCAGATTTATTATCTCCTCCATTCATAGTATCTTCATAAAATTGTTCTACAGAATCTTCAATATCTAGTCCCTTTTGTTGCCTAGATCCTGGAACATTTAATCCTCCTCCAGAAACAAGAGTATTTCCTCCTGCTGCAGGTGTTTTTTCTAAAACAGCAACCTTAGCACCAGTGTTAGCTGTTTCAATAGCAGCACTTAGACCAGCTCCACCGGCTCCAATTACTACCACATCAAAATCATATGTATCTTCTAATTCTTCTTTTTTAGCTTCCTTGTTTTCATCTTTAACAAAGAAGTCATCGCTTGCTCCAGCTTCCTTTAGAGCTTCTGTTAAGGCTTCTACAACTGCTGTACTAGAAACTGTAGCTCCGCCAATCATGTCTATGTTCATGTCCTTATTTTCATTAAATTAATTAAGGATTTTTTCTATAGCAACATTACCTAAGCCTGGGGTTTCACTTTCGCTAACTAACTCAGCCTTTTCTATTTCTCCATTTTTTACTATTAGTTCAATTTCTATCGGTCCATTTTGACCGTCCTTGCTTGCCTTATAGTTACCGTCCTTAAGGCCTGCGCTTGAATCTTTTTTAGATCCAGAACCACATCCTACTAGGGCCAAAACTAATAATAAGGCCATAAATCTTTTAAGTGTTTTCTTCATAACTCCTCCTATATGTTTGCAAAATAAATCACAAAATAAATACTACTATAATTTATAACATTTGTAAACATTTTAACAAAAAAGAAACATTTATAAAAAAATGTTTCTTTTAACTAGTTTCAAGAAGAATAAAGCCTAGTTCTCATTGTATTTCTTATTTTCATCCCAATATATAAGTCCCTTGTAAAGACTAAAGCTATCAAACCACCTATTAAAGTCATACTCTCTTAGCTCTCCCCAGTTTGAGCTGACCATGGTTATGTGTCCATCACTGCTATATAATCCTATGATAGTTATCCAATGGTAGGATAACTCCTTCAATTCACTTCCCCAGGTTAATAGGAGCACAGGTAGATTTTTCTCTAAAGCCGATTTAATATAGTTTAATACATTAGCTCTAGAAAATTCCCCTTTAAAAACTACCTTTTTAAAATTCAATCCCTTTTCTTTTACATATTTACTAAAACTTCTATCTAGTATCCCTATACTTATTATCCCCCAGGGTCTAGGCCTTATATACCTATAAATCTCCTTTTGGTAGAAATTAAATATTTTATAATCAATCTTTTCCATCTCTTTATGGTCTTTACAATAAATCATATGAAGAAAAAAATTGCTGGCTGCCGTAACAGAACAAGATCTGTTGGAATAAAATTCTTTAATTCCTTCATCCTTTAGCCATCCTTGATATCCCCCGTAATAAGTAGTTCCATCCTTACAGATGGGCAAGAATCCTTCCTCTCCATGGGTTTTAATAATGATTTTAAAATTCTCCATCATATTTTTTTATAATTTATATATACTACAGAAAAAGGATATAGTTTAATTTGTTCTCTGTAGCCATCTTCTATAGAACGGACCTTAGATTCCCTACTAGGCCTATTAACAGAATCTATATAATCATAATCCTCCCTATCAAGGTTTTTGTTACTACTGAAGTTTTGCATTTTATACTTGGAGCTTCCATTGAAGATATTCAGCCCCTCCTTAGTAACCCTATACTCTCCCTTCAGATCTTTTATTTTTAAGCTTAGGATTCTGTAGTCTTCATGGCTAATATTAAAATTATTAATTTTGCAAAATTTATAGTCATAAAGGATATTTCCAAAAACCAAAACATTGTATTCATAATCAGTTTTAGTAGCGATACAATTTTTATCTGAGTAGATAATATTTCCATGCATTCTATTTATAAAACTATATAAATGAAAATTTTCTGTTTTAAAACCATTTCTGTCAAAATATTTACTGTAATAAAGATATGACTTGTGATTTTTATCCTTAAACATATAATTTAAATTAGAGAAAGATTTCATTTTAATTATCATATTAAGACTAATATATAAAACTACAAAGTTATCAAAATACCTTATATTATGCTTGGTCCTAGATCCCATATCAAGTACTAAACTACTTGGATGTGATGATATATTGGAAGAATTTAGATAATTTAACTCCTGGTAAAAATCATCTAACTTCAAATTAAAGTCCTCATATACCCGATCAGTTGTAAGTCCATTATTTAAATCACTATCATCTTTATAAATGGCTACATAATATATTTTATTTGGTCCCCTAGGGTCTATAGTGTCCTTAAATCTCTTTAATATCTCTTTTATATCCTCCTTATTTCTAGGTCCATAAGATAAGGAGTAATCCGTTTTAATACCATCATAGACTAACTCATAAATTTTAAGTCTTGATTTTAAATAATATTGAAACTTTTCCTCCTCCATATCTAAAGGATTCTCAACATAGGTTAAATTTAAAATATTCTCAATTTTTAAGAGACTCTCTAATCCTAAACTTCTTTTAATATCATTATAAAAATTCAAAAGACTAGTTTCATAGTCCAACTTAAAATTATCCAAGCTTATTTTTTTATAATAATTACTTTCTAAATCGACCTGTAGTCCTATTTCTATATCTAGCTTAAATAACAAATCTATTAGATCTATCAAGTCTTTTCTTGATATATCTATATTCAAGTCCTTCAAATGATAATAATCCCTATCTCCATATATTTCCAAATTAATTATCATTTTCTTTATTTTTATTTCTTTATTTGTAATTTTAATTTGATTCATATAGTCCAAACCAAAGTTTCCTAAAGAATAAACTGTCACCCCTTGGAAATAGTTTTCAGCATTTAGACTTTCTTCAATTTCAATATGGGTTAATTCCTGTAACTTTATATCATAAAGTTCTTTAAATGTTACATTTTCATACCTATTTACAAAATCCATATAATAGATTGATTTAACCAGATTTCTTTCGTCAATTAGATGGTAAGTCCTATACCTATCTCTATATTCTTTAGGTGTCATTCCTATGTATTTATCAAAAATATCGTAGACACTTTTACTATGTTTATAACCCAATTCATAACTTATATTAGATATACTATTATCACTTTGGATAAGTAATCTTGATGCTTCTTTCAGGGCTATTAACTGTCTATAAGAAGAGATATTTATTCCAACTAGGTCTTTGAAATAAATTGCCAAATGATTTTGACTTAAGTTTATCTCTCTTGAAATATCTTCCAAGCTTAAATCATTTATTTTCTTTTTACCTTCAAAGAATTTTACTAGCTCTAAACTATAGTTAATCTTCATAGTCCTAGAGTCATCTATCTTTATATACTTGTCCATTCTTATAAAAAACTGATTTATATACAAATTAATATTTTCCATATCATTTTTATAATAAAAAATATTAATAATATTTAAAACTTCATCATTTATCAAATCTTCTTTTCTATATATATTTTCCCTTATGTAGTGATTTTTTGTAAATATGTGTTTTTTTAAAATACTATCATCTAGATGAAAACTATAAACCAAATTATCCTCATCTAAGGGGAGAATGAACCCTAATTCTAAATAATTAATAATCAGTAAATCCCCTTGCTTTAATCTATGCTTTTTCCCTCTTAAAAAAACTAAAAATTCCCCCTTAATAACATAGAAAAATAAAAGCTCCTCATTAAACTGAAGTTCTAAATTGGTTATCTTTTTTAAGTTAATTTTTTTATTCATCTTATCCTACCATATAAAAAGTCATATATGAGAGCATATATGACTTCGATTAATTTTTTTTGTATCTATTTATTATTAATAAACCATACTTGGAGATTTCTGTACTATAGTCTTCCAATTTAGTTAATTGGATTACTTTGTAAACATATTCATCCCCATATGAATCATAAACCTCTAAATTTTCCCATGTGCAACTTATTTCCCCATTACAAAGCTCTATACTACTATCATGGTAACATCCATTTCTTAGTAATTGAAGCTCTATTCTAGGCTTTACCTTTTTGGGACCGACCCAAGATACATAAGCTCTTAAACTTTTTTTACTCTTATATTTTTTGTCTTCTATCCTTATACTTTCCATACTATATTACCCATCTATTTATATTTTATTCCATAATATAGACTATTATTAATTTAATTATTAGTAAATAGACAAAGGCATGGAAATTTATATACGATTTCAATTATAAGATCAAATAATCCCGCTAAAATTTATTTATATATATAAATTTTATAAAATCAAGCTATTTGACTGGTCATCATTTGAAAACTAATGTAATTTACAACATCATCATCCATTTGATCACATCTAGAAAGTAGATTTTCAAACATTTTAATCAATCTATTGTCCCTGCCCCTTTGGGTTTTTAAAACCAAGGCATCTTCCTTTGTCTTATCTATTAGTTTATCAACAAAGACCTTATTATGCCTATTTTTTTCAAAATCAAAGTTATTTCTCATATAAAGTGGATCATCACAATTTGTACAAAGGACTTTAATTTCTTCATCCACTATGGCCATTTTTTCCACCAATTTTTCCATTTCATCCCAGGCAGAAAAATATTTATCTATATCTAGACTGGTATCTAAAATATTTATCAGCTCATTGAACCTATTAACCATGTCAATAGCTGAATTATAGGTAAAAAAGCTTAATTCATTTAAGGATAGGCTCTCTAGGTCCTTTATCTCCATATCTTCTGATAGACTTAAAAGAGTATTTTTAAATCTTTCTTTTTCCAAGCTTGCTTCCCTCTTATAGGCCCTGCTATCCTTTATCAAAAATATTATAAATCCTATAAAACTAACTAATAAAAATAAAAAGTATAGGCTGGTATATTTACCGAATACTAGGGCAAAAGATAGGCCTATGGTAGTTAGAGTTAAAAGATTTGTTAGGTGGCTAAATTTAATCTTATCCTTAGGTATATTTATCGTTTCCATATCCCTTTGCCGACTTTTACTAGGTCCCACATCAAATATAGAAACTGTCGTCTTGTTATAAACCTTATTATAAATAGCCTTTTTAGGATTGTTAATATAGCCCATACCTTTTTTACCATAAGTCGGTATTAGACTTGATTTAACTGACCTTTTCAACCTACCACTAGTCCTAGCCTTAAAACTTTTTTTCAAACTAGGAGTTCTAAAACCAAATTTCATATTCCCACACTTTCTTTTTAATACAAATACTTACTAAAATCTATATCTGTCAAATTTTTATAACCATCATATATGTCTTTATCTCTTATCCTATAGGCTAAGTTTTCCTTATTAATATAGGCTTCTAAGTCTATATATACTATAAGAATCTTATCTAGACCTCTTATTACAAACCTATACACTGACCTATAATTTCTTATATTTTTCTTCTTTTCATCTCTTTTAAATACCATAAATCCATGAT
>CALAZW010000010.1 GCA_937926545.1 uncultured Helcococcus sp. | reverse complement strand
CTAGAAAAAATGGACTTGGATTACACTTTAAGATATAGTAAATTAACATCAAAAGTAAGCGTTTGATAATATATGTATTGTATAATTATAGGGATATCGCTATGATATCCCTATAATAGTATTTATTAAGATTTACATGTATTTTGTATTTGTTCATCCCAAGGCATCATTAGATCTAAGACCTTTGGGTTGGTTTTTAAATTATTACCTGGTAATATTGACAGTATATGCTCTAAATACTTGTAGGGGTTTAGTCCATTTGCCTTTGCTGTTTCTACCAGTGAATAGACAGTTGCACTTGCATTCGCCCCTTCAGGACTACCACAGAAGGTCCAATTTTTTCTACCTACTGTAAATGGTCTTATACTGTTTTCTGCAATATTGTTGGAGATGACACAGTTTCCATCTTCAAGATAGGTCTCTAATTTATCCTTGTGGTTTAGGGCATATTGAAGGGCCGTTCCAATCTTTGATTTAGGAAGTACTTTCTTGTTTGCGCTTTCTGCCCATGACCAAAAGGCCTCTAGAACTGGTTTTTCTTTTTCTAGACGCTTAATTTTTCTATCTTCTGGGGATAGGTTTTTAAGTTGCCTTTCCCAGTCAAATAGCTGGTTACAATATGCTATTCCTGTGGCTGGTAAGGTTGCTTCTGGACTTTTCATATCTTTAGGGAGAGCATCTGAAAAATATCTTCTTACATGAGCCCAGCATAAACAGTGATGGATATCTTTTACTTTGCCATAACCTGAAAATCCATCTGTGTGAAGATATCCTTTAAATCCTTTCAAGAATTGTTTGGCATTATCTCCAGATCTGCCAGGTGCATATTTAAATATTCTAATCCCTTTATCAGCATTAGCTGAAGTAGAGTATACCCACATGTATGATTTTGTGGTGTTTTTCCTACCCTCTTCATTTAATACTTGGACTGGAGTTTCATCGGCATGTAAATACCTATCTTTTAGTAGCTCTTCTTGTAGTTTTTCTACTACTGGACTTAACCATTCTTCTGATGTTTTTATAATCCAGTTAGATAGGGTTGCACGACTTATTGGAAAGCCCATCTGTTTCCAATCTTTTTCCTGGCGGTAGAGTGGAACTGATTGTACAAACTTTTGATACATTGTCCATGCTACACTTGAGGCTGTAGCATAGGAATGTTGAAGTACAGGCTCTGGTGTATTTGGGTTAAAGATTCCAGGCCTGTTTTCTTTCTTACACAATCTGCATTCATATGTTTCTTGATATATATTAACTACAGATATTTCTGCTGGCATATATCTAATTTCTGATCTTATGAATTTTTTACCTGCAACTGAAAGTCTATTTCCATCTATTGGACATATTTGTTGTGATTCTTCTAATCTGAATATTAGATTCTGGCTAGGTAAGTCTTTAAATAGGTCTTTTCTCTTGTATCCTTTCCTAGTTCTTTTAATTGGCTCTTCAAAGGGAACTGGTTCAAGTTCAGATGTATCCATTTCTTTTTCTGCTTCATTAAATAGACCTAATTCCATATCACTAATCACTAGTTGACCATCTATGGCAGAGGTTTTTTCTGTTTTCCTTCCATAGAGTTTTTTGATTAAGTATTCTATGTTTTCATTAGCCTTTTTTAACTCTTCTCTAAGGCCTTCTATGGTTTTGTTTTGAAATTCAATTGTATCTTGAAGTGTTTTTATTAAAGAATTATTATCCATTGGGAATTAGCCTTTCTTTTCTGTTTTTTCTAATCATATTATACCATTTTGAAAGGTCAAAAACAAGAAAAAAGATGGCTGAAATCATTTGAATTTGAATATTTTCAACCACCTAGACTATCCTTTTAACATCTATCTTTTGAATGACTTTTTTCTGGTCAATTGATAATCCCTCTATTAACCATCTGTATTGTTGAGGGGTAATTTCTCTAACCTCTTCTGTGGTTCTAGGCCACTGAAATACCCCACCTTCTAATCTTTTGTAGAGAAGAAGAAATCCATCTCCTTCCCAAAGGAGGGCCTTTATCCTATCTCTTTTTCCTCCACAAAAAAGGAATAGTGCATTTTCAAATGGATTTAGATTAAAGTTTTGAGATACTATTGCAGAAAGACCATCTATGGATTTCCTCATATCAGTTTTACCGCAGGCAATGTATATTCGTATATCATTGGGAAATTTAATTTTCATGATTACTAATTAAATTAAGTATTAACCTCAATGTATTTGGATCTGCACCATTTAATACTTCAATCTCATTTCCATTTGACCTTAGGACTGCACAAGTACCTTGAGTGTTAGTTCTAAAATCACCATTACCTGACTTTATCTCTACAAATTGGCCTTGTCCTGTAACTGCCATGGTTCCTGCTTTAATTAGGGCTTCTTCTCTAATGACTCTTTGCCAGTAGTAGTATTTACCATGTGAGATATCATTTCTCCTACACCATTCTCTAATTGATAATCCGCTTTCATTTTGTTCTTTGATTAACTCCTGCCACTGAGCTTTAAGTATTTCATGTTTTGATGCTTTCATAGTGGTCAACCTATCATCTCCCTACAGTTTTAAAGTTGGCAAAGTACTTTGTTAACATTAGAAGTACTATGTAGGGATATTATCTCATGAGTTTTTACACTTTAAAATCCATGAGTTTATTGATCGCTTACCATTCAATATTAATAATTGCTTTATCTAGACACATTGAATTTCAAAGAAAGATACCCCTAAGCCTTATAATTACAAGGCCTAAGGGTAGGCATATATTTGACACATTACATTGTTTTAAAAGTCTATCAAGTTCTCCATTTTATTATCTACTCTTTTCCATTTGTTTCTATAATTGCTTTTGTAATATATAAATTCATAAACTCTTCTTCTATTTCCATTGAAAGCTTCTACAAATATATCTCCATTTTCATCAATATATCGCATCCTTGGTATGTATCCTATTGGTAATTTAAACTCAATATCGTTATATAAAAATTCCCCTTCCATTGTTACACAACAATTAGTCAGTTTTGTACCTGTAGACACCGCAAGATCATCCAGTATACCAGCATCCACTAAATTTTTTATAGCATCCTGATGCTTTTTAGGCATTAAATTGTATGCTTGATGAACTAGAACTAATGCTAAATAATATACATATTGTTCTTCTGATAATATTTTCTCTGCCATGTCAGCTTTATGACTT
>CALAZW010000009.1 GCA_937926545.1 uncultured Helcococcus sp. | reverse complement strand
GCATAGTTACAGCCAATATAGACGTGGCCAATAAGACTTTTGCCCACAAGTATCCAGACTTGGTAGCTGACTATATAAGTGTCCTATCCAAGTCCTATGACCTTTATAGTGAGGATAGGCCAGCTGCAATTGAAGCTGCATCTAAAAGACTGGGTATAGATATGGACAGTATAGAAAAGCAAATGAATGGAACTATTTGGTTAGCTAGGGAAGAAGAAATATCCAAAGATTACTTGGCTAGTGACAGAGAGCCAGGAGGTTTTCACAAGGTCTTTATGGATACGGCAGTATTTTTAAAAGACCAGGGTAAGATTGAAAAACTTCCTAGTGAAGAAGAAGTTAGGGAATTTATTAATTCCTCATATATAGAAAGGTCGATAAGGTAGCTATGGAAAAGTTAATAGAACTTAAGAATGTATCAGTTGTTTATGATGGCAAGCAGGGTTCTACCCAGGCCATAAAGGATATTGATCTAAGCATCAACAAGGGAGACTTTTTAGTTTTACTAGGTCCATCAGGCTGCGGGAAGAGTAGTTTGCTAAAGCTAATAGCAGGTTTTAACAAGCCTACCAGGGGAAGTGTGGAAATAAATGGCCACAAGATAGAAGGTCCCAATAGGGATAGGGGGGTAGTATTTCAATCTACCAACCTTTTTCCCTGGTTAAATGTAAAAGAGAATGTGTCCTATGGTTTGAATCTTAATAAGATGGACCAGGCCACTATAGATAGTCTTGTAGATCTTTACTTGGAAGAGGTAGGCCTGGAAGACTATAAGAACCACTATCCAGAAGAGTTATCTGGAGGTATGAGGCAGAGGGTGGCCTTTGTAAGGTCAATGATCAACAACCCTCAAATCCTTCTTATGGACGAGCCTTTTGGGGCCCTAGATGCCATAACCAGACTAAACATGCAGGACATGGTTAGAAAGTTGTGGAAGAAGGGGGACCAGACCTTCTTTTTGATAACCCATGATATTGAAGAGGCTCTTAGCCTGGGGAATAGGATAGTTGTCATGAGCCATAGTCC
>CALAZW010000008.1 GCA_937926545.1 uncultured Helcococcus sp. | reverse complement strand
TGTCTTAACCAGTTAGGTATTTCTTAGAATCTTACCTTTTAGTTCTTATTTTTTATTTTTCTAAATCTAATCAATATAAATCCTATACTTGCTAGTATTAAGCTTCCTATATATAGAAGTCCACCAGCAAAACTATCTCCTGTTTGTGGAGCACCTTTACTTGGCTCTTGATAAGTTGGATTTTCCAAGGAAGGTTTGTTTGGCTTATTTGGTCTATTAGGTTTGTTAGGATTCTTCACGCTATTCCCCAATACGATGACTTCTTTTTCATTTTTTATTAAAAATCCTTACTCTATATCACCTATATAAGTTACTCTATACCACACATCATTTATTTTAACTAAGTTGTTATCTTCTCCCAACTCTTTTACTGTGTACTCATACTCTTTACCAAATAAGGGTTGTAATTTTAAATCATTAAACTCTCCAGTCCAATTATTTTCTTCGTTTAATTCTATTATTTTACCTGTAGCTATACCGTTCTTATATAGTTCTACTTCTATCTTTGCTGCAGGATATTCGCCTTCAGGCAAGTCCCATTTCTTTACAACCTTTATATTCCTTTTCTCTGGTTTTTTAGGTGTCTCTGGAATTTCTGGTTCTACTGGTTGATCTGGACTTTCTTCTTTATTCATTATGATAAAACCAAAATCCATATTTCCCTCATAGGTTACCCTAAAGTCACGGCCTTCAAGTTCAACCCTGTTTTCACTCTCACCTATTTCTTTTATGCTATAGGTGTGTTCTTTACTAGTTGATAGGTCATACTTATCCAGATTGTTAAACTCCCCTGTCCACCTGTTCTCTTCATTTAATTCTATTGTTTTACCTGTGGCTAGGCCATCCTTATATAGCTCTACTTCTATTTTTTCCACTGGAATTTCACCATCAGCTAAGTCCCACTTCTTTACAACCTTTATATTTCTTTTTTCTGGCTTTTTAGGTGTCTCTGGAATTTTTGGTTCTTCTTCTTTTGTATTAGTTATAGTAAATCCATCAGTTTTATTACCTAATACTGGTCCTCTTATATAACCATCAAACTCCCAGTCTCCACCATCTTGATTTACCTCTTTAACCTTGTAATCTATTTCATTACCTTCTTTATCGTATTTAGGTAAATCTTCCCAGACAACAATATTTTCTTTATCTATTAATTTTTTCTTAGGGCCAATATTTTCATTATTAGCTACTAGTTGAAAATATGCACTAGGAGTTTTCTCATCCTTTTTAACATTTTCCCAATTTTTTGTAAGTTTAACTGAGATTGATTCAAAGGTATTTGTTATTACAAATGGGTCTTCAGAGCTTCCTCTTCCATCTATCTTTTCATTCTTTTTATAGTTTTTAGGAACTTCTACCTCATCAACTGTGTATTCATAGTAGCTTCCATCAGCCCTTGTTTCTTCTAAATCTGTCCAAGAAACAAAAACTTCTGGCCATACCAGCTCCCTTGCTTCTCCTTCAGGCTGACCATCCTTATATAGTTGAAGTTTAATATTCGGTCTTTCTTCTCCTTCTCCACCCTGCCATACTTTCATAGCATTGATAGAAGTTTTTCCTGGTGAGTAGGAGTTTGTTATAGTAAATGGATTTTCCTTACTTCCATCCCCCACTGGGCCTGAAACTAAGTAGTCTACCTTTTTTCCATCTTCATTTACTACTGTGTACTTTCCATCTTTTACCTTATCTTCAAATACATTATAAATATATTCTCTGCCTTCTTCATCATACTTTTTTAGTCCTGTCCACTTATAGTTAAACTCATTGGAGTTTTCTTTTTGCCATATTTCTGGATTTATATCTTCTACTAGCTCAGATTTTGTGTCTTCAGATGTATATCTTATCAACTTAAATGTAGGAGCAGTATAGGCCTTATCATTTCCGCCTATCCATATTTTCTTAGCAAATACCTCCACTGTCTCAATATTTTTATTTGTAAATACATAGGGACCAGAATTGCTTCCTCTTCCAGCTGTTAACTCACTAATCCAATTCTCATCCGCCCAATCTTTTCCATCTTTAGTCACTTCTTTAACCATGTATTTTATTTCTTTACCAGTCAGATCTCTTTTAGGCAGGTCAGTCCACTCAACATAAGTTTTGTTTTCTGCCAATAAAATAGGGTTTTCTTGGCCTGGAATCTCAACTATTCCATTTTCATCCATCAATTGGAAATATACTTCAGGTTTCACACTCGGTCCACCCT
>CALAZW010000007.1 GCA_937926545.1 uncultured Helcococcus sp. | reverse complement strand
TTCTTCTTTTGGACTAGCCAAGACTTCTTTGGAAAAACTTAAGAAAAAAAGAAGCCCGATCAAGCTAATAATCCTATAGTTAGATTTTTTCATAAAAACCTCCTAATAAGAGTTTACCAGCTAGGGCTCTTTTTTAATTTTCATTCTTGTTACTTATATTTAATACTCAGGTAAATTATTTATTAAGTTTTCCATATACTCATAGCTTAAAGGCCTAGTTTCTTTTAAATCTTCTGTAAAATGAAGACTACTGCCACAAGCGAAGGCTGTAAAAGATTCTGCAAATCCTTCACAAGGATTAGTTCCTCCATATAGGCCAGTATTTTTCCACTCTTTTTCCCAAATATCTATCCATTTCTTATCATTGTGAAGTATCTTTCCTTGACCTACTGAATTAAAACTAATACCGTGGGAAATCTCATGAATGATAACCCTCATATCGTTTTTGTACCTGTCTAAAATATTTATATGTCTACTAACAGAATTATAGGTTCCTGCAGAATTTTCTCCAATCTTAGAACAAACCTGCATACCACTAATGTATCTTTTAAACTTAAATGGTACATTTTTCAAATATTCATTGGAATAGTCTATTCTCTCCACCCTATACATATGAGGATTAACATAGTATTTATTACCATTAAACTCTATAATTGATTCCCCCTGTCCCCTATATTCTACAATCTTAACCCAACTTTTCGGTATTACATTTAATGTGCTATTCTTATTTTCACTGGATTTCAAACTATAATTATCATTAAAAACCGCATATCTTTCCATTTTTTCCTTGCTTAGATAATTAGCCTCTTCAAAACCATGGTCAAAGTAAAATAAATTATCATTAAAAGTCTTGAAATCGGCTACTAATTCCATCTTATCTTCTATACCTTCAGGCTCAAAGTCCAATTTATCAGTCCACTTATAAACTATATAGGCTGGCCTTTCATTAAAGGTAAATCTAAAGTAGTTTCCTTTTTTTACCCCTTCTATTTCCTTATTCTTGTAAAGTTTTCCAACTATATTATTGCCCAAACTATTGGAACTTCTTATGTTTATTCCATTTCCACTTACTCTTCTTGTCTCATAATTTTTTTCTGATCCTGAGGTTAAGTTATAAGCTATGTATACTGGTTTTCTATTCATATAGGTTTTAAACCAAGCTCCTTCTCTCTCACCAATATGAATATCATTTAAATATGTCTTTTTTACTAAAGCTGATTTACTGGTCTTGTCCCTTCTCACATTGGCCCTGCCAGCTCCCGTATATCTTATTTCCTTTCCATCCAAGGCCATGGTTAAATTATAGGCCATATAGGCAGGCCTTCCATTTACCTGAATCTTGAACCAGCCACCTTGTCTCACTCCTTCAAAATAACTGTTGTTTTCTGCAAAACCACAAGTCTTATAGTTGGTTCCTGGGCCTGTCCTTAGATTTATCCCCTGGCCATGAGATACAAATCTCATTTGACTTCCTTCTGCTGCCCTGACCTTTTCCTGAGGAAAAAGGCCAAATATCATTTGAGCCACAAGCAAAAACAATAAAAATTTTGCCAATAGACTTTTTCCTTTACCCATCTTTAATGTAAACATTTACTCCCCTCCTTCTTTACTAAAATACTTTACTTAGTAATTTTGCTTTATTTTCTAAATAAATTAACACATTATATATTCATTATTTCATATATTCAAATATTTTTTTGCTTTTATTAAAATAAGAGTGCTAATCCTTGGATTTTTAGCACTCTTATTACATTAACTTAATTAATTGTCAGGTAACATCCTTACCAGACTCCTCATATAATCATAACTTAAGGGTTTTTCACTGGCTAAGTCTCCATGATAGTGGGCAGCTTGACCACATACATATGAAGTAAAGGCCTCTGCAAAACCTTCAGCCTCATTTTCACTACCATAGCCCTTTCTCCCCTGCCACTCTTCTTTCCATATATTTTTCCATTGTAGAAGATCGTGAAGAAAAACTCCCCTTCTATCTGCATTAAAACTTATACCATGGGCTACCTCATGATAAATTATTTCCTTATCATACCTATATTCTTCAAGGGTATCTATATGCTTGGAGTAATTACTATACATAGCAGCTATCTCATCATCTAAACCATCAGTTACTCTAACACCTGAAACATATCTTCTATACTTAAAAGGTATTTGATCTAAATAGCTATTTTTATAGTCTAGTTTAATTAGGTTGTAGGAAGTTCTAGGTGCATAATACCTATTGCCATAATATTCTAGAATAGAATAGCCAGGCCTTGAGCTATTTACCACATCCACACCTAAAAGATCATTACTAAAAACTGGCATAAAACTCTTATGGGCCTCTAGCGGTTCCAACATTCTAAAATCACTGAAACGGGCATAGGACTTATTCTTATTTATCCCACTAAAATTAACCCTTCTAGGTTGGAAGTCTAACTTTATACCTGGACTACTTTGGGTTAAATTATAGGCTATATAGGCTGTTTTCCCCTTATATTTAGTCTTTAACCAGGCTCCCTGCTTGTGGCCTACAAATTTTTGTCCTTCTATGGTCCTACCTAAACTCTTATAGCTGGTAGAAGGTCCACTTCTAATATTTGCACCTGTTTTTTTACTATATCTGGATCTGTTTAACTTGTCAGATGTCCAGCTATAGCTAATAAAACCAGTCTTTCCTTCTTGGTCAATCTTAAACCAATTTCCTATTTTAGTTCCCTCTACCTCTTCATTGAGATATATCTTACCAACTATCCTGGCCTTGGTAGAAGGAGCTGATCTTATATTAATTCCATTTCCACTAATATATCTATATTCTTGGTCAATCTTATTTTGTCTTGTCAGGTTATAGGCTATATAAACAGGTCTTCCATCTATAAAGGTTTCAAACCAGGCCCCATTCTTACGTCCTATATAGGTGTCATTTTTATAGGTCCTATCCACCAGCTTGGAATTAACATTTTTTCCAGCTCGCACATTAGCCCTATTGGCTCCTATATATCTTATATCCATATCCCTTTCAAAAGGCTTGGTAAACTTATAGGCTATATAGACATAGCCATCTCCATTATCCACCTTAAACCAGGCACCGTCCCTAACCCCTTCAAAAGAGGTGTTATTAATGGCATAACCGTACAAGGGATAATTTTCTCCTGGTCCACTTCGAATATTTACACCCTTTCTATTGGATACAAACCTATATTCCAGCTGTTCTTCCCTGGCCTCAACCTGACTACCAGTTATAGTATAGGCCGGCAGGCCAAGGGCAAATAATATTAATAATACAAAGGCAATAAACCTATTTGCTTTTCTATTAAACATGCTCTTCCTCACTTTTCTATATAATCCCTGGTTAAAGAAACCATAAATCCAAAGGTCAAAGATACAATTATAGTCCCTAGACCAAAGGAGCCTCCTAAAAGATAACCTATAATGACTACCAAAACATCCATGGCAGTCCTTATGTACTTATAGTTTACCCCAATTCTATCAGTTAAAATCTCAGATAGGATATCTATGGCTCCAAAGCCTAACTTTGCTGAAGAATAAAGGTTTAGGCCCACTGACATAATAAAGCTTGCTAAAACTACCAAGAGCAAGGATATATAAAAGTTTGACACCAAGACCTTCATAAAAGCCAAAGAATTTAGACCTTTCATGGTAATATCTACAAAAGGGCCCATAATAAACATGGATAAAATAGACGCTATATTAATGTAACTTTTATCCACGAAAAATATTACAGCCAAAATAACAATATTGACTAAGCCATTGCCCATACCAAAACTAGTATTAAATTGCTTGGCGACACCTGTAGATAAAACACTGGCCGGATCCACCCCCCGATTAGTAAAGAGCATAAGACCTACTCCCATTCCCAGGACTATAAAACCTAAAATTAACCTAATAAATTTATTGATATATGATTTTTCCATTTATGTTCTTTTTATAAATTCCTTTCCACATTTAGGACACTTAACCTTAATCTTCCCTTTTTTCTTAGGTATCCTAAGTTCTGTTTTACAACTGTCACAGGTAAAGTACTTGTGGTCCTTGGTACCTACTATATGGTTTTTCATCTTTTTTAGACTACCTGTAAAGTTTCTAGTAATGGCCATGTATTTCGCATTTTCCTTACTTCTCTTGGCAATGTCTCTGGACATTAACCTCATATAGGAAATTAAAACTATTATCATGGCTAGCCAGGACCAATCTGCCTTATTTAGCAAAAAAAGTACCAGCAATAATAAAATGGCAAAATAGGTCATAAAAACTGACAACTGGTCTACACCATACCTACCTTGCATAAACTTATTGATTTTTTCCTTCATAATATACTCCTTTCCTTATATATCATTATAGACGTTTTCATCCATAATGAAAATAGAAAGGTCTCCCTTTCTATTTTTCTTCTTGATAGTTAACTTTTACAAACAACCTATAAAAAATATAGGGTATGGTGTTGTAATAGATAGATAGTATCTCGTCTGCCAGGTCATATTTTTCAAGCCTATCATTTAAGGCTAGGGCCATAATATTATATTTATAACCAAGAAGACTTATTTCCACATCTGTCATTTCCACGCCATTTTTCTTATAAAAATCTATTCTTTTCTTCCTTATTTTTCTAGTTGGTAAATCTTCTACATCTTCAACCATCTCACACTCTAGTAAAATCAAACCAGTGTCCATGGTCTCTTTTATTTCTTCTATAAATTTAGATCCTATTCCAGTGCTCCTTTGACTCTTGTCTACAGCAAAGTAGTCTAATAACCAAACCTTCTTCTTATCCTTCCAAGCAAAGGTTGCATAGGCTTGGATTTCTTTTTCTTCTTCTAATACAAAACAGGCATATTGGCCCTTCTTATATTTAGATTTTATAGTGAATAAAGGTCTTCTTTCATAGAAAGGAAAGTCTTCAACCATCCTATCCTTATAAAGATTCTTAAATTCATTATAATCTAATTTACGCATTTTTTTCTCCTTAATCGACTGCACATCGACAAAGAATATATACCCATTTTATACGCTATAAACACATATATTCATAATTTTTTAATATATATTATTATTCCAATAAATCTTTTTCACTAAATATAAAGACTTCCTCTATGGTCTTATCAAAAACTCTTGCAAGTTTATAAGCTAGGTGAAGGGAAGGATTATACCTTTCATTCTCCAAAGAAATAATAGTCCTAGAAGATACATTTACCCTATCTGCCAATTCTTTTTGGGTCAAGCCTGCCCTTGTTCTAAATTCCTTAACTTTATTTACCATAGTCTATCTAAATCTTTCTATAATAATATTTTCTAAGTATGCTTGGCAATAAAAATATTATTATATAAATAAGAAGAAAAACAAACTGAAAGTCCAGCTTTGTTATCTGACCTAGTAGAGCCAGGCCTAAAACCAGATACTTTAAGATAAAAAGAGTCACATTGTCTGACTTAAGTTCCACTTCCAGATCCCTTTCATCATATCTTTTCCTAAACTTTCTATCTTCCTCGTCCTTATTTCTCAAATACTTAATAGTTTCATAGATGGTAAGTAATAAAAAGATTATACCTCCATATAAGTAGGTCTTACCATATATAGCCTGGTCTAAAGCCCTATATCTCTCAACTATAAACAAGATAAAGCAAAGTAGGGCTATCAAGTATCCATCTAACAAATCTCTCCATTTATTCATAACCACATCCTAAGTGAAGTTTACTTCATGTGAAGTTTATTTCATCTTATCACGGTTATTTTATCCTGTCAAGCTCCAATCTTATTTTCACAAAACTAATAAGACCTAATAAAAAATAGCTTAGGGCCAAGATTAAAAGATAGGTCTTACTCCTCCCCCTTACCGCTACAACCCCCATATAGGAGCCTAGGACAAAAAATAAGATGCTGGCCAAATAAAGATAGGCTTTAGATGGATCCTTCTTTCTCATCCTAACCAGGTCAGCCATCTCCCAACCTAAATCAGTTACATAGCCTGTCATATGGGTAGTCCTTATTCCCACACCCATATAGCTTAAAGGAAGGGCATTTTGCATGCCAGATATAAAGGCTAGGCCGTATAGGCCTAGTTTACTATCAAGTCTAAAAGCCGATAAAATTAAAAGTAAAAAGGAAAATCCCAAGGGCATAATAGCAAATAGATAAGGAGTATTTTTCCTCTTATTGAAAATAAACCCTGTTACAAAAGATCCCAGTAAGAAGGCTAAGATTATACTAAAAAGAGTTAAATAAATCTTACCTGTACCCAGGCCTACATTTATGGCTAAGTTGCTTAAATTTCCCGTTAAATGACTAGTGGTATAACCATAACTAAGTATGGTATAGCTATTTATAAAACCACTTAAAATAGTTAAGACCACTATATAAAACAATTTGTTTTTTTTCATAATATCCTCC
>CALAZW010000006.1 GCA_937926545.1 uncultured Helcococcus sp. | reverse complement strand
ATGCTACTGGGGCAATTCTTACAGGGGGAGGATCTCTTATTAAGGGTTTGGATAAGAAAATAAAAGAAGAAATAGGAATTGATGTTATAGTGTCTGAAAACCCTATATCAGCAGTGGTAAGGGGAACAGGAAAAAGTTTGAATTGGATAGAGAGATTGGATTCAATTGAAAATAACCAATACGATATTGTCAGAAGGCAGATTGCCAGAAGAGAAGAACTTAGGAGAAGATAGCTATAAACATTTGTTTATAGCTTTTTTTGTCAAAAGGAGGACTTATGAAAAAATATAGTTTTGAAACCTATCATTCCAGAAAAGATACAGGTTCTATCAAGTGGAATATGATGTATAAGAAAAAGCCAGATGTAGCTGAGGATGTTGTGCCTATGACTGTGGCTGACATGGATTTTCTATGTTGTAAAAAAATAAGAGAAGGTCTATCTGATTTTGTTGAAAATGAAATCTTTGGCTATTCTGTACCTACTAGAAGCTACTATGAGGCAGTTATAAACTTCTATAAAAGAGAATATGACCTAGGTTTGGAAAAGGACTGGTTTGTAACCTCGCCAGGTATTGTTACAGCCCTCTTTACAGCTGTGAGGGCCTTGACTGAAAAAGATGATGGAATCATAGTTTTAACTCCCATCTACCCACCTTTTTATAGGGCCATAGAAAATCAAGGAAGAAGGGTGGAAGCCTGTCCTCTAATAAATAAAAACAACCATTATGAGATAGACTTTGATCTTTTTGAAGACTTGGCCAAGAAAGCTACAAGCAAGATGTTTATGCTTTGTTCTCCCCATAATCCCGGTGGTAGGGTTTGGACCAGAAAGGAGCTGGAAAAAATAGATAGGATATGTGAAGAAAATAATCTTATAGTTGTATCAGATGAAATCCACTGTGATATTGTAATGAAGGATAATGTTCACACTCCCTACTTTAAAGTATCAGACCATGCCAGATCCACATCTGTTATGGCTACATCAGCATCCAAGTCCTTTAACATAGCAGGCCTAAAAAACTCCAATATCTTTATAGCTGATGAAAAGATGAGAGAAGATTTTTCTAAAGAGATGGAAAATGTAGGCCTACACGGTACCAATGCTCTAGGGCTTAAGGCGACAGAGCTTGCCTATGACAACTCAGACCAGTGGTTAAACAAGATGAAGGAAGTCATAGGTAGAAATCAAAAATTAGTTGAAGACTTCTTTGACAAACACGAGGATTACTTTATCCTAATGCCAGCTGAAAGTACCTTTTTAGCCTGGGTAGACTATAGAAAGACTGGTATGGATGAAGATGAATTTATGGCATTTCTAGAAGAAGAGGCTGAGTTTTTTGTAAATCCTGGATCCATGTTTGGAGAGGATGCCAGAGGCTTTATCAGGATAAATCTAGGACTTCCAACCTTTAAGCTGGAAGAGAACCTGAATAGATTGGAAAAAGCCATAGAAAAATTAGAAGGTCAAATCTAGTTATTTAAAAATAAGTAAGAAAAGTGTGAGCAGGCCTTAGGACCTGCTCATTTGTTTTTTTATAATATATATTTATATTTATATATTTATATATAACTTATGGCTATTAGCAACTTAGACACATATAAATGGATGTTTGTTATAATAAAGTATAAAAATGGCAACTATATTAAATAAATGTTACAATTAAGTTGTTATATATTTAATTTAAATATAGGAGGAAAGATGAGGCAAAAAAAGCAATTATTAATATTGTTTTTTTTATTGGTTATTATGTCAGGTTGTCAAAAAGAAGAGATATATGAGCCTATAAAAGA
>CALAZW010000005.1 GCA_937926545.1 uncultured Helcococcus sp. | reverse complement strand
TTTATATACCCTATTTGATAAAAAAATAACTTATCTTTTTATCAAATAGGGTATTTATAGCTTACAACTTTAAATAAAGTAACTTTATGATATAATAACAAAAGAATAAAGGGGAGTGAATTATGTTACCAGAGGAAAGAAGACAGAAGATAATGGAGCTTTTAACAAAAAACAAGTCTGTTTTTGTTAAAGACTTAAGTGAAGAATTCAATGTATCAGACGAAACAATAAGAAGAGACTTCACCCTTTTAGAATCAGAAGGAAAACTAAAAAAAGCCCACGGTGGGGCCTATATAAATACCACTGTCAAAAATGACATACCTATAAATATTAGAGAATCTATTTTTAAAGAAAACAAGGACTATATAGGACAACTTTGTGCCAAGGAAATAAAGGATGGGGATACCATCTTTATAGATGCCAGTACTACAGCCTACTATATACTACCTCATATAAGACACTTGGATAATGTTACCATCATTACCAATTCACTTAAGGTAGCAGAGTATGCAGCCATCTACAATCCTTTCGACTTTATGTTGATAGGAGGAAAATATGACCCTATAACCAGATCCTTCCTAGGGCCTGATACTGAAATACTACTTGCCAGTTATTTCGCTGACAAGGCCTTTATATCCTGTAGGGGACTTTCAGAAAAGGGAATAACAGATGGAAATATAGCCCAAGGTATCATCAGACAAAAGATGATTAAGAACTCTAAAAAAACCTATTTAATACTAGACAACACTAAATTTGATCTAACCTCCCTTTATCTAATTGGAGACTTAGATTTAATTGACTACTTTATCACTGACAAGAAACCAAGTGATAAATATATTGACCTATTAAAAGATCAAAATTTAATATATTAAAAACGTTTAAGAGCCCTAATCAAAAAGATTAAGGGCTCTTAATAGCTATATGTAAATATTAAACTTTAATAAACATACTTACTGTGAACACTTGCCTTTTTCCCCTTATAAATTATCTCTATAAGGGCCCCATTTCTAGTTCCTCTAACCTTACTTCCTTTCTTGAGATAACCTAATTTATTTCCAAAACTATCCCTAACATTTACCCCATAAGACCTATAATCTCTAGTAATTCCATCTTCTTCAACAAACCTTTTATATACATAGGACCTTTCATTACCATCTTTAAAGTATATTTTATTTTTTCCCTCATATCCACCCAACTCCTTACCGATTGGGTAGTGGTTAACCAAGTTATTTCCATAAATATCTCTACATCTAACCCCTTGGAAACATAGTTTTTTTCATTAAATCTATCTCCTTCAAGATATCTAAGTTTTACTCCCTTTGATTCATATAATTTTTGTTTCTTATTATCTATCTTTTCTAAAGGCTTTTTCTCACCTATTGGATCTTTAACATAAAATTTAGGAAATATATGATTTTGTGCTACTATTGGATTTTTATAAATATTATAACCTAAAATAAAGTAGGTATCCTTAACATTCCCATATTTAATACTATAAGTTCCAACTTCCCACTTATCTGTTATTTTGCCCTAATATCTAAAAACCTGATTATTAACTTTTTCAAAAAACATAGGTATAAAGCCCAGACCACTTGGTAGTCTATAAATCATAGAAAATTTATCTAGAGGATACTTGCTTTCAATCCTTAACTCGGCCTTAATTATATCACCTATTTCATATCTATCCTTATCAAATTCTATATATTTTATTACAGGACTATTTTGATTCTTATAGTTGTTCATTGGATATTCGTTAGTTGCCTAATATACATTTGACGACTTAAAGTATCCACCGCTCCAAAAGCCATCATAATTCAATTGGCTAATTTCAAAAGGATAAACTTCCTCATGGCCCTTTACTTGACTATCTACTACAACTATTCCTGTAAATATTATAGACAAGGCCATAATAAAGCTAATAACTTTCCTCATACTTCCTCCTTAAATATATATATTTTTTTACCTTTATACACAAATAGTATAGTTTATGGCCACTTCTTGTATGTAAATGTGTGCTGTCAGATAAATATTCGAAGTTTTTATAAGCTATACTTCTTATTTATAGGCAAATCTTCCATATTTTTACCATCCTGATAAGACAAGCTAAATAACTTAAATTATTTTTCTTTATGAAGTTTTTCCCTTTGAAGGACTATAATTAAATATTAGCTATCATAGATAAATAAAAAGAGCATCCTAGGATGCCCTTCATTAAAACTCGTCTTCATTTTCTTCTTCGTATTCCCTATAGACAATACTGTTTTTGGCAGTAGCCATAACAGCCTCTATAAGCTCATCTAAGGGTAAATAGTCCCTAGATGAAAGAGCTTCTATCAACATGGGTATATTAACCCCTGTTACCACTCTAGCCTCCCTATTTTCACTGGCAAATAAGTAGGCTGCATTAAAGGGACTTCCTCCCAATATGTCTGTAAGTATTAAAAGTTCTTCTGTGGCTAGGGCCTTCTTGGCTCCAGCATATTTTTGTAAAAGATCGTCTATTCCATCGCCCACAATAAAATCTATGGTTTCTATCTTTTCCTGACTACCCAAGATCATCTCTACCGAATTCAACATTTCCTTGGCAGATTTTCCGTGGGTAGCAACAATTATTCCTATAGTCATACTAACTCCTAAATCTTTGAATTTAACATTTTATCAAAATCTGGATAGGATGATTTTTTCAAATCAACACCTAATTCCTGTGACATATACCAAGAAATCATATGGAAGGGAATGGTGGCTAAAATAGGTGCGAAGTATTCATCCACATCCAAGTCCAAGTTCAAATCTCTCTTGTCCTCTCCCCTCTTACCTGTAGATATTAAATAGGTATGCTCCACATGTAAATCTAAAAATTCCTTTAATTTTAATAATCTGCTTTCCAGCTTTCCTTCCAAGCCTACTAGGAAAATATAGTCATCCTTATCCAAACCTATATAGGGTCCGTGCATATATTCTTCCAATTCATGACCGTGGCTGGGAACTCTTATGGTCTCTGTAAACTTGGTTTCCGCTTCCTTTACCACACCATAGCCTGCTCCATAGGATACAGCTACCAATCTTTTGGCCTTAAGCAAACTATCTCTTTCCCTTTCATACCAACTATCAGTAAGTTCAATGACCTTGTCGGCTTGATTTATAACATTTTTAAGTCTTAAGATTTCATCATCAAATTCTGCTTGATAAATTTCTCCATTGGCTAAAGCCATATTAAGTGCTATTAGCCATAAAAATACTACCGTGGCTGTTTGACCAGCTGTAACAAAGGGCATTTCTTCTTTTCCCATGCCTATGTCCAAGGCAGTAACGTCTAGTTTTGCAATTGGGGATTGTATATCACTAGTTATTGGGAAAATATCATAGCCCAGTCTGTTGATCTCTCTAACCAACTCAACTGTAGAATAACTATGGCCGCCTTGGGAGATGGCTAGATAGAGACTATCCCTATCTAGAAACATTTCATAGCTCTTAGCCAATGAAGGTTCTTTTATATAAACTGGCATATCTAAAATATTTTGCATATAGATTCTGGCACTATTTGCAGCATTGGCAGATGATCCAGTGGCATAAATGATTATACTCCTGTATTTCTTACCCTTGATATGGTCCTTAAATTTATCCAAATTTTTATAAGAGTTTTCTATAACTCTTTGATTTATTTCTTTTTCCTGTCTCACATAATACATCATATCTAACTTATCCATCATAATTAACTCCTTTGGCTAACCTAGAATACCAAAATAAGCACCTAGTATTCCCACAAGCCCTGTGATTAATAAAATCCATTGAGGCTTAACCTTCTTCTTTACCAAGGAGTAAACAAGCATAACAGCCACTAAAGGTAAAAGATTAGGCATAATTTGATTGGCAACTCCTGTAACTGTAAGGGCGTCTTCACCACTACCTAAAAGTATAGGTATATCCACATTTACCATGGTTGCAGCCATACCACCTATTACAGTTAAACCAACTATGGAAGCCCCATAGGTCAACTTGGCCATAAGACCTGATCCTTGAACCTTTTCAATAAAACTTTCTCCCAGCTTATACCCCCACATCATACCAAAGTATCTAATGAGCATGGCAGGTATGTTAAAGATTAATAAAAATAAGATGGGTCCTAAAATATTTCCTTGTAGGGCTAGGGAGGTCCCTATACCTGTAGCAATTATTCTCAAGGTTCCCCAGAAGAAGGAATCACCTATACCACTTAAGGGGCCCATTAGAGCTACCTTAATATTGTTTATAGAAGAAGTGTCAAAGTCCTTGTCATTGGCATTGGACTCTTCCATGGCCAAACTTATTCCCATAGGGAAGGTACACAACCAAGGAGTTATGTTAAAAAACTCCAAGTGCCTCTTGTAGGCAGCCTTTCTATCTTCTTCTTCCTTATAAATCTTATCTAGGGCTGGAGCCATAGCGTAAAAGAAACCCATATTTTGTTGCTTTACATAGTTCCAACTCCACTCTAGAGGAAAAGATCTTACAAAGGCTTTTTTCAAATCCTTTTTGCTTAACTTATTAGAATTCTTCGCTGTCATAGTCTATTTCCCCCTCACTTGTATTTGTTGCTGATGCTGTTGACATTTGTAGTCCATCAGGTGTTGTAAATCCTGTTATTATCAAGGCCATAGCTATACCAAAGATGGCTAGGGCTGTAACTGGCAATTGTAAATAACTTGATAAACTAAATCCTATCATAAAGAAAATTGCCATCTTCTTATTCATAATTGGTTCCATCAATAAGGCCAAACCAAAAGCAGGTAGTATACCTGTTGCTATTTGTAGACCTGTTATAACAAACTCTGGTATCTTGTTAATAAGTAATTGAACAGCATCTGCTCCAACGTAGAAACCAATTGCTACTGGTAGCATTTGGGCTACAAACACATAGGAAAATCCAGCTATCATATTTATTCTGTTAACAGCTCTAGAGTCTCCCTTTTCAGCATAGTCATCAGCCATTCTAACAAAATTTGGCATCAAGATTACATGGGCCAAGTTCTTTATAAATAGAACCAGGGTGGCTATAGGTAGAGCTAAGGGTAGGGCTATTTCTGCTCCTGCACTCATCTTTATGGCAAAGGCTGTACCTAAAATTGCTCCAGAAACTGTATCTGGTGGTAGGGCTGCCCCAATTGAAAACGATCCCATAAAGGCAAGCTCAAGGGTTGCTCCTACTATCATTCCCGTCTTTACATCACCCATGATTAATCCTACAAGAACTCCTGTCACTAGTGGCCTAGATGTCATAATACCACCGAAGAAAAAGTCCATGTTGGCAAATAGGGCTACTAGACCTAATAAAATTGCCTGTAATAATATTTTATCCATAATTTCCTCTCTTATAATTTACTGTAAATTTGCTTTTTATCCTTGGCTACAAGTCTAACTTCAACTTCTATGTTTCTATCTACCAGGTCATTTAACTTTTCTATGTCAGAGCCTGATAGGTTAATTTGTGAAAAATATTGCTTGGTGTCATCACTAGCTAAGGTTCCACCTAGGTTTAAGGAGTCTATAGCCTTGGTTTCAAGAATAAATCTATAGGCATCTCCTATGTTTTCAAACACAACCATCATATTGTACTTGTCTGTCACACCTGAATTTACTGCCTCTATGGCCTCATCTACTGATTTAATAACCATTTTCACATTGGCAGGTTTAACCATTCTTAGGGCTTGTTTTCTAGCCTTGTTATTTACCACATCGTCATTTACAACAAAAATGGTGTTAATGTCAGCTGAATTAAGCCATGAATAAATTATTTGACCATGGACTAACCTATGATCAACTCTTGCTACTTTTATCATAATTGCCTCCTCTTATTTAATTTTCCTCTCTTACTGAAAAATCATTTATAAACCTACACTTGTCCGGACGAGTATAGTTTATTTTATATTCAAAAACATCATTGTCATTGATGTATTTTGTCGTAATTATCCTAATGATGGGAGTACCTATCTCCAAGTCCAAATGCTTTGATACTTCCTCATTGGAATGAACCAGGTCCAAATCCTGAACCACCCTGCTAATATTTAAATCATAAAGCTTGTAAATCTCATCCAGGCTAAAGACTTTTAAATCAAAGCCATAAAGCTTGGTTATTTCACTTTCCCTAATATGAACATAATCTATGGAAAAAGCTTCCTTGTCCAAGGTCTTTAAAAGCATTACCTTATAAAGGCTATCGTTTTCATCCAGCTTAAAAATATGAGAAAAGTAGGGACCAGCCTTTCTTATCTCCCTTTTCAAAATATGTCTATTATCTTCTGATATATCTCCCTTATAACCATCAAAGTCCTTAAAGTCCTCTATATGGGGGGAGTTAATAACATAGGTTCCCTTGCCTGGCACAGTCTTTAAGTATCCTTCCTTGACTAAGCTTTCAATACCTGTCCTAACTGTCATTCTATTTACTCCATAGGTTTCAGCCAGCTCATTTTCTGAGTCCAACTTGTGGCCTATTGGATATTCCTTCTTATCTATTTTTGATTTAATAAGTTCCTTGATCTGTAAATAATAAGGCAGATCATTTATAGAATTATTTTTCATCCTTACCACCTAATTTCAACTTTTTTTGATAGGTTATCATGTCATATCTAACTATCTGCTTGGTATACTCTGTCAGTCTATCATCTTGGTCATAGTTTTGTGATACTAGAAAGAAGGCTGGACTTCCCTCTTTTATCCCAAGAGTTTTGGCCTCTAGACTACTCACATAGGTAGTATCTATTCTTTCCTCTCCGTGGATAATTTTAGTTCCATATTTTTTTTCCATAATCTCATATTGGGATTCTTTGGAAAAATCATAGGAGTCTATTCCCTTAAATCTTTCATAGTCCAAATAAACTATTTGATAAAGATAGGGTTTTCCATCTAAAAGCCTAAGCCTTATCAACTGATAAACTGGAGCTCCCAATCTTATATTAAAAATTTGAGTTAGACTTTTATCCGCCTCTATTATGATGCTTGATATTAGCTTGGTCTCATAGGATATATTTTTCCTTCTCATGGCCTCACTAAAAGACATTAAATCTGTCAAATCCATTACCATCTTATTCTTTTTTATATAAATTCCTGAGTTGGGCCTGGTTTCAACTACGCCCTCATACCTTAAGTAGTCTACTGCCTTTCTAACACTAGTCCTACTTACCCCAATCATTTGAGATAGGTCCCTTTCAGAAGGTAGACCATCCTGGTATTTTAATCCCTGGTTGATAATAAGGCTTAAAATATATTCTATAGCCCTATCTGTAGCTCCAACTTTTTTAATCTTTTTCTCTTTCATATACAAGTACCTCTTTTTTAATACCAAAATAAATATATCATAGTATTTTATACAAGTCAACTGTATAATTCTATCTTTTATAGACTAAATTGGTATCTTTATACAATAATTATCAGACCACTTCTGAATAATTCTCCATACATTTGCTAATAAAATAATACCAATAACTCTTTTATAAGTAAATAGTGAATAAAAACCATAGGGAAAAACATAGATCATAAAAATATTTTAAATTAAAATGTTTATTTAAAATAAAAAAGAGGAGTCTCCTCCTCACTACATCTTCCTACAAACTTCTTCTCTTTATTTAAAAGTATAAATATAATAAACAATCAAAATACTATAACTTTATTTTTATTTCATTAATTATTTTTCTCATTTCTTCAACTTTAAAAATATAGGAAAATATCAAATATAGTAAAACTATAAAAATACAACTTTTTAGAAACATAAGATTATTTCCTGGATAAATTAAATATCTTATACCTATAATACTTATTACACTATTAATAAATATTTTTATAACTTTTTTATTAATTATTTTTATTTCTACAATATTCTTTCTAATATATCGGTAATTTAAAATAAATCTAAATAGTATAGATACCAAGGTACCGGTTATTATACCATATATTCCTTGTATTCTATATAATATCAAGCTCACCAATAAATTTACAAAATTCGTTAAGAACATAAACTTCATTGTTGTCTTCTCCATACTATTTGCATACATTAACCTTGTAAATATTTCATTATACGATTCAAATAATATTCCTATTCCATAAATCCTAAGTATTTTATACACTACAAGTACATCATCTAGTAGAAACTCTCCTCTATAATAAATTAAACTAATAATTTGTTTAGAATATACAAGTAATCCCAACGACACCGGAATCATTATAAAATTAAGTATACCTATAGATTCATCTACACTCTTTGATAATCCACATATATCTTTTTCTGCAATATTTTTTGAAAACTCATTAAAATATATAGTACTTAATGGTATAACAAATGTAGCTAATATCATAAAAAATATTCTACTTGAATAATTTATAAAACTAATAGCACCATCACCAATAAAAGATGCAATATTTTTATCAACAATTGTAGCTATTTGATTCGCCCCTAATCCTAAGATCAATGGTATAGATTTTTTTATAAAAATTCTTACTTCACTATCTCCAAGGATTTTAATACCTTTATATTTAGACTTGGTTTTAGATTTAGATAAATAGATATATATAGGTAAGTATTGCAATATATGTGCAATCATTAGCCCAATCGGCAAAAATAAAGTTTTTTCTCTAGAGCTTAAGATTGTAAATATTATTAAAATTAAATTTAATATTATACCAGAAAACGCTTCAAAATTAAATTTTCCTTGTGCTTGTAAGTACCCATTTAAAACTGAGGATATTAGTATTACAGGCAAAGATAGTATTGCTATTCTCGTAAACTTAATAGTAAGAGTTAAAAGTTCTCCTTTAAATCCTGAAGCTATTATATAAACAAACTTATCTGTAAATACTAATATTAGTATCAACATTAAGAATGACACTATAGCAACTAATTTTACTATTTTTAA
>CALAZW010000004.1 GCA_937926545.1 uncultured Helcococcus sp. | reverse complement strand
AAAACCTTAGTAAAATAAGTGGTGGACTTAAGACCTTCCATGAAAAATCTGGAATGATGATTCCATATTTTCCCCACAATCAAAAAGAATTAGAAAATATTTTGTATGAAGATGGAAATTTAAGAGATATATTTTCTGATACCATAATCGATGAAAATCATATGATGATAATGATTAAGTTAAAAGGAAACCTAGAAGATAGTGAGATTGACTCTATTTTTAATGAAGTCTCCCATGCTATGGAAGCAGAAGACTTTGATGTGAACTTCATAGTTTCAGGAAAACCTGTATTGGATTCCTCCCTAAGAACAGAGATGAAATCTAATATGATAATAATGGTTGCTTCAGCAGTAGCTTTGATGCTTATAATACTCAACCTGGTCTTTAGGGTTAGATGGAGGGCCTTAAGCCTTGGAATAATATTTGTATCTGTAATAGCCACATTAGGACTTATGGGACATTTAAATGTTTCCATGACCATGGTTTCCATGGCAGTCTTTCCCATCTTAATTGGGCTAGGTATAGACTATTCTATACAATTTCAAAATAGATACGAAGAAGAGCATTCCGTAAAAACAACCCTTGTACAAATTGGTAAGGCTGTGGGTCTAGCTGTACTAGCTACAGTATTAGGATTTGTATCCCTCTTTGCATCCCCAGTACCTATGATACAAGATTTTGGAAAGATGCTTACCATAGGAGTTATAGTTTCCTTTATAGGAAGTATCTTTTTACTAATGCCAGTTCTTAGTGCTAGGGATACAGTGGCAGCAAAGGCTAGGGACTTTAGAATTAAAGACTATGAAAAGGCAGGCCCAATAGATAAATTTTTAAGATTTACAGTAAACTCAGTTATAAAACTAGCACCTCTAATAATAATAATTGCCATAGGCCTGGCTACCTTCGGGCTCATAGCTGATACGAAGGTAGGTGTAGAAACAGATATAGAAACCTTTATGCCCCAAGATATGGATGCCCTTCATGATATTCACTATGTTAGGGATATTGTAGGATCTACAAATCAAATGGTTATATTTATGGAAGACGAAGAACTTCTTACTGAAGACAATCTCAGCTGGATGAGAGATATAAGCAAGCAAGCAAGAGCTGAATTTTCAAAGAAGATTGTAGATATCAAATATATAGATAATCTTGTAGAAAACTTCTCTGATATAGAAGAAATAAACTTTGATGAATATCTGGAGATTATAGATAATGACATACCAGAAAGCCAAAGAAGGATGTTTATTAGCGATGAGAAGGATAAGGCTGTTATTCTTATGAATGTAGAACATATGGCAACAGCAGAGTTACAAGAGTTTGTGGAAGATATGAAGATTATGCTAGAAGATGCCCCTATAAAGACATCAATTACAGGGAAATCTGTTTTAGATGTTGAAATGGTTAAGGGACTAACAGATGGTAGGTTTAGAATGACCATTATAGGTTTAGGATTAGTATTTCTATCCCTGTTAATACTTTATAGATCCTTCTTCAAGGCCCTTGTAGCAGTACTTCCAGTTGTCCTAATAGTAGGTATGTCCGGTGGCATTATGAACCTACTAGGATTAAAATATACTCCAATAACAGCAACCCTTGGAGCCTTGGTCTTAGGGATGGGAACTGAAATGACCATAATGTTACTTGAAAGGTATTTGGAAGAGAGAAACGAAGGAAAAGATAAAAGAAAGGCTCTCTTTACTACTATAAAGTTTATAGGTAAGGCAACACTAGCATCAGGACTTACCACAGTTGGTGGATTTAGTGTTCTAATGATTTCAAAGTTTGTAATACTTAAGGATTTTGGTCTGATGACAGTAATAAATATATCCTTGTCCCTGATGGCAACCTTTATAATCCTACCAGCCTTGATATGGATTTTGGATAGGTTCATTGTAAGTGACAAGGTGAAGAAAGAAGCATATAAGGAGATACCACAAGAATAAGGAAAGAAGGGGGAATATATCTTGAAAAAAGGGAAGATAGTTCAAGGGGTTAGCCTAGTATTATTTATAAGTCTAATAATTCTTGGGAAAGTACAAGTTTGGATGGCCATCTTTGGTGGTAGTTTACTATTATCAACCTATTTTGGAAGATTTTATTGTGGCTATATTTGTCCCATAAACACTGGTATGGAGATAATAGATGGTAAAGCAAATAAAAAGAAAAGAAAAAGAAAATCTGTTCCAGATCTATTTAAAAAAGCAATTGTTAGGTATGGTATTCTAGCCTTATTTCTAGGAACTATGGTTATAGTTTTCAAAACAGGTAAGAAGTTGCCAGTATTGCCAGTCCTATTTTCTTTAGGGCTAATAATAACCTACTTTTACAGGCCAGAATTTTGGCATAGGTATCTTTGTCCCTATGGTAGTTTACTATCTATTTTTTCTAAGTTTAATAAGAAAGCATATAGGGTCTATAATGATGGTTGTATAAAGTGTGGTAAATGTGTTAGAGTTTGTCCAGCAGATGCTTTTATTTGGGAAGATAAAAAAGACTATCCTCTTATAATTAAGAATGAATGTCTTCAATGTGGAAAGTGTGTTGAAGCATGTCCTACTGATTCTATAAAATAGAAATAGATGGAGGAGACGAAGATAATGATATCAGAAAAAATGATTTATGTAATATTTGTA
Organism: uncultured Helcococcus sp.; assembly: GCA_937926545.1. GTDB lineage: Bacteria > Bacillota > Clostridia > Tissierellales > Peptoniphilaceae > CALAZW01. The sequence goes on along the minus strand of CALAZW010000004.1, from coordinate 775 downwards.
GTAGTAATTAATAAGGACTAAATGGACCAATATTTAAATATAGCAGATAAACTTAAGAGGCATGTTGAAGTAAATAAAGGATTTGTAAGGTCGGAGCGTTTCTCTAGCCTTGTAGATGAAAGGAAACTTTTAAGTCTATCAGTATGGGAAAATGAAGACTATCTGAATGAATGGAGAAATCAAATAGACCATCGACTAAGCCAAAAAGAAGGGCGAGACAATATATTTGAAAGTTACACAACAACGGTTACATCAAAACTTAGATGTTATACAAATAATGATAGGGCAGAAGCCCCAGGTGATTCTAATGATTTCTTGAACAGGTAGATAAAGGAAGAATAGATTATTGGGTGAGATCGTAGGGTATAATACACTTATAAAAATTAAATTGAGGTGTATTAAAAATGTTAGAAAGAAAAGATAATTCTTATGAAGTTAATAATAATCATGGCCACCACGATTCGCATAATCATGATGAACATGCACATCATGAACAAGTAGAACATCACAATCATGAAATGCATGATCATTCGGAGTATAATCACAAGAATCAGACCGAACATGGTGGTCATCATAAACATGAAGAACATGAAAACTATACTCACAATGAGCACCATGAGCATCATGGAGATCATGAACACCATGGAGGACATGATCACCATCATCATGGCAATTTTAAAGAGCTATTTTTAAAATCATTACCATTGGCTATACCAATTCTAATATTGTCACCAATGATGGGCCTTACACTACCGTTTCAGTTCACCTTCCAATA
>CALAZW010000003.1 GCA_937926545.1 uncultured Helcococcus sp. | reverse complement strand
ATAAAATGGGATTTAAGGATTTAGAGTGTTTTCCCAGCCTTTGGGATGAATGGAATCCTTGTCAAATCCTTATAAAGTTTTTAGGGTAGACCATATAAATAAGAGTATGTAAGTAAACAAAAGAGAACCTATAGGCTCTCTTTTTCTTTTTCAAATATTATTTGATACTTGGTTGGGATAGCATTACTAGCATACTTACTTGGAAGAATTTGGACAAACCTCCATCCTTCATTAGCATGCCTGTCCAAAATCCCTTTATATTCTTCAGGTCCTGATAGCAGGATACCCCTTGCTTCCACTTCTACAATCTTATACTTATACATAGCTCCTCCTCTTCTTTATTTTAAGATACCATTTTTTTCTTAAGAAAGAGTGACTACTAGCTAACAAAAGTGTAAACTTAAAAAGACTTTTAATCTTTAGTATAATAAAGAAAAAGGCTGGGAGGAAAATAATGACTAATTGGATAATCCCATCAAAGATAAAAAACTATAGGTTAGACGACTTCTTTATGGACTATGGTTTCATAGATAGGGAGATGGGAAATAAGAAATTTGAACTAAATGATATAGTCTATCTTTATGTATCAGCACCAAAAAGTGCTATTCTTTACAAGGCAAGAGTGGTTAAGTTAAATCTTGAATTAGCTGAAAGAATGGATGATGAAGACTACTGGCTAGATCCAGATAAAGACAGGCCTAAGAAGGATAACTTTTATATGCGCTTAGAACTTTTAGAAAGCTATGAAAAAGAAAAGTTTGGCCTTGAAAAATTGAAAAAAGTAGGCCTTAGCCATGCACCCATGGGAGCTCAAAGGCTAAAGGATGAAACAGTTAGCTACCTTGAAGAAAAAACAAGAGATGACTATGGTGCAGGTGTAGATGATTTAGACGAAGCGGACATCTATGAAGGAGCTAAAAAAACTATAGAGGTAAATAGCTATGAGAGAAATCCCATAGCTAGAAAAAAAGCCTTGGATTACTATGGCTATGATTGTAGGGCCTGTGGCTTTAATTTTGAAGAAAAATTTGGAGAATGTGGAAAGAACTTTATCCATGTCCACCATCTTGTTCCCTTAAAGGATATAGACAAAAGATACAAGATAGATCCTATAAAAGATCTTATACCCCTATGTCCCAACTGCCATGCCATGGCTCATAGAGGCTATAAATTAAATATAAATAAAGAAAAGAAGAAAAATAAATAAGATAAATTATAGAAAAAGGTATATGGTTCATATATCTTTTTTATTGATTTAATATATTAGGGGTATATAATATTAATGACTTAATACTATGTACGTTCATAGATGAAAGATGGAGGAAGTTATGCTTCAATTAAAAGACATAAGAAAAGAATATAGAACAGGAGACTTGGTCCAAAGGGCCCTGGATGGGGTCAGCTTAAACCTAAGGGAAAATGAGTTTGTAGCTATATTAGGACAAAGTGGATCTGGGAAAACCACCCTATTAAATGTTATAGGAGGTTTGGATCGTTATGATAGTGGAGATTTAATAATAAATAATATTTCCACCAAGTCCTATAAGGATAGGGACTGGGACTCCTATAGAAACCATACAGTGGGCTTTGTTTTTCAAAGCTACAATTTAATACCCCACCAAAGTATTTTATCTAATGTGGAGTTGGCCCTGACCATATCAGGAATTTCTAGAAGTGAGAGAAGAAAAAGAGCCCTTAAGGCCTTGGAAGATGTAGGCCTAAAGGACCATGTAAATAAAAAGCCCAACCAAATGTCAGGAGGCCAGATGCAAAGAGTGGCCATAGCTAGAGCCTTGGTAAATAATCCAGATATACTTTTGGCTGATGAACCTACAGGAGCCTTGGATAGTGAAACAAGTATCCAGGTAATGGAGCTGTTAAAAGAAGTGGCCCAGGATAGGTTGGTAGTTATGGTAACCCACAATCCAGAGTTGGCTGAAGACTATGCTACAAGGATAGTCAGATTAAGTGATGGAAAAATTATAGATGACACCAGGCCCTTTGTCTTAGAAGATGAAAAGGAAGAGGCCAGGCATGAAAACATGGGTAAAGCATCCATGTCATTTTTAACAGCCCTTTCTCTTAGCTTTAATAACTTAAAAACCAAGAAGGGTAGAACCCTACTTACAGCCTTTGCAGGTTCCATAGGTATTATAGGGATAGCCTTGATCTTATCCTTGTCAAATGGAGTTAATAGCTACATAGAGGATATACAAAAAGATACTATGGTATCTTATCCCATCACCATAGAAAAAGAAGCCATGGACCTGGCCAGTTTAATGGAGGCAGGTAAGAACACTGCAGAGGAAGAAAAAAAGGATGATAAGAAGGATAGAAATCCAAAGAAAATATATTCAAATAGTAAGGGGCTAGAGCATGCTTCAACTATGACTACTAGTATTGATAAAAATAATCTTACAGCCTTTAAAAAATACTTGGATGACCCTAAAAGTGAAATTCATGACTATGTGGGAGACAATGGTATAGTTTATTCCTACGCTACCAAGTTTGATATCTACTCATATGATCCAGATAAAAGACTGGTAAATGCAGATGGGACCAGCTTTGATGAGAAAAAGGAAGAAAATCCTTTTGGAACCATGCCCAGTTTACCAGGTTTAGAGAATCCAGCAACAAGAAAACACTTTGAAGAACTTTTACCAGGTAAAAACGATGAACTGGTAAGTCCGGCAATTAAGGATAACTATGATCTTCTTTATGGTAAATATCCTAAATCATATGATGAGACCATCTTAATAGTTGATAAGAACAACGAGATAGCAAGTTCGGTTTTATATGATTTGGGAATCTTACCCTATAAGGAATATGAAGAAATAAAAGACAAGATAGATAGGGGAGAAGAAGTAAGTCTAAGTGAGAAGTCTTGGGACTTTGAAGACCTTTTAGAACAAAAACTTTACCTGCTACCAGCAGCCTTGGCCTATGAAAAGGTAGAAGAAAATAGGTTTAGCTATGTGGGAGATCAAAAGGATAAGGTTGAAGACCTACTGGCTGAAGCCCTAGAGTTAAAGATAGTAGGGATCATAAGACAAAAAGAAGATTCTGAAAACTTCTTAATAAATAGTAATCTGGGCTATACCAGGGCCTTGACTGATAAGATTATAGAAATAACAGATGAAAGCGCCCTAGTAAAGGCACAGATAAAAAATAAGGATACAAATATTCTAAATGGAGCCAGCTTTGCTCCCAAGGATGACAGCGTAAAAATAGAAGACAGTAAGAAGTGGTTAGCTTCTTTGGGCATATCTGACAAGGCCCAAATAGCAAGAGAAATGGTTAGGACAGTTTATGCAGATGACCCTAAGACCATGGGTCAACTTTTACAAAATGATGAAAACTCTCTAGCTAAGCTTTTAGATGACTACTTGGATGACCAACCAGATGAAGAATTTTTACTGGCTGTTTATGATAACAATATATCCGCAGGTTCCTATGAGGAAAATATGGAGGCCTTTGGACTGGTAAGTTTAGATGCTCCAGCTTCTATAAACATATATGCAGATAGCTTTGAAAACAAGGATTTAATAGCCAAGGCCATAGAAAACTACAATGAAAAGGCCAAGGAAGAGGATAAGATTTCTTATACAGATTTTGTAGCCCTTCTAATGTCTTCCATAACAACTATAATAAATGTAATATCATATGTACTTATAGCCTTTGTGGCAGTATCTCTAGTGGTATCGTCCATAATGATTGGTATTATAACCTATATATCAGTTCTGGAAAGAACCAAGGAGATAGGTATACTAAGAGCTATAGGAGCATCCAAGCACAATATATCTCAAGTATTTAATGCTGAGACCTTTATTATAGGTCTAATTTCAGGGGCCTTGGGTATAGGAATAAGTCTTTTACTTTTAATACCAACCAATAATATAATACACTCTATGACTGGAACAGCGGATGTAAATGCCAGCCTACCTTTAAATAGTGGATTTATACTTTTGGTTTTAAGTGTATTTTTAACTCTTTTGGGTGGATTTATTCCAGCAAAAAAAGCTGCCAAGAAAGATCCAGTGACAGCCTTGAGAACAGATTAAGTAAATAAAAAAGTGAAGGCCTTATGGAATAACCATAGAAACCTTCACTTTTATTTTGTCTATTTTTCTTAACTACTTAAATATCTTTACTACTGTCTATTTTTATTTTATTGGAACTGACTTTCATAAAGGTCCCTATAGATACCACCTTGTTCTATTAAGTCTTGGTGGTTTCCTTGTTCTACAATGGAACCTTCCTGCATAACCAAGATTAAGTCTGCATTTCTTATAGTTGATAATCTGTGGGCTATGATAAAACTTGTCCTTCCTTCCATGGCCTTGTCCATGGCCTCTTGTAAAAGGTGTTCCAATCTTGTGTCTACAGAAGAGGTTGCCTCATCTAGGATTAAAATTTCTGGATCTTTTAATAGGGCACGGGCTATGGTAATAAGCTGTTTTTCTCCTTGGGACACATTGGTAGTATCTTCATTTATGACTGTTTTGTAGCCTTCAGGAAGGGTTCTTATAAAGTGGTCTGCCCTGGCAAGTTCAGCCGCCTCTATAACTTCTTGATAGGTTGCATCCAGTCTACCAAACCTTATATTTTCTTCTATGGTTGTAGAATAAAGCCAAGGATTTTGATCTACTATACCAAAGAGAGATCTGGATTGTTTTTTACTTATTTGATCTATGCCTAGACCATCTATGGTTATTTGACCTCCATTTAAGTCATAGAATCTCATTAAAAGATTTATAAGAGTGGTCTTACCAGCGCCAGTAGGTCCAACTATGGCCACTGTATCTCCAGCCTTAATATCTATATCTATTCCATCCATAAGAAGTTTATCTGGTGAATAACCAAATTGTACGTCTTTGAATTGGATATTTCCATCAACTGTTATATTGTCCATTTGGAATTTTTCCTTAACATCCTTATCTTCTTCTTCATCAAATACTTCCATAACACGGCTTAAAGAAGCTATGGCAGTTTGGAAAAGATTGGATAATTGGGTAATTTGTCCTATAGGTCCACTGGCCTGCCAAACATATTGGATAAAGGCTTGGATAGCTCCTATTTCCATGGCACCTGCTAGGGTAAAGCCAAAAACTAAAAGTGGCTTGTCTAAAACTAGTAGGGCTAGGACTAGGAAAAGTCCAATATAGAAAAAGTAGGTTATACTACTTAGGATAGGATTTATAGTACTGGATAGAAAGTTTGCCTTAAAACTGGCCTTGGTCAATTTATCATTAACCTTTTCAAATCCTTCTATTACATCCTCTTCCTGGTTAAATAACTTAACAACCATATTACCTGAATAGTATTCTTGGGTATAACCATTTAAATCTCCCAGTGAATCTTGTAGGGACTTAAAGTGGGGCTGGCCCATATTGGCTATACGCTTAAAGGCAAGTACACACAAGGGTAACATGATCAAAGCTACTAGGGCAAAGAAAGGAGATAGGTAGAACATAAAGATAAAACTAAATACCAGTGATAAAACGGCAGTTAAAACTTGTAGTAAGCTTTGTTGCATGGCCTCACTAATTACAGTTACATCTGTTGTAAGTCTACTTAAAATTTCACCTTGTTGCCTAGAATCAAAATAGGACACAGGAAGTCTATTAAGTTTATTATAAAGTCCCCTTCTTAAATCCAAGGTAGTATCTTGAACAGCCTCAGATAAAAGGTAGTTGGATAAATAATCTCCCAAGGCATCTATAAGGCCGGTAATTATTAAAACTACCACTATGGTGCCCATATAGTTAAAGTTTATCTCTCCTTCCTTAACATTTCTAGCAAGCTCAGATATGGCCATACCTATAAAAAGAGGTTGGCTGGCCCTGGCCAAGGTATAGATGGAGGAGAAAAAGATGGATAGGTAAAACTTAAACTTATAGGGTTTCATAAAAGAAAACAATTTTTTTAATGATTTTTTCATCTTTCCAATTCCTCCTTTGTAAGTTGTGAACTAGCTATTTGATAGTAGACATCACAGGTCTTAAGTAATTCCTTATGGGTTCCCATGCCTACTACACTTCCATTTTCTAAAACTAGTATTTTATCTGCATCCATTACTGTACCCACCCTTTGGGCTACAATAAAGAAGGTTGCATCGGTTATTTCTTCTTTTAATCTCTTTCTTAAAACTGAGTCTGTCTTATAGTCAAGGGCTGAGAAACTATCATCAAAAATATAGATGGGAACATCTCTTACCAAGGCTCTTGCTATACATAGCCTTTGTCTTTGTCCTCCAGAAAGGTTGCTACCGCCTTCAGCAAGTTTTCTGTTTAAGCCTTCTTTATTAGAGGCTATAAAGTCAGATGCTTGGGCAATTTGACAGGCCAAATCCAGATCTTTTTCACTTGCGCTTGTATTACCGAAGAGAAGGTTATCTCTTATGCTTCCTGAGAAAAGTACTGATTTTTGAGGAACATAACCCATCTTATCTCTTAGATATCTTAGGTCATAGTCCTTAACGTCAACACCGTCTACCAGGATTTGTCCCTCATTGGCATCAACTATTCTAGGAATTAATTTCATAAGAGTGGATTTACCACTACCTGTACTTCCTATAAAGGCAACCGTTTCTCCAGGACTTGCTGTAAAGGATATATTTTTAAGAACAGATTTCTCTGAACTGTCGCTATAGGAGAAGGATACATTTTTAAATTCAACATAGCCTTGACTGTCAGTTGATGTAACAGGGTTTTTCTTATTTTGAATATTGGCTTCTTCCTGCATTACTTCTTCAATTCTTGCTGCTGCAACAGAGGCCCTTGGATACATCATAAGAACAACTGCCAACATTAAGAAGGCAAAAAGAGCATGAAATACATATTCTATAAAGGCTACCAAACTACCATATTCTAAAAGTCCTAGATGGATTTGTTGGGCGCCTATATACATAACAAAGGCAATAACTATGGTAAAGGATATGGTGAAAACAGGTGATATGAAGGCTACAGTTTGAAACATTTTTTTGGAAATGTTAGCATAGCGCATACTTGATTGGTCAAACCTATCTGTCATAAAGTCTTCATTGTTAAAACCTCTTATAATTCCCATACCTGTAAGACTTTCTCTTATTTGTAGGTTTATTTCATCCAGGCCTTCTTGTTGTTGCTCAGAAAGAGGCTTGGTCCTATTATTTACCAAATATATGGCAACCAGCATAAGGGGGATGGACACCAAGGTTATTACTGCCAAAGATTTACTTTGGGAGAAGATCATAGCCAAACTTATGATAAACATAAGAGGTGCCATAAAGCCTGTTCTTAAGACCATAATTAAAAATTGCATTATGGTATAGGCATCAGTACCGATGTTGGTAACCAGTCTGGATACTCCAAACTTATCGTATTCGTCCTTGGAAAGGTATTGGGTTTTCTTGAAAAAGTCATTTCTAACATCCTTAACAAGTTCTGATACCAGTTTATTGGTTGAATAGGCTAAAACTATTAAAGATATTAGGCCTATTATAGTTATTAGGGTCATGGCAAGCCCTAATTTTAGTATGTAGCCAGAATCATTGTTTAGAAAATGATTGTTTATACCTGTGGCTAATATAGTAGGTATACCTATTTGTATTAGGACAAAGCCAAAAACGCATAGGAAGTTTAGGAAGATGTACTTCTTATAATTTTTTAAATATTTCCATATAAATTTCATATTACCTCCTTTATTTAGTCTGAAATTTAACCATCTAGGATGGCGGTTATTTATTTTCCAGTTCTTTTTCCAAAAGTAGATTATAAAGACTCATGGTATCATTGGACTCTTTAATCCTTTCATACCCAATCTTTCTATATATACTTTCTTCAATCTCTACTAACCTTCCAACCTTTTGGCTAACATAGGCCTGTCCCTCATCATTAAGATGGATAATTTTTTCTCTTTTATCCTGAGGGTTGGTTGTAAGGCTTAAAAGTTCTTCTTTCTCTAAAGTATTAATTAGTCCGTTAACTGTTTGTTTGGTTAAGCCATAGTTTTCACATATTTTCTTCTGGCTTAAGTTTTTCCTAGTCATGAGGGCATAGAGCACTACCATTTCTGGATAGGACATCTTATTGTCATTGGCCCATCTAGCATAGAGGGCTGTTGCCTGGGCCCAGATTGAATAGGACTCATAGTTTATTTCTGATCTTTTCATCTTGCCTCCTAGTATAACTTGGTACTAATATAGTCCGATATAGTACTATATTCTTCTTTGGGGCTTAAGTCAATAGAAAGTTTTCAAAAGCTCTAGAATAGTTATTATTTTGGAAAAGTCTTAAGAATAAAAGTAACTAGAACCAATTATTGGTAATTAAAATAAAAATATTTTGATATTTATCTAGGATTTTGATATTGTAGAAAGTAAAGATACTAAGACATTTAGGACCAGATCACGAAGTAAATTAAACTTTAACCGTAAATATAGGATGTGAAGATATGAAAAACAATATTAAAGCACTTAGGAAGAGAGAAGATTTAACTCAGGAAGAATTGGCCAATATTTTGGATGTCACCAGACAGACCATAAATGCGATAGAAAATGACAAATATAATCCAACCTTGGATTTGGCCCTGAAAATATCAAAGTATTTTGACCTGGCAGTTGAAGAGGTTTTTTATGATAAGGAAGAGAAGGGGAAATAGTTTACTATTTCCCTTTTTATATATAGGAGGATCCTATGCTATATGAATTAGAAGATAGGGGAAAACACAAGAAAATTCAAAGAACAAATCTGGAGGCTATAGGATGGTTGGAAGAGGATTTGGAAAATATGTTAATTAAAAACATAGATGACTTTATTTCCAGCAGAAATCTTATGCCAATTTTCAAGGAAAGAAAATTTCAAGAAGAACCAGATATTATGGCTATAGATGAGAAGGGCAGCCTTTATATCTTTGAATTAAAGCGCTGGAAGGCCAAGGAAGAAAACCTTCTACAGGTTTTAAGATATGGACAAATATTTGGGGCCAGTAGGTATGAAGAGTTGGAAGGTCTTTATCTTAAATATACAAAGAAAGAGGACCTTAGCTTAAAAGAAAACCATAGAGAATATTTTGGTTTGGACAAGTCCTTGGAAGAAGGTGACTTTAATGGCAAACAAAACTTTATAGTCGTAACCAATGGTATGGATCAAAAGACCATAGAAGCCATAGAATATTGGAAGAGCCAGGGGGTAAATATAGATGGCTTAATTTATTGGGTCTACAGTATAGAAGATAGAAACTTTATAGAAATAGACAGGTATATGCCTAATAAGGAACTCTTAGACTACGAAACCAACAACTATATAATAAACACCAACTACAATAATTATAAAGAGGCCCATAAAGAAATGCTTGAAAGACAAATAGCTGCTGCCTATGTAACTGGTTGGAAGGAAAAGATAGATAGGTTACAGGTTAGAGATCGGGTTTTTCTATATAAATCCGGAGATGGAATTGTTGCCTTTGGGCTGGTAAATAGTGAAAGAAAGACTGAGGATTGGAAAAAGATCAGGGAAGACAAGTACTATGTAGATCTGATAGACTTTATAGATATAAGTGAAGACCCTATAAGCCCAGCCAAGATGAGAGAACTTAGAGGGGCCGGTTATCCTTTTAGGACAACCATGTATTCAATAGATGATGAAACATCAGATAGATTGGAAGAGGAAGTTAGGCTTAGGAAGAAAAAACTAAGTAAGAGGTAAAAAAAGATTACATATAAAGGAAGACTTACTTATGATATAAAATAAACTTATAAGAAAGTTTGACAAGGCCTAGTATTCTTGCTAATATAGAAAAGTCGTCTTTGAAAGACATATTCAAGTTTCTAAATAATTTGACATGTCGAGTATAAGATGTTAATATATAAAAGTTGCTTATGAAGTCAGGCGCTTTGGTTTTCCAAGGAGAAAGTAAAAAGAACTTGACAAGATAAATAATAAGTGATAATATTAATAAGTCGTC
>CALAZW010000002.1 GCA_937926545.1 uncultured Helcococcus sp. | reverse complement strand
GATTTATATTTTCTTTTTTTAGATCCAATTTTAAAACAAAAATATTCTTAACTTCTTTTCCTTCTTCTATGTTTAAGGAATAGGGAGATACTTCATTTGTTATGGTAATCCTAGCTATATCTTCATTGAAACTAGCTTTTCTTTTGCCTGTAAATTCTTTTTGATATTTTTCAAAAATTAATTTCTTAGGTATTATTCTTCTAATTTTAGTAGTTTCTGCTAAGCCAAGCACTTTATCACCTACTTTATAACTAAAAATGAAATCAATTCAAAATCATCTAAACCATTAATTTTATCTGATATAAAACTCATGGATTTACCAGCTAGAAAACTATCCAGGTCCTTTTTCTCTTTAACATCTACAATAGAGTCTATTGCATAGGAGAGTAACTCTGAATAAGCTCCCATTCTTTTACCATCCTTGGTTTCTTTATTAAAAGTTTTTGTTGATCTTTTATCTATTTCTGTTTTCCCCCTACATAAAAGTCTTATGGTGTCTAGCATCTCCTTGGGTTCTAGGTGATTAGTTATTATATCTCCAGAATCAGCAATATAGACCATATAGAAAGGATGGAGTCTGTTTTGATGGTTTTTGTTTACGTTGTCATTTATATTTTTCAACACAAATATGACTCCAGGCTCTATATCTAGCTGAGAAGAGGTTACGCTATGGATTCCCATGGGGATTGCTTCTGGCCTTTTATATTTATCTAGATAGGATATAAGATCCAATCTAAAGTCATTTAGACCTAAATCCATTATTGATATACCACCACTTATATCTTCCAGATCTACAACTTCTTCCTTCAATTTTTCTAGCTGAGCCCTTCTGTACTCTAGGTCACCTTTTTCCTCCTGGTTTATAAGGTCATCATCACCTGTTGAGGCCATAACCGATATTTTCATTCTAGTTTCCACTCTAGATTTTAAATTTATATATTCATCCAGATCCATATCTGGCCAGAAGTTCACCAATTGTATCTGCTTATTCTTACTACCGATTCTATCAATCCGACCAAATCTTTGAATTATTCTTACTGGATTCCAGTGAATATCATAATTTATTAAATAATCACAATCCTGAAGGTTTTGCCCCTCTGAAATACAATCTGTGGCTATCAGTATATCTATTTCTTTATTTTCATCAGGGAAAAGAGTGTCTTTATCTTTTGAAATTGGTGAAAAACAGGTTAATATCCTATTCATATCTGCTTTAAAGTTTTTTAGGGTAGTCCTACCATCCACACTTCCTGTTATCAAGGCTGAATTCAAGCCATGTTTTCCCAGCACATGAGATGATACATGTTGGTAGAGATATTCAGCTGTATCAGAAAAGGCTGTGAAAATTAATATTTTTCTATTACCTTGGTTTATGGGACTACTTATTTTATTATCAATCATTTTTATTAATTTTTTTAATTTATTATCATATTTTGGCTCTATATCTTCTATCATTGATGCAAGTAGTTCCAGATATTCTGCATCCTTTTTTAACTCCCTATACCAGGACATATAGTCCATATCTTCCAAGTCAATCTGTATCTTCCTACCTACTGTAAAATAATCAGTATTTTGGTCATCAAAATCAAAACTGTCTCCACTTTGAATTTCACTTAAATCTAAACTGGCATGTCCTTCAAAGTTTTCAATAATTTCAATAGTGGAATCTATATAGTCTTTTATCTTTAAAAGTGTTAATTTAAAAGAATGAACAGAGGATTCTAATCTTTTTAATAGATTGATACTCATTAACTTTTGTACACCTTTCTCCCTCCCAGACTGGGTGAGATTTTCTCCCTTTATGCCTGTCCTATTTTCATATTTATCTAAGCGTGAAGGCAAAATGTATAGGGAGGGTGTGTAAATAGTAAGATTTAAGGATGTTAATATATCATATATGTCATTGTAATTTACGGCGCTTTTTAGGTCGGTTAACCCTTCCCTTATAGAAATTGGTTTTAATCTTTCTGGAAAGGATCCAATTTCTTTTGTATCATAATATCTTTCTATATGCTTCCTACTCCTGGCTATGGTTACATTGTCTAAAATTTTAAAGAAATCAAAATCTAGCATGGTTAAAAGTTTCTTGGTGGTTCTATTTGCTGGCTCAAAATCTGCCCATACATTAAAAGCTCTTTGGGCTGATTTAAATACATCATCTATGGTCTTTTCCATTTTAAGTTTCTCTTGTAACTTTCTACTCTCTCCCTCATAGGATAGGGCCAATTGATTTCTCAAGTCTATAAATTTATTGTTTACAGGTGTAGCCGATAGCATTAAAACTTTTGTTTTTACCCCCTGCCTAATAACCTTATTTAGTAATCTCAAATATCTGTTTTCTCTTTTATCGTTCCCATCTCCGTATATTTGTCCACCATTTCTAAAATTATGACTTTCATCAATAACTACCAAGTCATAGTTTCCCCAGTTGATTCTTTCTAAATCTATTCCATTAGATTCGCCTGTCTCCCTTGACAAGTCAGTGTGAAAAAGTACATCATATCTTAGCCTATCTTCCGATAAAATATTGTTAACATAGTTACTTTTATATGTGTTCCAGTTTTCTGATAGTTTTTTTGGGCATAAAACAAGTACTGATTTATTCCTGTTTTCATAATATTTAATAACAGCTAGAGCAGTGAAAGTTTTTCCTAAGCCTACACTATCAGCTAGTATGCAGCCATTATACTCTTCTAATTTATTAATTATTGCAAGGGCTGCATCTTCTTGAAAGTTATAGAGCATATTCCAAATCTTACTATCTTTAAAGCCTGTAAGTTCATTTGGCAAGTTGTCTTCTGATACATCTTCTAAAAATTCATTAAAAATATTATAAAGTATAAAAAAATAAATTAAATCAGGACTGTTTTCTTGGTAGGCCGCACTTATATTAGCCATGACCTCTTCTGTAACATCTTCTAATTTTTCCTCATCATTCCAGACCTCTTCAAACATT
>CALAZW010000001.1 GCA_937926545.1 uncultured Helcococcus sp. | reverse complement strand
AAGAGCTGCAGACTATAAGGATATAGGCGAAAGAATCATGTATGAACTAAAGGGAATCAAGGCAAAATCTCTAGAAAAATTAGATGATGACTATATTGTTATTTCTGAAGAGCTTACACCATCAGATACATCTACCATGGACAAGGCAAAGGTATTAGGTTTTGCTATGAACTTGGGAGGAAAGACTAGTCATACTTCCATTATAGCCCAAACCCTATCTATTCCAGCCCTAGTGGGAATGAAAAACATAACAGAAAATGTAGAACACGGTGACACTATTATTCTAGACTCTATGGAAGGAATAATAATAACCAATCCTTCAGAAGAAGTTTTAAAAGCATATTCTGATTTACAAAATAAAATGATAGAAGAAAAAGAAGCCTTAGATAAGGATAAGTTTAAAGAAGCTATCACTAAGGATGATAGAAAGGTTGAAGTTGCTTGTAATATAGGTAACTTGGAAGACTTGGAACTTGGTCTTAAGGATGGGGCAGATGGAGTTGGCCTATTTAGAACAGAATTTTTATATATGGACTCAAATGAATTTCCTTCAGAGGAAAAACAATTTGAAGTATATAAAAAGGCTGCAGAACGTCTAGAAGGAAAACCTTTAATTATTAGAACCCTAGATATAGGTGGAGATAAGTCCCTAAGCTATTTTGAGTTTCCTAAGGAAGAAAATCCCTTCTTAGGATGGAGAGCCTTAAGAATATGTTTTGATAAGGAAGAAGTGTTTAGAGACCAATTAAGAGCAATCTTAAGGGCTAGTGCCTATGGTAATGTTAAAATCTTATTACCTATGGTAATTTCTGTTGAAGAGTTGGAAAGAGTAAATGAACTTTTAGATAAGTATATGAAGGAATTATCAGATGAGAATATAGAATTTGATGCAAATATTGAAGTAGGGGTAATGATAGAAACACCAGCTTCTGTATTTATAGCAGAAGAATTAATTCAACACTGTGATTACTTTAGTATAGGTACAAATGACTTGACCCAATATATATTAGCTGTAGACAGGGGAAATGAAAATATCTCCCATCTATATAACAATTATCATCCAGCAGTATTAAGAGCAATGAAAAAGGTAATAGATGCATCCCACAAGGCTGGTAAATGGACAGGCATGTGTGGTAGTATGGCTTCTGATACTAAGGCGACCTACCTATTATTAGGTATGGGACTGGATGAATTTTCTTCAGTGGGATCAAAGATTTCAAAAATTAAAAATACTGTATTAAATGCTAACTATAGGGAAGCAGAAGATTTTGCAAATAAGATCTTATCCATGTCTAGAGTTAGTGAAATAGAAAAAGAAATAGAAGGTCTGGAAATATAATCATGAAAATAAAAAAGGTTCAAAATGAAAATATTAGCCTAAGAAATGTTTTTGCCAGTTTGGATGACCTTGAAAAAAGTGAGCTGTCCAAGGAGCTCTTAAAGCTATTAAAGGAAAAACATACTTTAATAGAAGATAAATCGTGGATAGATGGCTATAATAATAGGATAAATCTAATCCTATACAATCATGGTCTTTCAAGTTCAACAGGATTAAAAGATTATATCTTGGTGGATTTTATCGAAGCAAATAACTTCTTATTAAATGATAGGGATAGTTTTTATATTTTTGGCCATAGTCTGGATAATATCTATTTGACAAATGGAGAATTGGAAATTAAGACTAGGGAAAAAGATTTATCAGGAGACTATGTTATGGATTTCTTATTTCTTCATGAATTGGCAAGATTAGATGAGAAGTTCACCAATGACCTATTGAAAAAGTACTTTGATGGAGAGCCAGGAAGAAAGTTTTTTAGACTGCTTAGCTTTTACACAGCCGTTGATTGTTTAGACTTAATCACTAAGTATAATTCAATTATAGACCAGGTAGAAAAAGATAGGCTAGGAGAAAAAATAAATTATTTATTTGAGATATATGAAGATTTCTCAGAGGAGTATCCTCTGTGGTATAAAGATTAAGGAAAAGTTTAACTTTTCCTTTTCTTTTTTTTATTTTGACATTTGGGACATATACCTATGAATTCAAAGTTATGTCCAGTAATAATAAAGTTGGTATCTTCTTCAATTTTTGACTTAAAGGCCATGATAGGGCAAAAATCTAGGGGAATGACCTGGTGGCATTCAGAGCATATCAAGTGATGCTTATGTTTATGATCATTTAATTGATAGTAGGATATGCCATTGTAACCTATATTTTTTACTAGGATTTCCTTTTCAACCATAATGGCCAAGTTTCTATAAATAGAAGAAAGATTAATTTTTTTGTCCTTAAGTTGTTCGTAGATGTCATCTGCGCTCATAGGAGAATCGCTGTCTTGGAAGACATCTAAAATCAATAGTCTATTGTCTGTTAGTTTTAAATCATTTTCAATTAAAATTTGTTTATTCATAATATGCCTCCCAGATAATTATATATTATTATTGACAAAAGTAAAACTATGGATATAATTAAATGAGAATGATTCTCATTAAGGAGGAAGGAATGGAGAATAAATTTATAATTGTACTATTAGCATTAACAATAATCTTAACGTCTTGTGGAAGAGAAAAAGAAAAAACAGACGATAAAATAGAAATAACCACATCATTTTACCCCCTATATGACTTTAGTCAAAAAATAGGAGGGGATAGGGTTAGGGTAAGTAACCTATTGAAATCTGGAAATGCCCATGGATGGGAACCTAATACTAAGGATATGAAGGAAATATTGGGAGCAGATGTGATTTTTATCAACGGAGCAGGTTTTGAATCATGGGTTGAGGGCATAGAAAAATCAAATCCAGATTTAAATATTGTTGACACCAGCTTAAATATTGATTTAATAGAATTGGAAGAGGATAATCACGAAGACCATGACCATGAAGGTCATGATCACGGAGATCACGATCCGCATATTTGGTTAAGTCTAGATAATGCCATAAGCCAGATGGAGCTTATAAAGGAAAGTTTAATCACCCTTGATGGGGATAATAAGGACTATTATGAAGGAAACTTTCAAAGGGAAAAAGATAAAATCTTAGATTTGAAGGCTAGATATCAAGAGGAGCTTGCTCCTTATAAGGGTAAACACTTTATAGTGCCCCATGAAGCCTTTGGTTATTTAGCCAGAGACTATGGTTTAAAACAGGAAGCCTTGGAGGGGATAAACTCTGAAAGTGAACCTAATATTAGGCAGGTTAAGGAAATAGTAGATTTATGTAAAGAAAAAGAAATTTCTACTATTTTTTATGAGCATGGAGCTTCTAGTAAAATAGCTGAGACTATAGCTGAAGAGGTTGGGGGAAAGGTATTGGCCTTGACCACCTTAGAAGTTGTGGATAAAGCTGATATAGATCAAGGTAAGGATTATTTTTCCTTGATGGAGATGAACTTGGAAAACCTTTTAGAAGGGTTGAGGGATAAAAAATGATTGAAGTTAAAAACCTATCTTTTAAATATGATGACAATATTATTCTAAAAAACCTTAATTTTTCCATAGAAAAACAAGACTTTATAGGAATTATTGGAAATAATGGAACGGGAAAGTCTACCTTAATAAAACTTTTAGTTCATGAGATGGAGGCCAATGAAGGGCAAATCCTAATAGATGGGGTGGAGATTAAAAGTTTTAGAGATTGGGGAAGAATTGGTTATGTTAACCAGGTTGATAGAAATAACCCTATAGCCTTTCCCATAAGTTGTGCAGAGCTTATAGTTTTAAATCTTTATGATGATTTTAATATCTTTAATAGGCCTAGAAAAGAACACTGGAAAAAGGTTAGGGAGAGCTTGGAATTAGTAAACATGTTAGACTACTATGACAGGGACTTTAATAGCCTATCAGGAGGTCAAAAACAAAGGATAATGATAGCTAAGGCCTTGGTTCATAACCCGGATATTTTAATATTTGATGAGCCTACAGTAGGAGTGGACCAGGATAATAGCCAGGCATTTTTCCACCTACTTAAACACTTAAACGAAAGGCACAAGAAAACTATAATAATGGTTACCCATGAGTTGGACAAGGCAGATGGTTATTTTAATAAGAAGTTTTACTTGAAAAACAAGACCATAAGAAAGGAGATCCTATGTTAGAATATGCATTTATGAGAAGAGCTCTATTAACAGGCATGATGTTATCTATAATTATTCCCTTGATAGGGACCATAGTTGTAAATAGAAAGACATCTACCATAGGAGATGCCCTATCCCACACTTCCCTTGCTGGGATATCAGTGGGACTTATCCTATCTATTAATCCCTTGATAGGGGCTATAGTAGCCAGTATCTTAGGGGCCTTTTCCATAGAGAAAATAAGGGCTAAGTTCCCACAAAATGGTGATCTAGCTACAGCTATAATAACAAGTTTAGGGATAGGCCTGGCATCTATCTTATCGGATTTTGTGCCAGGTAGCCAAAATTTTGAATCCTTTTTATTTGGATCTATTATATCCATAAATACCATGGATATGTTAATAGTCTTGGCTGTTACTATCTTGGTTATCGTCCTTTATCTTTATTTGGACTATGGTCTTTTAAGCATAGCTGTTGACAGTACCCAGGCCAGATTATCTGGGGTAAGATTATCATTAAATGAAAATCTATTTACTCTTTTATTGGCCATAACTATAGCTGTATCGTCTAAGATAGTAGGGGTTTTGATCATATCATCAACCATGATTTTACCAGTAGCAAGTTCTATGATGGTAAGTAAGAATTATAGATCTACAGTTAGAAACTCCTTGGTTTTTGGTTTTGTTTATATGATGGTGGGCATAGTTTCTGCCTATTATCTATCCTTAAAGCCGGGGGGAACCATAGTTATAGTTTCTATAATAGGTTTAATTTTATCAATATTTATTAAAAAAACAAGACAACTAGTCAGCTAGTTGTCTTATATTTTTAGGTTTATTTTCCAAATCAACCCTTAGGGTGATAAAGTTATTGTAATACACCATACCTGGTTTGGCACCTTTTTCCTTGTAGACATTTTTTTTCTCAGTATAGTCGACATCCACATTTAAATCATTGGATGCCTTAGAGTGCTTGGCAGCCAGATAGGCAGCAGCTAAAATATCTTCTTCTTCTAGGATATTTTGGTTGTTTTTCAAGATGACATGGGAGCCAGGAAGGTCTTTAACGTGGAAGAAATAATCATCTTTATTGGCCTCTTTCAAGGTGATTTGCTCGTTTTGTTGATTGTTCTTACCCACATAGATAATAAGTTTATTATCTGTTATAAATTTGTAAGGCTCTGATTTTTCTTGAACCTTCTTTTTTTTCTTGCTTCTAGTCTTTTTAATATAATCTCCCTTGATTAGCTCATCTTTTATTTCTTCTAGTTCGCTTGTATTACTAACCAGGTCAATACTATTTAAGATGCTATCCAAGTAAAGGATTTCTCCCTTAACTAGGGGGATTTTATCTTGTAAGATGTTATTGGTTCTGTGAAGTTTTGTACCCTTCTTGTATTTTTTCTCAACATTTTCCCAAGGGATCTTATGGCTTTCTAGGTCAATGATAAGATTTTCATTGCTATAGTAATTATAGACTTCAACTTGGTCCATACCCTTTTTAAGTAGGTGGACACTACTGGATAAAAGATCACCTTCTATCCTATACTGATCATAATCTTTTGATTTAACCAAGTCTTTTTCCATCAGGTCTAATTTTTTTATATCCTTTTGTAAAAGGTGGTCAATCTTATCCTTAAGGGCGTTTTTAGCCTGGCCTAGACTATCGTCATGGAGATTTTCCAGATAAAAATTATCTATAATATTACTTATGCTATCATCATACTGCTTAAGCCCAGCAAGATGATCTAGTTCAAAACAATAATAGTCTATTAGTCTATCAGTTTTTTCATCTAGATAGGCTAGGGGACTAAAGTTTTTATTGACTATAGTGGTCCTTATTTTATTAAAGGAAGCATTTAAGGCTTGGAGTTCTTTTTCGTCTAAACTACCAAAGGGTCTTCTAGAGTCCAGGTTGGCCTTATAGGCTATTTCATGGCCAATAAGAGGACTAAAACCTGTAAAATTACTATAAAAGATTCTAAAGATTTGAGTTTTATCTTCTATATCCAATTGGGATAGATCAATGGTTTCTTGATCAATATCAATTTTGTCAGAGCCAATTAAATCAAAGCTTGAGCCAGGATAAACTGCCCTAACCCTACTCATGTCGTGGGATATTCTTTTTATAGCGTCTATAACCTTGTTTTCTTCATTGATTAGAACAAGGTTTGAGTGCTTGCCCATTATATCTAAAATTAACTTCTTTTCTGATTTTATTCCAAGTTCATTAAAGGAATCTATTGTAAAGATTATAGTCCTATCTAGTTTATTTTGTTCAATATTAATTATTCTAAAACCCTGTAGATGTTTTCTAAGGACCATACAAAAGTTTGGTGGTCTAGTAGGATTTTGAAAGCTTTTAGTTGTAAAGTGTATTCTTGGGTTGGAAGAATCAATAGAAATTAATAATTTATAAGTCTCCTTATTGTATATGGTTAAGATTATAAGGCTGTCATTTATTTGATTAATTTTTTGAATTTTTCCATCTGTTATTTTATCTTGCAACTCTTCTACGATTGCGCTAATTGTTATACCATCTAATGTCATAATAACCTCCAAGCCTATTATAACATAATGAAGTCAAAGATATATTAAAATATTGTAACAATTAATTGACTTAATATATTTTTGTAGTAGAATTAATATATTAAACATAAAGGAGCAAGTTATGATTAAGTCAATGACAGGATATGGTAAATCTGAAATAGAAAACGAATTGGTTGATTTCGATGTGGAGATAAGGACTGTCAACAGCAGATATTTTGATTTGCAAATAAGAATGCCAAGTCAATTCAATTTTTTAGAAGATAAGATAAGAAAAGAAATTAATAGTAAATTAAAAAGAGGCAGGGTTGATGTATACATTAAATCCAGCAGGAGAAAGTCTTTAAGTTCAAATGTTTCCATAGAGAAGGATTTGGCCTTGGACATGAAAAACAAGCTGGAAGATTTAATTGAGTATATAGATCTAGATTATAGACTAAGCTTGAGGGATATCTTAATAAATGAAGATATAATTAACTTTGAATCCAACAATGAAGTAGATGAAGAAGTATCCAAGATGCTTTTATCTGCCATAGGAGAGGCCAGCGAAAAAGTAGATAAGATGAGACAAGTTGAAGGTCAGTCCTTGGCTAAGGATTTGGAATTTAACCTGGCAAAACTAGAAGAGATAATTTTAGAGGTGGAAAAAAGATCAGAGGAAGTAGTCTACATATACAAGGAGAGATTGGAAAAAAACATAGCCAATATACTCACTGATACTGTTGCTATAGACCAAGACAGATTGGCAAATGAAATTGCTTTTTATGCTGACAAGTCTGATATAAACGAAGAAATAATCAGATTAAAAAGTCATATAGAACAATTTAGAAAAAATATTGAATCAAATGCTCCCGTGGGTAAAAAACTAGATTTTATTGTTCAAGAAATGCTTAGAGAATTTAATACTATAGGCTCTAAGGCAAATGATTTATCTATAATTGACCATATAATTGAAGGTAAATCCTTGATCGAAAAATTAAAAGAGCAAGTACAAAATGTTGAGTAGGAGGCAGTATGAAGGGTTTTTTATTAGTAATATCAGGACCTTCAGGAGTAGGTAAGGGAACTGTAGTAGAAAAATTACTTTCAGACAATGATGATTTGGTACTTAGTACATCAGTTACTACCAGGTATCAAAGAGATGGTGAAGTTGATGGCGAAGATTATTATTTTATAAATAATGAAGAATTCACCCATATGATAAATGAAAATGAGCTTTTAGAGCATGCCTATGTGCATGGTAATTTTTATGGAACGCCTAGAAGATTTGTAGATGAAGAAATTGACAAGGGAAACATTGTTATTTTAGAAATAGATGTTCAAGGTGCCATGCAGGTTAAGAAAAATTACGAAAATGCAGCCTTTATTTTCATCATGCCTAGAAGGCTAAAAGATATAGAAAAAAGGCTTAGAAATAGGGGAACTGAAAGTGAAGAAAAGATATCCTTAAGGATGCAAAACTCAAAAAAAGAAATGGCCTATATAAAGGACTATGATTATTTTGTAATAAATCATACCGTAGATAGGGCTTGTGAACAAATAATAGACATTATAGATTTTGAAAAAAATAGGAGGGACTAAGATGATAAATCCATCATTTAGAGAATTAGAAAAAATAAGTAAGAGTAGATATGAAATAGCCATGATGGCAGCTAAGAGAGCCAAGGAAATAGTTGAAGGTTCAGAACCTTTAGTAAAGGAAGATGGGGTAAAACCTGTTACCATAGCTATTAATGAGATTATGGAAGGTAAAGTAACTAAGGAGTAGTCATGTTAAAGGGTAAAAAAATCTTAATAGGAGTTACAGGTGGCATTGCCATATATAAGACCTTGGATCTAATTAGTAAGTTGAGAAAATTAGGGGCTGAAGTAGAGGTAATAATGACTGAATCAGCTGTTAAATTTATAAATCCCATAACCTTTGAAACCATGTCTGATAATAGAGTATATACAGACATGTGGATTCATCCTAAAAGCGTTCTTCACATTGATATAACCAATGACAAGGATGTTTTTTTAGTGGCACCAGCATCTGCCAATACCATGGCCAAGGTCAATGCAGGGATGGCTGATAATTTACTTACAGCAAGTATTTTAGCTTCCAAGGCACCAGTAGTATTTGCAGTAGCTATGAATACAAATATGTTGATAAACCCTATAACTCAAAGGAATATAGAAGAGTTAAGGGACTTTGGCTATGACTTTATAGACTCTAATAGTGGCCAATTGGCTTGTAATACAGTTGGAGCTGGTAGAATGGCTGAACCACTTGAAATAATAGACTATTTAGAAGGCTACTTCACTAAGAAGGATTTGGCAGGAAAAACCATAATAGTAACTGCTGGAGGAAGTCTTACTAGGATAGATCCAGTTAGATATATAAGTAATGACTCTTCAGGAAAAATGGGCTACAATTTGGCCAAGCAGGCTAGAAACAGAGGTGCCCATGTTATCTATATTACCGGTAGGGTAGTAACTGAGGACTTGGATGGTTTAGAACATATCCAAATAGAAAGTAATGATGACTTGGAAAAAGCGATCAAGGATAATCTTTCCAGATCTGATGGGCTAATAATGGCAGCAGCACCAGTTGATTTTAAGGTGGCCAAGACAGCTGATAATAAGATAAAAAAGGATGATTCAGTGGAAGAGTTCAACTTGGAGTTACTTA